>NZ_BAABJP010000039.1:0-301617 GCF_039543365.1 Actinospineispora eucalypti
CCGGCCGGCCTGCCCATCGCCACCTCCAAGATCGAAGTGTTGCGACGACCGGTTGAATTCGCCCTTGATGCCCTGGTCGAAGTGCTGGCGACAGTGTTAGTCGTGTCGAGCGGTGGGCATCGGCTCGGCACGCTGCGTGGTCTTAGGGTGTCTGTTGGGTCTGGCCATGATGGAGGAGGAAGTTGGATGGGTGGTCCTCTCGGCTCTGCGCGGGCAATCACCAAGATCCCTGTGCGGGACTTGGAGCGGGCACGGCGGTTCTACCGTGATCGTCTCGGGCTTGATCCGGTCGAGGAACGTGCTGGCGGGTTGCGTTACGTGTGCGGGACGACGGAGTTTCATTTGTTCCGCTCGTCCGGGACGGCTTCGGGCGCATCAACGCAGATCGGGTTCGAGGTGGACGACATCGATGCGGTCGTGGCCGAGCTGCGTGCACGCGGGGTGCGGTTCGAGGCGTTCGACATCTCCGGTTTCGAGGTCGAGCACGACATCGTGACCGTGCCCAACAACTATCCCAGCAAGGGCAGCGGGGAACGTGGCGCGTTCTTCCGAGACAGTGAGGGCAACCTCCTGGCGCTTGGACAGGCAATCGAGTAACCGGGGGCGGCCTGGTCTGACGGCGCGCGAGCGCCGATGTGGGGCGTGGGGGATGCTGGAATGAGCCGGGACAACCGGGGCCTGGTCACGGTGGCCCTGTTCCATTCGATGTTCGGTCTTCGACTGGTCGAGCTGGCTGCGGCCGAGGATCTGCGCGCCGCCGGCCACAGAGTGGTCAGTCCGGATCTGTTCGCTGGCGCGGTCGCGGCCGAGCACGGTTCGATCCCGACACTCGATGACGGGTTTGCGCTCATGGAGCGGATCGGCTGGGAGACGATCACGGCGCGGGCCCGGGCCGCTATCCATGACTTACCCGCCGACACCGTCCTGGGCGGCTTCTCGATGGGGGCGGGCGTCGTGGGCAGCCTGTGGCCCGACCGACTTTCCGCGGCCGCTGTGTTTCTCCTGCACGCGACCGCGCCAGTGCCCGAAGGCGTTCCCGCCGGCATACCCGTCCAAGTACACGTCGCCGGGGGCGACCGGTTCGCCCCGCCGCACGAACTGGCCGTCTTCCGCGCCAGCGCGGGCCGCGCCGGTGCCGACGCATCGGTGCACATCTATCCGGACGTCGGGCACTTCTATAGCGACCCCGCGCTGCCCGATCACGACGCCATTGCCACCGAAGGCACCTGGCGGCACGTGCACACGATGCTGGAGAACCTACGTTGATCGCCCCGTCGCCGATCCAGTGAGTTGGACCGGGACGGGTGTGCTCCCGCGCCCGGCAGACAGCACCGACGCATCCGCTGGGCTGAGCCGGCGAGGCTGCTCGCCCGTTGTAGGACTGTTACGACCGCGTTCGCGTTGTCCGCGCCGATCGTTTTGGGTCACTCCCCGGTGGACGATTCCTCGAGCCAGTTGGTCGGAAGCGATGCGACTGCTCTCGTTTGAGCTTGGGTGAGCTGACTTCGCAGGAGCCCACGTGTGTTTGCGAGGTCGGCGTCCGTGAGGTCGGCGCCGGTGAGGTCGGCGCGGGTGAGGTCGGCGTTGGTGAAGTGCGCACCCATGAGCAGGGCGCCGGTGAGCTTGGCGTCGGTGAGGTTGACGCCGGTGAGGTTGGCGAGGGAAAGGCCGGCGTCCTTGAGGTAGGCGTAGGTGAGATTGGCGTACCAGAGTTGGGCACCGGAGAGGTGGGCGCCGGTGAGTCGGGCGCCGGTGAAGTCGGCCCGGGTGAGGTCAGCCCGAGTGAGGTCGGCGCCGGTGAGGTCGGCCTTGGTGAGCTTGGCGCCGGTGAGGTCGGCCTTGGTGAGGTCGGCCTTGGTGAGGGTGGCGCCGGTGAGGTTGGCGTCAGTCAGGCGCGTGTCGACGAGGCGGGCACTGGCGAGGATCGCATCGGTGAGGTCGGCGCTCGTGAGGTCGACACGGGCGAGCTGGGCGTTGTCGAGGTGGGCGCCGGTGAGGATGGCGCCGTCGAGGCGGGCGTCGTCGAGGTGGGCGCCAGTGAGGCGGGCGTCAGCGAGGCGGACGTGGGCGAGTTCGCTGGCGGTCAGGTCGGCATGAGGTTTTAGCGCCGGAGTGAGGTTCACGTTCCGAGCGGCAGCGCCAAGGTCGGCACGATCGACGCCCTCGCGCCGGGGAAGACGCGACAGGACCGACAGAGCGGCCAGCACATCCATAGACAGTTCCAGTGGGGGTATTTGCGGAGCCTCAGGCGTCGACGAATCGGTCACCGACCGGGTGGGGGTGCCTAGCTGCGCGATGCTGTGGCGGAAGAACGCTGAGAGGACCTCTCCGACCGTGGCTTGGTCGCCTGGTCGGTCGGTGTCGACGGCGATCTGTTCAAGGGCATAGATGCCGCCGAGGCGGATGGCGATGGATTCGGAGTTGCCGAGCTGTTCGATTGCCCTGGTGTAGCGGTCGGTGAGGTGCCCACGCTGCTGGATTCGGAAGGTCTGGTTGGTGATCGCGAGCGTATGCGCGGCAGTGCGTGAGTTCCGGTAATTGATCGCAATGGTGACAAGTGCGCCAAGCCCGGCCAGGGCAGCGAGGACGCTGGCGCGGGTGGTCACGATCGCCTGCGATCTAGCCGACTCCGCGGCGGCGAGCAGGGTCACGTCCTTGGCGGTGCTGGCCGGGTAGAGGTCGGGCACCTTGACCCACGCAAGCACTGCCAAGCCAAGGACCAGCGCGACCGCAAGTACAGCCAGCCTGATTAGGCGGCGGGTGTCGCTCCCGCCACCGGTAACCGCAGCCTCATCTGTCACGTCATGTTCGTCGCTACCGGTGATCGCGTCATTACGACATCAGCGGGGCACCTCACTCATGCCGTCCGAAACTGATGGCGCTTGCAGACAAGGGTCGAGCTGGAGCGTCGAGGCAGCAAGCAGCCGCAGAAGTCCGGCAAGGCGGCTGCTCGGCCGGGACGATCCAGCCATATCCCGGCGCCCAAGCGCTTTGAGAACAGAACCCACAAGCTGACGACGCTCCGGCCAGGTCCGCCCGACGTAGGCAATTCAAGCGTCGCGGGAGGCTCTTTGAGCAGGTGGCTTGCGGGCTGGTGATCCTTTTCGTAACGAGTAACCGGCACACTTGTAGTTGCCCTGCACTGTGAGTCGCTAACAAAGCCTCTTGACAGCGAGTCGGGGATCTGGGAACGCCGAGTCGGGGATCCGGGAACGGCGAGTCGGGGATGTGGGTGCGGCGGCCGGCATCTACCTGACCGGGCTCCGATCACGGCGCCGGCCCGGGGGACGCAGATCTCGGTGCACGCCGGCGGCGGCCGTACATCCAGGCACGGCCGGTCGGTCCGTACCTGGATCCCCGACTCGCCGTACCCACATCTCCGACTCGCCGTACCCAGATCCCCGACTCGCGGAGCGGAGGGGTTAGGGGCTGCCGGGGAAGGGGGGGATGGGTGGGGCGTTGTCGAGGGTGCCGGACCAGCGGGCGCCCCGGACGGCGGCGTCGATCAGGCCCTCCAGGGCGGTGCGGCGCATGCTGGGGTCGTCGCACCGCTCGAGCACGTACCGCCAGGCGGCCGCGGCGTCACCCTCGGCGAGCACGGCCAGCTGCGCGGCGGCCTTCTGGTCCTCCACCGGCTCGGGCAGGCGGTAGGCGGGCTCGGCGGGTTCCGGCGCCACGCCGGAGTCGGTGAGCACCCGCATGGTGTTGTCCCGCCTGGCCCGGTGCGCCGCGAGATCCTCTCTGGCCCGCTTGTCCAGGTTGGCCGGCAGGAACGCGGAGATCAGCCCGTAGCACCAGACGGCGGCGTGCTCGGTGCCCAGCGCGATCTGCACCGCCGCCGTGGTGTCCGGGTTGGGTTTCGGCTGGTCGGACGCCGGCACCGGGTTGCTGGGAGGCCGGGGCCGGTCGGTCGCCTCGGCACCCGGCACCGGAGCGGGCGCGGGTTCGGCGGACGGCTCCGCCGACGCCGACTCCGACGCTGAAGGGCGCAGTGACAGCGACGGCGACGACGACCGGGAGCTGGACCGGGACGGCCGGCTGGACCGGGAGGCGCTGGACGACCGGGGCGAGGAGGACGTGTCGTCGGCGTCGGGGGTCGGGGTCGGCGAGGTCACGCGGCAAGCACCGCCGAGTGGGCCGCGCAGTTGGCCGCGATCGAGCCGACCAGCCCGGCGCGCGCCCGGGGCAGCGTGGGCACCAGGTTCGCCGCCTGCTCGCGGGCCTGGTCCAGAGTGGCGCGGACCAGCCGGATGACGGTCTCGACTTCCCGCTTCGGGGCGGGCGGTTGCGGCTTGGGCGAGGGCGGGGTGGTCTCGCCCAGCTCCACGCCGAGCGCCTGGGCATGCTGCCGGCGGGCCTCCACGATCGGGTCCAGCTTGGGCGCCAGCTTCTCCCGCACCTCGGGGTCGGCGAGCAGCGCCTCGTACGCCTCCACCTCGGCGCGCGCCTGGCGGAGCAGCAGGTTCAGCGGGTCCTCGTCGCCCTTGCCGCAGCCGGCGAGCAGGCCGGCGAGCGGGGCGGCCACGGTCGTGGCGGCCAACGCGAGCAGCACCGGGCGGCGGCGCGGCCGGGTCGGTACCGGTGCCGGCCCGGAGGGAGCGGGATCTGGGACAACCACGTCGAGTGATACTGCCAGGCGCATCCGGAGCGGGTTCCCATCCGGGTCTGTCCCGCCCGGCGGGCGCGAGTTGTGGCGGGTGTCCGCCGGGCCGCGCGATACCCTGCCCAAATGGCCCTTCCCCAACCCGAGCGGCTGCGCGGTGAGCTGCGCCCGCTGGTCGAGCGCGCGGTGTCCTCGGTCGGATTCGACCTGGAGGACATCGAGGTGCGCCAGGCCGGGCGGCGACGCCTGGTCCGGGTGGTGGTGGATGCCGATACCGGGGTCGGGTTGGACGACATCGCCGTCCTGTCCCGGCGGATCTCCGCCGAGCTGGACCAGCACGACGCCGTGCTCGGCGGGCCGTACACGTTGGAGGTCACCTCCCCGGGGGTGGACCGGCCGCTCACCCTGCCCCGGCACTGGCGGCGGTCGAAGCTGCGCCTGGTCGAGGTGGCGCTGAACGACGCGGCCGGGTTCACCGGGCGGGTCGGTCCGGCCGGTGACGATACGGTGTTGATGTTGGTTGACGGGCGGATGCGAGAGCTTCGCTACGCCGACGTGAAGCGCGCCTCGGTGGTGGTGGAGTTCCGGCACCCCCCGGAGTACGAGCTGCGCGCGCTGGCCGAGGCGGAGGAAGCCAAGGCCGACCGGGATGACCTTGGGGAAGTTGCGGAGGAACACAAGTGAACGTCGACATCGCCGCCCTGCGCGCGATCGAGCGCGACAAGGACATCCCCTTCGACACGGTGATCGAGGCCATCGAGACCGCGTTGCTGACCGCCTACAAACACACCGAGGGCCACCAGGCGCAGGCCCGCATCGACATCGACCGGAAGACCGGCGTGGTCCGGGTGATGGCCCAGGAGCTGGCCGATGACGGCCAACTGGTGCAGGAGTGGGACGACACCCCGGAGGGCTTCGGTCGGATCGCCGCCACCACCGCCCGCCAGGTCATCCTGCAGCGGCTGCGGGACGCCGAGCACGAGCGCACCTACGGCGAGTTCTCCACCAAGGAGGGCGAGATCGTGGCCGGCGTGGTGCAGCGGGACGTGCGGGCCAACGCGCGCGGAGTGGTGGTGGTGCAGCTGGGCGGCTCCACCGAGGGTGTGATCCCGGCCGCCGAACAGGTGCCGGGGGAGCGCTACGAGCACGGCGAGCGGATCCGCTGCTACGTGGTCGGCGTGTCCCGGGGCGGCCGGGGTACCCAGATCACCCTGTCCCGGACCCACCCGAACCTGGTGCGCAAGCTGTTCGCGCTCGAGGTCCCCGAGCTGGTGGACGGCTCGGTGGAGATCTGCGCGGTGGCCCGGGAGGCCGGCCACCGGTCCAAGATCGCGGTGAAGGCCACGGTTCCCTCGGTGAACGCCAAGGGCGCGTGCATCGGGCCGATGGGTCAGCGGGTGCGCAACGTGATGAGCGAGCTGGCCGGCGAGAAGATCGACATCGTGGACTGGTCGGACGAGCCGGGCGAGTTCGTCGGGAACGCGCTGTCCCCGGCGAAGGTCGTGTCGGTGACGGTCCTGGACGAACGGGCGAAGACGGCCCGGGTCGTGGTTCCCGACTTCCAGCTCTCCCTGGCCATCGGCAAGGAGGGGCAGAACGCCCGCCTGGCGGCCCGTCTGACCGGCTGGCGGATCGACATCCGCAGTGACGCGGCCCCGCCGGCCGCCGAGCAGGGGGCTCCGAGCGCATCAGGTTCGCCGGCCGGACACGCCGGTGACCCGATCGCTTAGCGCACGCGCTACACTTTTGGTGGCCAAGCACCGCGATATTGCTCCCGCAGGCGAGTCATCCGACCGGGCCTCCGCAATGGGCCCGGTCCGCACTTGTGTGGGATGCCGTAACCGGTCCTCGGCCACCGAGTTGTTGCGTGTCGTCGAGGAGGCCGGGGTGCTGGTCCCGGACCCGAGGCGGCGGCTTCCTGGTCGAGGTGCCTGGTTGCACCCCGATCCGGAGTGCCTGCGTCGCGCGGAGCGACGGGGGGCGTTTCCGAGGGCGTTGCGCGTCCGAGGTCCGCTCGCCGCCGACGCCGTGTGGCGCCACCTTCAGCTCAACCCGAAGTGCGAGACCGTCTCGCACCTGGATCACGAGAGTCAGGTCGACCCGTCATGAGCCAGCTGTGAAGATCGCACCATGAATGTGCTGCGACAGTAGGACGAGGTCGAGCGGGTAGCTGCCGCCCGGCCTCCGATCAAGAGGAGAGCAGTGGCAGGCAAGGCCCGCGTGCACGAGCTCGCGAAGGAGCTCGGAGTTACCAGTAAGCAAGTTCTCAGCAAGCTGCAGGATCTCGGCGAGTACGTGAAGTCGCCGTCCTCGACGGTGGAAGCCCCGGTCGCCCGCAAGTTGCGTGACGCGATGGCCGGCGGTTCCGGTGGCGGGGATGGCCGGCCGTCCGGCCGAGGTCGCCGTCCCGGCGGTTCCGGTCGCCCCGGCCCCGGCGCGCGTCCGGGTCCGCCGGCCGCCGCCCCGGGCGCTCCGGCGCCTTCGGGGCAGCCGGCCCGCCCGGCCGCGCCCGCCGCGTCGGCTCCGTCCTCGGTGCCGTCGGCGCCGGCGGCGTCCTCTTCGGACGCTCCCGCCCGGCCCCAGCAGCCCCGTCCGTCCGGACCGCGTCCGGGCCCTCGCCCGCCCGCGCCGGCTCGCCCGGAGACCCCGGCACCGGCGGCTCCGGCGGACGCGTCCCGGCCGGGTCCGATGCCCGGCCCGCCGCCGGCGCCCAAGCCGCAGGCCCGCCCGGAACCGCAGGCCCCGGCCCGCCCGGCCGAGCAGCCGCCGCAACCGCAGCAGCCGGCCGCCGCCAGCGCGGATCCCGCCGTGGTTCCCCCGCGTCGGCAGTCGCCCAAACCCGGCCCCCGCGCGCCCAGGGTCGGCAACAACCCGTTCGGTGTCGGTTCCGGCGCTCCCGCGCCTCGGCCGCAGGCAGCACGTCCCGCCCCGCCCAACCAGCAGGGTGGCCAGCAGGCCCCGTCCCGTCCGGGTGGCGGCGGCGCGCCGCGCCCGCAGGGCGGCCCCCGTCCCGGCGGCCCGGCTCCCTCGGGCGGCCCCCGGCCCAACCCGGGCATGATGCCGCCCCGGCCCAACCCGGGCATGATGCCCGGCCGTCCGGCCGGTGGCGGTCGCGGCGGCCCTGGTGGCGGCCCCGGTGGGGGTCGTGGTGGCCCCGGTGGCGGTCGTCCCGGTGGCGGCGGCGGTCGCGGCGGCCCTGGTGGCGGCGGTCGTCCCGGTGGCGGCGGCGGTGGCTTCCGCGGCGGTCCCGGTGGTGGCGGTCCGGGTGGCGGCGGTGGCGCCGGCGCACCGGCCGGTGGTGGCTTCCGGGGTGGCGGCGGTGGCGGTCGTCCCGGTGGTGGCGGCGGCCGTGGTCGCGGCGGTGCCGCGGGTGCGTTCGGCCGTCCCGGTGGGCCGGCCCGCAAGGGCCGCAAGTCGAAGCGGCAGAAGCGCCAGGAGTACGACGCCATGCAGGCGCCGTCGGTCGGCGGTGTGCGGCTGCCCAAGGGCAAGGGCGAGACCATTCGCCTGCCCCGGGGTGCCTCGCTGACCGACTTCGCGGACAAGATCAACGCGAACCCGGCGTCGCTGGTGCAGGTGCTCTTCCACCTCGGAGAGATGGTCACTGCGACCCAGTCGGTGGCCGACGAGGTGCTCGAGCTGCTGGGCACCGAGATGAACTACGTCGTGCAGGTGGTCTCTCCGGAGGAGGAGGACCGCGAGCTGCTCGACTCGTTCGACATCTCGTTCGGTGAGGACACCGGCGACGAGGACGACCTCGAGGTCCGCCCGCCGGTGGTGACCGTGATGGGTCACGTCGACCACGGTAAGACCCGCCTGTTGGACACCATCCGGAAGTCCAACGTGATCGCCACCGAGGCCGGCGGCATCACCCAGCACATCGGCGCCTACCAGGTGGCCACCGAGCTGGAGGGCCTGGAACGGCTGATCACCTTCATCGACACCCCGGGTCACGAGGCGTTCACCGCCATGCGGGCGCGGGGTGCGAAGTCCACCGACATCGCGGTGATCGTGGTGGCGGCGGACGACGGCGTGATGCCCCAGACGGTGGAGGCGATCAACCACGCCCAGGCGGCCGAGGTGCCGATCGTGGTCGCGGTGAACAAGATCGACAAGGAGGGGGCCAACCCCGCCAAGATCCGCCAGCAGCTGACCGAGTACAACCTGGTCGCCGAGGAGTACGGCGGCGACACGATGTTCGTGGACGTCTCCGCCCGGGAGAACATCAACATCGAGCAGCTCCTCGAGGCCATCCTGCTCACCGCGGACGCGGCGCTGGACCTGCGGGCCAACCCGAACATGGAGGCCCAGGGTGTGGCCATCGAGGCGCACCTGGACCGGGGCCGAGGCCCGGTGGCGACCGTGCTGGTTCAGCGCGGCACGCTGCGGGTCGGTGACTCGGTCGTGGCCGGAGATGCCTCCGGCCGGGTGCGGCGCATGCTGGACGAGTACGGCGAGGACGTCGAAGAGGCGTACCCGTCGCGCCCGGTCCAGGTCATCGGCTTCACCTCGGTGCCCGGCGCCGGCGACACCTTCCTGGTGGTCGACGAGGACCGGGTGGCCCGGCAGATCGCCGACCGGCGGCGCGCCCGCGAGCGCAACGCCGAGCTGGCGCAGCGCCGCAAGCGGGTCAGCCTGGAGGACCTGGACGCCGCGCTGAAGGAGACCGACACCCTCAACCTGATCATCAAGGGTGACAACTCGGGTACCGTCGAGGCCCTCGAGGACGCACTGCTGAAGATCGAGGTCGGGGACGACGTCGCGCTGCGGGTCACGCACCGGGGCGTCGGTGGTATCACCGAGAGCGACGTCAACCTGGCCATCGCGTCGGACGCCATCGTCCTGGGCTTCAACGTCCGGGCCGAGGGCAAGGCCACCGAGATGGCCAACCGCGAGGGCGTGGAGATCCGCTACTACTCGGTGATCTACCAGGCCATCGACGAGATCGAGGCCGCCCTGAAGGGCATGCTGAAGCCGGAGTACGAAGAGGTCGAGCTGGGCCGGGCGGAGATCCGCGAGGTCTTCCGTTCGTCCAAGGTCGGCACGATCGCCGGTTGCATGGTGCAGTCCGGGATCATCCGGCGCAACGCCCGGGCGCGGTTGCTGCGGGACAACGTGGTCGTCGTGGAGAACCAGCCGATCAGCTCGCTGCGCCGGTTCAAGGACGACGCGGTCGAGGTGCGGGATGGCTTCGAGTGTGGTCTCACCCTCGGGTCGTTCAACGACATCAAGGTCGGCGACATCATCGAGACCTTCGAGATGCGGGAGAAGCCGAGGGCGTAACCGGAAGCCGGGCGCGGGGTCGACTGCCTCGCGCCCGGCCGCCGGTCGCGGCACATCATGTACGTAGGGGCCTTGGAGCTCGACGTGTTGCTCGGTGACGTCGGCTCGCTGAAACAGAAGCGGTCGCTGGTGCGGCCGGTGCTCGCGGAGCTGCGTCGCCGGTACGAGGTGGCGGTGGCCGAAGCGGGCCACCTCGAGCTGCACCGACGGGCGCTGCTCGGGGTCAGCTGCGTGGCCGCCGACGCCGGCTACGTGACCGAGGTGTTGGATCAGTGCGAGCGGATGGTTGCCGCGCGCCCGGAGCTGGAGCTGCTCTCCGCCCGGCAGCGGATCATCGGCCCGCACGACGACTGAGGGAGGGCATCGTGGTGGACCACGCGAGGGCCAGCCGACTGGCCAAGCGAATCGCGCAGATCGTGGCATCCGCGCTGGAGCACGAGGTCAAGGACCCCCGACTGGCCATGGTGACGATCACCGACGCCCGGGTGACCGGTGACCTGCACGATGCCACCGTCTACTACACCGTGCTGGGCAACACGGTGGACGCCGAGCCGGACACCAAGGGCGCGGCGGCCGCACTGGCCAGCGCGACCGGGGTGCTGCGCTCGATGGTCGGCCAGCAGACCGGGGTTCGGTTCACCCCGACGTTGACCTTCGTCCCCGACACCGTGCCCGACACCGCCCGCGGCATGGACGAGCTCCTGGCCCGCGCGCGGGACGCGGACGCGCAGGTGGCGAGGTTGGCCGCCGGTGCCAAGCCCGCCGGCGACGCCGACCCGTACCGGGCTCCGAGGGAAGACGACGAGGAGTAGCCCCTCGCACCCAGCCGGCTCCGAACCGAACAGCCAATAACCGGTCGCGGGTGCGGCGAGCGAAAGGCACCCTGGGCGGGTGGTCGAACCCAAACGAGCGGATGCCGGGGCGCGTGAGGTGGTGAGGCTGGCGGCGCCGGCGCTGCTGGTGCTGGCGGCCGAGCCGCTGTACCTGCTGGTGGACACGGCGGTGGTGGGGCACCTGGGGGCGGTCCCGCTGGCCGGGTTGGCGGTGGGGGCGGTTCTGCTGGCGCAGACGGCCGCCCAGCTGACCTTTCTTTCCTACGGCACCACCGCCCGGGCCGCCCGGCTGTACGGCGCGGGCCGGCGCGCCGACGCGATCGTGGAGGGCGTGCAGTCCACCTGGCTGGCGCTGGGCATCGGGGTACTGCTGGTGCTGGTCGGGCAGCTGGTGGCCGGGCCGGTGGCGCGGGCGATCGGCGGCGGGCCGGGGCCGGTGGCCGACGCGGCGATCGCCTGGCTGCGGGTGGCGCTGTGCGGGGCTCCGCTGGTCCTGGTGACGCTGGCCGGCAACGGGTGGATGCGCGGGCTGCAGGACACCGCCCGGCCGTTGCGCTACGTGTTGGCCGGCAACGGGCTGTCCGCGGTGCTGTGTCCGCTGCTGGTGTACGGGCCGGGGCCGCTGCCGGCCTGGGGACTGGTCGGTTCGGCGGTGGCCAACGTGGCCGGGCAGGTGGTGGCCTCGGTGCTGTTCGGCGCCGCGCTGCTGCGCGAGCGGGTGCCGCTGGCGCCGGTGCCGGCGTTGCTGCGCGCGCAGCTGGGCATGGGGCGTGACCTGGTGCTGCGCAGCCTCGGTTTCCAGGCCTGCTTCCTCTCCGCCGCCGCCGTGGCCTCGCGGTTCGGCGCGCCGGCGGTGGCCGCGCACCAGGTGGTGCTGCAGCTGTGGAACTTCCAGGCCCTGGTGCTGGACTCGCTGGCGATCGCGGCGCAGTCGCTGGTCGGCGCGACGCTCGGAGCCGGCGGGGGAGATCGGGCCAGGGAACTGGCCCGGCGGGTCACCCGGTACGGCCTGGTGCTGGGCTGCTTCTTCGGCGTGCTGTTCGGCGCGCTGGCCTGGGTGCTGCCGCGAGTGTTCACCAACGACCCGGCGGTGCTGGCCGCCATACCGGTGCCGTGGTGGTTCTTCGTGCTGTTGCAGCCGATCGCCGGGGTGGTCTTCGCCCTGGACGGGGTGCTGCTGGGCGCCGGGGACGCCGGGTTCCTGCGCACCTGGACACTGCTCGCCGCCGGGCTGGGTTTCCTTCCGTTGATCTGGGCGTCACTGGCGTTTGGCTGGGGGCTCGCCGGCATCTGGACCGGCCTGGCTATGTTCATGCTGATCAGGCTGGCCAGCGTGGCGGCGCGGACCCACTCGGGCGCGTGGGCGGTACTCGGCGCGGTTCGGCACTGACAGAGACCCGAGAACCGGGGGGATCATGCCGTTGACCAGCCAACTCCGCCGGCTCGCATGGGGCGAGCGGGCGTGCAAGGTACTCGTCGAGGTGGCCGACCTCAGCCCGGCGGGTTGGCGGCGGCTGGCCGCCGACCCCGAGCTGCGCTGGCGCCGGCTGAGTGCGACCCGCCCGGCCGGTGGCACCGGGGCGGTGCGCCGGCGGCGGGGCCGGCTGGAACCCGCCGGGCGGACGCACACGGCCGCGCCGACCCCGGCGGTGCTGGAGGCCAGCGGAGTGGCCGGCGGTACGGCGGCGGTGGCCAAGCAGCGGCTGGCCGCGCACGCGCTGGCCCGATTACACGCGGCCGGCCTGGACGGTGAGGTGGTCGGCGCCGCGCTGGCCGAGCCCGAGGAGGGGTCGGCGGCGCCCTCCGACGCCGAGTCGGTGTGGCCGGCCTCGCACGGCGTACTGATCTTCGGGCCGGCCCGGCAGGAGGAGCTGGACCGCCGGTTCGCCCTGGCCGCCCAGGCCTGGTCGCTGAACGGCCGGGCCGCCCGCCCGCCGGTGCTGGACCCGCCCGGCGAGCGCCGCCGGCGCGCCCGGGTCGATCTGCTGGCCGGGCTGTGTGTGCTGCCGTTGTTGCTGATGCTGGTGGCCACGGTGGGTCCGTGGCTGAGCGACCGGGCGTGGGTGTTGCTGCTGGCTGCCGCCGCGCTGTGCGTCGTGGTGCCGGTGCTGGTGGTGCAGGCCCTGGCGAACCGCCGGCCGGGGCTGGCGCCGGTGCGCGGCCGGGCGCTGGGGTTGGCCGCCGCGCTGATCGTGCTGGTGCTGGTGGCCCGGGTGCTGGCGCACCTGCCGGTGCCGCCGCTGGCCGTGATGGTCGGCTCCGCCGTGTTGATCGCGCTGCTCACGCCGGTGGTGGCCCGGCTGGCCCCCACCGGGTCCACCCCGAGGGCGGCCTCGGTGTTGCTGGTGCTGGGCCTGGCCGTGCTGGCCGCGCCGGTCGGCGAGCTGTTGGACGGGGTGTACCTGGGCCGGTTGGGGCTGCGGGCCACCGACGTCTCGCTCACCTTCGCCCAGCGCTGGTGGTCCGGGGCGTTCTTCGGGGTGACCGCGTTGGCCGGACTGATGCTGATCGCCTCGGTGTGGGGCTGGGTGCGCCAGCTGGACGCGGTGGGCCGTCGCCGGGCCCGGCCGCCCGCCCCGCTGCTCGCGCTGTTCGGCCTGGTCTACGCGGCGGCGCTGTTGGCGCTGGCCAGCACGGTGGCCTGGCAGCGGGCCGGCACGGCCGCCGCCGACGCACTGCCCGGCGAGTGGGGCGGCATCAACCCGGCGTGGGTGTGCTGGTCACCGGTGTCGCCGCCGGGCGCGGTGGACGAGGTGGGCTTTGCCGGCCGGGCGTTGCCGCCGACCGGGCACGCGGTGGCCTGGCTGGGCACCTCGGACGACCGGTACTCCCTCTGGTCGGCGGAGACCGGCGGCGTCACCGTCACCGACCGGATCCGTCTGCGCCTGCGCGACCAACCCGGCCCTTGTTGAATCGTAACTTGATTCCGTAACATTGATCCGATTACCCTCGGACCATGACGGTCGACTACCGATTCGCCAACTCGATTGCCACCCTGACCATGGACGACGGCAAGGTGAACGCGCTGTCCACGGCCCGGTTCGCCGAGCTGAACCACGTGCTGGACCGGGCCGAGCGGCAGGCCGAGGCGGTGGTGCTCACCGGGCGTCCCGGCGTCTTCTCCGCCGGCTTCGACCTGCCCGTGCTCCGGGCCGGTGGGGTGGACGCCACCACCATGCTGCGCGCCGGGTTCGAGACCGCCGCCCGGCTGCTGGCCTTCCCGGTGCCGGTGGTGGTCGCGGGCACCGGCCACGCCATGGCGATGGGGCTGTTCCTGCTGCTCGGCGGGGACTACCGGATCGTGGCCGATGGCGACTACAAGCTGGCGGCGAACGAGGTGGCCATCGGGCTCACCATGCCGCGCACCGCCGTGGAGATCCTGCGGCTGCGGCTGAGCCCGGCCGCCTTCCAACGCGCCGTGGCGCTGTCCGAGACGTTCGGCCCCTACAACGCGGTGCTGGCCGGGCTGGCCGACCGGGTGGTGGCGGCCGAGGAGCTGTCGGCGGTCGCCCACGAGCTGGCCGGGCAGATGCGCGGGTTGGACCGCGAAGCGCATCTGGCCAGCAAGTTGCGGGCCAGGGCGGGCGCACTGGCCGCGATCCGCGAGGCGATCGAACGGGACACGGCCGAGCCGCTCCCGGTCCGCCGCTAGGCTCCACCCGGTGCCGAGGCCGAAACAGCGAACCCCCGAGCTGCGCGATCGCCTGCTGCGCGCCGCGATCGACACCCTGACCGACGGCGGGATCGCCGGGTTCACCACCCGGCGCGTGGCGGCCGGCGCGGAGACCTCGGTGCCGGCGGTCTACGAGCTTTTCGGGGACAAGGCCGGGCTGGCCAGGGAGATCTTCTTCGAAGGGTTCCGCCGGCTGGGCGGAATGTTGCGTGCGGTGCCCGACGGCGCCGACCCCCGGCACGACCTGGTGTGCACCATCGACGCGTTCCGCGAGTTCGTGCGGCACAACCCGGAGCTGGTCGAGGTGATGTTCGGGCGGCCGTTCGCCGACTTCGACCCCGGACGGGGCGAGCGGGCCGCCGGCGACGTGGTCCGGGAGACCCTCACCGGCCGCGTGCGCCGTTGCGTGGAGGCCGGTGAGCTGGACGGCGACCCGACCGACCTGGCGCACGTGCTGATCGCGGTCGCCCAGGGCCTGGCCCGGCAGGAGGTGGCCGGCTGGCTGGGGGTCACCGAGGTCGAGCGGGACCGGCGCTGGTCGCTGGCCTTCGAGCGGGTGCTGCGGGCGCCATAGTCAGCATGGCTGTCTAATTTCTCACTGGCTCCAGGTGAATGCACAGCTATGCTGTGTATATGACCGCCGCCGACCAGATGACCGACCTTGCGGCGCTGCACGCCGCCGACGAGCTGCGCAACAGCGTGATGCGGCTGACCCGGCGGCTGCGCTACGAACGCCCGCCGCACGGGGTGGGGCTGACCAAGATGGCCTTCCTCAGCCACCTGGACCGGGTCGGCCCGGCCACGACCAGCGAGCTGGCGGCGACCGAGGGCATTGCCCAGCAGTCCGCCGCGCGCGCGGTGAACGACCTGGTGGAGGCCGGCCTGGTGGGCCGGGAGCCGGATCCCCGGGACGGCCGGCAGGTGCTGCTGCACCTGCGCCCGGCCGGCCGCAAGCTGCTCGAGTCGGACCGGGCGCAGCGGAACGCCTGGCTGGCCTGGGCGATGACCGAGCGGCTCACCGACGTGGAGCGCGAGCTGCTCGGCCTCACCGGGAAGCTGCTGGACCGGCTCGCGGGAGCCGAATGACCACCGAGACGCCTCGCCGCGAGCGGACGCGGTTACCGCCGGCCTTCCTCACCGCCATCGCGCTGGGCACGCTGCTGCAGCCGCTGAACTCGTCGATGATCGCGGTCGCGCTGGTGTCCATCCGCGACGAGTTCGACGCCGGCTCCGCCGCGTCCTGGCTGCTCTCCGGCCTCTACATCACCACGGCGGTGGCCGCGCCGGCGATGGGCCGGCTGGCCGACCTGATCGGGCCGAGGCGGGTGTACCTGGCCGGGATGGCGCTGGTCGCCATCGCCAGCGCGGCCACCCCGTTCGTGCCCGGGCTGGGCTGGCTGGTGGCGATCCGGGTGCTGCTCGGCCTCGGCACGGCGGCGCAGTACCCGGCCGGCGTGGCGCTGATCCGGGCCGAGTCCGACCGCCGGGGCGCCCGCGCCGGCGGCGCGCTCGGCCTGCTCGCGGTGTGTGGCCAGGCCAGCGTGGCGGTCGGCCCCAGCCTGGGCGGGGTGCTGGTCGGCGCGTTCGGCTGGCAGGCGGTGTTCCTGGTGAACCTGCCGTTGGTGCTGGCCGGCAGCGTGCTGGCGCTGCGGGTGCTGCCGGCCTCGCCCGGCAGTGGTCGGGTCGGGTTGCTGAGGAGACTGGACCTGCCGGGCATGGCCACCTTCGCCGCCGCGATGACCGCGCTGATGGCCTTCCTGCTCTCGGTCACCGGCCGGCCCAACTGGTGGCTGCTGGCGGCCTTCCCGGTGCTCCTGGCCGCTTTCGTGGCCCTCGAGCTGCGCGCGGCGGAGCCGTTCCTGGACCTTCGCTCGCTGGCCGGCAACACCGCGCTCACCGGCACCTACCTGCGCGTGGGGCTCACCTACGTGGCCTTCTACCAGATCTTCTTCGGCCTGCCGCAGTGGTTGGAGCAGGGCCGGGGGCTGGACGTCGCGCTGACCGGGCTGGTCATGCTGCCGATGTCCGGGCTGGCCGCGCTGAACGTGGTGTACGCCGCCCGCCTGGAACGGCGCCGGGGGCCGCGTCCGCTGCTGATCATCGGCTCCACCGGTTTGCTGGCCGGCGGGCTGCTGCTCGCCTTCGTGCTCGGCGGGTCCGCCTCGTTGTGGCTGGTCTTCGCGGTGAGTGCGCTGCTCGGCCTGCCCAACGCGTTCAACAGCCTGGGCAACCAGGCCGAGATGTTCCACGCCGCCGACCCGGCGGCGATGGGGGCGGCGTCCGGGCTGTACCGGACCTCCCAGTACGTGGGCGCCAACCTGGCCGCCGCCCTGCTCGAGGTCGTGTTCGCCGGCCCGCCGGCCGACCCCGGCCTGCACCGCATGGGCCTGAGCATCGCCGCCATCGCGGTGGTTCTCCTGGCCGCCGCGCTGCTCGGCGGCCGCCGCCGCACCCGTACTCCCTAGCGGGATGATCCGCCGTGGCTGACCTCGACCATGGCGGCGTCCACCAGGCTCGGGTCGTCCAGCACCGCCTGGAATCGCTCGTCGTCGCGTTCGCCCTGGAGCTTGGCGATGACCATGGTGGCGACGCTGTTGCCGATGCAGTTGGTCAGGGCCCGGCCCTCGCTCATCACCCGGTCGATGCCGACGATCACCGCGATGCCGATGGCGATCGCCTCAGCGGTGAAGAACTCGCCGCCGAAGGCCTGCAGCGAGGCACTGAGCGTGATCAGGCCGGAGCCGGTGATCCCGGCCGCGCCCTTCGAGGTGATCAGCATCATCGCCACCAGGCCGAGCTGCGCGGGCAGCGGCAGGGTCTCGCCGCCGGCCTGGATGATGAACAGCGCGCCCAGGGTCAGGTAGATGCAGGTGCCGTCCAGGTTGAACGAGTAGCCGGTGGGGATCACCACGCCCACCGTCTGCCGGGACGCGCCGGCCGACTCCAGCTTGGCCAGCAGCCGGGGCAGCACGGTCTCCGAGGACGAGGTGCCCAGGATGATCAGCAGCTCGTCCTTGATCAGCCGGACGAACTTGAAGATGTTGAACCCGCTCCACGCGGCCAGCGCGCCGAGTATGCCGAACACGAAGATCGCGCAGGTCACCCAGAAGACGACCATCAGCATGCCCAGGTTGACCAGCGACCCGCCGCCGAACGCGGAGACGGTGTACGCCATGCCGCCGAACGCGCCGAACGGCGCCACCCACATGATGATCCGGATGATGCCGAAGACCACCTTGCTGGCGGTGTTCACCACGTCGACCACCCGGTCGCGCATGGCCGGGGCGAGCATCGACACGGCGCACGCGGTGACGATGGCCAGCACCAGCACCTGCAGGACCTTGTTGTCCACGAACGGGCCGACGAAGCTGTCCGGCAGCAGATCCTTGGTGAGGAAGTTGACCAGGCCGGAGCCCTCCGCCGGCGGCTTCATCTGGCTCTGTGCCTTGGCCAGGTCGGCCGCGCTGGGGTGGCCCGAGAAGCCGGCGCCGGGCTTGAGCAGGTTGCCCGCCAGCAGGCCCAGGATGAGCGAGACCGCCGTGGCGATCAGGAAGTAGATCAGCGCCCGGGCGGCCAGCCCGCCGGCGCGGGCCAGGTTGCCCAGCGAGGCGATGCCCACCACCACGGTGCAGAAGATCACCGGGCCGGTGATGATGTGGATGAGCTGGAGAAACACGTCCGCCATCCACTTGGTGTTCTTCGCCACGCCCGGCGCGACCAGGCCCAGCAGGATGCCGCCGGCGATGGCGACCAGGATCCAGAACCAGAGCTTCCCGTAGAACTTCCCTCGGTCCGGTGGGGGTGACCCGCCGTTTTCCCCTGGTGGCGGTGGCGCGGTCGACGTGGTCGAGGTGTCCTGCTCGCTCATCTACCCCTCCGAACTCCTATGTCCGGGGTCACACTAAGGACTGGTGCACCCATTCGCCAGGTTTCTTAACCGTGCGGAAGGATATGCGGCCATGTCGGTACCTTCCGGTCTGGTGATCGTGGACAAGCCGCCCGGGATGACCTCGCACGACGTGGTCGGCCGGCTGCGCCGGCTGCTCGGCACCCGCAAGATCGGCCACGCGGGCACCCTGGACCCGATGGCCACCGGGGTCCTGGTGCTCGGCGTGCAGCGGGCCACCCGGCTGCTCGGCCACCTGGCCCTGGACACCAAGTCCTACGCCGCCACCATTCGGCTGGGCGCCACCACCAGCACCGACGACGCGGAGGGCGAGGAGCTCACCCGCACCGACGCCGCTTCCGTCGACGAGGCGCAGGTGGGCGCCGGGATGGCCGCGCTCACCGGGGCGATCGAGCAGGTGCCCAGCGCGGTGAGCGCGATCAAGGTGGACGGCCGTCGCGCCTACGCCAGGGTGCGCGCGGGGGAGCGGGTGGAACTGCCGGCGCGGCCGGTCACGGTGACCGAGTTCCGCCTGGACGCGCTGCGCCGGGCCGACCCGTTCACCGACCTGGACGTCACGGTGGACTGTTCGTCAGGCACCTACATCCGTGCGCTCGCCCGCGACCTCGGCGCCGGGCTCGGCGTCGGCGGGCATCTCACCGCGCTGCGCCGCACCCGGGTCGGTCCGTTCGACCTGGCCAGCGCGCGCACCCTGGACGAGCTGGCGGAGCGGCCCGAGCTGACCCACTCGGTGGACACCGCGGTCGCCGCCGCGTTCCGGCTGCGGGTGGCCAGCCCGGACGAGGCGCGGTCGCTGTCCTTCGGCCGCCCGCTGGACGTCGCGGGCATCGCCGGGGTGTACGCGGTCACCGATTTGGACGGCCGGGCGTTGGCGCTGGTCAGCGAGGAGCGAGGGCAGGCAAGGCCGGTGCTCGTACTGGCCCCGGCGGGGGCTGCGTAGGCTCGCGGATGTGCTGCGCTGGCGAGGCCTGGATGACGTGCCCACTGGCTGGGGGCGGAGCGTGGTCACCATCGGGGTGTTCGACGGGGTCCACCGGGGCCACCAGAAGCTGATCGGCCGGGCCGTAGAGGTGGCCACGGAACGCGATCTGCCTCCGGTGCTGGTGACCTTCGACCCGCACCCGACCGAGGTGATCCGCCCCGGCCAGCACCCTGCCCAACTGACGACGCTGACCCGGCGGGCCGAGCTGGTGGGTGAGCTCGGCATCGCGGCGTTCTGCGTGGTGCCGTTCACCAGCGAGCTGGCCCGCATGCCGGCGGACGAGTTCGTGCACGAGGTGCTGGTGGAACGGCTGCACGCGGCGGCCGTGGTGGTGGGGGACAACTTCACCTTCGGCTACGGCGCGCGCGGCCACGTGCCGCTGCTGCGCCAGCTGGGGCGGCGGTTCGGGTTCGCGGTGGAGGGGCTGCCGCTGATCACCGACACCAGTGACCCGCGCGACGGGGTGACCTTCTCGTCCACCTACATCCGCTCCTGCATCGACGGCGGGGACGTGGCGCTGGCGGCCGGTGCGCTGGGCCGGCCGCACCGGCTGGAGGGCGTGGTGGTGCGCGGCGACCGGCGCGGCCACGAGCTGGGCTTCCCGACCGCCAACCTGGCCACGCCGCCGCACGCCGCCGTGCCCACCGACGGGGTCTACGCGTGCTGGTTCGTGCACGGGCAGCGGCGGCTCCCGGCGGCGGTCTCGGTGGGCACCAACCCCACGTTCTCCGGGCGGGAACGCACGGTGGAGGCGTACGTGCTGGACGTGGACGAGGACTTCTACGGCCACCACGTGGCGCTGGACTTCGTGGAGCGGCTGCGCGGGATGGTCCGCTTCGACGGCGTGCCGGCGTTGGTCGAGGAGATGAAGCGGGACGTGGCCCGCGCCCGAGAGCTGTTGCGGAGCTGAGCGTCCCGGCCTGACGGCGCAGCGGCTGGGCGATCTGCCGCGCCTTGGGTGCGGCGTGGCCGCTTGCGTTCGGTTCCCCGGTGCTGGCGAGGTGCCGGCGGGCATCCCGGCCGCCCCGGGCGAGCCACCACCCGGGAAACGCAACGGGTGGCACCCAAGCCGCTGGGGGACGCGACCCCCTAAACCACCGGCGCGCACCGGTCGACACTCACCCTGAGTGACCGCCGAGTGGTCGGTGGGACAGTTGAGACGGCGAGCCGGCTGTGCTGGGTGTCCACCCCCGCCGAGTGCGTGGTGAGTCCGGTTTTGATCAAGGAATGAGCCGACTGAGCCAGCACTCGACGACCAGCGGCGATCACACCCGATCACACTCGGTGAGGCACCCGAAGACCTCAACCGGCGGCACCCGAGCCAGCAGGCCACTTAGCCCGCGCCGTCCAAGCTGGTCTTTGAACTGACACCCGACCATCCAAGTCCCAGCACCCGTCTGGGAACTCCGCTGATTCAGCCACGTCAGCGGGGCCGGGGCTGAATGACCGCGGGGAAGCCTGGGTGAGTGGTGGGTTCGAACGCTGCCGGCTCTGCGAGCCACCACACCGATCCCCGTAGACGGGAGTTCCCGGATGCGCTCTGAGATATAGCGATCAAGGCGGATATTTCCGTTTCGCCCCGCGCGGGGACCTCCGCCTGCGAACATGCTTGCGTACCGACGGTGTAACCGGACGCGAGCGGGGGCACGGTGGCAGTGCAGGACGGCTCGATGTTCGCCCGCAACGTGGCGCGACAGCGCGAGCTCTACGGGGAGCCGCTGGGCGACCGGATCCGCCGGCTGCAGACCAGCCTGGGGGTTTCCCAGGCGCGGCTGGCCGAGGGCCTCGGCCTCAGCACGGCCATGCTCAGCCAGCTGGTCAGTGCGCGCCGGGTGAAGATCGGCGATCCCGGCGTGCTGGCCCGGCTGGTGCTGCTCGAGCGGTACCTGCTGCGGTTGCCGCCCGGCGCCGAGGTGCAGGCCGAGGAACTGCTGGCCAAGCTGCGCACCGCTCGCCCGCACCTGGCCGTGCCGGGGGCCGCGCGGGACCCCGCCGAGTCGCTGCGTTCGGTGGCCGCGCCGGCCCAGCTGGCCGCCGCCGCCAGCGTGCTGGGACCCCGGTTCCCGGCCATTGCCGAGCTGCTGCGCCGTGCGGCCAAGGAGCGTCGGTGATGGCCAGGTTGTTCACCACCCTGTGGCCGTCCGAGGCCGCCGTGCACGCGTTGCGGGCCGAGCTGGCCGGCGTGTCCAACTGGCCGCCGGAGGGGTGGCGGGCCGTGCCGATGAGCCGCTGGCACGTGACGTTGTGCTTCCACGGCGAGGGGGATGCCGGGGTGCTGGCCCGGCGGCTGGACGCGGCCGCCGGCGGGCTGCCCGCGCCGGCCCTGCGGTTGGCCGGGGCGGTCGCCTTCGACGGAGTCGCGGCGGTGGGCGTGCGGCCGGTGGCGGACGCGGACGGGGAGGCACTGCACGACCTGGTCCGAGCGGCCGGCGGGGCGGCCGACCGGTTCCGCGCCCACCTCACCCTGGCCCGCACCACCCGGCGCGGTGACGCCCCGCCCCCGCGCGGCCCGCTGGACGGCTACGCCGGGCCGCAATGGCGCCCCGCCGAGGTGTGCCTGGTGCGTTCGGAGCTCACCTCGGGCGTGCGCCGCTACACCGTCCTGCATCGGGTGAACCTGGCGCCCGGGGCGGTGTGTCCGGTACCGGGCGGCGATCGGGCGCACAGTCACACCTGGTAATCTCACCAGTTGGGTGCGGCTGCGGTCCGTGGCGGCCGGCACCGTCTACCACCGCGGCGCGGGCTTTTGGCGGGCGCGGGGCCACACGGCACACACCAAGCAATGAGGAGTTACCCAACCGTGGCACTTTCCGCCGCTGAGAAGAAGGACATTCTCTCCGACTACGGAGTACACGAGTCCGACACCGGTTCGCCCGAGGCGCAGGTCGCCCTGCTGACCAAGCGCATCATCGGGCTCACCGAGCACCTCAAGCAGCACAAGCACGACCACCACTCGCGGCGTGGTCTGCTGCTCATGGTCGGCCGCCGCCGGCGGCTGCTGCAGTACCTTCGGAAGGTCGACGTGGCCCGCTACCGGTCACTGATCGAGCGGCTCGGCCTGCGTCGTTGAGCCATTGCGAGGGGGAGTGTCCGGACCGGCGCTCCCCCTCGCGGCATTCCGAAACCCCCAGAACTAGATAACGGAAACGGCCGCCGCGGCTTTCGGAACGAAGAAACCCGATCGCCGGTCCTCGGTAGTGGTTCCCGGAAGGCATCCGCCGGACCCGGGAACTTCGATCGAAGACCGGCCTCGCTCCGAGCCCCGCGGCGCGCCCCAGCACAAAAGAGGAGCGTTCGCTTTCATGTCAGAAGCGGTTCACGAAACCACCGCGACCCTGGACAACGGGAGCTTCGGCACCCGCACCGTCCGGTTCGAGACCGGCCGGCTCGCCCGGCAGGCCGCCGGATCCGTCGCTGCCTACCTTGACGACGAGACCATGCTGCTGTCCGCCACCACGGCGTCCAAGCAGCCCAAGGACCAGTTCGACTTCTTCCCGTTGACCATCGACGTGGAGGAGCGGATGTACGCCGCCGGGCGCATTCCCGGCTCCTTCTTCCGCCGTGAGGGCCGGCCGTCAACGGACGCCATCCTGGCCTGCCGGCTGATCGACCGGCCGCTGCGCCCGACCTTCACCGACGGCCTGCGCAACGAGGTGCAGGTCGTGGTGACCGTGCTCTCGCTGCACCCGCAGGACCCGTACGACGTGCTGGCCATCAACGCCGCGTCCGCGTCCACCCAGATCTCCGGGCTGCCCTTCTCCGGGCCGGTCGGCGGCGTTCGGGTGGCGCTCATCGACCGCCAGTGGGTCGCCTTCCCGACCTACGAGCAGCTCGAGACGGCCGTGTTCGACATGGTGGTCGCCGGGCGCATCGCCGGTGACGACGTGGCGATCATGATGGTCGAGGCGGAAGCCACCGAGAAGACCATCGAGCTGATCGCCGGCGGCGCCACCGCGCCGACCGAGGAGGTCGTGGCCGCCGGCCTGGAGGCCGCGAAGCCGTTCATCCGCGCGCTGTGCGTGGCCCAGCGGGAGCTGTTCGAGGCGGCCGCCAAGCCCACCGTCGAGTTCCCCACCTACCCGGCCTACCAGCCGGACGCGCTGGACGCGGTCACCGACCTGGTGTCCGCCGACCTGGCGCAGGCGCTGACCATCGCCGACAAGCAGGCGCGTAGCGCCCGCGAGGACGAGCTCAAGGCCGAGGTGCTGGACAAGCTCGCGGCGAAGTTCGAGGGCCGGGAGAAGGAGCTGGGCGGCGCGTTCCGCGCGCTCACCAAGAAGCTGGTCCGGCAGCGCATCCTGCGGGACAAGGTGCGCATCGACGGCCGCGGCGTCACCGACATCCGGCCGCTGTCGGCCGAGGTCGAGGTGGTGCCCCGGGCGCACGGCTCGGCGCTGTTCGAGCGCGGCGAGACCCAGATCATGGGGGTCACCACGCTGAACATGCTGCGCATGGAGCAGCAGCTGGACACGCTCTCCCCGGAGACGCGCAAGCGCTACATGCACAACTACAACTTCCCGCCCTACTCGACCGGTGAGACCGGCCGGGTGGGTTCGCCGAAGCGCCGGGAGATCGGCCACGGCGCGCTGGCCGAGCGGGCGCTCATGCCCGTGCTGCCCAGCCGGGAGGAGTTCCCGTACGCGATCCGCCAGGTCTCCGAGGCGCTGGGCTCCAACGGGTCCACCTCGATGGGCTCGGTGTGCGCGTCCACGCTGTCGCTGCTCAACGCCGGGTGCCCGCTGAAGGCCCCGGTCGCCGGCATCGCGATGGGCCTGATCTCCGACGAGGTCGACGGCAAGATGTCCTACATCGCGCTGACCGACATCCTCGGTGCCGAGGACGCGTTCGGCGACATGGACTTCAAGGTCGCCGGCACCAAGGACTTCGTGACCGCGCTGCAGCTGGACACCAAGCTGGACGGCATCCCGTCCGAGGTGCTCGCCCAGGCGCTGTCCCAGGCCAAGGACGCCCGGCTGACCATCCTGGACGTGATCGCCGAGGCGATCGACGAGCCGGACGAGATGAGCCAGTACGCGCCCCGGGTGACCAGCGTGAAGATCCCGGTGGACAAGATCGGCGAGGTCATCGGCCCGAAGGGCAAGATGATCAACTCGATCACCGAGCAGACCGGCGCGGACATCTCGATCGAGGACGACGGCACCATCTACGTGGGTGCGGCGGACGGCCCGTCCGCCGAGGCGGCGATCGCCATGATCAACGGGATCGCCAACCCGCAGCTGCCCAAGGTGGGCGAGCGGTTCCTGGGTACGGTGGTCAAGACCGCCGCGTTCGGCGCGTTCGTCTCCCTGGTGCCCGGCAAGGACGGCCTGGTGCACATCTCCAAGCTGGGCAACGGCAAGCGCATCGGCAAGGTGGAGGACGTCGTCAAGGTCGGCGACAAGCTCCGCGTCGAGGTGGTCGACATCGACAACCGGGGCAAGGTCTCCCTGGTCCCCGTGGTCGAGGAAGCCCCGGCCGTGCCGGCCGCCGAGGCCACCGCGTCTTCCTCGGAAGAGGCACCGGTCAGTTGACGCTGCTCGCCCCGTCGGGCCCGACCCCCGGCGCGGGCGCCGCGTCCAACTCGGACGAGGTCACCCTCAGCCTGCTGCCCAGCGGGCTGAGGGTGGTCACCGAACCACTGCCGGGGGTGCGCTCCGCCTCGGTCGGGGTGTGGATCGGCGCCGGCTCCCGGGACGAGGTCGCCGGCCAGGCCGGCGCCGCGCACTTCCTGGAGCACCTGCTGTTCAAGGGCACCGCTCGGCGCACCTCGGTGCGGATCGCCGAGGAGATCGACGCGGTCGGCGGCGAGCTGAACGCGTTCACCGCCAAGGAGCACACCTGCTTCTACGCCCAGGTGCTGGACACCGACCTGCCGCTGGCGGTTGACCTGCTGGTGGACGTGGTGACCGCCGCGACCATGACCCCGGCCGACGTCGAGCTGGAGCGCGCGGTGGTGCTGGAAGAGATCGCCATGCGCGCCGACGACCCGGAGGACATGCTCGGCGAGGTGTTCGACACCGCGCTGTTCGGGGACCACCCGCTCGGCCGCCCGGTGATCGGCTCACAGGCCTCCGTGGAGGCGCTCACCCAGGCCGGCCTGCACGGTTTCTGGCGGGAGCGCTACACCCCACCGCGGATGGTGCTCGCGGCGGCCGGCAACGTGGAGCACGCCCGGGTGCTGGAGCTGGCCGAGGCGGCGTTCCCGGCCGCGCCGGCCGGCACCCCGCTGGCGCCCCGCCAGGGGCCGCCGGTGGCGACTGGGGAAGCGCGGGTGGAGGTGCACCACGCGGACACCGAACAGGCGCACCTGATGCTGGGCGTGCGTGGCCTGGACCGCCGCGACGAGCGGCGCACCGCGTTGGAGGTGCTCAACACCGCGCTCGGGGGCGGGCTCAGCTCGCGGCTGTTCCAGCAGGTCAGGGAGCAGCGTGGGCTCGCATACTCGGTCTACTCGGCCACCACCAGCTACGCGGACGCCGGTCAGCTCGCGGTGTACGCGGGCTGCCAGCCGGACCGGCTCGGCGAGGTCACCTCGGTGATCCGCGAGGTGCTGGACTCGGTGGCCGAGCGCGGGCTCACCGACGCCGAGGTCGCCAGGGCGAAGGGCGCGCTGCGCGGGGGACTGGTGCTCGGCCTGGAGGACTCGGCCTCCCGGATGAGCCGGATCGGCCGGCACGAGCTGGACTACGGCCGGCAGCGGTCCATACGACAGACCCTGGACGCCATCGAGGCGGTCACCCCCGACGACGTGGCGGCGATCGCCGCCGAGGTGCTCAACCGGCCCCTGACCACGGCGGTCATCGGCCCCGTCGACGAGGCGCCGAGCTGACCGAGCGCGGCTGTCTCTACCCTGGCGCCTTCAGCCGCTTGGACAGCTGGTGGCCGACGATCTTCCCGGCCACGCCGATCTTGTAGCGCAGCACGTCGGCCCGGCTGACCCGGTGGCGCCGCAAGAACGCCCTGGCCGCGGCGGGTTCGACGAACCAGGGGAACAGGCCGGCCGGATCGCCGAAGCCGTCGAAGATCGCGGAGCCGATCTCCGGGTGCCGCGACGCGGCGATCATGAGGTCCTGTTGGAACCCGGCCAGCGGTTCCAACAGGGCGTTGGAGAAGTCGTTGACGAATCGGCCGTAGGCCCAGAACTCGTCGAACTGGCCGCGCAGCCAGTCCGCGTCGAATGGCCGGTCGCCGCGTGCGGCCAGGCGTTCGGCGAAGAAGCGCGCCATCCGGGTGGCGTTGTTGGCGCCTTGGCCGGCGAGCGGGTCGTTGAGCACGACGGCGTCGCCGAGGCCCAGCACACCGCGTCCGGACGGTAGCCGGGCGACGGGTTTGCGCACCGTCGGCGTGATCGCCCCGCTCAGCCAGGTGACCGGGCTGGTCGGGGCGGCGGGCGCAAGGAACTCCGTCTCCCAGGGCAGCAGGTCCCGCGCCAGACCGCGCAACACGTCCACCCCTTCCTCTGCCGACCCGACATCGGTGAAGCGATCGGCCGCGCCGCCGGGTACGGCCTCGACGAGCACGCTGCGGCACACGCCCGCGTCCTTGTCCAGGAACGGGACCCAGAAGATCTCGGCGACACCGGGGATGAACGAGAACTTCAGGTGCTCGTGGTGGGCGCCCGCCGCGAGGTCGTAGTCCCGGATGTTCACCATGAAGAGATTTCTCCGGGGACGGGCGTGCAGGCTCCGCTTCGGGTCGCGCTCGAACAGGGTCGGACCGAAGCTCCGGTGGCCGGCGGTCACCACGGTGACGTCGTGCTCGGCGGCCAGCGTGTCCAGCTTCTCGACCGAGATGGCGTCGACGCGGGTCGACGCACCCCGCGTGGCGAGCTCACGCAGGCCGTGTGCGAACTTCAGGCGCTGGTCGACCGCCAGCGCGGGCAACCGCATCGGCGCGGCGACGGAGAACAGGACCAGCCGGTCGGGTGCGCACAGATCGAGGTGAATTCGTTCGATGCTCGGCGCGGTGTCGTCCCAGAAGTTGAGCCCCAGCTCCCGTTCCCGCACGACCTGCTCGCCGAACAGGCACGCGGTGGGCCGGCCCCGGTCGGCAAGGTAGTCCTCGGGGCTCCGGTCGGTGTAGAGGGTGACCCGGAAGCCGGCCCGCAACAGCTCGGCGGCCAACACGATGCCGGCTTGCCCGGCCCCGACTATGCCCGCCGACCGGCTCACCGACCAGCCTCCTTCACCAGTGGTTGGTTCGGTGGCCGGGTAGGCCGTATCGCCAAGCCGGCCAGCGGCGTGGCTTCCCCGTAAGAGCCTGGCACGGGGAGGTCTCGGAACGGAATCGGGCGCGAGGGCCTTTCGAGGTGCACGGCGGGTACCAACCGCGCGTGGGGCGATCTCCACGAAACGCCGAGTGTGGGACGGGGGCGCTGAGCGCTGGTGCTGAGCGCTGAGCGCTGGTGCTGTGGCAGGCTGCGCGGCGTGACGGGGTGGCTGACGGCAGTGGCCGGCGTGATCATCGCCGCCGGCCTGGTGGGCATCGTGATCACCGTGTTGCCCGGGCTGCTGCTGGTGGTCGCCGGGGTCGCGGTGTGGGCGGTGCCGCGCGGGGACGCGGTCGGCTGGACCGTGCTCGCGGTCGCGGTGGGCTGCGCGGCGCTCGGCACGGTCGCCAAGTTCCTGCTGCCCGGCCGGGCGATGCGGGCGGAGGGGGTGCCCGGGCGGACCCTGCTGCTCGGTGCGGTGCTGGGCATCGTGGGCTTCTTCGTGATCCCGGTGATCGGGTTGTTCCTGGGCTTCGTGGCCGGCATCTACGCCGCCGAGCGGGTGCGCCTGGGCGAGCACGGGCGGGCGTGGGCGTCCAGCGGGTTCGCGCTGCGCATGGTCGGGCTGAGCATCCTGATCGAGCTGGCCGCCGGCCTGCTGGCCACCACGGCGTGGATCGTCGGGATAATCGTCGGGTGAGTGACGAGGCGAACGAGCTGACCGGGGTCGCGGTGCTGGGCGCGCGCGGCCGGATGGGTGTCGAGGTGTGCCGGGCGGTGGAGGCCGCCGACGACCTGGAACTGGTCGCCACGGTCGACGTCGGCGACGAGCTGGCCGACATCGCCGGCGCCCGGGTGGCGGTCGACTTCACCCAGCCCGGCGCGGTGCTGGACAACATCCGCTTCTGCCTCGACCACGACATCGCCCCCGTGGTCGGCACCAGCGGGTTCGACGCGGCGAAGCTGGACACCGTGCGCGGCTGGTTGGCCGAGAAGCCCGGCCTGGGCGCGCTGATCGCCCCCAACTTCGGCGTCGGCGCGGTGCTCTCGATGCACTTCGCCAAGCTGGCCGCCCGGTTCTTCGACTCCGCCGAGGTGATCGAGCTGCACCACGCCGGCAAGCTGGACGCCCCGTCCGGCACCGCCGCGCACACCGCCTCACTGATCGCCGCCGCGCGCGCCGAGGCCGGCAGCCCGCCCATGCCGGACGCCACCACCCAGGAGCTGGCCGGCGCCCGCGGCGCCTCGGTGGACGGCGTCCGGGTGCACTCGATCCGGGCCACCGGCCTGATCGCCCACCAGGAGGTGCTGTTCGGCACCGACGGCGAGACGCTGACCATCCGGCACGACTCGCTGTCCCGCGCCTCCTTCATGCCCGGCGTCCTGATGGCTATCCGCCACGTCACCCGAACCCCCGGCCTGACAGTAGGCCTGGAACCCCTCCTCAACCTCTGACCCCCCCACCAGCCTGATTCAGTGGGTTCAGCAGCGTGATTCAGTGGGTTCAGCACGGTGATTCAGTCGGTTCAGCACGGTGATTCAGTCGGTTTGGCAGGGTGATTCGGTCGGTTTTGGCGCCGTGACCCCGTGAAGGCGACGCCGCCGGTTTCGTGTAGGCAAGGGACATGGCTCTCGCATCGGTCCGTCCCGCCGGTCTCGACGATGTCGACGAGATTGTCCGGCTCCAGGCCCTCACCTGGCGGACCGCCTACGCCGAGATCCTTCCGGCGGCCGCGTTGGATCGGCTGGACGGGCCGGACGCCCGAGCGGCCTGGGCCGCCGCCGTCACGGCCGGCGACGGTCACCACGTGTTGGTCGCCACGGAGGGTGACTGGACGGTCGGGTTCTGTGCCGCCGGACCGGCGAACCTCGACGACCCGGATGCTCCGGACGGCCGGGTGCAGATCGCTTCGCTGCTCGTCGAGCCGCGTTGGGGCCGGCGGGGGCACGGCCGGAGGTTGCTGACCGCCATATTCCGCTGGCTGGCCGAGGACGGGGCGAGGGAGGGCGTGGTCTGGGTTCCCGAGCCCGATGTCGCCTCGCGCGCCTTCTACGACCGGGTCGGCTGGGACTCGGACGGCCTGGTGCGGACGCTCGACGCGGGTGACCGAGAGGTCCGGGAGATCCGCTTGGCCGGCGCACTGCGGGTGGAGAACCGGGATCCCCGGCGGCGGTCCGACCTGTCGAGCTGAGCCGGTCCGATCGAGCGGTGCGCCCGCTGCCAAACCGACTGAATCACCCTGCCAAACCGACCGAACCAGGCTGCCAAACCGACCGAACCAGGCTGCCAAACCGACCGAACCAGGCTGCTGAACCGACTGAATCACCCTGCCAAACCGACTGAATCACGCTGCTGGACCGACTGAATCAGGCTGGTGGAGGGGCTGAATCGGGAATTGTCGGGGGTGGGTGGTTCTATGGCCGGTGTGGAGACGATCACGGGTGGGGCGGCGCGGCGGGCCGCTCTCGCGGCGCAGGGGTTCGGTGCGCCTCGGCCGGCGAGTTCGGTGCACCGGGGGCACCTGGGGCGGCTGATCGAGCGGCTGCGGCTGCTCCAGCTGGACTCGGTGAACGTGGCTGTGCGGGCGCACTACATGCCGGTGTTCAGCCGCCTGGGCGGCTACTCGCGGGAGCTCCTGGACGAGACCGCGTGGCGGCACTCCGCGCGCCGGCCCCGGTTGCTGGTGGAGTACTGGGCGCACGAGGCGTCCCTGCTGCCGGTGGCCGACTGGCCGCTGCTGCAGTCGCGGGCCAAGCGGCCGGGCTGGTGGCGGCACTACGGCGAGCTGGTCGAGCGGGAGTCGGCGCTGGTCGACGAGGTGCTCGCGGCGGTCAAGGAGGTCGGCCCGGTGGGCGCCGGCCAGCTCGAGGACATGCTGGTGGGCGGGTCGGACCAGCCGGCCCGGCCCAAGGGCGCCTCCTGGTGGAACCGGTCGGACGTGAAGCGCATCTGCGAGTACCTGTTCGGCATCGGCCGGCTCACCACCGGCACCCGGGTCAACTTCCAGCGGCGCTACGACCTGCCGGAACGGGTGCTGCCGCCGGAGGTGTTGGCCGTGCCGGAGGTGAGCGCCGAGGACGCGGCCCGCGTGCTGATCCGGCAGGCCGCCGGGGCGCTGGGCGTGGCCACCGAACCGGACCTGCGGGACTACTACCGGCTCGGTCCCGAGGTGAGCCAGCGCGCGGTGGCCGACCTGGTGGAGGGCGGCGAGCTGGAGCAGGTGGCGGTGCGCGGCTGGGTACGCCCGGCGTACCGGGTGCCCGGCGCGCGGATGCCCCGCAAGATCAACGCTCGGGCGCTGTTGTGCCCGTTCGACCCGCTGATCTGGGAACGCGCCCGCACCGAGCGGATGTTCGACTTCCGCTACCGGATCGAGATCTACACGCCCGAGCCCAAGCGGGAGTTCGGCTACTACGTGTTCCCGTTCCTGCTGGACGACGCCCTGGTGGCCCGGGTGGACCTGAAGGCCGACCGCGCGGCCGGCCTGCTGCGGGTGCCCGGTGCGTTCGCCGAGCCCGGCAGCGACCAACCGAGGGTCGCCGCCGAGCTGGCCGCCGAGCTGCGCCAGATGGCGGACTGGCTGGAGCTGGACGACGTGCGGGTGGGCGAGCGGGGAGACCTGGTCGCCCCGCTCGCCCTGGCCCTCGCGCGGTGAGGCGCCTCAGCTCGCCGCGGCGCTGAGCGCCCGGGTCACCAGCACGTCGCCGCTGCCCGTGCGGCCGTGGATGTCCAGCTTCGCCGAGCCGCCGGACGGCGGTGCGGAGTCGTTCACGTCCAGGTCGCTGCGCACCTGTCCGGAGCCGGACCGCAGGTCCAGCCGCGCGGCCACCCCGGCGTGCACGCCCACGCGCAGGTTGCCCGAGCCGGTGGTCAGGTCGTAGGTACCGGCCTCGGCATCCTGCACGACCAGGTCGCCGGAGGCGGTGCGCGCGTGCAGATCCGCCCGGACCAGGCCGAGCCGCAGGTCACCACTGCCGGTGCGGAGCTGGGCCGGGCCGTGCACCTCGGCCAGGGAGAGGTCGCCGGACGCGGTCTTGGCCTGCAGCCGCCCGGCCACCGCGCCCACCGTGGCGCGGCCCGAACCGGTGCCGACCTCGAGGTTCCCGGCCACGTCGTCCAGCTCCACGCTGCCCGAAACGGTGTTCACGCTGGCGGTGCCGGCCGGCCCGGTCACGGTGATGTCCCCGGCACCGGTGCGCAGGGTGATCCGGGACTGGGCCGGCGCGGCCACGGTGAGCACCAGCGGCACGATGCGCAGCGGCAGCGTGCTCGGCGACCGGACCACCAGCCGGGGCTCCGACCAGCGCACCTCGGTGGCCCGCACTGCCTCGTCGCCCAGGTCGCTCCCGGCCAGGCCGGTGAGGTCGATGTCCGGCCCGCCGAACCCGAGGTCCTTGCTCCTCAGGTTGAACTCCCGGTTGCCGATCCGGATCGACCCGCTCGGCCCGGTCACCTCGTTGATCCAGCCGAGCACGCCGGACAGGCCCCGGGTCCAGCCGCCGCCGTGCTCGTCGGCCCGCAGGGTCAGCCGGACCGAGGTGACCGCCTCGTCCAGCGCCACCTCGATGCGGCCGACGTCCAGCGAGAGGTCCAGCTCGGCGGGGCCGGAGCAGTCCCACCGTTCGGTGCGCTCGGTGTTCTCCGGCTGCTCCGGTGTGTCCTGGGGAGGTGTGCTGTCTTCGGTCATGATCCCGCCTCTCAACCCTGTACCCAGCCGCGCAGCTGGCGGTCCCGGTCCCGGTCTCGTCCTTGGCGCCGGCCCCGGCCGGAGCGGTCCGGCTCGCCCCATTCCCAGCCCTGGTTCGACGCGCCGTGCAGGGCGCCCTGCACGGCCTGGGCGATCCACGAGTTCAGCGAAACGCCCTGCGCGGACGCGGCTTCCTCGGCCCGGTTCTTGATCTGTTCCATCAGCCGCAAGGTGATCCGGCTGATGTCGCCGGCCGCGTCCATCGGCGGGGGAGGAGGAGGTTCGGCGGCCGGCGCCGACCGGGCCGGGTCGCTCACCGCCACCCGGATCTCCCGGCCGTCCAGCCGGACCTCCACCACCCGCTCGCCGTCGAGTGCCTCGGTGACCTCGGCCGCCAGGTCGGCCAGCGCGTTCATCAGGGCCAGTCGGGCGGCGGGCTCCAGTGCGCCCGCGAGCAGGGTCGCGGTGCGTTGCGTCTGTTCGTCTCCGGCGGCCGCCGCGGCCATCAGGTCCTTGCGCAGCGCCGAGACGTACGGCGTGACATCCATGACACCACTATGGCGTCATAGTTGACGTCACCGCAAGGCGAATTTGCCGTCAGCTTGGCGTCAGGCTGAAAACGCCGGTCCACCCGATTACGCTTCCGCCATGCCCGACATCTCCGCGCCGAAGGTCCAGCTGATCGCGAAGACCGACTTTCTGCCGCCGGCGGACGTGCCGTGGGAGACCGACGCCGAGGGCGGGCAGGCGCTGTGTGAGTTCGCCGGCCGAGCGTGCTACCAGTCCTGGCGCAAGCCGAACCCGGCGACCGCCACCAACGCCGGCTACCTGCGGCACATCCTGGAGGTCGGTCACCTGAGCGTGCTCGAGCACGGCTCGGTCACCTTCTACCTGACCGGGGTGTCCCGCTCGCTGACCCACGAGCTGATCCGGCACCGGCACTTCTCCTACTCCCAGCTTTCCCAGCGCTACGTGCCCGGCCGGGGCTCGGCGGTGGTGGAGCCGGACGTGATCGCGGGGGAGCCGGAGCTGCACGCCGCGTTCGTGGAGGCCGCCGAGGCCGCCGAGAAGGCCTACGACCAGCTGCTCTCCGGGCTCGAGCAGCGGTTCGCGGACGTGCCGAACGCCACCCTGCGGCGCAAGCAGGCCCGCCAGGCGGCCCGCTCGGTGCTGCCCAACGCCACCGAGACCAAGATCGTGGTCACGGGGAACTACCGGGCCTGGCGGCACTTCATCGCCATGCGTGCCACCGAGCACGCCGACGTGGAGATCCGCGAGCTGGCCATTGAGTGCCTGCGCCAGCTTCAGGCCGCCGTGCCCAACGTGTTCTCCGACTTCGACATCGGCACCCTGGAGGACGGCAGCGAGATCGCGTCCAGTCCGCTCGTCACCGAGGGTTAGCCGAAGGTGTCCCCGAGGGCCGGCGTAGTCACCGAAGAAAGTCGAGAGCGCGCTGCCCTCTGCGTGACCCTGGAACGGGTCGGGCCGGCGGCGCCCACGCTGTGCAGCCGGCCGACCGCCGAGGACCTGCTGGCCTACCTGCTGGTGGGGGAGCGGCGCTTCCTGACCAGCCTGCTCGGCCTGCTGGTGCCGGCGGTGGCCAGCTCCGCCGAGGCCAAGATGCGCCACCGTTCCTGGGGCGAGATGATCGAGCTGCTGCGCGCCGGCCCGGCCTGGTGGTGGCCGTCGGCGCGGCCGGGGGACGGGTTGGACTTCTTGAAGCTGTTCGTGCACCACGAGGACATCCGCCGGGCGACTCCCGGCTGGGAGCCGAGGCCGCCCGAGCTGTACCGGGACGAGGTGCTCTGGCAGGCGGCCGCCCGGCTGGGTCGGCTTGCCTACCGGCGCAGCCCGGTCGGCGTGCGGCTGCGCCGGCCGGACGGAGTGTCCTGGCTGGTCAAGCCGGGCACCGAGACCGTCACCATGATCGGCGACCCGGGCGAGCTGGTGGTGCACATGTGCGGCCGGCGGGCGGCGCGTGTGCGGCCGACCGGCGCGCCCAAGGACATCGCCGCGGCGCTGGACACCCGACAGGGCACACTGTTCGGCGGCGTGGCCGAGGAGTGATCGCGATGAGACTGGTTCCCGAGGAACGGGCGGCGCTGTGCGACCTGTTCGCCGCGCTCGGCCCGGAGGCGCCGACCGTGCTGCCGGGCTGGCGGGCCGAGGAGCTGCTGGCCCACATGCTGGTCCGCGAGCGCCAGCCGCTCTACGCGCCGGGCATCCTGGTGCCCGCGCTGGCCGGGCGCACCGAGGCCGCCATGCGGTCGTACGGCAAGATGCCCTGGTCACGGCGGGTGGAGTTGCTGCGCGGCGGCGCCCCGCCCTGGTCGCCCTACTGGCTCGCGCCGGTCGACGAGAAGGCCAACCTGGTGGAGTTCTTCGTGCACTACGAGGACCTGGCCCGCGCCCAGCCCGACTGGCGGCCCCGCGAGCTCTCGCCGGAGCGGCAGGAGGCGATCTGGTCGATGCTGCGGCTGTCCGCCCGCGTGCTCTACCGGCGCAGCCCGGTCGGTGTGCTGCTGCGCCACCCCACCCGGGAGCGGGGCACGGACATCCACGCCCGTCCCGGCTCCAGCCGGGTGACCATCACCGCGCCGCCCGGGGAACTGCTGTTGCACGCCTTCGGCCGGGAGCAAGCCCGGGTGGAGCTGGACGGCACGCCCGAGGACCTGGAAGCCCTGGAGAAGACTCCGCGCGGCATCTGAGCCACCGGGCGGACTTGCTGTCTGTGCAACCGGTAGCATAGGAGCCGATGAGCGCCCTTAGCCGATCTGGCGGCGCGGAGCGTGGCCGGGTGCCTCGACGCCCGAACGCCACCGAAGACCCTGTCGCCGCTTATGCGTCGGCGACCTTGAGAAAGACCGGCACGGCCGGTCGCGAAAGTTGTTGCTTGTGAGTCGTTCTCACCCTGCCCGACCCAACCGCCGGAGCCCGGAGCCCGAGCCGGAGCCCCAGCCCGAACTGCCGAACACCGCGCCACCCGAGTTGCCCAACGGCGCGCTGCGCGTCGTCGCGCTCGGCGGCATCGGCGAAATCGGCCGGAACATGACCGTGTTCGAGTACGGCGGGCGCCTGCTCGTCGTGGACTGCGGCGTCCTGTTCCCCTCCGATGACTCGCCCGGTGTCGACCTGATCCTGCCCGACTTCCGGGCCATCGAGAACCGCCTCGACGACATCGACGCGGTGGTCCTCACCCACGGGCACGAGGATCACATCGGTGCCATCCCGTTCCTGCTCCGCCTGCGCCCCGACGTGCCGATCGTGGGGTCCAAGTTCACCCTTGCGCTGGTCGCCGCCAAGTGCAAGGAACACCGGTTGACCCCGCACCTGCGTGAGGTGCGGGAGGGTCAGCAGACCAAACACGGCGTGTTCGAGTGCGAGTACTTCGCCGTGAACCACTCCATCCCGGACGCGCTCGCGGTGGCCATCCGCACCCCGGCCGGCCTGGTGCTGCACACCGGGGACATCAAGCTGGACCAGCTTCCGCTGGACGGCCGGCTGACCGACCTGGCCGGTTTCTCCCGGCTGGGCGACGAGGGGGTCGACCTGTTCCTGGTCGACTCGACGAACGCCGACGTGCCCGGGTTCGTGATCTCCGAGCGGGAGATCGGCCCGGTGCTGGAGAAGGTGTTCGACGACTCGCCGCAGCGGATCATCGTGGCCTGCTTCGCCAGCCATGTGCACCGGGTGCAGCAGGTGCTGGACGCGGCCGCCGCGCGGGGCCGCAAGGTCTGCCTGGTCGGCCGGTCCATGTTGCGCAACATGAACCTGGCGGCCGACATGGGCCTGCTGCGGGTCCCGGACGGGCTGCTGGTGGACCTGGACGAGGCCATGCTGCTGCCCGACGACCGGCTGGTGCTGGTGTCCACCGGATCCCAGGGTGAGCCGCTGTCCGCGCTCTCCCGGATGGCGCGGGGCGACCACCGCCAGGTGAGGATCAAGCAGGACGACACGGTCATCCTGGCCTCGTCGCTCATCCCGGGCAACGAGACGGCGGTGTTCGGTGTGATCAACGGGCTGACCCGGCTGGGCGCCCGGGTGGTGCACCAGGGCACCGCCAAGGTGCACGTCTCCGGACACGCGCCGGCCGGTGAGCTGCTGTTCCTGTACAACGCGGTGCGCCCGGCCAACGTCATGCCGGTGCACGGCGAGTGGCGCCACCTGCGGGCCAACGCGGCCCTCGCGGTGAAGACCGGCGTGCCGGAGGACTCGGTGGTGCTGGCCGAGGACGGCGTGGTGGTCGACATGGTGAACGGCAAGGCCGCCATCTCCGGCCGGGTCGAGGTCGGCCGGGTCTACGTGGACGGGCTCGCCGTCGGCGACATCGGTGAGAGCACGCTGGGCGACCGCCTGGTCCTCGGCGAGGGTGGTTTCATCGCCATCACGGTGGCCGTGGACAGCACCACCGGCCGCGCGGTCGCGCCGCCCACGGTGTCCGGTCGGGGCTTCTCCGACGACCCGAAGGCGCTGGACGCCGTCGTGCCGTTGATCGAGGCCGAGCTGTCCCGCACCGAAGTGGAGGGCATCACCGACACCCACCGCATCGCGCAGGCCGTGCGCCGCGTGGTCGGCCGCTGGGTGTCCGACACCTACCGGCGCCGCCCCATGATCGTCCCCACCGTAATCCCCCTCTAACCCCTCGCCCGCCCACCCTCCCGATCCAGTCACTTCAGCAGGCTGGTTCAGTCACTTCAGCAGGGTGATTCAGTCACTTCAGCAGGCTGATTCAGTCGGTTTGGCAGGGTGAGTCGGTCGGTTTGGGCGGGCGCGGCGCGGCCCGCGCCCGCCGGAACGCCCGGCGCGGTGCGCCGTCTTGCCGGCTAACCCTGGTTCCCCCGACGCGCCGCGACGAGGTCGACGTGAGTCTGGATTTTCCAAAGATCGAAAGAGGCTGATGTCGATCTCGGCGCGTGAGCGCGTCGGGTTCGTCCGCATCCGCCGTCCGGCGACGCGTGCGTAAACCTCAGAGACCACTCTAGTCTCACAGGTATCACGAAGTGAATGCTCATTAACCGCCGTTGCCTATTTGTACGCAGAGCAAGGTGGGGGGCTCGTTGTGAATCCGTGACTCTAAATCGTTCAAGTGGGCTACCCGAATGAGTGGTTGAGGAAGTACGTTGTGCGCCACAACATATTCGGCGAAGTGGCCGGTACGAGAGGAAACGGGTATGGCGGCGAGCGGCAAGATCAGGCCGGCTGTGGCTGTTCTGGGCGCGGGCTTGGCGCTCGCGCTGACGGCGTGTGGGGCCAACACGACCAGCGGTGGCGGTGGTGGCGGAGGCGGGGCCACCAGCGCGCCGAGTGGTGGCGGCGCCAAGGTCGGCGTGATCTTGCCGGACACCGCCTCTTCGGCCCGTTACGAGAGTTTCGACCGGCCACTCCTGGAGAAAGCGCTGCGCGCCGAGGGACTCGAGGCGGACATCCAGAACGCCCAGGGTGACGTGCAGAAGTTCTCCCAGCTGGCCGACGGGATGATCAACGGCGGGGTCAAGGTCCTGATCATCGACAGCCTGAACAGCGAGTCCGGCGCGACGGTGGCGAAGAAGGCGCAGGCCTCCGGCATCCCGGTCATCGACTACGACCGGCTGAACCTGGGCAGCACTTCCGACTACTACGTCTCCTTCGACGCCACCAAGATCGGCGAGCTGCAGGGGCGGGGCCTGGTGCAGGGCGTCGGCGACAAGCAGGGCGCGAACATCATCGAGATCGAGGGCGCGGCCACCGACAACAACGCCACGCTGGTGATCGACGGCCAGCAGAAGCTGCTCAAGGAGAAGTACGCCTCGGGCGCCTACAAGGTGGTGGGCAGCCAGCGGGTGCCGGAGTGGAACAACCAGCAGGCCGGCCTGATCTTCGAGCAGTTCCTCACCGCCAACGGCGGCAAGGTGGACGGCGTGCTGGTGGCCAACGACGGCATGGCCGGCGCCGTGGTCACCGTGCTCAAGAAGACCGGACTGAACGGCAAGGTTCCGGTGACCGGCCAGGACGCCACCCCGGACGGCCTGCAGGCCATCCTACGCGGCGACATGTACATGACCGTGTTCAAGCCGATCGCCGAGGAGGCCAACGCCACCGCCAAGGTGGCCGCCGCGCTGGCCAAGGGCGACCGGGCGGCCGCCGACGCACTGGCCACCGCCACCTCGGACGACACCAAGAGCAACCGCAAGGTCAAGTCGGTGCTGCTCGAGTCGGTGCTGGTGACCAAGGAGAACGTCAAGGCCGTGGTGGACGCGGGCGGCGTGAAGGCCTCGGAGATCTGCGTGCCGGACACCCAGGCCGCGTGCAACGAGCTCGGCATCAAGTGAGCGAGCCGACCGTGACTAAGCCGATTCTGGAACTCAAGGCGGTGAACAAGAGCTTCGGGCCGGTCCACGTGCTGCACGACGTGGACCTGGCCATCCGGCCCGGGGAGGTCACCGCGCTGGTCGGGGACAACGGGGCCGGCAAGACCACCTTGATCAAGTGCATCACCGGGATCCACCCGATCGACTCCGGGGAGATCCACTTCGGTGGACAGCCGGTGAAGATCCACGGTCCGAGGGACGCCGCCGCGCTGGGCATCGAGGTCGTGTACCAGGACCTGGCGCTGGCGGACAACCTGGACATCGTGCAGAACATGTTTCTCGGCCGGGAGCGCGGGCACGCCTGGGCACTGGACGAGGCCAGCATGGAGCGGGCGGCGCGGGAAACTCTGGCGACGCTGTCCGTACGCACGGTGAAGTCGGTGCGCACGCTGGTCTCCGCGCTGTCCGGTGGCCAGCGGCAGACCGTGGCCATCGCCAAGTCGGTGCTGTGGGACAGCAAGGTGGTGTTGCTGGACGAGCCCACCGCCGCACTGGGTGTCGCGCAGACCCGGCAGGTGCTGGACCTGGTCCGCCGGCTGGCCGAGCAGGGTCTCGGCGTGGTGCTGATCAGCCACAACATGGCCGACGTGTTCGAGGTGGCCGACCGGGTGGCCACGCTCTACCTGGGCCGACTGGTCGCCGACCTTCCGGTGCGCGAGCTGACCCACAGCCAGGTGGTCGAGCTGATCACCGCCGGCCGGTCCGGTGAGCTCGGCCTGGCCCGTCCCGACACCGTGACGATCTGAGGCAGGGTCACGATGACTGAAACCACACCGGCCGCGCCGTCCAAGCCGGGCCGCTCGGAGGCGATCGGCGACTTCGGCATCGACACCACCGCCCGGACCACCGGCGAGGCGTTGCGCGACTACCTGGCCAGGGTGCGCGGTGGCGAGCTGGGCTCGCTGCCGGCGCTGGCCGGGTTGATCGTGCTGTTCGTGCTGTTTGCGTTGACCTCGGACACCTTCCTCACCTTGGGCAACCTGGCCAACCTGCTGGCCCAGGGCGCCGGAGTGACCATCATCGCGATGGGCCTGGTGTTCGTGCTGCTGCTGGGCGAGATCGACCTGTCCGCCGGCACCGCGTCCGGCGTCACCGCCTCGGTGATGGCTCTGCACCTGGTCTCCGGGGGCAACCTGCTCGGCGCGATGGGCACCGGGGTGTTCATCACGATCTGCGTTCTGCTGGTCGCGGCCGGGGTGGTGGCGGTGCAACTGCGGCTGCCGGCCGCCGTCGCGGCACCCCTGATCGCGTTGGTGATCCTGCTGGCCGGGGTGCCGGCCAACCCGTGGGTGGAGATGCTGCTGGCCGTGTGCATCGGCACCTCCATCGGGTTGCTCACCGGGTTCCTGGTGGCCAGGATCGGCATCCCCTCGTTCGTGGTGACGTTGGCGCTGTTCCTGGCCTGGCAGGGCGTCATCCTGCAGTTCATCGGGGCCGGCGGCACCCTGGCGCTGAACAACGACACGCTGTTCGCGGTGGCCAACGGGAACCTGCCGGCCCTGGCCAGCTGGGTGCTGTTCGTGGTCGCCGCCGGTGGCTACGCGGCGGTGCTGCTGGGCCGGCACTTCCGCCGGATGCGGGCCGGCCTGGTCACCCAGCCGACCCCGCTGGTGTTCACCAAGGTCGCGGTCACCGTGGTGCTCGCCGCCGTGGGCACCTACCTGCTCACCCAGAACCGGGCGCAGACCACGGTGATCGAGATCGCCGGCGTGCCGTACGTGGTGCCCATCGTGCTGGTGTTGCTGGTGGTGGGCAGCTACGTGCTGGACCGCACCAGCTACGGCCGGCACATCTACGCGGTGGGCGGCAACGCGGAGGCGGCCCGCCGGGCCGGCATCAACGTGCCCCGGGTCCGGGCCAGCGTGTTTGTGGTGTCCGCCACCATGGCGGCGGTGGGCGCGATCGTGTATTCCTCGAAGGTCGGTTCGGTGGACCCGAATGCCGGCGGCGGGACCACCTTGCTGTTCGCGGTGGGCGCCGCGGTGATCGGCGGCACCTCACTGTTCGGCGGGCGGGGGCGGATGAGCAACGCGGTGATCGGCGGCGCGGTGATCGCGCTCGTGCAGAACGGCCTCGGCCTGCTCAAACAGCCGGCTTCGGTGGTGCTCGTGGTCACCGGGCTGGTGCTGCTGCTCGCGGCCAGCGTGGACGCGCTGTCCCGGCGGCGGGCCGCCGCCAGTAGGTAGGCGTTGTCCGGTCCGGCTACCGAGGGCGCCCGCCCGGACGACGCCCGCAGACACAACCGTGGGGCCGTACTGCGCCGGTTGCACCGCGAGGGGCCGTGCACCCGGGCGGTGCTGGCCGCCGAGCTGGGGCTGAACCGCAGCACGATCAAGGCCGTGGTCGGCGAGCTTGCCGAGTCCGGCCTGGTCGGGGAGCGGTTGCCGACCCAGCGCAGTGGCGCCGGGAGGCCATCCCTGTTGGTCCTCCCGGCGCCCAGGGCGGCGGTGGTGCTGGCCGTCGACATCCGGGTGGACCGGGTGGCCATGGCTCTGGTCGGCCTGGGCGGGGAGATCCTCGGCCGGTGCAGCTGGCAGTTGCACCCGGGCTCGGAGCGGCCGCGCGAGGTGGTCACCCGGGTCATCGAGTCGGCCCGGATGCTGGCCGCCGAGCTGGGCAGCCCGGTGGTCGCGGCCGGGGTCTCGGTGCCCGGCGTGGTGCGCTGGGAGGACGGCCTGGTGCGTGAGGCACCGCACCTGGAGTGGACCGACGTGCCGCTCGGCGAGCTGCTCACGGCGGGCCTGCGGATGCCGGTCGCGGTGACCAACGACGCGGAGCTGGGCGCGCTGGCCGAGCACACCCGGGGCGCCGGCAAGGACGTGGACGACCTGGTCTTCGTGGCCGGTGACATCGGCGTCGGCGCCGGGGTGATCTCCGGCGGGTCGGTGTTGCGCGGCGCCGACGGCTACCTCGGCGAGCTCGGGCACATGGTGGTCCGGCCGAACGGCGAGCGGTGCCACTGCGGCCGCCGGGGCTGCTGGGAGACCGAGGTGGGCGCGGAGGCACTGGCCAGGGCGCTCGGGCTGACCGGGCGGGCCGGCCGGGGCGAACTGCTCGCCGAACTGCGCGAGCTGTCCGCCGACCCGTCGGTCACCTCCTCCCGGCTGGACGAGTTCACCGGCTGGCTGGAGCTGGGCCTGATCAACCTGGTCAACCTGCTGGCGCCGCGCATGGTGGTGCTCGGCGACCTGCTCGGTTCGGTGCCGGACAGCGTGCTGGCCTCGGTGGAACGGGAGGTGCGGGCCGGCAGTGTGGTGAGCCGGGCGGTGGCGCACACCAGCGTGGTGCGCTCCGCGCTCGGCCCGGATGCTCAGCTGATCGGCGCGGCGGAACTGGCCTTCGGCCCGGTCCTGGCCGCGGCGGAGTAGCCGCGCCGTGCCCCGACGGCTCAGGCGGCGTCGCCCGGCCTGGAGCGTCGCGCTCCGGCGGCACGACGTCGTCAACTCGGCGGCGGAGGTCCGGGCGACCCGGTTGTACTTCGACGGGCTGGCGGCCCGCATACCCCGGTGTGCTGATCATGAATCGAGCCCGGCGCGGCTGTATCGGTCGCCAGATCGATCCCATTCGAGTCGCCCCCACCCCCGGTGCGATCCGTCGGGCCGATCCAGCTCATCGAGCTGAGGGCCCGATTCCTGGATGATCGGGTGAGCGTGCATGCATTTCCGCACCACCGCGCCGTCCAATTGGAAAAGGCGCAGTATTTGTTATAGTGAATTGCAATGTCGTACTTGCTGGGAGGCGCAAATCCCCGGCGCCCGTCGTCGGCCACGCGCCGATCGGGTTGCGTGGTTTCCCCGGGAGGTTTGACTACCGTGTGGGACATGGCTGGACGTTCGACCTCGAGCAAGCGCGGCACCCCGACGTGGGGCCAGGCGAACCTGCCGAGCGCCGCGCCCCGTCCGGCCCGTTCCCGCCGGACGCCGGCCCGGCGTGCGCCCGCGCGGCGCACCCCGCCGCCGCCCAAGCCGGACATCATCACCTACATCGGCCGGGGCCTCGGCGTGCTGCGCCGGGCCGCCCGCCGCACCAAGGACATCGACGCGGCGCACCGGCGCGACGGCATGGCCGTGATGCTCTGGGTCGTCGCGGTGATCGTGGCCGCCGGGGTGTGGTGGAGCGCCGGCGGCCCGGTCGGCGCGGCGGTCAAGCTGAGCATGGCCACCGTGGTCGGCGTCGGGTCCTACCCGTTGCCGGTGCTGCTGTTGCTGATGGGCATCTACCTGATGGGCACGCCGTCCCGGCCCGAGGTGCGGCCCCGGGTGGTACTCGGGGCGTTGTTGCTGCTGCTCGGCGGGCTCGGCCTGACCCACGTGCTGCTCGGCGCGCCGCTTCAGCTGCCGGGGTGGCGGCAGGCCGGCGGCGTGCTCGGCTACGTCGCGGGCGCCCCGCTGGTGCAGGGCCTGACCGGCTGGGTGGCGGCGCCGGTGCTCGGGTTGGTGGCGCTGTACGGGTTCCTGCTGCTCACCGGCACCCCGGTGCGCCAGGTGCCGGCGAGGGTGCGCGCGCTGTTCGGCGGCGCGCCGGCGGAACAGCCGGCCGAGGGCGAGCAGACCGGGCCGGACGTGCCGGGCGAGGGCGCCACCCCGGACGTACGGCTGCGCCGGCCGTCCCGGCGGCGCCAGGGCAGCCTGGTGGACGCGGTCGCCGAGGCGTTCGCCCCGCCCGAGGGGGAGGGCACCCCGACCGCGCCGGCCGAAAGCGAGCGGCCGGCACCACGGAAGCCGGCCCGCGCCGGTCGCGGCCAGGCCGCCGAGCCGGATGCCGCCAAGGCGGACGCGGCCAAGCCGGCGGAGGCGCACCCGGACCCGGACAAGCCGATGGTCACCCGGGTGATCGACGGGGACTACCAGCTGCCGCCTCCGGACCTGCTGCCCACCGGCGCCCCGCCGAAGACGCGCAGCGCGGCGAACGACGCGATGATCGAGGCGATCACCGGCGTACTCGAGCAGTTCAACGTGGACGCCCAGGTCACCGGCTTCACCCGGGGGCCGACAGTGACCCGCTACGAGCTGGAGCTGGGTCCCGCGGTCAAGGTCGAGAAGATCACCCAGCTGACTCGGAACGTGGCCTACGCGGTGGCCACCGACAACGTGCGCATCCTGGCGCCGATCCCCGGCAAGTCGGCGGTGGGCATCGAGGTTCCGAACTCGGACCGGGAGATGGTCCGGCTGGGCGACGTCCTGCGCAGCGCCAGCACGGCCAAGGAACAGCACCCGATGGTGATCGGGCTGGGTAAGGACATCGAGGGCCACTTCCTGTGCGCCAACCTGGCCAAGATGCCGCACCTGCTGGTCGCCGGGTCCACTGGTTCCGGTAAGTCCAGCTTCGTCAACTCCATGCTGGTGTCGTTGCTGTCCCGGGCCACCCCGGACGAGGTCCGGATGATCCTGATCGACCCGAAGATGGTCGAACTCACCCCGTACGAGGGCATCCCGCACCTGATCACGCCCATCATCACCCAGCCGAAGAAGGCCGCCGCCGCGCTGGCCTGGCTGGTGGAGGAGATGGAGCAGCGCTACCAGGACATGCAGGCCAACAAGGTGCGGCACATCGACGACTTCAACCGGAAGGTGAAGTCGGGCGAGATCACCGCGCCGCTGGGCAGCGAGCGGGAGTACCGGCCGTACCCGTACATCCTGGCCATCGTGGACGAACTGGCCGACCTGATGATGACCGCGCCCCGGGACGTGGAGGACGCGGTCGTGCGGATCACCCAGAAGGCCCGCGCCGCCGGCATCCACCTGGTGCTGGCCACCCAGCGCCCCTCGGTGGACGTGGTCACCGGCCTGATCAAGACCAACGTGCCGTCCCGGCTGGCGTTCGCCACCTCCTCGCTCACCGACAGCCGGGTCATCCTGGACCAGCCGGGCGCGGAGAAGCTGATCGGCATGGGCGACGGCCTCTACCTGCCGATGGGGGCCTCGAAGCCGGTCCGCATGCAGGGCGCGTTCGTCTCCGACGAAGAAATCGCCGCCGTGGTCGGCTTCAGCAAGGACCAGGCGCAGCCGGAGTACACCGAGGGCGTCACCGCGCAGAAGGCCGGCGAGCAGCGGGAGATCGACCCGGACATCGGCGACGACCTGGACGTGCTGCTCCAGGCCGCCGAGTTGGTGGTGACCTCGCAGTTCGGCTCCACCTCGATGTTGCAGCGCAAGCTGCGGGTGGGCTTCGCCAAGGCCGGCCGGCTGATGGATCTGCTGGAGTCCCGCGGGGTTGTCGGCCCCTCGGAGGGCTCCAAGGCCCGGGACGTGCTGGTCAAGCCGGAGGAGTTGGACGGCCTGCTCTGGTCCATCCGGGGCGGGGGACCGGGCGGCGAGGACACCGACGAGGACGAGTGATCGGGCCGACGCCGGCGGGCCGCGGTTCGGGCTTGGGCTCCGACTCCCGGTTCGGCGCGGGTCGGATTCGGAAAGACGGCCTGGACGGCGGAGTGGCCGCCGGCCTTGCTACGGAACGTGACCGGTACGGGTCGAGTTAGGTTGGCCCCGTTCGTCGAGTGCGACACTGTTCTGGTTTTTCCGCGCTCCAACCAGACTGGTGTCGCGCTCGACACGGCCCCGAGGCGGATTCGCTTGCGTGGCCCGGTGTTTCGCAACGCTGCGTCACGGCGGCCGCCGCGCACCACCCAGCTGCCGTGGGTGTGAGCGTGGAGCGCCCCGGAACGGTGCCGGGCCAGTCTCGAGCCGCGGCAGACCGTGGCCAGGGCCGTCCAGGCGGTTTTCGAACCCGGCCCCGCGCCGAACCGGTGGCCGGGTTCGAAAGACCGAGCCCGAACCCGCGGTGTCCCAGCTCGGGCGACAGGCCCAGACCGCCAACTGAACGGCTTGGCGCCTCGGTCGCGTCGTTGGCTCGGTGCCCGCGGCGGACTCAGTGGTCCCCGCCGCCACCTCCACTGCGGGAGCCTCCGCCGCCACCGCCTCCGCCGCCGCGTGACCCGCCGCCGTCGTGCGATCCGCCGCCATCGTGTGACCCGCCGCCGTCGTGTGACCCGCCACCGCCCCGGGAACCGCCGGAGTCACCGTCCGAGTCGCCACCGGAGTCGCGGTGTGAGCCGCCGCCGCTCCGGGACTCGCCCGAGTCGCGGTGGCGCCCGGACCCCCGGGAGCCGCCGTCGGAGTCGGAGCCCCGCGTACCGCGGGACCCGGAGCCGTCGTCGGCGCGACGGTGCCGGCCGCCGCCGGAAGGACGCTCACCGCCGCTCGGACGCGCCTGCTGCCCCTCGGACGAGCCGCGCTGGCCCTCCGGCGATCCTGGCCGCCTGGCGGCCTGCTGATCGTGCCCGGCGTTGTTCTGCCCGGCGCCCGGTTGGCTCTGCCCCGGGTTGTTCTGTTCGGGGGCCGGCCGGCTTTGGCCGGGGTTGGCCTGCTCGGGAGACGGCTGGCCCGGCCCGGGGTTGTTCTGTTCGGGGGACGGCTGGCCCGGCCCGGGGTTGTTCTGTTCGGGGGACGGCTGGCCCGGCCCGGGGTTGTTCTGTTCGGGGGACGGCTGGCTCGGCCCGGGGCCGGGGCGGCTCTGTGGAGCGGCGTTGCCCGGTCCCGCGAACAGGTTCATCCGGGACTGCTCGGGCTGGGGAGCCGGCAAGGTCTCGGCGACCGGGGCGGGGGGACGCGGCTGCCCGGGCGGTTGCCAGGGACCGGGCGGGTACTCGCCCGGCCAGGGGAACGACCCGCCGGGCGGCCACTGCGCCCACGGCGGGCGGTGACCGTGGTCGTGATCGTGGTCACCGCGATGCCAGGAACGGCCCCGGTCCCCGTCGCCGTCCCCGTCGTTGTGGTCATGGTCGCCGTCGTCGTCGAAGTCGTTCCACCAACGGACCCGGGAGTCGTCGTTTCCCGAGGCGGCGGCGTTCGGGGCCACCGGGATGACCGGCCCGGGGGCCGGCCGCAGGAGGGCCGTCGGGTCCAGCTCGGCCGGGCCGGGCTCGCTGGTGGGCGCGATGACCGGGGTGTCGGGGGTGCCCAGCTCGGGCGAGGCCGGACCGGGGGCGAGGCCGCCTTCCGGCACCGTGCCGGTACCGCCGGCCTCCAGCAGGTTCAGCATGCTCTCGGAGGAGAGCTGGGTGGCCATGGTGGCGCTCACCGCGCCGACCAGCGCCACCGCCGCGGCCGCGCCGGCGGTTGCCCGCTGGCGCCGGGCCATCCGCTCGAACGCCACCGGGTCCGGGGTGTTGTCGTCGGTGGGGGAGAGGCGGACGGTGAGCGCGTGCAGCTCGCGACCGACCCAGTGCTGGATCGCCGCCCACCTTGCGTCCGGGTCCCGTTGCGCGTCCCTCGGGATGAGGTCCTGCGCACCGAGCTTGCGGGCGAGGGTGAACTGGCCGTGGGCCAGCCGGGTCTCGATCGTGGCCGAGCCGGTGCCTTCCTCGTCGGCCACCTCGGGCACGGAGAGCCCGGCCATGTGGTGCAGCACCAGAGCCCGCCGCTGCACCGCCGGCAGCTCGGCCAGCACGTTGAGCACGGCGGGCCGGGCCTCGCGGGCGGAGGCCAGCCGGGACAGCTCGCCGGCCGAGGAGCCCAGGCGACGCCGCTCGGTGGCCGACTGGCTGGCGGTGCGGCGCATCCACCGCATGGGGTCGGGCAGCTCGCGCACGGTCTCCCACTGCCGCCAGGCACTGGTCATCGCCCGCTGGACCGCGGCCCGTGCTCGCGCGCCGTCGCCGAGCAGGGCGTGCTGCTCGGCGACGAGGCGCGGGTAGGCCGTCAGGTAGTACCGGTTGAACTCGGTCCGGTGAGTCTGCCGGGCCGGTAATCGTGCCGAGGCACGCGCCGATGGCTGGCCCAGCGAGGCAGCGCCTTGGCCGCCGGCCAGTCTGTCCAGCATCCGGCTGACTCTCCTTGTCCCGGGGGCGGCTGGGGCGGCCGCTCCCGGCTAGGTCTCCCGCGGGCGCCTGACTGGGCGCCCGCTCGGTTAGCGCGTTCCGCTCTGTCTCCCGCGGACGCCTGACTGGGCGCCCGCTCGGTTAGCGCGTTCCGCGCTGAAAACGCGAACTCAGGCGCCGGTACGGGCCTGGAGGTGCTCGTCGTGGTCCTCGTGCTCGTTGACCCGGTGGTGCGGGCGCGGGTGCGGGCGTGGGTGCGGCCGGGGCTGCGCCGGTGCCGGCACCCGCTGCTGCAGGTTGGCCGCCCGCTCGCCGCCGAACTCGCCGGCCAGCGACTCGAGCAGCCGGGCCAGCTGGCCGCGTACCTCGTCGTGCAGCGAGCGCAACCGGGCCAGCTCCTGCTCGGCGGCCTCGTGCCGCTCGCGGATGGCCTTCTCGGCCTTGAGCCGCTCCTGCTCGGCGCGCGCCTTGGCGTCCTGGCGAACCTGCTCGGACTGGCGGCGCACCTCGGAGATCATCCGCTCGGCCTCTTCGCGGGCCGCGGCGGTCTGCTCCGAGATCTGGCGCTCCCGCTCGTCCAGCTTCACCTTGCGCTGGGTGGCTTCCTGCTCCAGCGTGGCGGTGCGGGCGATGAGCGACTGCTCGACCTCGTGCCGGTGGGCCTCGGCGTCCTCGCGGGCGCGCTCGAGCAGCGCGGTGGCCTCACGGGCGGCGCTGGAACGGACGTCCCCGGCCTCCTGCTCGGCGGCCCGGAGCAGCTTCTCCACCCGGTACCCGAAGCCCTGCTTGGACTCGGAGTCGCGGTTTTCGGACTCGGAGTTCTGCAGCTCCTCGAGCTGGGTCTGCGCGTTGCGCAGCTCCCCTTCGACCCAGTCGGCTCGACGGCGCTCGCGTTGGTGGGACTTCTGCGCGTCGGCGAGCGCGGCGTGCAGAGTGTGCACGTGGTCGTCGACCTGGCGGCGGTCGTAGCCGCGCCGGACGAGGTCGAAGACGTGCGTCTGGACTGAGTCGATCTGCGGCTCAGTCACGGGCTTGGGTGTGTTGTTGGCGGAACACGGGGACACCCCTTGTTAGGTTCAGGTCTGGCCTTACGTCGTGCGAATCGTGCGGGAGCTGCTGTGCATTAGCTCCTGAAACGGATTAGGCCCGTATCGGGGGAGCTGTGGGCCTCATTCGAGTGAACCAGAAGCGCCCGCAGACTACTCCAGGCCTCACATCACGGTGCAATCACAGCCACCCGTTAGGGTGAACACTGTTAATAAACTTTGATTCTTACTGTGTGTGTCTGGCCTGGTCGGGCGGCCGTCGAGACTCTCCGGTGACCGACTCGTTACCTCTGTGACCTGCGTGTATTCGCCCCTTCCCGGTCAAGTGTTGGTGAGCCAGGTCACCCATATTTTCCAGTTCGTTAATATTGTGGCCGCAAATGTGCAGCCTGCCGGATCCGTCGATGCCCGGCATCGCTAAAAGTGATGACCGGTCACTCGGTGGCGCGCTGGATGGGTGAATAGTGAACACTTAGTTAGGAGACTAAAGTAGGTGTAGGACATCTACAGTTCGAGAAGCATTCGCACGTTCCCGAGTGTGTTCGGGCGCACATAGGCCAGGTCCAGGAACTCCGCCACGCCCGCGTCGTAGGAACGCCGCATCTGCTCGTAGACCTCGGGAGACACCGGCGTACCGTCGATCTCGGTGAAGCCGTGCCGGCCGAAGAAGTTCTTCTCGAACGTGAGCACGAACACACGTCGCACGCCTACCTCGCGCGCGGTACGCACCAGAGCGTTCATCAGCGCGTTACCCACGCCGGTCCCGGCGGCGGAAGGGTCCACCGCGACGGTGCGCACCTCGGCCAGGTCCTGCCAGAGCACGTGCAGCGCGCCACAGCCGACGATCCGGCCCTCGTGCTCGACCACCCAGAACTCCTGCACGGTCTCGTACAGGGTGATCAGATCCTTGGCCAGCAGCACCCGGCCGGCGTAGTGGTCGACCAGCGCCTTGATAGCCACCACGTCGTCGGTGCGCGCGCGGCGCGCGACCGTGTCGGGCCCAGTGGTCACGTCGACCGACATTAACGGATCCGGTGCCGGATACCCTTGAGCCGTGCCACGGGGACAGACACAACCGAAGGCGGCCTTGGTAACCCTGGGGTGCGCGCGCAACGACCTGGATTCGGAGGAGCTGGCGGGCCGGCTCACCGCGCAGGGATGGAGCCTGGTCGACGCCGAGTCGTCCGGGGACGACTCGCCCGACGTCATCGTGGTGAACACCTGCGGGTTCGTGGCCCAGGCCAAGAAGGACTCCATCGACACCGTGCTGGCCGCGTCCGACGCGGCGCGCGAGGTGGGCGCCAAGGTGGTCGCCGTCGGCTGCCTGGCCGAGCGGTACGGCGCCGAGCTGGCCGCCGAGCTGCCCGAGGCGGACGCGGTGCTCGGCTTCGACCAGTACTCGGAGCTGGGCGCGCGGCTGTCCGAGGTGGTGGCCGGCCGGCACGTCGAGTCGCACAAGCCGGTGGACCGGCGCACCCTGCTGCCGATCAGCCCGGTGTCCCGGCCGGCGGCCGCGGAGACCGTCGCGGTGCCCGGTCACGGCTGGGTGCCGGACGTGACCAGGCGCAGGCTGGACGACCGGCCGGTGGCGCCGCTGAAGCTGGCTTCCGGGTGCGACCGGCGCTGCGCCTTCTGCGCCATCCCCTCGTTCCGGGGCTCCTTCGTGTCCCGCCCGCCGGCGGAGGTTCTCGGCGAGGCGGCCTGGCTGGCCGAGCAGGGTGTGCGCGAGCTGGTGCTGGTCAGCGAGAACTCGACCTCCTACGGCAAGGACCTCGGTGACCTGCGCTCGCTGGAGGCGCTACTGCCCCGGTTGGCCGCGATCGAGGGCATCGAGCGGGTGCGGGTCAGCTACCTGCAGCCGGCGGAGACTAGGCCCGGCCTGATCGAGGCGATCGCCGGGACGCCCGGCGTCGCGGACTACTTCGACCTCTCCTTCCAGCACGCCAGCGAGCCGGTGCTGCGCCGGATGCGCCGGTTCGGCTCGGTGGAGGCCTTCCTCGACCTGTGCAACCGGATCCGCGCGCTGGCCCCGGACGCCGGCATCCGCAGCAACGTGATCGTCGGCTTCCCCGGGGAGACCGAGGCCGACCTGGCCGAGCTGGAGCGCTTCCTCACGGAGGCCCGGCTGGACGCCGTGGGAGTGTTCGGCTACTCGGACGAGGACGGCACCGAGGCCGTCGACTACCCGGAGAAGGTGCCGGCCGAGGTGATCGCCGAGCGGGTGGCGCGGGTCACTCAGCTGGCCGAGGAGCTGACCAACCAGCGGGCCGAGGACCGGATCGGTTCCACGGTGCGGGTGCTGGTCGAGGAACTGGGCGAGCAGGACGCGGCGGACGAGGGCGAAGCGGTGGGCATCGGCCGGGCCGCGCACCAGGCGCCCGAGGTGGACGGCGAGTGCATCCTCACCGGCGACGGCTGGCGGCCGGGCGAGCTGGTCGACGCCGTGGTGCTGGACACCGAGGGTGTCGACCTGGTCGTGGCGCGCGGGGGGCCGAGGTGAGCGAGCCGACGGAGCCGGAGGCGCCGTTGGTCAACCTGGCCAACGCGTTGACCATGCTGCGCCTGGTGCTGGTGCCGGTGTTCCTGGCGTTCCTGCTGGTACACGACGGGCAGCACACCGGCTGGCGGCTGGCCGCCGGCGGCGTGTTCGTGGTGGCCTCGCTCACCGACCGGTTCGACGGCCAGATCGCGCGCAGCCGGGGACTGGTCACCCGCTTCGGCATGATCGCCGACCCGATCGCCGACAAGGCGCTGACCGGGGCGGCGCTGGTCGGGCTGAGCCTGCTGGGCGAGCTCTCCTGGTGGGTGACCACGGTGATCGCGGTCCGCGAGCTGGGGGTCACGGCGCTGCGGTTCTGGGTGCTGCGCCACGGTGTGATCGCCGCCTCACGTGGCGGAAAGCTCAAGACGCTGGCCCAGACGATCGCCATCGGCTTCTACCTGCTCCCGCTGACCCTGGTCGCCCCGGCCGCCCTGGTCGGGCACGCCCGCTGGTGGCTGATGGCCATCGCGGTGGCGTTGACGCTGGTCACAGGCCTGGACTACGTCCTGCGCGCGCTGCGCCTGCGGGCCCGCGGCGTGGCGGCGGCCCGAGCGGTCACCGGAACCTGATCACGGCGTTCGCCGTGAGCGGACAGGGTTCGCCGGGTTGCGCAGGGTCAACGGCGGCCGGAAATCGGTAACGTGGGTGCACCGGGACTCGCTCCCACTAGGAACAGGACGTCGCGCTCGTCGGAGCGGGCATAGGGAGGTTGGCTGATGACCCTGCTACTGCGTGAGGCCATCGGTGGCAGCCTGCGGCGGGCCCGGGTGAAGCGCAGCCGCACTCTGCGCGACGTGTCGCACACCGCGCGGGTCAGCCTCGGTTACCTGAGCGAGGTGGAGCGGGGCCGCAAGGAGGCGTCCAGCGAGCTGTTGGCCGCGATCTGCGAGGCGCTGGAGTTCCCGCTGCCCGACCTGCTCGCCGAGGTGGCCGAGGAGCTGCGCCCCCTGCCCGCAATGCAGCCGCTGACCCCGATCGGCACCCGGCACACCGATCTTCGCCGCGCGGTCACCGCCGCCCCGGCGCGCCCGGCCGGCGCGCCCGCCTCTGCCCTGGTCCGGGTGGCTGCCTGACCGCCCTGACAACCGGGTTTGCCCCGGTGGCCCTGAGCACGGGGGTCAGGGTGATCCCCGATATCGTCAACTTTGGTGGAAGCGGCGCGCGTTCGCTGACACCATGGGATCCGGTAGACGTGGCTCGAGGGACAGGCAGGCGGAGGAGATGGCCAACGGTTTCGTGAAGGCCTTTAAGTACCTGGGGGCGTTGTTCTCGTCCAAGGTGGACGAGTACGCCGATCCCAAGGTGCAGATCCAGCAGGCCATCGAGGAGGCTCAGCGGCAGCACCAGGCGCTGTCCCAGCAGGCCGCCGCTGTGATCGGTAACCAGCGGCAGCTGGAGATGAAGCTGAACCGGCAGTTGGGGGAGATCGAGAAGTACCAGAACTCGGCCCGCCAGGCCCTGGTGCTGGCCGACCAGGCCCGGTCGCAGGGCGACGTGGCGAAGGCCCAGCAGTACGAGAACGCCGCGCAGGTCACCGCGACCCAGCTGGTCACCGCCGAGCAGTCGGTGGAGGACCTGAAGGTGCTGCACGACCAGTCGCTGGGCGCCGCCCAGCAGGCCAAGGCGGCGGTCGAGCGGAACTCGATGATTCTGCAGCAGAAGATCGCCGAGCGCACCAAGCTGCTCAGCCAGCTGGAGCAGGCGAAGATGCAGGAGGAGTCGGCGAAGTCGCTGCAGCAGATGTCCGAGCTCGCCGCGCCGGGGAACACCCCGTCGCTGGAGGAGGTCCGGGACAAGATCGAGAAGCGGTACGCGAACGCGCTGGGATCGGCCGAGCTGGCCCAGAACTCGGTGCAGGGCCGCATGCTCGAGGTGCAGCAGGCCACCGTCGACATGGCCGGAGCCTCCCGGTTGGAGCAGATCCGGGCGTCGATGGGAGGCGCTGCCGGGGGTGCCGCCGGTCAGCAGCAGCTGGACGCCAGCGGCCCTAAGCAGGTCACCGCCGGCGGCACCGGGGCAGGCCAGGAGCAGAGCCAGTCGCAGGAGAACAAGCAGTCCTAGCGCCCCGCGTCCCGGCCGGGGACCGGACCGGGTTGGCAGCGTGGGCAGTAGTAGGCGACGCGGGCGTAAACCCCGTCGCCTTGCTCGCCCGCGCGGATCCGGGTACCGCAGCGCCGGCACGGTTTCCCGGCGCGGCCGTACACCCACTGCTCGCGTCCCCGGCCGAGTTCGCCGGTGGTGGACTGTTGCGGCCGGTCGGCGTTGCGCCGCAGCAGCTCCCGGGCCAGGGTGATCGCCCGCACCGGGGCCGGCACGTCGCGCACCGGTGTCCACGGCGAGAGCCCGAGCAGGAAGCAGACCTCGGCCTTGTACAGGTTGCCGATGCCGGCGACCACCCGCTGCTCGAGCAGGGCCAGGCCCAGCTCGGCGCGGGGCCGGGCGGTGAACCGGCGCACCGCGTCGTCCAGGTGCCCCTGGCTCCAGGCGGGGTCGAGCAGGTCGGGGCCGAGGTGTCCGACCAGCTCGTGCTCGTCGCCGGTGGGCAGCAGGGCGAGATCGTGCAGCCGGAATCCCACCGCCAACCGGGTCGGCGTGGCCAGCACGGCGCGGGCGTGGTGGGCCGGGAGGCGCCACCGGTCGGCCGGCCGGTAGAGGTGCCAGCTACCGTCCATGCGTAGATGGCTGTGCAGGCTGAGCTGGCCGTCGAACCGGGTGAACAGGTGCTTGCCGATGCTACGGACTTCGGACACGGTGCGCCCGGCGAGATCGTGCTCGACCAGGGTGGGGTGGCGCAGCTCGCCGCGCACCAGTCGTTCGCCGGCCAGTGCGGCGTGCAGCCGGCGCGCGGTGAGGTAAACGGTGTCGCCCTCGGGCATGGTGGGAGATCGTGCCAGGGGGAGAACGGGAGTGCATATGTTGCGGACGGTGGCCGGCTTCGACCGGCTCGGTGACGAGAACGCGTTCACGGTGCTGGCGCGGGCCGCCGAGCTGAACGCCCAGGGCCACGACGTGATCAACCTGGGCATCGGCCAGCCGGACTTCCTGCCGCCCGACCACGTCATCGAGGCGGCCGTGCGGGCGCTCCGGGACGGCAACCACGGCTACACCGAGACCACCGGCATCCTGCCGCTGCGCGAGGCGGTGGCGGCGCACGTGGCCGGCCGCACGGGCGTCACCATCCCGGCCGACCGGGTGATGATCGTGCCGGGCGGGAAGGTCACCATGTTTGCCGCGATCATGATGTTCGGCGAGCCCGGGGCGGAGATCCTCTACCCGGACCCGGGTTTCCCGATCTACCGGTCGATGATCGAGTTCACCGGTGCGACGCCGGTGCCGGTGCCGATCCGGGAGGCCAACGGGTTCGCATTCTCCGCCGAGGAGCTGCTCGGGTTGATCACCCCGGCCACCCGGCTGCTGATCGTGAACTCGCCGGCCAACCCGACCGCCGGGGTGACCCCGCGCTCCGAGGTGCACCGGCTGGTCGCCGGCCTGCTCGAGCACCCCAATGTGGCGGTGCTCTCCGACGAGATCTACGACCGGATGGTCTACGGCGAGGCCGAGCACGTGTCGCTGCTGCGCTTCCCGGAGATCCGCAACCGGTTGATCCTGCTGAACGGCTGGTCCAAGACCTACGCGATGACCGGCTGGCGGCTGGGCTGGTCGATCTGGCCGACCGCGCTGGTGGACCGGTTCCGCCGGTTCGCGGTCAACTCGTGGAGCTGCGTGAATGCCGCCGCACAGTACGCCGGGATGGCCGCGCTGGAGGGGCCGCAGGACGCGGTGGAGGAAATGGTCGCCGAGTTCGACAAGCGCCGGAAGACGGCGGTGAGGCGGCTGAACCAGCTGCCCGGGGTGTCCTGCCTGTCGCCGCACGGGGCGTTCTACGCGTTCCCCAACATCACCGAGACCGGCTGGTCGGCGTCCGCGCTGGCCACCGCGCTGCTCGAGCGGGCCGGTGTGGCGGTGATCGGCGGCCCGGACTTCGGCGAGCTGGGGGAGGGCTACCTGCGCGTCTCCTACGCCAACTCGGAAGAGAACATCGAAAAGGCCCTGGACCGCGTAGCCGAGTTCCTCGCCGAAACCCGCCCCCGCTGACCCGTTTCCCCTCCCGCGCGCGCACGCCCCTTGGCGCTGGCACACGACCTGCAGTCCGTGTGTCAGCACCGAAGCGTGAGTGTGAGCTGGGGGATCAAGGGGCGATCAGGTGGACGGTGGGGAAGTAGGTGCGATAGCGGGTTGCGTCTCGGGTCAACAGGCGCAGTTTGAGTACGGCGGCGTGGGCTCCGATGAAGAAGTCCGGCAGGGTTGATGTGCGGGTGCCACCCCGCTTCCGGTACGTCCGGTAGGCCCGCGCCGCGAGGAACGCCGCCTCCCACGGCAGGTTGTTGCGCACGAAGCGATCCTCGCCGAGTGCCTCGTTCAACGCCTCGATGTTGATGAAGCCGTGCGAGATCTCGCCGTAGACGATCTGGTTGATCACCAGAGGGCCGCGATCGGATGCGAGCGCGAGCTGTTCGGCCGACCACGCGTACCAGCGCTGATCCTCGGTGAGCAGGTCGAGCAGGATGTTGGAGTCGACCAATGTTCCCCGGTCGCTGTCATTCACCTCGGGTGAGAGCCATGATCTCATCAGTGCTGAGCCCGACCTCGGCCTTGCCGGTCAGCGCGGCGACGATTCGTTCGCCCCGGGTGCTCGGCCCGGTGGCTGGAATAATGCGGGCGGTGCCGTCCTCGCCGACAATGACGGCCACCTCGTCGCCGGGCTCGAGGCCGAGCTCTCGGCGCACCTGCTGGGGAATGGTGATCTGGCCCTTGCTGGTGATGCGCACCTGGTAAGAGTAGCACTGGTATTACTGCAACTGGGTTGTCAGGCGCGCAGGCGTAGGCCCTTCGGGGTGGCGCGGAAGCCGGCCTCGGTGAGGATGTCGGCGAGGTGGCTGGACAGCGAGCCGACACCGTCCGCGCGCTCCACGGCCAGCGTTCCCAGCCAGCCCTCCCGGACCGCGCCGGCCAGCGCGGTCGCCGCCGCGCGCAGGGCGGGCTCGTCCTCGGTGAAGGACAGCAGCGACCGGCCGCCCCGTTCCACGTACAGCGTGGGGGAGCCGTCCACCAGGACGGTCAGCGCACCGGCCTTGCGCCCCGGCCGGTGTTTGGCGTCCCCGGTCGTGGCCGGCCAGGGCAGGGCGGCGCCCCACGGCTGGGCCGGGTCGGCGGCGGCGAGAACCATGGTGGTCGGCGCGGCGCCGGGCTGGTCCGGCTCGCGGGCCAGCGCGCGCAGCCGGTCGATCGCACCCGGCACGGCGAACTGGGCGGCGCCCAACCCCTCTACGACGTAGCCGCGCCGGCAGCGCCCGGACTCCTCCATGGCCCGCAGGATCCGGTAGATCCCGGCGAACCCGCCGTCCACGCGCTCGGTGCCCAGCGCGCCCCTGGTCAGCACGCCGTGCCGCTCCAGGAACGACTCGGTGCGGGCGTGCGCGCGGCGGGTGGGATCGGTCTCCCTCGGCGGGGCGAGGGACCAGCGGCCGGCCACGGTCGGCGGCCCGGTGCGGCTGGGCATGTTCGGCCGGCCCCGGTAGCCGGCGCCGCGCAGCCGGGCGTACCGGCCCCTCGGCGCGCTCGGGCGGGCCTTGTGCGCCGCGCCCCGGCCCGAGGTCAGCGCGCGCACCGGGCCGAGCGTGTCGTTGCCCAGCAGGCCGGCCCAGACCAGGTCCCAGATCGCGGCGACCAGCGTCGCGTCGTCCGGTGCCGGCTCCTCGGCGGCGCGCAGCGCGGCGGCGGCGGTGTCCGCGAGCTGCCGGAAGAACAGCGCCCCGCCGCCGTCCAGCGCGGCCAGCACGGCGTTGTGCAGCGGCGTGGCCGGCGGTTCGGGCTCGGGGTCGGGCAGCAGCAGGTCGGCGACGTCCGCCGGGGCGAGGGCCAGCCAGCCGTCCCCGCCGGCCAGCGAGCCGCACCCGGTCCAGGTGACCTCGCCGGCCGCGGTCAGCTCGTCCAGCAGCGCGGGGACGTACCCGGGCAGCCGGGCCGGCAGCACCAGCGACTCCAGTGCGCTGGCCGGGATCGGCGCGCCGGCCAGCTGCTCCACCACGGAGAGCACGTCGTCCGCGCCGGGAGCCCGGCGCAGCCGCCCGCCGGGCCGGGTCGAACCGGCGGAGCCGACGCAGCCGTGCCAGGCCGGCAGGAACCGGCCGAGCGCCGCCGGTTCCACCGGCTCCACCTCGGCGCGCAGCCTGGCCAGGGACGCCCGGCGCAGCCGGCGCAGCACCTCGGCGTCGCAGTACTCCGGCGCACCGACCGCGCCCGGACTGTGTTGCTCGCGCACCGGCCGCAGCTCGCCCCGGACCAGCCGGCCGGCACCGACCAGGCGGTCCAGCACGCCGCGAACCACCGCCACACCCAGCCCGAACCGCTCGGCCGCCTCGGCGGCCTCGAACGGACCGTGCGTGCGGGCGTACCGGGTGAGCAGCTCGCCCAGCGGGTCCGCCACCGGCTCGGTGAACGCCTCGGGCACACCGACCGGCAGCGCGGCGCCCAGCGCGTCCCGAACCCGGCCCGCGTCCTCGATGGCCAGCCAGCGCTCCTGCCCGGCGATGCGCACCCGGATCGCCCGGCGGGCCGATTCCAGCTCGGCCAGCCAGGCCTCGTGGATGCCGCGCGCGGCCGCTTCCCCGGTGGTCAGGTCGCCGAGGAACCGCAGCAGGTCGGCCGCCCCCTCGGCGTCCCGGGCGTGCCGGCCGGGGGCCAGGCGCTGCAGCTCGGCCTCGATCTCGGCGAGCACCTCGGGGTCCAGCAGCTCGCGCATGGCCTCGGAGCCGAGCAGCTCGGCGAGCAGCGTGGCATCCAGGGAGAGCGCGGCGGCCCGGCGCTCGGCCAGCGGGGCGTCCAGCTCGTAGAGGAACATGCCCACGTAGCCGAACAGCAGGCCCCGGGCGAACGGTGACGGGGACGGCGTGGTCACCTCCACCACCCGCACCTTGCGCGCGGCCACGTCGGCCATGAGCTCGCGCAGCCCGGGCAGGTCGTAGACGTCCTGCACGCACTCCCGCATCGCCTCGAGGGAGACCGGGAACGAAGCGAAGCGGCTGGCCACGGTGAGCAGCTGGGCCGACCGCTGGCGTTGCTGCCACAGCGGGGTCCGCCGGCGCGGGTCGCGCCGGGGAAGCAGCAGCGAGCGGGCCGCGCACTCCCGGAACCGCGCGGCGAACAGCGCCGAGTTGCCCAGCTCGTCGACCACGATCCGCTCCACCTCGTCCGGGGCGAGCAGCACGTCGTCGGCGGTGGGCAGCACCTCGGTGCCGGAGTCGTCGAGGGCGTCGGGCAGCCGCAGCACGATGCCATCATCGGCACTGGCGGCGCTGACTTCGACGCCGCGCCGCTCGCGCATCCGGGCCGCGATGGCCAGCGCCCACGGACCGTTCACCTGGGCGCCGAACGGGGAGTGCACGACCATCCGCCAGTCGCCGAGCTCGTCCCGGAACCGCTCCACCAGCACCGTGCGGTCGCTGGGCACGTGCTTCGTGGCGTCGCGCTGTTCGGCCAGGTAGGCGAGGAGGTTGTCGGCCGCCCACTCGTCCAGGCCGGCCGCCGCGACCCGTTCCCGGGCATGCTCGGCGCCCAGCGTGGACAGCTCCCGTACGAAGGCGCCGACCGCCCGGCCCAGCTCGAGCGGGCGGCCCGGCGCGTCGCCCTTCCAGAACGGCATCCGGGCGGGCTGCCCCGGCGCCGGCGTGACCACCACCCGGTCGTGGGTGATGTCTTCCACCCGCCAGGAGGAGGTGCCGAGCAGGAACGTGTCGCCCACCCGCGACTCGTAGACCATCTCCTCGTCCAGCTCGCCGACCCGCGACCCGGCGCCGTCCGCGCCGCCCGGGGTCATCACGGTGAACAGGCCCCGGTCCGGGATCGTGCCGCCCGAGGTGACCGCCAGGCGCTGCGCCCCCGGCCGCCCGCGCAGCTCGTCGGTCACCCGGTCCCAGGTGATCCGGGCGCGCAGCTCGCCGAAGTCCTCGCTGGGGTAGCGCCCGGCCAGCATGTCCAGGGTGGCGTGCAGGGCCGAGTCAGGCAGGGCGGCGAACGGGGCCGCGCGGCGGACCAGCGCGCCGAGGTCGCCGACCGTCCACGGCTCCATGGCCACCATCGCCACGATGTGCTGGGCGAGCACGTCCAGCGGGTTGCGCGGGTAACGCAGCGACTCGATGGCGCCGGTCGCCATGCGTTCCGCCACCACCGCGCAGGAAACCAGGTCGCCCCGGTACTTCGGGAAAACCACGCCCCGGGACACCGCGCCCACCTGGTGCCCGGCCCGGCCCACCCGCTGCAGCCCGGACGCCACGCTGGGCGGCGCCTCCACCTGGATGACCAGGTCGACCGCGCCCATGTCGATACCCAGCTCCAGGCTGGACGTGGCCACCACGCAGGGCAGCCGGCCGGCCTTGAGCTCCTCCTCCACCAGGGTCCGCTGCTCGCGGGACATCGACCCGTGGTGCGCCTTGGCCACCACCGCCTCGGCCCCGGTGGCCAGGCCGGACTCGCCGATCGCCTCCGCCGGGAAGGCATCGCCGGGTTGCAGCTCCTGCTCGCCGGTGGCCAGCTCGTTCAGCTTGGCGGTGAGCCGCTCGGCGAGCCGCCGGGAGTTGGCGAACACGATGGTCGACCGGTGCTGGCGGACCAGCTCCAGCACCCGGCGCTCCACCGCCGGCCAGATGGACGGCCGCCGCGCCGCCCCGGATGCCGAGCCGACCACTTCCTCGTCGGAGCTGCCCGGCTCGGGGTTGACGTCCAGCGCGGCCAGGTCCGGCACCGGGACCTCCACCTCGACCTGGATGGTCTTCGGGATGGGCGGGCGGATCACCTCGACCGGCCGGTTGCCGGCCAGGAACGCGCTCACCTCGTCGACCGGCCGGACCGTGGCCGACAGGCCGATGCGTTGCGCCGGGCCGTCGTTCAGCAGCTCGTCCAGCCGCTCCAGGGACAGCGCCAGGTGCGCGCCGCGTTTCGTGCCGGCCACCGCGTGCACCTCGTCCACGATCACCGTGGTGACCCCGCGCAGCGACTCCCGCGCCGACGAGGTGAGCAACAGGAACAGCGACTCCGGGGTGGTCACCAGCACGTCCGGCGGGGTACGGCCGAACCGGCGGCGGTCGTCGGCCGGGGTGTCCCCGGTGCGCATGCCGACGGTGATGTCCGGTTCCGGCCGGCCCAGCCGATGCGCGGCCTGCCGGATGCCGGCCAGCGGGGACCGCAGGTTGCGCTCGACGTCCACGGCCAGCGCCTTGAGCGGGGAGACGTAGAGCACCCGGCAGCGGTGCTTGGGTTCGTCCGGCACCGGCTCGCTGGCCAGCCGGTCCAGCGCCCAGAGGAACGCGGCCAGCGTCTTGCCCGAGCCGGTGGGCGCGACCACCAGCGCGTGCTTGCCGGCCCGCGCCGCCGCCCAGGCCCCCTCCTGGGCGGCGGTGGGCGCGGCGAATGCCCCGGCGAACCAGTTCCTGGTCGCGGGGGAGAAGCCGGTCAGTGCGTCCACGGGTCCATCATGGCCGGCCACCCCGACAGTTTCCGGCGCGGCTCGGTTACACCTGGCCGACGTCGAAGCCTTCCTCGACGTCCCGGCGGGAGTAGGAGCGGAACGAGATGTGGGTGTCGGTCTGCCGCACGCCGGGCACCTTGCTCACCCCGCCGGCGATCACCTCGGCCAGGTCCTCGTGCTGGCGCACCCGGACCACCGCGATCAGGTCCACGTCGCCGGCGCAGGAGTAGACCTCGGCCACGCCGTCCAGGTCGGCGATCGCCTGCGCCGCCTCGGGAATCCGGTCGGCGGCGGTGTGGATCATGACGAACGCGGTGATCACGGCGGCTCCTTCGCGGGCGCGGGTGTGTCCGATCTTAGGACGACTTGTCCGCGCGGGTCCGCGCCACGCTCTTGGCGAGCCACGGCCGCCAGCGGCCGGCGCCCCGGGCCGGCTCCGCCCACGGCGTGGCGGCCAGGACCAGGCGGGTGCCCGGCCGGTCCACCCAGCGCAGCAGCGCGGACACCTCCTCCTCGGGCGCGCCGAACAGCGGGCCGGGACCGGTCCGCGCCGTCTCCGCGCCGGCCAGCAGCGCCTCCACCACGGGCATCGGCGGCACGCCGCGCCGGGCCACCCCGGCCGAGGCCAGCCGGCCGTGCCGGATCACGGCGAACTCCCAGCCGCCCGCCCCGTCCGGGTGCGCGGCGGTCAGCTCGGGCAGCGCGGCCAGTGCGGTGAGCCGCTGCGCCCGGTCCAGCGCGCCGATCAGGTCGGCCAGCCGGTCTCGGCGCACGGCGGCCGCCTCGAACCGCTCGTCGGTCGCCAGCCGGCCCACCTCCTCGGCCAGCGTGTCCAGCGGCCCGTCCGACCGGCCGGCGAACAGCCCGGCCACCGCCTCGGCCAGCGGCGCGTAGTCCGCCACGCTCTGCCGCCCGGTGCACGGCGCGCCGCACCGGCCCAGCTCGGCCAGCACGCAGGCGCTGCCCTTCGGGGCGCGGGCCGAGATGCGCTGGGTGCACCGGCGGATCGGCACCGCGTCCTGCAGCGCGTCCACCGCCGCCACGGCCAGCGCCCGGGCCCGGAACGGCCCCAGCGCGCCGTCCCTCGGCCGGTTGACCACGGACAGCCGGGGGAAGGGCTCGTCGGTGAGCGCCACCCACCAGGCGTGGTTGGGCGTGCGGGAGCGCCGGTTGTACCTCGGCCGGTGCGCGCCGATCAGGCGCAGCTCGCGCACCCTCGCCTCGAGCGCGTGCGCGCACTCCACCGCGTCCACCCGGACGGCCTGGGCGACCATGTCCCGCACCCGGCGCCGCCGCTCGGCGGCGGTGAAGTAGGAGCGCACTCGTTTGCGCAGGTCACCGCTGGTTCCCACGTAGAGCACCTCCTCCCGGGCGCCGCGGAACAGGTACACCCCCGGCGCGTTCGGCAGGTGCTCGGCCAGCTTCCGGTTGCGCCGCTGGGCATCGGTGGGCCGGGTGCCGGCGGCGCTCGCGGCCAGCGCGAGCAGCTCCTCCAGGCTGTGCACGCCCAGGTTGCCGACCCGTTCCAGCAGGGCGTGCAGCACCTCGACGGTGGCCCGGGCGTCGTCCAGCGCGCGGTGCGTCGGCCGGGTCGTGGTGCCGAACAGCTCGGCCAGCGCACTCAGCCGGACCGTGGGCGTCTCCCCGGCGGGCAGCACCGCCCGGGCCAGCCGCGCGGTGCACAGCACGGCCGGCCGGGGCCACGCCAGGTCGTGCCGGGCGCAGGCGGCGCGCAGGAAACCGGTGTCGAACGGGGCGTTGTGCGCCACCAGTACCGCGCCCGCGCAGAACTCCAGGAGGCTGGGGAGCACGGCGCCGATGCGCGGCGCACCGGTGACCATCGCCCGGGTGATGCCGGTGAGCGCGACCACCGAGGGCGCGATCCCGGTGCCCGGGTCGACCAGCGTGGACAGCTCGCCGAGCCGCTCGCCGCCCCGCACCTTCACCGCGCCCACCTCGGTGATGGCGTCGGTGCCCGCGCTGCCCCCGGTGGTCTCCAGGTCCACCACGACGAACGTCACCTCGCGCAGCGGGATGCCGAGCTCGTCGAATGACAACTGTGGCATTCACCGGACGGTAGGACCTGACCCCGACGTTTCCGGTCGTGCGCGACTAACCTAGTTAGATGGGTGAGCAGGCATGGAACGCGTTGCCGGATCCGGTGCGCGCCCGTCTGGCCGAGCTCGCCTCGGCGGCCCTGGTCGAGCTGCCGACCGGGGACGTGCCGCCGTCGCTGCGCCGGCTGGCCCACTTCACCCCGAGCAAGCGGGCCCGGGTCGGCGCGCGGCAGCTGGTCGGCGAGCTGCGCGACTCGCCGGCCTTCCGGGGCGCCGTGCTCGCCTGGTGGATGAACCACCGGCCGGAGGAGCTCGCCAGCCCGGGCGCGGACCCGGTCGGCGTGGCCGCCGGAGCGCTGCTGGCGGACGAACCGGACGTCGACGAGCGGTTGAAAATGATCGCCGAGCGGGTCGATCTCGGCGCGTTGCGGGCGGAGCGGGACGCCGCGCTGGCCCGGGTGGAGAAGCTCGGCGGCGAGCTGGAGCGGCTGCGGGCCGAGCTGGCGGACGCCAGGGCCGGCGCGCGGGACCAGCACACCGAGCGGGACCAGGAGCTGGCCAAGCTGCGCCAGCGGTTCCGGCAACAGGGCACGGAGCTGCGCGCCGCCCGGGACGAGGCGGCGTCGGTGCGCGCCGAGCTGGCCGAGCTGCGCCGGACCGGCGCCGAGCAGCTGGCCTCGGCGTTGGCCGAGCGGGACCGCGCGCGGGACAAGGCGGCCGCCGACCGTGCGCAGGCCGAGCGGGCCAGGGACCAGGCCAGCGGCGCCCGCCAGGCCGCCCGCGAGGCCCGCCGCTCGGACGAGGTGCGGCTGGCCCTGCTGGTGGAGACGCTGGACGGGGCGCTGACCGGGCTGCGCCGGGAGCTGGCGCTGGACACCACCGGCGCCCGCCCGGCCGACCTGGTGGCGGGTTCGGCGGCGCCCCGGCCGGGACCGTCCTGGGTGCCGGACGCGGCGGTGCTGGACCGGCTGCTCGGGCTGCCCATGGCCCACCTGATCGTGGACGGCTACAACGTGAGCAAGTCCGCCTACCCCGACCTGCCCCTGTTCGACCAGCGCTCCCGGCTGGTCGGCGCGCTCGGCGTGCTCGCCGCGCGGACCGGTGCGGAGGTCACCGTGGTGTTCGACGGCGCCTCGGTGGCGGCCGGGACCGGGCGGCAGCCACGCGGGGTGCGGGTGCTCTTCTCCGATCCCGGTGTGCTGGCCGACGACGTGATCAGGGACCTGGTCCGCGCCGAGCCACAGGGCCGGCCGCTGGTGGTGGCCAGCTCGGACCGCGCGGTCGCCGAATCGGTCCGCCGGGCGGGGGCCTACCCGCTGGCGGCGGCGGTGTTGCTGCGCCTGCTCAGCCGGGGCTGAACACCCTTCACGGCTGGCTGAAACGACCTCGGTTCCGGGCCTGTGAGCTGGTGAAACCCGAAACTGTCGGGGTGTCGCCCTAGCGTCTGCCGTGTCGCTGACCAGTTCATCGAAGGGACTCTGTGATGATCGTCGACTGTGACCGGTGCGAGGTGCGCGGCAACGCCTGCCAGGACTGTGTGGTGGGTGTGTTGCTCGGCATCCCCGAGGTGCCCGGTGCCGGTTCGGCCGGCGCCAACCTGCCGTCCGGCGCTCGAAGCTTGCAGTTCGACGCACCGGAGTGCCGGGCGCTGAGTGTTCTTGCCGACCAGGGACTGGTGCCGAGGTTGCGCCTGGTGCCCAGCCAGCCGCGCCGAGCGTCACCCAACCCGAGGATCGGAGACGGATTCAGTAACGCTGGGTAGAGCAGATAGCTGAATAGTGCGTCCGCCGTTCACCCCAAGTGACGACTGGGGTCCGGTGGCTGCCGCGCCACGCCGGCTGAGTGCCCTTCTGGACGTGGCACGCGGCGCTCCGTAATCTCCCCGAGACCTCAGTGGGCCGTTTGCCATTCGCTCCCCGATTGGCACCGTGAGGTCGCCGCCGTCAGTGGTTTGCGCGAGTCGAGCCAGATCCCCAGCTGGTTCCCGCCTCCCCGGCTTCGCGCGCCGCCAGCGGTGGTTTCAGGGAAGGAGACCGGCGTCGTGGCGCCCAGCGGAAACCTGCGCTCCTTTGTTGGCGCACTCTCCGCGACCGCATTAGCCCTGGCCGCAAGCGCGCTCTTCGCCAGCCCGGCCGCCGCCGACCCGGCCCCGGCGCCGCCCAAGCCGGACGCCCGTGCGCAGTTGGCGGACGCCCAGCACGACGCCGAGCAGCTCACCGAGCAGTGGCACGAGGCCAAGGACAACCTGGACGCCAAGCGCGACGAGGCCACCCGGGCCAAGGCGGCCGTGGTGCCGGCCCGCCAGGCGGCCAGCCGGGCCGAGGCGGCGGAGGAGAAGTTCCGGGGCCAGCTGGACCAGGTGGTCGCCCGGGCGGCCGAGGGCGGGCGTCTGGACGAGCTGAACGCGCTCGTGCTCAGCGACTCGCCGAGCGACTTCCTCGACCAGATGACCACGCTGGAGATGTACAGCGCCGACCAGAAGTCCGTTCTGGACCAGGCCCAGCGGCTGGTGGCCGACGCGCGCAAGGCTCGCGCGAATGCCGACCAGGCGGTCGCGGTGGCCGCCAAGGCGACCGACGAGGCCCGCCAGGCGGTGGAGGACATCGGCAAGCGCAAGAAGGAGGCCGACGCGCGGATCGCCCAGGCGGAGCGGCTGCTCGGCCGGTTGTCCCCATCCGAGCGCGCGGACCGCACCAAGTCGATCGGCGACCCGGTGGGTGTGGTGCTCGGCGGCGGCAAGGGTGCGCTCGCGCTGAAGGCGGCGATGTCCCGGATCGGCGGCCCGTACGTGTGGGGCGCCGAGGGGCAGCGCAGCTTCGACTGTTCCGGCCTCGTCTTCTGGGCCTTCCAGAAGGTCGGCATCACCATGCCGAGGTCCAGTTCCGCGCAGGCCCAGGTGGGCCGGCCGGTGTCCAGGAGCCAGCTGCAGCCCGGTGACCTGGTCTTCTTCTACCACCCAGTCAGCCACGTCGGGTTCTATGCCGGTGACGGCAAGGTGCTGAACGCGGTGCAGACCGGCGACACCGTCCGGTACACCGAGCTGTCCAAGATGAAGAGCTATGCCGGCGCTCGCCGACTGTAAGCGAGCATCCCACGGCTGAAAGACCAATCCGCTCCCCGCGGCGGGCGGCGGCCGGTGTCCCGACTCACCGGCCGCCGCCGCACCTCTGGACCGAGCGGCCACTGAGCCACGTCCACCTGCTCGGCGCGTCCGGCGCCGTGCTGGTGTTGATCGCCAGCCTGATCGTCGCGGTGTTCGGCGCCGGGATGCCCACCGGCCCGCACGTGATCGACCGGACGGTGGCGCCCTCCGAGGAGGCCAAGGCCGGCGTCACCGACCTGCTGCGCCGGCGGGCCGAGGCCATCCGCGCCCGCGACCGGGCCGGGTTCGCCGCCACCCTGGACCCGAAGGCCGCGCCCGAGTTCCGGGATGCGCAGCTCGCGCTGTTCGCCAACCTGGCCGCGGTGCCCCTGGCCAGCTGGGAGTACCTCTTCGATGCCGCCGACCCCTCGGACGTTCCCCGGTCCCAGGTGGACCGTTCGGCCGACGAGGTGTGGGCGCCCCGCACCGAGCTGCGTTACGCCCTGGCCGGCGCCGACCTCGAGGTGACGGGCCGGCCGGCCGGCTACCTCTACCTGCGGCGGGGCGACTCCTGGTACCTGGCCTCGGACACCGCGCTGGACGAGGTCGGCCGGCCGACCTGGCGGGGGGTCTGGGACTTCGGCCCCTGCCACGTGGCGCGGGCGGAACACGGCCTGGTGATCGGCCACCCCGCGTCGGCCCCGCTGATCGACCTGCTGGCCAAGGAGCTGGACGGCAGCGTCGCCGCCGTCACCGCCGTGTGGGGTCCCGGGTGGCCGGGGCGGGTGGCCGTGCTGGTCCCCGGCGGCCCGGCCGAGCTGCGCGCGCTGCTGGGTCCGCGCGACCCGGCCGACTCGATCGCCGCGATCACCCTGGCCGACCGGGTGGACCGGGCGGCCGGCAAGGCGTGGGGGCAACGCGTGGTGATCAACCCCGGGCAGTCGGTGCAGCTCGGGCCGACCGCGGTGCGCGTTGTGCTGCGCCACGAGATCACCCACGTGGCGGCGCAGGTGGCCACGGACGACCGGGCGCCGCTGTGGCTCAAGGAAGGCTTCGCCGAGTACGTCGGGTACCTGGACAGCGGGCTGGCCATCGCCGAGGCGGCCCCGGCGCTGCTCGAGCAGGCCCGCCGGGAGCAGCTGCCCGACTACCCGCCGCCGGACGGGGCGTTCCGAGGCCCCGGACTGATGCTCGCCTACCAGCAGTCCTGGAGCCTGATGCGGCTCGTCGGCGAGCGGGTCGGCCCGAAGGGCGTGGTCGGGTTGTACCGGAGCCTGGCCGCCGAACCCGGCGCGACCGCGCAGCCCCGGCTGGACCAGACGCTGCGCGCCACCCTGGGCAAGGACCTGGACGACCTGATGGACGACTGGCACGACGAGCTGGCGGACGAGGTCGAGTGAGCTAGCGCGGAACGCGCTTGCCGAGCGTGCGCCCAGTTTGGCGCGCGCGGGGCCCGCTAGCCTGGTCCGCGATGCCGACCTTGCTGGTTACCAACGACTTCCCGCCCCGGGCGGGCGGTATTCAGGCCTATCTCGCCGAGCTGGCCGGTCGGCTGCCGGCCGGGGAGATCGTGGTCTACGCGCCGGCCTGGCCCGGCGCCGAGGAGCATGACGCCGCGTTGCCGTACCCGGTGCACCGGCACCCCGGCTCGCTCATGCTGCCGGTGCCGCCGGTGGCCCGCCGGGCCGAGGAGCTGGCCCGCCGCTACGGCTGCCGCTCGGTGTGGTTCGGCGCGGCCGCCCCGCTCGCCGTGCTGGCCCCCGGGCTGCGCCGCAGGGCCGGCGTCGAGCGGGTGGTGGCCAGCACGCACGGTCACGAGGTGGGTTGGTCGATGCTTCCGGCGGCCCGCCAGACGCTGCGCCACATCGGCCGGCACGCCGACGTGGTGACCGTGGTCTCCGACTACACCCGGCGCCGGTTCGCCGCCGCGTTCGGCCCGCTGGCCGCGTTGGAACGGCTCCCATCGGGCATCGACACCGACCGGTACCGGCCGGATCCGGCGGCCCGCGCCGAGCTGCGGGCGCGCTACCGGCTCGGCGACCGCCCGGTGGTGGGCTGCGTCTCCCGGCTGGTGCCGCGCAAGGGGCAGGATGCCCTGATCGCCGCGCTGCCCTCGGTGCGGTCCCGGATCCCCGGCGCGGCGTTGCTGCTGGTCGGGCACGGGTCGTACGCCGACCGGCTGCGCCAGCTGGCCGCCCGGCACGGGGTGGCCGAGCACGTGGTGTTCACCGGTCCGGTCCGTTGGGACGAGCTGCCCGCGCACCACGCCGTGGCGGACGTGTTCGCCCTGCCCTGCCGAACCCGGGGCGGCGGGCTGGACGTCGAGGGCCTCGGCATCGTGCTGCTGGAGGCGGCCGCCTGCGGGTTGCCGGTGCTGGCCGGAAGCTCCGGCGGCGCCCCGGAGACGGTGCGCCCGGGGGAGACCGGCGAGGTGGTGGACGGCCGGGACGTGTCAGCACTGGCCGACGCGCTGGCCGGCCTGCTCGCCGACCCGGACCGGGCCGCGGCCATGGGTGCCGCCGGGCGGGCGTGGATGTGCCGCGACTGGCAGTGGTCCACCGCCGCCGACCGCCTAACCACCTTCCTCCACCAGCCTGATTCAGTGCCTTTGGCAGGGTGATTCAGTCAACACCGTTTACCGAACCAGGCTGCTGAAAGCACCGAACCAGGCTGCTGAACGCACTGAATCAGGGGGTGTAGAGGGTGGCGATCTCGGCGGCGTAGGTTTTGGCGACCACGTTGCGCTTGAGTTTCATGGTGGGCGTGAGCTCGCCGCCCGACTCGGTGAAGTCGACCGGGAGCACCTTGAACTTCTTGATCGCCTCGGCGTGCGAGACGGCCAGGTTGGCCTCCTTCACGGCGGCGTCGATCTCCGCGAGCAGGTCCGGGTCGTCGACCAGGTCGGACGGGTCGGCCGGGTCCGACGGGGCGGGCTTGCCGTGCGCCTCCCGCCAGGCCGGCAGCGCCTCCTGGTCCAGGGTGACCAGTGCGGCGATGAACGGCTGGCCGTCCCCGACCACCATGCACTGGCTGATCAGCGGGTGCGCCCGCAGCCGGTCCTCCAGCACGGCGGGGGCGACGTTCTTGCCGCCGGCGGTGACGATCAGCTCCTTCTTCCGGCCGGTGATGCGCAGGAAGCCCGCGTCGTCCAGCTCGCCGAGGTCGCCGGTGTGGAACCAGCCGTCCTCCAGCGCCTCCTCGGTGGCCGCCGGGTTGTTCCAGTACCCCCGGAACACGATGTCGCCGTGCAGCAGGATCTCCCCGTCCTCCGCGATCCGCACCCCGCCGCCGGTGAGCGGCCGGCCGACGGTGCCGACGCGCTGCGCGTCGGGCGTGTTCACCGTGGCCCCGCCGGTGGTCTCGGTCAGCCCGTAGCCCTCGTACACCGGCAGCCCGGCGCCCCGGAAGAAGTGGCCCAGCCGCTCGCCCAGCGGCGCCCCGCCCGACACGGCCGCCACGCACCGGCCGCCCAGCGCGGCGCGCAGCCTGGCGTACACCAGCCGGTCGAACAGCGCGTGCCGCAACCGCAGCCCGACACCGGGGGAGGGCTGGGCCCGGCTCCACGCCTCGGCGGTTTCCGCCGCCGCGTCGAAGATCCTGCCCTTGCCCGAGGCGTGCGCCTTCTGGCGCGCGGCGTTGAACACCTTCTCGAACACCCTGGGCACGGACAGCACGAAGCTGGGCTGGAACTCGGCCAGGTCGGCGAGCAGGTTCGAGGTGTCCGAGACGTGTCCGACGGTGGTGCGGGTGTAGATCCCGCCGCACTGGATGACCTTGGCCAGCACGTGGGCCAGCGGCAGGAAGAGCAGGAGCGAGTTGTCCGAGGTGAGTAGTTGGGGGAAGCCCAGCTGGGCCGATTTCAGCTCGGTCAGCAGGTTGCGGTGGGTCAGCTCGCAACCCTTCGGCCGGCCGGTGGTGCCGGAGGTGTAGATCAGCGTGGACAGGTCGTCGGCGCGCACCTCGGCGCGGCGCCGGGCCACTTCGTCCGCCGGTACGGCGGCGCCCAGCTCGACCAGGTGGTCCACGGCGGCCGGCCGGTCGGCCGGGTCGGTCGGCTCGATCTGCCAGACGTGCCGCAGGGCGGGCAACTGGTCGCGCAGCGCGGCCACCTCACCGTGGTGCTGGTCGGACTCCACCAGGGCGGCGGTGGCGCCCGAGTCGGCCAGGATCCAGTGGACCTGCTCGGTGGACGAGGTCTGGTAGATCGGCACGGTGGTCGCGCCGACCGCCGCGATGGCGTAGTCGACCAGCGTCCACTCGTAGCGGGTGCGGGACAGGATGGCCACCCGGTCGCCCCTGGCCACCTCGGCGGCGATCAGGCCCCGGGCCACCGAGGTGACCTGCTCGGCGAACTCGGCCGCGGTCACGTCCACCCAGCGGCCGTCCACCTTGCGCCGGAAGCTGACCGTGTCCGGGTAATTCTCGGCGTTGTGGAACACCGTGTCGGACAGGCTCTCCTCGTCCCCCACCCGTTCGACCGCCGGAACCAGGTACTCCCGCATCGGCTCATCTCCTATCCGACCGTCCCCTTCGCACACCGTATATCGGCTACCCGGCGGTAGGTAGGTGTCGGTGATCGCGGCCCGCGCACTGGATGCGGTGGCGCCGACTAACCTCCGGAGGCATGTACGGAGTCGTGCGGGCGCCCGGGGGTGCCCGGTGAGCAGCGTGGACGTGGTGGACGAGACCTTCCTCACCGTGCCGCCGGCCCGGCTGGCCAGCGAGTTCGCCGACCCGTCCAGTTGGACGCGGTACTGGCCGGACCTGCGCCTGACGGTGGTCACCGACCGGGGGGAGCGGGGCATCCGCTGGACCGTCGGCGGGGCGCTGGTGGGCAGCATGGAGGTCTGGCTGGAAGAGGTGCTGGACGGCACCGTGCTGCACTACTACCTGCGCGCCGACCCGGTCGACCGGGAGGGCCGGCCGAAGCCGCTGCCGTGGCGCAAGGCGGGCGCCGAGATCGCCCGCCGCCAGCGCGCCGCCAAGTCCATCGCGCTCGGCCTCAAGGACCGGCTCGAGCGCGGCCGGCCCCCGGGCGAGCCACCCCAGATCCCGCTGGCCCTGCCGACCAACGGCCGCTGAGCCGCCGATGCGGGTCCACGTGGTCTCCGACGTTCACGGCAACGCCGAGGCGTTGGCCAGGGCGGGGGATGGGGCGGACGCCCTGATGGTGCTCGGCGATCTGATCGACTTCGTGGACTACGCGGACCACTCCGGGGGCATCCTCGGCCGGGTGTTCGGGCCGGAGGCGGTCGGCCAGTTCGCCCGGATCCGTGCCGAGGGCCGGCCCGGTGAGCTGCGCGACTTCACCGGTTCCCTCTGGCAGCGGCTGGCCGACCCCAGGGCCACCCTGGAGGACGCGGTCCGGGAGCAGTACGGGCGGCTGTTCGCCGCCCTGCCGGCGCCGGCCTACCTCACCCCGGGGAACGTGGACCTGCCGCACCTGTGGCCGGAGTTCGCCGCGCCCGGCGTGCACATGCTGGACGGCCAGGTGGCGGAGCTGGACGGGCTGCGTTTCGGCTTCGTCGGCGGCCTTCCGCTGCCGCCGGCGCTGGAGCGGATCGAACCGGCCCGGCGCGGGCCGTGGCGCCCGTACGTGCGCCCGTGGCGGGAGTACGCCGACGCCTGCGCCGCGCTGGGCGCGGTCGACGTGCTGTGCAGCCACGTGCCGCCCAGGGTGCCCGAGTTGACCTACGACGTGGTCACCCGGCGGGCCGAGATCGGCAGCGACGCGCTGCTCGAGGTCATCGAGCGGCACCGGCCGAGGGCGGCGCTGTTCGGGCACGTGCACCAGCCGATGGTGCCGCGAGCCCGGGTGCGGCGGACCGAGTGCGTCAACGTCGGCCACTTCCGGCGCACGGAGCGAGCCTTTGTGCTGACCTGGTAGTCGGGCGGTCCGGAGCGCGCCGGTAGCCTCTGCGGCCATGGCCGACTCGACCACGCAGTCCATCACCATCGATGCCGAGCCGGAACGGATCATGGCGGTGATCGCCGACTTTCCCGCCTATCCGGAGTGGGCCAACGCGGTGCGTACCGCCGAGGTCGTCGACCCGGGAGCCGGCGAGCGGGCGGCCGAGGTGCGGTTCGGCCTCGACGCCGGCGTGTTCAAGGACACCTATACGCTGGCCTACGATTGGGCGCAGGATGGGCTGTCGGTCCGCTGGCACCTCACCAAGGGGCAGGTGCAGAAGGCGCAACAGGGCTCCTACGTGCTGGAACCGGCCGGTGCCGGCACCAAGGTGACCTACTCGCTGAGCGTGGAGCTGACCATCCCCATGATCGGGATGCTCCGCCGGAAGGCCGAGAAGATCATCATCGATACGGCGCTGCGCGAGCTGAAGCGCCGCGTCGAAGGCTGAAATCCGACCGATGTGCGGAACGGGGTAGGGCACGGTGCGGATCCTGCTGTTCACCGGGAAGGGCGGCGTGGGCAAGACCACGCTCGCCGCTGCCACCGCTGTCCGGGTTGCCCGGAGCGGGCGCAAGGCCCTGGTCGTCTCCACCGACCCGGCGCACTCGCTGGGCGATGCGCTGGACGTCCGGCTGACCGGCGACGCCGTCGAGGTGGAGCAGGGGCTGTCCGCCGCGCACCTGGACAACCGGGCGCTGCTCGCCGGCGCCTGGGGTGAGCTGCGTGGACACCTCCGCACGGTGCTCGCCGGGGCCGGCGTGGACGAGCTGGTGGCCGAGGAGCTGACCTGGCTGCCCGGTGTGGAGGAGCTGCTCGCGCTGGCCGAGGTGCAGCGCTTGGCCCGCACCGGCCCGTGGGACGTGGTGATCGTGGACTGCGGGCCGACCGCCGAGACGCTGCGCCTGCTCGGGCTGCCCGAGGCGGTGGCCGGCTACCTGGAACGGCTCTACCCGGCGCACCGGCGCGCGGTTCGGGGCCTGCTGGCCGGCATCTCCGGGGCCACCGGCCGCCCGGCCACCGGCGACTGGGACGACGCCGCCGACGCGCTGGGCCGGCTGGCCGAACAGGTGGCCACGCTGCGCGCCATGCTGGCCGACCACACCACGACCAGCATCCGCCTGGTGCTCACCCCGGAGCGACTGGTCGCGGCGGAGAGCCGGCGCACCATGACCGCGCTGGCCCTGCACGGGCTGCGGGTGGACGGCCTCGTGGCCAACCGGGTGGTGCCGCCGATCGCGCCGTCGCTGCGCGGCCCGGCGGCCCGCTGGGTCCGGGCCAGGCACGCCGAGCAGCAGGAGGTGCTCGGCGAGCTGGCCGCCCTCTGGGGCCATGACCGGGCGGCCGAGGGCTCGGTCCGGGCCGTGCCGTACACGGCGGCCGAGCCGATCGGCACCGCCGCGCTGGCCGAGCTGGCCGAGGCGGTCTACGGCGACGACGAGCCGCTGGTGGGTGCGCCGGCCGAGACGCTGCTCTCGGTGCGCCGCACCGACGGCGACGGAACCGACGCGGAGTCGCGGTTCGAGCTGGCGCTGCGGCTGCCCGGGCTGGACAAGCGCACGCCCCTGGAGCTGACCCGGATCGACGACGACCTCGCGGTCACCGTGGACGGGGTGCGGCGACTGGTCGCCCTGCCCGCCGTACTGGCCCGCTGCGAGGTGCTGGGCGCCCGCGTAGGGGTGGACGAGCTGGTCGTGCTGTTCCGGCCCGACCCGGCGGTTTGGATGTCCCGGTGAACACGCAACGGTGCGCGGACCACGACACGGTCGCGGACGACTGGCGGGCCTACGCGGACAGCGCGTTGGACATGCTGGAGCCGCTGGTCGAACGGATCCGGACCCAGCCCCCGCCCGCCGGTGCGGAGGCCGAGCCGAGCAGCTGCGCGAACTGTCCGGTGTGCGCGGTGATCACCCTGCTCCAGGGCGGTCGTTCGGAGCTGGCGGTGCGGCTGGCCGACCAGTTCGGCGAGCTGCTGGAGGCCCTGCGCACGGCCCTCGCGGAGGGAGCCGGCGCACCGCCGAAGCCGGGCCGGCCGGCCCCGAAGGCCCCCGGAGGGCACCGGGGCTTCCGGTCGCCCCGGGTGCAGCACATCTCCGTGGTGCGCGACGGCGACGGCGGAGCCGCTTCGGGTCGGGCGCCCAGTTCGGCGCCCGACGGCGATACAGGCGGCCCGTGCTGACGATCGGCGTCGACGTCGGGGGCACCAGCGTGCGGGCCGGCGTGGTCGACCCCGAAGGCGCGGTCCTGGACACCGCGCGCGCCCCGACGCCGGCCGAGGAGAGCGCCCTGGACGCGGCGATCGTCGGCGTGGTCGACGAGCTGGTGGCCCGGCACCCGGTGCGCGCCGTCGGGCTGGCCCTGGCCGGGTTCGTGAGCCCGGACCGCCGGGTGGTCCGGTTCGCCCCGCACCTGCCGTGGCGCGGGGTCGCGGTGGCCGACCGGATCGCGGCCAAGTGCATGCTGCCGGTGGTGATCGAGCACGACGCGAACGCGGCGGCGCTGGCCGAACGCCGGTTCGGCGCGGCCTCCGGTTCCGGATCGCGGGCGCGGTCGATCGTGTTCATCGCCCTGGGCACCGGGATCGGGGCCGCCCTGCTGATCGACGGCCAGATCTACCGGGGGGCGCACGGCGTGGCCCCGGAGCTGGGCCACCTGCGGGTGGTGCCGGGCGGCCGGGCCTGCCCGTGCGGCAAGCGGGGCTGCTGGGAGCGCTACTGCAGCGGCACCGCGCTGGTCACCACGCTGGTCGAGATGCTGGCCGCCGACCCGGCCGCCTCACCCATGCTGGCCCGGCAGACCGTGGTGGAGGCCCGGGGGATTACCGGTCGGCAGGTGGCCGCCGCCGCCCGCGACGGCGACCCGCTGGGCCAGCGCGCGATGGCCGAGCTGGCCCGTTGGCTGGGGGAGGGGCTGGCTCTGGTGGCCGACATCTACGACCCGGAGCTGGTGGTCATCGGCGGCGGCGTCTCCGGCTCGGCCCCGCTGTTCCTGGACGAGGCCAGGGAGCACTACGCGCGCACGCTGACCGGGGGCAGCCACCGCCCGCTGGCCCGCATCCGCACCGCGCAGCTCGCCGACAACGGCGGAGTGATCGGCGCGGCCCAACTGGCCAGGGAACAGGTCACCACCCGCTGACCACCCCGATTCAGTCACTCCAGCAGCGTGATTCAGTCACTTCAGCACGGTGATTCAGTCGCTTCAGCAGGTTGATTCAGTCGCTTCAGCAGGTTGATTCAGTCACCCGTCGGGGCTGACGCGCCGAAAGTGACCGGAGCGCTCAGCGCCCGTCCCCAAACCCGCGCGACCGAACCTCGCCGAGACAAGCCACGACACCCCGCCGAGCCCGCCCCAAAGGTTCCCGGTCCACCCCGAGTCGGCTCGGCCGAAACGACTGAATCACGCTGCTGAAATGACTGAATCACCGTGCTGAAGTGACTGAATCACCGTGCTGAAGTGACTGAATCGGGGAGGGGAGGGCGGGGTCAGACGATGGCGCCGTCGTCCGGGCCTTCGGCATCCGGCTTGGTCCGGGCCGGCCAGCAGCGCAGCAGCAGCCAGCCCAGGCCGGTGGAGATCAGAACCAGGCCGAGCGGCAGGCACACCGCCGAGTCGAGGCGCAGCGTGTCGTGCACGGCCAGCAGCACGATCCCGGCGCTGACCAGGATCAGCACCGCCATGGCGGCGAAGCTCATCCGGGGTAGCGGCGGCGGGTCGGGCGGCACGAAATGGTCCTGCCCGGCGAGCATGTCGTAGGGCGGACAGACGCTCGGAGCGGGCGGCGGATCGACCGGCTGCTCGGCGGCGGCCTGGCGCGCGGCCGGCGGGTCCGGCCACCGGGGCACGGTGCCCTCGGCGACCCAGCCGGCGACGATGTCGTCGAAGCTGGCCGGACGACCGGAGGCGTGCGTGGGCCGTCCCTCTTCCTCGGGCTGCGGCCGCGTCACCGGCACATCGTGACACGAACTACGCCGAAGCGGGAGTGGTCCGCGTTGTCCGTTATCAGAGTGGCTCCGTAGGCTGGGCGGTGGTCGGTGGACGAGAGGCGGCGTTTGGTGGTCTGGTGGTTGCTCAAGTACGTGCTGCTGGGGCCACTGTTGCGCCTGTGGTGCCGGCCGTCGGTCGAGGGCGAGGAGAACATTCCGGAGCGGGGCGGTGCGCTGGTGGCCAGCAACCACCTGTCCATGGTCGACTCGTTCTACCTGCCGCTGGTGCTGCGCCGTCGCATCGCCTTCATGGCGAAACGGGAGTACTTCACCCAGAAGGGGTTCATCGGCTGGTGCAAGAAGCAGTTCTTCACCGCCGTCGGGCAGGTGCCCATCGACCGGTCCAGCGGCCTGGCCGCGCGCGCCGCGCTGGACACCGGTAACCGGCTGCTCGGTGAGGGACGGCTGGTCGGCATCTACCCGGAGGGCACCCGCTCGCCGGACGGCCGGCTCTACAAGGGCAAGACCGGGGTGGCCCGGATGGCCCTGGAGTCGGAGGTTCCGGTGATCCCGGTGGCCATGTTCGGCACCGAGAGGGTGCACCCGGCGGGCGCCCGCATGTGGCGCCCGTACAAGGTGCGGATCAAGATCGGTGAGCCGATCGACTTCTCCCGCTACTACGGCATGGCCAACGACCGGTTCATCCAGCGCTCGATCACCGACGAGATCATGTACGCCCTGATGGAGCTGACCGGCCAGGAGTACCGGGACGTGTACGCGGCCAAGGTCAAGGAGGACCTGGAGACGGCGAAGAAGTCCGCCGCCCGCCCGCCGGCCCCGTTGTCCAGCGGAAAGGCCAGTTGATCGGGCTCGTGCGCTTCTTCTACGACTGCGAGTTCATCGAGGACGGCCGGACCATCGAGCTGGTGTCCATCGGCGTGGTGGACACCGAGGGCCGCGAGTTCTACGCGGTGTCCACCGAGTTCGACGACCGGATGGCCGGCCCGTGGGTGCGGGCCAACGTGCTGCCCAAGCTGCCTTCGCCGGCCGACCGGGCGTGGCGCTCGCGCGAGCGGATCCGCCGGGACCTGCTCGAGTTCCTCACCGCGCCGGGCGAGGAGATCGAGCTCTGGGCCTGGATCGCCGCGTACGACCACGTGGTGCTGTGCCAGCTCTGGGGCGCCATGCCGGCGCTGCCGAGGCCGTTGCCCCGGTTCACCAGGGAGCTGCGGCAGCGCTGGGAGGACGCCGGGCGACCCCGGCTTCCGGCCGCCCCCTCGGACGCGCACGACGCGTTGGCCGACGCCCGGCACAACCTCGCCCGATGGCACGCGATCGAAGCTCACCTTTCCGCGCGGGGCGGCTTGCTGCATCGATCCAGCCCGTGAGAGTCTTCCCGTCGTGCGAATCGGAGTGCTTACCGGTGGCGGCGACTGTCCCGGGCTGAACGCGGTGATCCGCGCCATCGTGCGCAAGGGTGTGCCGGAGTACAACTACCAGTTCGTCGGTTTCCGGGACGGCTGGCGCGGGCCGCTCGAGGGCGTGACCATGCCGCTGGACATCCCGGCCGTGCGGGGCATCCTGCCCCGGGGCGGGACGATCCTGGGCTCCTCCCGGACCAACCCGTTCAAGGTGGACGGCGGCGTCGACCAGATCCGCCGGACCCTGATGAACCTCGGCGTCGAGGCGTTGATCGCGATCGGCGGCGAGGACACCCTCGGCGTGGCGGCCAAGCTGCACGAGAAGGGTGTGCAGGTGGTGGGCGTGCCGAAGACCATCGACAACGACCTGTCCGGCACCGACTACACCTTCGGCTTCGACACCGCCGTCGGCATCGCCACCGAGGCGATCGACCGGCTGCACACCACGGCCGAGTCGCACCACCGGGCGCTGATCGTCGAAGTCATGGGCCGGCACGCCGGCTGGATCGCGCTGCACTCCGGCATGGCCGGAGGGGCGAACGTGATCCTCATCCCGGAGGTCCCGTTCGACATCGACCAGGTGTGCGACTGGGTGAACAGCCGGTTCCGCACCAACTACTCGCCGATCGTGGTGGTGGCCGAGGGGGCCACCCCGAAGGACGGCACGATGGGCGTCCTGACCGGGGAGAAGGATGCCTTCGGGCACGTGCGGCTGGGCGGCATCGGCGAGTCGATCGCCCGGGAGATCGAGGAGCGCACCGGCAAGGAGGCGCGCACCACGGTGCTCGGGCACGTGCAGCGCGGCGGCACGCCCAGCTCCCGGGACCGCTGGCTGGCCACCCGGTTCGGGCTGCACGCCATCGACGCGGTGCACGACGCCGCCTGGGGTTCCATGGTGGCCCTGCGCGGCGCGGACATCATCCGCGTCCCCCTGGCCGAGGCCACCGAAAAGCTGAAGACGGTCGACCCCGCCCTCTACGCCGAAGCCGCCCAGTTCTTCGGCTGACCGGGGCTCGAGCACCTTGAGACTACCTCTGGTGGCAGGCGCAGGACAGGAAGACACTGCGCCGCTACGGGTCGCCGCGTGCCGCTACCACTACGAGGGCTGACCACGTGACCGGCGATGGCCGAACTCGACGAGTGGCTTAGGCTGGGGAACCGTGAACTGGACCGTGGACGCACCGGTTGATGAGCTGCCCGAGCTGCCGCCGCTGCCGGAGTCGCTGCGCACCCGGCTGGACGGTGCGCTGGCCCGGCCGGCCGCGCAGCAGCCGGAGTGGCCGGACGACGGCGAGGTGCGGCAGGTGCGCACCGTGCTGGAGAGCGTCCCGCCGGTGACCGTGCCGGAGGAGGTGGACCGGCTGCGCGAGCGGCTGGCCGCCGTGGCCCGGGGCGAGGCGTTCCTGCTGCAGGGCGGGGACTGCGCGGAGACCTTCGCCTACAACACCGAGCCGCACATCCGGGGCAACATCCGCACCCTGCTGCAGATGGCCGTGGTGCTGACCTACGCGGCCAGCATGCCGGTGGTCAAGCTGGGCCGGATCGCCGGCCAGTACGCCAAGCCCCGCTCGTCGCCGATCGACGCGCTGGGCCTGCCGTCCTACCGGGGCGACATCGTCAACTCGCTGAAGGCCACGCCGGAGGCCCGGATCCCGGACCCCAGCCGGATGATCCGCGCGTACGCCAACGCCAGCGCGGCGATGAACATGGTGCGCGCGCTGACCGGTGCCGGCATGGCCGACCTGTCCTCGGTGCACGACTGGAACAAGGACTTCATCCGCCGGTCCAAGGCCGCCGAGCGGTACGAGGCGCTGGCCACCGAGATCGACCGGGGCATGCGGTTCATGGCGGCCTGCGGGGTGGACGACCCCAGCCTGCACAGCGTGGAGTACTTCGCCAGCCACGAGGCGCTGCTGCTGGACTACGAGCGGTCCATGCTCCGGCTGGACGCCCGCGACCCGAACGAGCCGAAGCTCTACGACCTGTCCGGCCACTTCCTGTGGATCGGAGAGCGGACCCGGCAGCTGGACGGCGCGCACATCGCCTTCGCCGAGCTGCTGGCCAACCCGATCGGGCTGAAGATCGGCCCGACCACCAGCCCGGAGCTGGCGGTGGAGTACGTGGAGCGGCTGGACCCGCACGGCGTTCCCGGCCGGCTGACGCTGATCAGCCGGATGGGCAACGGCAAGGTGCGCGACGTGCTCCCGCCCATCGTGGAGAAGGTGACCGCGTCCGGGCACCGGGTGATCTGGCAGTGCGACCCGATGCACGGCAACACCCACGAGTCCACCACCGGCTACAAGACCAGGCACTTCGACCGGATCGTGGACGAGGTGCAGGGCTTCTTCGAGGTGCACCACTCGCTGGGCACGCACCCCGGCGGGCTGCACGTGGAGATCACCGGCGAGGACGTCACCGAGTGCCTCGGCGGCGCGCAGGAGATCTCCGACGCCGACCTGGCCGGCCGCTACGAGACCGCCTGCGACCCCCGGCTGAACACCCAGCAGTCCCTCGAGCTGGCCTTCCTGGTCGCGGAGATGCTCCGAGGCTGACCCGGCTCAGCGGTGGCCGCGGCCGCCGAAGATGTCGTCCAGCAGGCCGTCGAGCTGGTCGCCGATGGCGTCCTCGACGTCCTGGCGGAACCGTGAGGGCGGCCCTGTACTGACCACCAGGGTCACCGGGCTGTTGGACGCCAGCTCGGTGCCGGCCCTCGGCAGGGTGCCGATCACCGTGCCGGCCGGCACCGTCGGGTGCGCGCGCCGCGCGCTCGGCAGCTCGCGGGGTGCGAGACCGGCCGCCTTGATCAGCTCCTCGGCCTCCGGCACCGCGGTGCCCGGTGGGATGGACGGCACCCTCGGCTTCCCGGTGGAGATCAGAAGCGTCACCGTGCTGCCCTTGCGCGCCTCGGTGCCGCTGGGCGGCGTCGAGGACACCACCCGGTCGGCGGGCACGGTGTCGCTCGGCGATTCCCGCACCGTGGGCACCAGCTCGGCGTCGCGCACCGTCCGCTCCGCCTGGTCCCTCGGCATGCCTTCGAGCACCGGGGTGGTGGTCCACCGGCTCGCGCCGGCCTGCCAGGCGAACAGCCCGACTATCACGGCCAGGAGCACCACCGCGGCCACCCAGATGGCCGTCCTACGGCGTCCCTGGCGCCGCCGGTGGAGATGGGCCGGCGCATCGATCAGCGCCGTCCGCGGGCCCTCAGCGGCATCCACGCCCGGCGGCACCATGGAGGTGAGCGCCCGGGTCGCCCGGTGCGGCGGCCGGCCGCTGGAGCGCGCCTCGGGCACGGTGGCGGCGGCCATGCCGTCGGCGTCCAGGGGAGTGGCGACCGGCACGGTGGCCTGGGGGTCGAGGGAGCCCGGCACGGGCACCGGGACCTCCGGGATGCGCGCCGAGGCCCGCACCCCGCGCACCGCGTAGAGCAGCGTCCGCGCGTCGGCGGGGCGGGCGTCGCGGTCCCGGCGGGTGGCGCCGGCCACCAGGGCGTCCAGGTCCGGGCTGATGTCCGGCACCAGCTCCGACGGCGCCGGCACGTCCTTGTTCACGTGCTGGTAGGCCACCGAGAGCGCATGGTCGCCGGTGTACGGGGTCTGCCCGGTGAGCAGCTCGTAGAGCAGCACGCCGGCCGCATACACGTCGCTCCGGGCGTCCACGTCGCCGCCGACGACCTGTTCCGGCGACAGGTAGGCCATCGTGCCGAGAATCATCCCGGTCTTGGTCTGCCGGTGCTGCGCGGCCGCCGTGACCAGCCCGAAGTCGGCCACCTTGACCGCCCCGGTGTTGCTGATCAGCACGTTCTCCGGCTTCACGTCCCGGTGGGTGAGGCCCTGGGCGTGGGCGGCGGCCAGCGCGGAGAGCACCGGCTCCAGCACGGCCAGCGCCTCGGGCGGGTCCAGCGCGCCGCGCTCGGTCAGCACGTCCCGCAGGGTGCCGCCCTGGACCAGCTCCATGGCCAGGTAGACCACCGGCGGCGGCCGGTTGTCCACCAGGTGCTCGCCCTGGTCGTAGACCTCGATCACGCACGGGTGGTCGATCCGCGCGATCGCCCGCGCCTCCCGCTCGAACCGGTCCCGGAACGCCGGGTCGGCGGCCAGGTTGGGGTCCATCACCTTGAGCGCGACCTCGCGGTCCAGCCGGCGGTCCACGCCTCGGTAGATGCGTGACATGCCGCCCACCGCGAGCAGCTCGCGGATCTCGTAGCGCCCTTCCAGGAGTACCCCGGTGAGGTCTTGCTCGGCGGAAACCACCCGGCGATGGTACGGAAGCCCCCCGACCGGCGTGCCAGCGGTAGTTTGAGTTACGACAAATGGTGCCGTGTCCTACGCCACTGTGGCATGGTGTGCTGGGTGAGCGAAATTCAGGTCGGGCACTTCGTTCTGGCCGGCGACGTGTCCGCCATCTCGATCCCAGAGGTTGCCAACCGGCTTGGTGTGCCGGTCAGCCGGGTCCAACAGTTCATCAGGGACGGTCATCTGCTGGCCGTGCGGCGGGACGGCGTGCTGGCCGTGCCCGAGGACTTCCTCGGCGCGGACGCCGTGGTCAAGGGGCTCGGCGGCACCATCACCGTGATGCGTGACGGTGGCTACGCGGACGACGAGATCCTGCGGTGGCTGTTCACCGAGGACGACTCGCTGCCCGGGACACCGATCGCCGCGCTCCGGTCCAACCGGGGCCGCGAGGTGAAGCGGCGCGCCCAGGCCATGGCCTTCTAGCGCGTTCCGCGCTAGCTGAGCGCGCGCCCGGTTGGGCGTGCGCGGGAGACCTAGGCGTTCCCGGATCGGTACAGTCGCGCGGCCCAGCTGCGCGGTAGCGCGGTCAGCGCGGCGCCGAAGCGCTGGCCCACCGGCACCACTACCCGGTGGTGCAACACCGGGTAGTCGGCGGCCTCGATCTCTCCCAGGATGCCCGCGTAGAGGGTGAAGGCCGTGCGGATGCACGGCCGGGCCGCCGGGTGCAGCAGCCCGATTCCGGGCGCGGCCTCCCGGTACTTCGCCCGCGCCCTGGCCACCAGGTAGGCCAGCGCGCGGCGCACCCTCGGGTCGGTGCGGCCCTCACGCCGGCACCAGTCCAGCAGCTCGCGGTGCACGCCGAACGCGGCCAGCTCGTCGGCCGGCAGGTACACCCGGCCCCGGTCCAGGTCCTCACCGACGTCGCGCAGGAAGTTGGTGAGCTGGAAGGCCACGCCCAGCGTCTCGGCGCTCGGCGCGGCCTCCTCGGGCGGGCACACCGTGCCGAGCACCGGCAGCAGCTGCAGGCCGATGGTGGCCGCCGAGCCGTGCATGTACTCGGCCAGCGCGGCGTAGCTGGGGTACTCGGTGACCTTGGTGTCCATCCGCATGGCGTCCAGGAACGCGGTGAACAGCGTGCGGTCGATCCGGTAGCGCGCGGCGGTGTCGGCGACCGCGACGAGCAGCGGGTCGACGCCGTCCGGGTCGCGCGGCGCGCGGTCGAGCCCCTCGGCCAGGGCGTCCAGCGCGGCCGCCCGGTCGTCGGGAGAGCGCTGGTCGTCCACCGAGTCGACCAGCTCGTCGGCGTACCGGGCGAAGCCGTACAGCGCATGAACCGCCGGGCGGCGGTCCGGGGGCAGCAGCCGGGTGGCCAGGAAGTAGCTGCGCCCGTGGCTGGCGTGCAATGCCCGCCCGCGCATATAGCCCCTTCGCAGGGCCGGGTCGGTGATTCCGGCCGCCGCCAGCTCGCGACCTGCCACGGCCGGGTTCAGCGGGGGACGGGTGTGGATCGCAGCCCGAGCGGGTCGGGCTTACGCAGCGAGATCGCGGCCACCACGGCACAGGCCATCACGAGGATCAGGTAGCCGAAGGCGTACAGCGAGACCTCGCCGGAGGGGAACGCGGCGACGATCAGGAAGCAGGACACCAGGATGACCGCCTGCATTCCCCGCGCGGTCCACGCGACGGCGGCCAGCAGCGCCATGCCCCAGGTGTAGTACCAGGGCAGCACGGCGGGGGAGCACAGCACGAACACGATCAGCAGCAGCGCGCCCTTGCGCACCGCGTCCGGACCGCCGGAGCGGGCGGAGAGCCACAGCTTCACCCCGACGTACAGGAAGATCAGCACGGCCAGCGCGCGGGCGGCCTGGATGTACGGCATGTCCCACACCGGGCCGAACGCCCACGCCACCACCGAGTGGACGAGCTGCCCGACGCCGGTGGGCAGGGACAGCCAGTTGGTGATGTTGGTCGGCGCGCTGGCGGTGACCAACCAGCCGAGGCCGACGCCGCCGAGGGCCGAGCAGGCGGCCAAGGTGGCCACGAACACCGCGATTCCGGCGGCGGCCGCCCGGACGATCCGGGACAGCTCGGGGCCACGCAGCCGCGCGGCCCACACCAGCACCAGGAACGGCAGAGCGAGCCCGGCGGTGGCCTTCACCGCCGCCGCGGCGGTGACCAGGGCGATGCCGCCCGCGTGCCGCCGGTTCAGGACCATCAGCGTGCCCATGGCCAGGAACCCGACCACCAGCAGGTCGTTGTGCGGGCCACCGATCAGATGGACGATCATCACGGGGTTGGCCACGGCCACCCACAGCGCGACCGCGGGCCGCCCGCCGAGGTGCCGGCAGAGCCCCGGGATGGCGGCGATGAACAGCACCAGGCCGACCATCATGGCCAGCCGCATGAGGATCACGCCGAGGATCATGTTCTCGCCGGTGACCCCGGCGACGGCCTTGGCCACCGCCACGAACAGGGGCCCGTACGGCGCCGGCGTGTCCTGCCAGAACCAGTGCACGTTGTCGGTGATCGGACCGGTGAGGATGTTCGGGCCGTCCACGTACGGGTCGTGGCCCTGCAGCGCCAGCGTGCCGTAGGCCAGGTAGCTGTACGGGTCCCGGCTGAACAGCGGGGGAGAGGCCACGATGGGCACGGTCCACAGCAGCGCGCTGCTCAGCACCGCCCGGCCACCCGCTCGCCGGGACAGCACGTCGCGGCCCAGCAGCACCCAGGCCCACACCGCCAGTGCCAGGCCGAAGTAGGTGACCATGACCGCGAGGTTGTAGCCGTGGCCGAACCGCCACGCGGCGAACGGCGTGCCCTCGAGCACCGGGTCGCGCCGGAGCACGCCACCGGCGCCGACACCACCCAGCACCAGGATCACGTTGCCGAGCAGGCCGAGCAGCAGCGGCTTGCGGCCGGGGTTGCCCGACCAGCGCTGCCACCAGCCGAATTCCCCTGCTGGCGGGGCGAGCGCGGGCTCGGTAAGGACGGAGGTAGCCGAAAGTCCCGCCTCGGGCGCGGCGGGCCCGGCGGGCGTCGTGGACAGCTGCGGCTGGGACGTCATCTCGCCGCCTATGCTCGCACGGCGGCCATCGCCGTGCGCCGCCAGGGGTTCCGATCAAGCTCCGGTCAAGATCGTCGGAGCCTCAGCGGCCGAGGATGCGCCATGCGGCCAGCCGGCCGGAGATCAACACCGGCGGCACGCCGACGCCCGGTGTGGTGCCGCACCCGGCCAGCACCACGTTCTCCCAACCCCGGACCAGGTTGGCCGGCCGGAACGGTCCGGTCTGGGCCACCGAGTGCGCGGCCGAGAACGGGGTGCCGGCGGCCAGGCCCTGGGCGGCCCAGTCGGCCGGGGTGATCAGCAGCTCGGTCTCCGGCTCCGCCGGGAGCAGACCGCGCGCCTCCAGCACGCCGAGCAGCTCGTCCCGGTACGCGGGGCCGACACGGGGCCAGTCCAGTGCGGCGCGGGCCGTGTTCGGGCACGGGGCCAGCACCGACCACAACCGGTGGCCCTCGGGGGCCAGTGCGGGATCGGTCAGCGTCGGCGCGGTGACCAGCAGCGACGGGTCGGCCATCAGCTCGCCCCGGTGCAGGATCTGGTCGAACGTGCCCTCCCACGCATCGCCGAAGGACACCGTGTGATGGGCTCCCGGCGGGCCGGCTGCCGGGCCGCCGGCGTGCAGGACCACGGCCGAGGGCGCCCAGCGGAGCGGGACCGCCCGCCGGGGTGCCCCGCCGAGCAGCCGGTATGCCTCGGGCAGGTCGGCGGTGAGCACCACGGCGTCCGCCGCGACCCGGCGCCGCTCGCCGGCCGGGTCCAGGTAGACCACGCCGGCGGCCCGGCCGGCGCGCCGCTCCAGCCCGGTCACCCGGCAGCCGGTGTGCAGCTCGGCGCCGGCCGCCACCGCCGCGCCGGCCAGCGCGCCCGGCACCGCGCGCATGCCGCCCCGGGGGAAGTACACGCCGGCCACCGTGTCCATGTAGGCGATCACGCCGTACGCGGCGAGGGCCCGCCCCGGGCTCACCCCGGCGTAGAGCGCCTGGAAGGAGAAGATCCGGCGCAGCCGGGGATCAGCGACGAACCGGGCGACCCGGGGACCCAGCCGGCCGAACCCGCCCAGCGCGACCAGCCGCGCCAGGTCCGGGGTGAGCAGGCGCAGCGGCGAGTCGAAGTTGGCCCCGATGAAGGTGTCGATCTGCACCCGGTAAAGCTCGGTCAGCCAGTGGCGCAGCCTCCGGTAGCCGGCCGCGTCGGCCGGGCCGCAGGTGGCGGCGACCTCCGCCTCCATCGCCTCCGGGTCGGCCAGCACGTCCAACTTCGAGCCGTCGGCGAACCGGGCGCGGTAGGTCGGGTCCAGGCGGGTCAGGTGCAGCCGGTCGGCGAGCGCCTCGCCGACCGGGGCGAGCGTTTCCTCCAGCACCTCCGGCATGGTCAGCACGGTGGGGCCGGTGTCGGCCAGGTAGCGGCCGGCCGGCCCGGTCAGGTCGGCCCAGCCGGCGCGGCCTCCCGGCCGGTCCGCGCGTTCCAGCAGGGTCACCCGGCGGCCGGCGCCGAGCAGGTGCAGCGCGGCGGACAGGCCGGCGAGTCCGGCGCCGACCACGACCACGTGGTCGACCGGCCCGGGGACGGTGCGCACCGGCCGGTTCAGTACCTGCGGCGGGTCGCCGCGTGGGCCAGCTCGGGTAGCCGGGTCGCGGCCGGTTCGGCCACCGGCACCTCGGCGAGCGCGTCCAGGGCGGCGCCGGTCAGCCGTTCGATGTCCCGTTCGACCTGGTCGGTCGCGCCCAGCGTCTCCAGCAGCTCGCGCACTCGGTCCAGCATCGGGGCGTCCAGGCCGGGGTTGCCGAGCGCCTCGTTGAGCGCCTCCAGCGCGGCCGGATCCCGCCGCTCCCGGGCGGCGCGCATGGCGTGCGCCATCAGCAGCGTGCGCTTGCCCTCGCGCAGGTCGTCCCCGGCCGGCTTGCCGGTGACCGCCGGGTCGCCGTAGACCCCCAGTAGGTCGTCACGCAGCTGGAAGGCCACCCCGATGTCCGCGCCGAACCGGTGGTAGGCGGCGAGCAGTGCGTCGTCCGCGCCGGCCAGGGTGGCTCCCAGCAGCAGCGGCCGCTGCACCGTGTAGGCGGCCGTCTTGAACTGGCAGACCCGCAGCGCGGTCTCCTCGCTCTCGTCCCCGCTGGCCTGCCCCCACACGTCCAGGAACTGGCCGCCCAGCATGTCGCCGCGCATGCCGGCCCACACCGGGTGGGCCCTCCGGCGCGCCGGCTCGGGCAGGTCGGCCCCGCTGAACATGTCGTCGGCCCAGGCCAGGGCCAGGTCGCCGACCAGGATCGCGGCCGCCGCGCCGAACCGCTCCGAAGGCCCCAGCCAGCCCCGCTCCCGGTGTCGCCGGGTGAACGTGACGTGCACGGTCGGCCGGCCCCGGCGGGTGTCCGAGTCGTCCATCAGGTCGTCGTGGATCAGCGCGTTGGCCTGGATCAGCTCCAGCGCACTGATCGCGGCGAGCACCGGGTCGGCCCCGGCCGGCTCCTGCCCGCCGCCCGCGCCCCGCCAGCCCCACCAGGCGAACGTGGGCCGCACCCGCTTCCCGCCCAGCAGCACGAACTCGGTCAGCGCCTCGGTGACCTCGGCGGTGACCGGGGCGATCGCGTCCAGCTCGGGCCGGCGGCGGGCGAAGTAGCGGCGCAGCTCGGCGTCCACCCGGCCGACCAGGTCGTCGTCGATCGTGGTGCCGGGCGCGACAATGGCCGGCTGGGTCATCTGACCTCCTCGGAGAGCGGGCAGGGTCAGCGCCGCGGACGCCGGCGCGCCGGCGGGTTCCGGTTCGCCTTGGCCAGCAGCACCACACCGGCCGACGCGATGAGCAGCACCGCGACGACCACCAGTGCCCACCGTCCCACGGATGGCGCCCCCGGGTCTGGGGCATTCACCGTGGCGGTGAACTCACTCACCTGACCGGGGGTGAAGGCCCAACTCACCGTGTCCGCCCGGCGCTGTCCGTCGGTGCCGACCACCTCTCCGGGGAACGCCACCTTGAGCTGGACGTCCGCCCCGTCCACCGGCAGCGCGGTGAGATCCACCTGGCCGTTGAGCAGCAACGCGCCGCCGGCCCGGCGCAGCGCGAAATGGAACCGGCCGGAGGCCGGCGGGACGATGGAGGCCAGCGAGTTGACCTCGTCCAGGGTCAGCCCGGTGAAGCCCAGCTGGGTTCCCTGGTATCCGTCCGCCTGGTAGGGCCGCACGGATACCCGTCCGGCGAGGGCGGGCGGGATCACCACCGCCGGGCCGCCGGACCCGCCCGCGACCCCGATGACGATCTCCCCGGCCACCGTGTCGTCGCCCTGGACCGCCAGCGCGGTGCGCACCCGGGTGCACCCGCCGGCCAGGGCCAGCACGGCGAGCACGGCCACCAGGACCAGCAAGATCAGCCTGCTGGTCCGCCGCCGGGGAGCATTCGCGCGCACCAGCCCATGGTGCCAGCCGCCCGGCGCGGCCCCCCGTGATTCGGCGCACCGCCCCGCACGTCCGGGCGACCCGACTGATCTTCCGTGTGACGGCTACCGGTACGGGGGCGCGGTCCCGGCCAGCGGCAGCTCCCGCCCCAGGACCGCGAACGGCCGGGGGTCGCCGACGAACCGGTGGTCGCGCAGCACGTCCACGAACCCCAGCCGCCGGTACAGCCGCCAGGCCCGGGCCGGCCGGGCCGGGTCCAGCTCGGGAGTGGACAGCAGCACGGCCCGCTGGGCGCAGTCGGTCAGCAGGGTGCGCAGCAACTGCTCGCCGAGGCCGCCGCCCTGGGCCTTGGGCAGCACGTGCAGCTCGGTCAGCTCGAAGTAGTCGGCCAGCCAGCCGAGGCCGTCCGGGTAGCTCATCCGCAGCCCCCGGCGTACCTCCTCGTGCCACCACTGCCCCCGGGCGCCCCGGTAGCCGTAGCCCAGCCCGACCAGGGCGTTCCGCTCGTCCAGCGCGCCCACGGCCCGCCATCCGGGCCGGTGCGTGTGCTCGCGCCAGAGCGGGGCCCGCTGGCGGATGGCCGAGCGTGGGTAGCCCATGGCGCTCACGTACACGGTGAGTGCCTCGGTCAGCCGGTCCAACAGCACGTTGGCCGGCAGCCAGACCAGGCGGACCTTGGGTGGGGCGGTGGTCACCGGGGGCCCTTCATGTGCCAATGAGACCACACCTGGCCGGGCCCGCGACTTGACGTACGCGCTCCGACGCGCTGTACTGGTTACATCGAACATCAGTTCGATGGAGGTCTGGTCGGCGTCCCTACGTCGATTAAACCGCACACGGAGGAGGTGGGGCACCCGTGGGAGTGCTGACCCGTCGGTTCGGCTCGCGGCAGCCGACCCCGATCCAGGTTCGCTGGATGGACGGCGAGCCGGTGGAGTTCCAGCGGCGCCCGGTGCGCCGGGGCCCGCGGTACCTGGTGACCGACGTCCAGGAGCGCTGGATCGAGGAGTCGCCCTGGCCCTTTCCGTCGCCGATGCCGGTGGGCGGGGACCAGATGCGCTGTTGGCGGGTGCTGGCGACGTCGTCGGCGGATCCGGAGCGGCCGGCGGAGGAGTTCGTGCTGCGCATGCGGGCGGGCCCCGGCGTGTGGGACCTGATCCGGGTGGACGAGTGAGGAGGCAGACGATGAGCAGGACCGCGACCCCACCGAGGACCCGGCCGTTGGTGCCCCGGCCCAGGCCGGGCGGCTCGGCGCGGGCGACCCCGCCGCCGTCCGCCCCGGCGCTGGCACTGCTGCGCCAGGCCGAGGCCGGTCTCGCCGAGGCCGAGCTGACCACCGACGACCCTTGTCGCCGGTACGCGTCCGCCTACCTGGCCGCGTTGCGCGCCGGTGCGGCCGTGTTGGCGGTGCGGGCCCAGCCGAGCGCGCGCCAGCGGGCCGGGCGCAGCGTGTGGCAGCTGCTCACCCGGGTGACCCCGGAGCTGGCGGAGTGGGCCGCGTTCTTCGCGGCGAACTCGGCCACCAGGTCGGCGGCGGAGGCGGGCATCAGCAGGCTGGTCAGCGCTCGGGCGGCGGACGACCTGTTGCGCCAGGCCGAGCAGTTCGTCGGGCTCAGCCGGTCGCTGGTGTGTCCGTCCTGAACACCGCCCGGCGCGCGGCGCCGGCCATGGGGGAGTGCCGGCCGGTGCTGCGCATGATCCGGCCGAGCAGGCCGTTGAACACGGCCGAGACCTCCCGGGCACCCGGGGTGTCCCACTGCTGAATGGGCACACACGCGCCCTGGGACTGTTGGATCGCCGAGCGGTCCGGGATCACGCTGGTGAGCACCAGCGGCCCGAACAGCTCACGCAGTTCGGCGACCCGGAACGCGTGCTCCGCCGAGCGGGAACGCACCCGGTTGATCAGCACGCCCAGCGGCTGGAGGTGCGGGTTGGTCTGCACCCGTTCGTTCTGCACGGCCTCGAAGGCGCGCTGCACGCCGGCTACGGCGAAGATCGTCGGGTCGGTGACCAGGACCGCCCGGTCGGCGGCTACCAGCGCGGACCGGGTGAGCTGGCTGAGCGAGGGCGGGCAGTCGATGATTACCAGGCCGTACTCCTCCTCCTCGGTGGTACGGCCGGCAATGCTGGCGCGGGCGCCTTCCTCTCCGGTGAGCCGGCTCAGCGCGCGGTCGAGGCGGCTGAGCTGCTTCTCGGTCGGTTCGGGGTGGTTGTGCCGCTCGTTGCTCTCGGCCCCGACGAGCACGTCCAGGTCGTCGCCCCAGGCGCTGGGCGCGATCGCGCGCCTCATCACCGAGCGCCGGGGGTCGTCCAGTACATCGGCGATGGTCGCGGAGGTCTCGGCGGGCTGGAGCGCCACCGTGGCGTTCGCCTGCGGGTCGAGGTCGACCACCAGTGTGCGTACGCCGCGCTGCATGGCGGCCCCGGCTAAGCCGAGCACCACCGTTGTCTTGCCCACGCCCCCCTTGAGGCTGAGGACCGCGATCACCTGCACGCACGACAACCTACCCTGGGCGTAGTCGGGCAGAAGCCCTTGCTCCATCTTTTGGTCGGGCTCCCCGGGTCGACCGGGCAACCGCCGCCAGGGAACGCCGTCCTTCGCCGGACGCTCTAAGCTGCCGCCGTGCGCAGCCGGTGGTGCGGGTGACCCCGCCGATGGGAACGACCGATGCCGACGAGCGCGGGTGGCCGGCCGAGTTCGGGCCGCCCGCCGCGAGCGGCGCCGTTCGGCGCGCGCTCTGGGCCGAGCTGGCCGACGCCCGGCGGCGCCGGGGGGAGGCCCCGGTGCGGGTGCTGGACGTCGGTGGCGGCACCGGTGCCTGGGCGGTGCCGATGGCGGTGGCCGGCTGTCAGGTGACCGTGGTCGACACCAGCCCCAACGCGCTGGCCGCGCTGCGCGGCCGGGCCCGGGAGGCCGGCGTGGGCGGCCGGGTGCACGCGGTACAGGGCGACGCGCAGAACCTGACCGATGCGGTGCCCGCCGCCGATGCGGACTTGGTGCTCGGCCACGGCCTGCTCGAGGTGGTGGACGACCTGGCCGTGGCCGTGGTGCAGCTGGCCCAGGCGGTCGAGCCGGGTGGCGCGGTCTCCGTCCTCGCCGCCGGCCGGTACGGCGCGGCGCTCGGGCAGGTGCACGCCGGCCGGCTGCCGCAGGCGCGGGCCATGCTCACCGACCCGGAAGGCCGGTCCGGGGCGCCCACCGACCCGCTGCGCCGCCGGCTGGACGCCACCGCGCTGCGCGGGCTGCTCGAGTCGGCGGCCGGGCTGTCCATCGAACTGATCCACGGCGACGGCGTGTTCGACAGCTGGCTGCCCGCCGCCGTGCTCGAGGCGGACCCCAGTGGCGCCGACGAACTGGCCGCGCTGGAGGACATCGTGGCCACGACGCCGGAGCTGTTGGTGCTGGCAGCGCGGCTGCACGTGCTCGCACGCCGGCCGTCCGGCGGGCCCGGGGAGCTGTGATCTCACCCACTCGGCCCACAACTTACTGGCGAGTTTGCCGGTCCGGGTAGTCGCGGCTTGCCGGGGATCGTATCCTCGTTGGTACCGCCCGCAACTGGGCGCTCGTCAAGTGCTGCTGGCACGGGGTGGCACTTGACGCCCGAACCTGTGCCGGAGGCGAAGACATGCCCCTCTCCGAGCACGAGCAGCGGCTGCTCGACCAGATCGAGCGCGCTCTCATCGCGGAGGACCCCAAATTTGCGTCGACCGTGCGCGCGGGCCGCTTGCGACGACCCACCCGCCGGCGGCGGCTGCAGGGCCTCGCGCTGTTCATTACCGGCCTGGTGTTGCTGGTGGTCGGGGTTGCCGTGCACGCACTGTGGGTGCAGAACGTTCCCGTGCTCAGCGTCGTCGGCTTCCTGATCATGCTGGCCGGTGCGGTACTCGGCATCACGTCGATCGGTGCCGGCAAGAAGGCTCCCGGAAAGCCGGAGCCGGAGCGCGGCAACAAGTTCGGCGGCAAGATGGAAGAGCGCTTCCGCCGCCGCTTCGAGCAGGAGTAACCCGCTCCCGCCGGTTCAGCCGGTTCGGTGAGGTGTGCGCCTGGGGCGGACGGACCGCGGCCACAGCCGGTCCAGGATCGTCAGCGGGCGTTCCTTCTCCAGGCCGGCGCGCACGTTGCGCACCGCCGTGACCAGGGTGGTGCCGGAGGTCGTTCCGGACTGACCGCCGTACCACCCGCGTTCCACCGCCGAGACCACCGTGCGCATCGACTCGACGATGTCCCGGTCGAGGCTGTGCTTGGTGGTCAGCTTGCGCGCGGCGCGGCGCACGGTCTCGTTGCCGGGCGGCCGGGCGCCCCGGTCCTGGAACTCGGCGACCAGTTCCCGCCAGGCGGCGGTCGCGCCGTCCGGGCCACCCCGGCTGGCCTGGGCCAACCGGCGCGCGCGGTTCACCCCGCGCAGCGTGGCCGGCGTGCTGGCCAGCAGGACCAGGATCAGGAACAGCAGCGCGGCGAGCAGCATCGCCCGCGCGATGAGGCTCATGCCGGCGCCCGGACCGTCCTCATCATCCCGCCCGCCCGAACCCGTGTCCTCGTCGCTGCCGCCGCCCTCGCCGTCGTTGTTGCCCGAGCCGCCGGACGGGTCCTGGCCACCCTGGTCCTTGCCGGTCTGGTCCTGGCCCTGGCCGGAGGACTGGTTGCCGGGCTCCGGGTTCTGCTGGGCGTTCTGGTCGGCCTGCTGGTCCTGCTGGGGCTGCGGCGCCCGTGGGTCCTGGGTGGGCGGACCGCCGGGCGGCGGGGTGTCACCCTCGAGCGGGTTGTCCTGCTCCGGCGGCGCGACCTGCTCGGGGGAGGGGCCACCGGGCACCCGGGGGGCCTTGCTCACGTAGTCCGGAATGATCGCCCGGCCGTCCGAGCGCGGCGTCGGGTCGAACATCAGCCAGCCGACGCCGGGGAAGTAGGACTCCACCCAGGCGTGGGCGTCGGCGCTGCTCACCGGGCGGTAGTCGTCCACCGGCTCCCCGAGGGCGAACCCGACGGCCACCCGGGACGGCACGCCGACCGCGCGCAGCATGATCGCCATGGCCGAGGCGTACTGCTCGCAGTAGCCGGTCTTGCTGTGCTCCAGGAACTCGATCAGCTGCTGGGAGTTGTTGCCGGCCGGGCTGTTGATGTCGTAGCGGAACCCGTTCGCCGGGTCGAGGAAGAACCGGTTGATGGCGATGACCCGCTCGAACGGGTTGCGGGCCTGGCGGGCCACCGACTGGGCCAGCCGGACGATCCGCTGGTCCGCGCCGCCGGTGTCCAGGTAGGCCGGGTTGATGTCCTCCACCGGTCCGGTGGACGCCAGGGCCTGCGGCGCCGGGTTGGGCAGCGCGGCCCGCTCGGTCCACGCCTTCTCGGTGACCTTGCCGTCCGCGTAGGCGGTGGAGCTGGTGGTGTCGTAGTGCCACCGCCCCTCGGTCACCCCGGTGACCCCCATCGGCTGCCCGACCATCGGCAGCCACTGGTCGTTGTACTTCAGGTTCTCCACCTGGACGGTCGCCGTCGGGTTGTGCACCGGGATGGGCAGGCCGGAGGGGAGCGTGTCGTCCAGAGTCACCCCGTTGTACCGGTCCGGCAGCTGCCAGCCCTGGGCCGGTACGTACCGGTTCAGCGTGAGCGAGCGTATGTACTGCGGCTGGGCCAGCCCGCGCACCCGCATGAGCTCGGTGGGCTCTTCCCCGTTCTGCAGCTGGTTGTGCAGCGAGTTGAACGGGCTGAGGCCGAGGTGGCCGTCGGAGGCCGAGTCCGGCTCGCCGTGGCCGGGGAACCGGCCCTTGGTACCGACCAGGGGAGCGGCGGCCAGCCCGATGCCCAGTGCGGCGGCCAGCGACACCGAGATCAGGATCAGCGCGAGCGGGGAGCCCAGCAGGCTGGGCCGCAGCCGGGCCAGCCAACCGGTCAGGCCGCCCCGGTCGGCCGCCGGCGAGCGCAGTGACTGGCCGCGCTGGGCCTGCCGCCGCCGGTGCTCCACCAGCAGCAGCAGGCCGTAGCCGGCGGCGCCGGCGGCCAGGGTCCAGTCCGGCAGCGGCCGGGGGGTCAACGCCGTGGGCACGGTGTAGCCGCCGAGCAGTATCAGCCCGCACACCGAAGCGCCGTGCCCGGCCGAGGTGAGTGCGTCGGCGGCGATGGTCACCAGCCCGAACCCGACGCAGATCAGCAGCATCATGGCGTCGGTGGCGCGGACCGGCGGTACCCCGGTCTCGATCACCGAGATGGCCTCGCCGAGCCGGTTGACCAGTTCGGTGAACGCGTCCGGCCCCGGGAGCACGCCGAAGACGGCCTTCTCGCTGAACAGCCCGGTGAGCATGAGCACCAGGCCCAGCAGCTGGCCCAGAGGGACCACCAGCGCCGGCGCCCGGAACAACCGGGCCATCGCGCCGATCAGCACCATCGCGCCGATCACCGGCAGCACCATCCACAGCCAGCGGTAGCCCTGCATGACGCCGGCCAGCGCGGTGGAGCCCAGCGCCAGGGACAGGCCGGCGGCGAGGTTCACGACGAGCGGCACACCGGCGCCGGACCTCGGCCCGGCCGGCGTGGACGGCGGCCCTCCCGGCCCCGGCCCTCCCGGTCCCGGCCCTCCCGGTCCCGGCCCGCCCGGCCCTCCGGGCACGGGAGGCGGCGGTCCGCCGGGGGCGGAGGGCGGCGGCGCCGAGCCCCGGGGCTCCGGTGGCCGGGTGCCCTGCCCGGGCGCCCACGGCGACGACGGTGACGTTCTCGGGGTGTCCGCGCGGGTCATCGGCCGGTTCCCAGGCGCACCGGCAGGCGCCGGCAGAAGTCGTTCCACACCCGGTCCGGGCCGCGTTCCGGGCGCCCGGTCAGCACGCTCCAGCCGGCCTCGGTGAACGCCCGGGACGCGGCGGCGACACCGGTCTTCGGGCGGGTCTCGTCCGGGCCGGTCCAGGCGGCCACGTCCAGCAGCACGGCGTGCCCGTGCCCGCCCTCGGCCCCCTCGACCAGCGGCCGGACCGTGCCGGGGTCGACCGCGCCGAGCACCGCGAACAGCTCGCCGCCGCTGGCCGGCGGGCAGATCAGGCCGGGCTGGTTGGAGGTTCGCAGCAGGGCCAGCGCGTCCAGCAGCGCCTCCGGGTCCCGCCCGTTGGAGAGCGTCACGCCGTTCTCGGTGACCAGGGTGACCCGGCGGCCGTGGGTGATCAGGTGCCGGCACACGCTGGCGACCAGCTCGATCGCCCACTCCAGGCTGGCGTCGGCGCCCTTGCCCCGGTGCGCGTGGCCCCGGTGGTCGAGCAGCACCGTGACGCCGCCGTGCCACGGCCGCTCCTCCAGCCGCACCATCAGCTCGTCCCGGCGCGCGGTGGACTTCCAGTGAACCTTGCGCAGCGGGTCGCCCGGTTCGTACTGGCGCACCAGCGCGTCGTGCTCACCCGGCCCCCGGCGCAGCCCGGTGGACCCGGACTCGCCCTCGCCCCGGCCGAAGCCGTCCGGCAGCCCGGACAGCGGGGTGACCCTGGGCACCACGGTCAGCGGTACCCGGCCGACCAGCTCGCGCTCGTAGTCGGCCAGGCCCAGCGGGTCGCTGACCCGCATGGTGAGCGGACCGACCATGTGCACGCCGCGCACCAGCGGGGTCAGCGGGTAGCTCAGCTCCACCGGCGGCTCGGAGCGCCGGGGCGGGTGGGCGAAGAACCGGGGCGAAATGCCCAGCACGTCCGGCAGGGCGTCGGTGAGCAGCAGGCCGGTGCGGGGCAGCCGGCCCCGGCTGTGCACGCTCAGCACCGCCTCGGTGGTGGAGCGGGCGGTCATCCGGGTGGCCGCCAGCTCTCGTTCCACCCGCACCACCAGCCGGATCCGCGAGGTGAACAGTGCGGCCAGCAGCGGCAGCACCATCACCAGCACGCCGATGCGCAGCAGGTCGCGCTCGTCCAGCGCCACCCCGCACACCGAGGATGCGAGGCCGGCCGCGATCAGGCACCGGCCCAGCGTGGTGAGGCCGGTGGAGCTGTCGTGGCGGGTTTCAGTCACGGGCGGGGCGCGGGGCCTGCGGCACGGGGATCCGGCTGAGCAGCGCGCGGATCAGGTCCGGCGCGGTGCGCCGGGCGGTGAGGGACTCGGCGGTGAGCACCAGGCGGTGCGCGAGCACCGGCACGCACACCGCGTGCAGGTCGTCCGGCACCACGTAGTCGCGGGCGGAGAGGGCGGCCTGCGCGCGGGCCGCGCGCACCAGGTGCAGGGTGGCCCTCGGCGAGGCGCCGAGCCGGACCTCCGGCATCCGGCGGGTGGCCGAGGACAGCTCGACGGCGTACCGGCGCAGTTCCGGGGCAACGTGGATGGCCCGCACCGCGGCCAGCACGGCCTGCATCTCGCGCGCGTCGGACACCGCCGAGAGGGTCTGCAGCGGGTCCTCGCCGGAGTGCCCGTCCACCATGGCCAGCTCGGCGGCCTGGTCCGGGTAGCCGATGCTGATCCGCGCGGTGAACCGGTCCCGCTGGGCCTCCGGCAGGGCGTAGGTGCCCTCCATCTCCACCGGGTTCTGGGTGGCCACCACGAAGAACGGGTCGCTCAGCGGGTAGGTCATGCCGTCGACGGTGACCTGGCGCTCCTCCATGCACTCCAGCAGCGCCGACTGGGTCTTGGGGGAGCCCCGGTTGATCTCGTCGCCGATCACCACGTTGGCGAAGATCGGGCCGGGCCGGAACTCGAACTCGGTGGTGTTCCGGTTGTAGATCGACACGCCGGTGATGTCGCTCGGCATGAGGTCCGGGGTGAACTGGATGCGGCTGACCGAGCAGTCGATGGATCGGGCGATCGCCTTGGCCAGGGAGGTCTTGCCCACCCCGGGCACGTCCTCCATCAACAGGTGTCCCTCGGAGAGCAGCGTGACCAGCGCGATCCGGATCGCCTCCGACTTGCCGGCGATCACCCGGTGCACGTTCTGGGAGATCCGTCCGCTGACGGTGGTGAGTTCGGAGAGCGACATGGGCAACGGCGGGCTGCTCATTGTCGTCATACGACCTCCTGCTCTTGACGAGGGCCCTCGAGCAGTCTGTCAAACCGCTCCTGAGGGTCCGTAGCCCCACCTTGCGGGCGCCTCGGTTAGTCCGTCGGTCGTAGTGCCCGCCGCGTTTCCAACCTGCCCTGAGGCGACACCCCCCACCATCCCCCACGGCCACCCCCTGGGCGCCAGGGCGCGGCTCACACTTCGGCAAAACGCCAGCTCGCGTTCGTCGCGACGGGTCCGCCGAGGGCTCGGACGGACCCCGGACCGTCGGCGCGTCCCCACCTTCACCCACCGGAGCTGATCTGCGGAAACCGCCCGATTCACCCTTGAGGTGGGGGAGGGGCGTGTGCGGGGTGGTGGAAAGTGGGGTAATGTGGTGATCGTTGGGGACGCGGGGAGGCGATGCCGGTGTTTCTCGGCACTCACACGCCTCGGCTCGACGACAAGGGCCGGCTGACGCTGCCCGCCAAGTACCGGGACGAGCTGCGAGGGGGGATGATGATCACCAAGGGTCAGGACCACTGTCTCTACGTGTTCCCCCGCGAGGAGTTCGAGCGGCTGGCCCGCAAGGTGGCCGAGGCGCCCTTCACCAACGAGTCGGTGCGCGCCTACCAGCGCTACCTGTTCGCCGGCACCGACGAGCAGCATCCCGACTCGCAGGGCCGGATCCCGATCACCGCCGAGCTGCGCCGCTACGCCGGGCTGACCAAGGACTGCGTGGTCATCGGCGCGGTGAGCCGCCTGGAGATCTGGGACGCGACGGCCTGGCAGAGCTACCAGGAACGGCACGAAGAGAACTACGCGCAGGCGCAGGAGGAAGTACTACCCGGCATGTTCTGACCTGTCGGGGAGTGAAGGCACGTCCGGCTCGGGTGTCCGGAGGCCTCCACTCCGCTGCTGGTGGCCCTGGCGCACCTTCCCCGGTGCCAGGTCCGCAAGGAGCGGAGCGGGGACCTCGGGGCACCCGGGCCGGATCTGCCTCAGCGGGGGAATCGGCGAGCGGAGAGGGGGCCTTCGGTGGCTGGCTCGACGCCGCGCGACCCTTCCGCCTTACACGTGCCCGTGCTGCTGGACCGGGTGCTGGAGCTGCTCGCCCCCGCGCTGGACCGCCCGGCGGCGGTGGTGGTGGACGGCACCCTCGGCCTCGGCGGGCACTCCGCCGCGCTGCTCGAGGCGCACCCCGGGCTGACCCTGGTCGGGCTGGACCGGGACGTGCAGGCGCTGGAGCTGGCCGGCCGGCGACTGGCCGCCCACGCCGGGCGCATCCATCTGGTGCACGCCCGCTACGACCGGCTGCCCGAGGCGCTGGCCGAACTGGGCATCGAGCGGGTGCACGGGGTACTGCTCGACCTCGGCGTCTCCTCGCTGCAGCTGGACTCGGTGCAGCGGGGCTTCTCCTATGCCCGGGACGCCGCGCTGGACATGCGGATGGACACCACCGGCGGGCCCACGGCGGCCGACGTGCTCAACGGGTACTCGGCGGACGAGCTGACCAGGGTCCTGCGCGACTACGGCGAGGAGCGGTTCGCCCGGCGAATCGCCTCGGCGGTGGTCCGGCGGCGCGAGCGGTCCCCGCTGCGCACCAGCGCGGAGCTGGTCGAGCTGCTCTACGACGCGGTGCCGGCGGCATCCCGGCGGACCGGGGGACACCCGGCCAAGCGGACCTTCCAGGCGCTGCGCATCGAGGTGAACGGGGAGCTGGAGTCGCTGCGGGCGGTGCTGCCCGCCGCGCTGGACGCGATCGACGTGGGCGGCCGGCTGGTGGTGATGGCCTACCACTCGCTGGAGGACCGGCTGGTCAAGCGGGCGCTGGCCGACGCGGCCGCCTCCCGCACCCCACCCGGGCTGCCGGTGGAGCTGCCCGGACACGGACCGAGGTGGCGGCTGCTGACCCGGGGCGCCGAGGTCGCCGGGGACGCGGAGACCGCCGCCAACCCGCGCGCGGCCTCGGTCCGGCTGCGCGCCGGCGAACGAATCGCGGTGGCGGCGTGACGGCGTACCCGCACCGCACCAGGGACACGAGCGAGGTGGCGACATGACAGCGGTGGCACCGGAACGGACCCGACCCACCAGGGCGGGTCGCCCGAGCCGTACGACCGGATCCGGCCGCCCGGGACGGACCGGTTCCCGAGCCGATTCCCGGGGCGCCTCCCGGGCGTCGGACCAGCGGGAACCGGCGGGTGCGGTGGGCAAGGCGTACGCGCGGCGGGCCCGTCGGCTCGGTGTGGACGGGGGCGCCGACCGCGCGGCGGCCGGGCGTTCCCGGTTCGTTCTGCTGGTGATGGTGCTGCTCGGCTCGGGTCTGGTGGCCTCGCTGTGGCTGTCCACCACGGCGGCGGCCGACTCCTACCGGTTGGACAAGGCGCGGCTGGCCGCCCGTGAGCTGTCCGAGCGCAGCGAGCAGCTCCGGATGGACATCACCTCGATGGAGTCGGCCCCGGCGCTGGCCCGCTCGGCGCGCCAGCTGGGCATGGTGCCGGCCTCCGACGTGGCCCGGCTGGTGGCCCGGCCGGACGGCTCGGTGCAGGTCGTCGGCACGCCGAAGGCCGCGGTGGCCCCGGCGCCACCGCCCGCTCCCGCGCAGCCCGCTCCCGCCGTCCCGTCCCAGCACACAGCGACCCAGAACCCGCCGACCCAGAACGCGCCGTCCCAGGCCGGCGCGGGCACCGGAGCGGAGCCGGGGGTCAGCGCGCCGTGACCCGTGCCGCCAGCCCGACCCGCCGACCCGGCGCGCCGCCGAACCCGCCGCGCCGGCGCCCGAAGAACCGGGCGGACGCACGTGCCGCCCAGCGCGGGCGGTTCGTGGCCGGCCGGTTCATCCTGGTCGCGATGCTGGTGGTCGCCGGGCTGAAGCTGGTGACCGTGCAGGTGGTGGACGGGGACCGGCTGCGCACCGAGGGGGACCGGCAGCGGGTGACCCCCCTGGTGCTGCCCGCCGACCGGGGCTCCATCCTGGACCGGCACGGCACGCCGATGGCGTTCAGCGTGAAGGCCAAGGCGCTTACCGCCAACCCGTTCCTGATCTCCCGCAACCAGGGCGCGAACGCGATGGCGCGCAAGACCGAGATCGCGCTGGGCGTGGCCGGCCTGACCGGTCAGGACCCCAACCAGGTCTACGCGGCGCTCAACACGGACAAGCACTACGTGGTGCTGTCGCCGCTGGTCGAGCCCTCCGTGGCGCGCGCGGTCACGGAGAAGTTCGTAGAGGTCGGGCAGGAGGACCGGGAGGCGAGGCAGTATCCCGGCGGCCCGCTCGCGGCGAACGTCATCGGTGCCGCCTCGTGGAACATGGACCAGCGGAAGCTGCACGGCCTGGTGGGCCTGGAGGCGGCCGCCGAGAACACCCTGGCCGGTGTCGACGGCAAGCGGGTGGTGGACACCGCCAGCGGCAGCAACACGGTCATCCCGGGCAGCCAGCGCGCGGAGAAGCCGGCCGTGGCCGGCGCCAACCTCCAGCTGACCCTGGACGCCGACCTGCAGTACACGGTGCAACAACAGCTGACCGCCTACACCGCCGCGCACGGCGCCAAGAACGGCAGCGCGGTGGTGCTGGACGCGAAGACCGGCGAGGTCCGCGCGCTGGCCAACAGCAACACCTTCGACCCGAGGAACATCGCCGACGCGAACTCGGCGCAGATGGGCAACGCGGCGGTGACCACGCCGTTCGAGCCGGGTTCGGTGAACAAGATCGTCACCATGGCGGCCGCGCTGGAGTCGGGGCTGGCCACACCGGACTCGGTGACCGACGTGCCGGACCACATCAAGGTGGCCGACCGGGTGGTGCACGACGCCTGGGAACACCCGGCCGAGCGGTTCACGCTGACCGGGATCCTGGCCCGCTCGTCCAACGTGGGCACGCTGATGACCGCGCAGAAGGTCGGACCGGACCGGTTCTGGGAGATGCTCACCCGGCTGGGGATCGGCCAGCGCACCGACGTCGGCCTGCCGGGGGAGAGCCCGGGGCGGGTGCCGCCGAGGGCGAGCTGGTCCGGGTCGACCTTCGGCAACCTGCCGATCGGCCAGGGCCTCTCCATGACCGTGCTCCAGCTGGCCGGGATGTACCAGGCGGTGGCCAACGACGGGCTGCGGGTGCCTCCGCGCATCGTCGACTCCACCATCGGCCCGGACGGCGTGCGGCGGGCGGAGGCCCGGCCGGTTCCGGTGCAGGCGATGACCCCGCAAACCGCGCAGACGCTGCGGCGGATGCTGGTCGCGGTCACCCAGAACGGCCGGGGTACGCAGCGCGGCACCGGCCCGGACGCGGCCATCCCGGGTTACCGGGTGGCGGGCAAGACCGGCACCGCCCAGCAGGTCAACCCGGCCTGTGGCTGCTACTCGTCGTCCAGCTACTGGATCACCTTCGCGGGCATCTTCCCCGCTGACCAGCCCCGGTACGTGGTGGCGATCATGCTGGACGCGCCGACGCACGGGCAGAGCGCCGCGGGCCTTTTCCACGACATCGCATCCACCCTGGCCCAGCGCGACCGCATCCCGGTGACCACCGAGCCGACCCCCATGCAGCAGCTCGTCCTCCCATAGCCCCGCGCGGGCGTCCGCCGCTGCCGGGACACCGCTGGACGAAGATCAGCGGGCGAGCCGGGGGTTCTGAAACCTTTCAGAGCCTCCCCGGCCGCCCGCTGGTCGCGCGTGCCCGGGTGTTGTAGCAGGTGCGGGGGTGGGGCGCGGGGTGGATGGGCACCCCGAGGGGGCCGATCCGCGCGCCGGTAGCCTTCCGCGACGTGCCCCCGACACCGATCGCGGCCGCGCTCCCCGCGGCTCCGCGACCAGCGCGAGCCATGCCCACAGGGCTGGCCCGGCTGGCCGCGCTCGCCGGTGTGCCGGAGGGCGACCGCCCGGCCGAGGGGACGGTCACCGGCGTGACCCTGCGCACCCAGGACGTGCGCCCCGGTGACCTGTTCGCCGCGCTGCCCGGCGCCCGCGCGCACGGCGCGGACTTCGTCGGGGCCGCGCTGGCCGCCGGTGCCTCGGCGCTGCTCACCGACCCGGCCGGGGCCACCCGGCCCTCGGTTGCCCAGGCCCCGGTGCCGGTGCTGGTGGTGGACGACCCGCGAGGGGTGCTGGGGAAGCTGGCCGCCGCCGTCTACGGCGACCCGACCGCCCGGCTCAAGGTGCTCGGGGTGACCGGCACCAGCGGGAAGACCACGGTCAGCTTCCTGGTGGACGCCGGCCTGCGCGCCGCCGGGCACACCACCGGGCTGCTCGGCACGGTACGCACCACGATCGCCGGGCAGCGCTGGGACTCCGCGCTGACCACGCCGGAGGCGTCGGACCTGCAGGCGCTGTTCGCGGTGATGGCCGAGCGCGGCGTCACGCACGCGGCGATGGAGGTGTCCAGCCACGCGCTGGCCCTGCACCGGGTGGACGGCACCCGGTTCGCGGTGGCCGCGTTCACCAACCTGTCCCAGGACCACCTGGACTTCCACCGGGACATGGAGAGCTACTTCGCCGCGAAGTCCGCGCTGTTCGACGGCCGGGCCGGGGAAGAGGTGGTCAACGCGGACGACCCCTGGGGCCGCCGGTTGATCACCGAGGACACCCTGACGGTGTCCGCCGCCGGGCGGGTCGACGCGGCCTGGCGGGCCGAGGCGGTGCTGCCCACCCCGGACGGCGGCCAGCGGTTCGTCGCGGTCGCCCCTTCCGGGCGGCGTACCGAGGCGACGCTCGCGCTGCCCGGCGCGTTCAACGTGGCCAACGGGCTGCTCGCGCTGGCCTGCCTGGACCGGCTGGGCGTGCCGGCGGAGGCGGCGGTGGAGGGCCTGGCCACCGCGTCCGTGCCCGGCCGGCTGGAGCGGGTGGACGCCGGCCAGCCGTACCTGGCCGTGGTGGACTACGCGCACAAGCCGGCGGCGGTGGCCGCGCTGCTGGACACCCTCAGCGCCCGCGTGGTGGGCACCGGGGGCCGGCTGCTGATCGTGCTGGGCTGCGGCGGCGACCGGGACGCGGCGAAGCGCCCGCTGATGGGCGCCGAGGCGGCCAGCCGGGCGGACCTGCTGGTCATCACCGACGACAACCCGCGGGGCGAGGACCCGGCCACCATCCGCGCGGCGATGCGGGCCGGCGCGCTGGCCGCCCCGCCCAAGGGCGAGGTCATCGAGGTGGGCGACCGCCGCGACGCGATCGCCGAGGCGGTCCGCCGGGCCCGCGCGGGGGACGTGCTGGTGGTCGCGGGCAAGGGACACGAGTCCGGGCAGCTCATCGGCGCCGAGCGCCGGCCGTTCTCCGACGTGGACGAGCTCGCCTCGGCAATTCGCCGTCTGGAGTCGACTAGATGATCACGATGTCCCTCGCCGAGGTGGCCGAAGCCGTGGGCGGCCGGCTGCACCGGGCGACCGGTGGCGAGCCGGTCAGCGGCACGGTGGAGTTCGACTCCCGCAAGGTCACCCCGGGCGGACTGTTCGTGGCCCTGCCCGGCGAACGGGTGGACGGGCACGACTACGCCACCGGCGCGCACGCGGCCGGCGCCACCGGGGTGCTCGCCGCCCGGCCGGTGGACGCCCCATCGGTACTGGTGGACGGCCCGGACCCGAACGCGGCCGTGCTCGGCGCGCTGTCCGCGCTGGCCGCGCACGTCGTACGCCGGCTGCCGGGCCTGGAGGTCGTCGGGCTGACCGGGTCTTCCGGCAAGACGTCCACCAAGGACCTGGTGGCGGCGGTGCTGCGCCCGCTGGGCGCCACGGTCGCCCCGCCCGAGTCGTTCAACAACGAGCTGGGCCACCCGTGGACCGTGCTGCGCGCCGACGCCGGCACCCGGCACCTGGTGCTGGAGCTGGCCGCGCGCGGGGCCGGGCACATCGCCTCGCTGTGCGCGGTCGCGCCGCCGCGCATCGGCGTGGTGCTGAACGTGGGCCGTGCGCACCTGGGCGAGTTCGGCTCGCCGGAGGCGGTCGCCCGGGCGAAGGGCGAACTGGTCGAGGCGCTGCCGGCCGAGGCGGACGGCGGGGTGGCGGTGCTGAACGCGGACGACCCGAGGGTCGCCGCCATGGCCACGCGCACCCTGGCCAGGGTGGCGCGGTTCAGTCTCAGCGCGGCCGACGCCGACCTGCGCGCCGTCGAGGTGCGCCTGGACGACACCGGCCGGGCGGGGTTCCGGCTGGTCAGCCCGGCCGGCGAGGCCAGGGTGCGGCTGCGCGCGGTCGGTGCGCACCAGGTGTCCAACTCGCTGGCCGCGACGGCGGTCGGGCTGGAGCTGGGCGCGAGCCTGGACCAGGTCACCGCCGCGCTGGAGGCCGCCGAGCCGGCGTCCCGCTGGCGGATGGAGGTCACCGAACGCCCGGACGGCGTGATGGTGATCAACGATGCGTACAACGCCAACCCGGAGTCGATGCGCGCCGGGCTGGAGGCGTTGGCGGCGATAACCGGCACCGCCCGCAGGGGGTGGGCGGTGCTGGGTGCGATGGGGGAACTGGGGGAAGCAGGTCCCGCCGCGCACGCCGAGGTCGGCCAACTGGCCGCGCGACTCGGGGTGCGGCGGCTTCTGGCGGTAGGCCCGGACAACTATCAGCAGGGCTACCGCGCTGGGTGTGGGGAGGAGTCGATGGTCGTGCCGGATGTGCCGACGGCGCTGGAGGTACTCAACGAGCGGCTGCGGCCCGGTGACGTGGTGCTGGTGAAGGCGTCCAGGGCGGCCGGGCTGGAACGGGTGGCGGCCGGTTTACTGACCAACCCGGTCCCGGGAGAGCGCCGGTGAAGGGAATCCTGATCGCCGCGGCCGTCGCGCTCGCGGTGTCCATCCTGGTCACGCCCTACCTGATCCGGTTCTTCGCCCGGCAGGGTTTCGGCCAGGAGATCCGGGCGGACGGCCCGGCCAGCCACCAGTCCAAGCGGGGCACCCCGACCATGGGTGGGGTGGCCATCCTGGCCTCCATCTGGGCCGGCTACCTGGCCGCGCACCTGATCTCCGGTGAACAGGGCGGCGGGCCGACCGCGTCCGGCTGGCTGGTGCTGATGCTCACCACGGCGCTGGGGTTCGTGGGTTTCGCGGACGACTTCATCAAGCTCCGCCGGCAGCGCAACCTGGGGCTGAACAAGACCTCCAAGCTGGTCGGCCAGCTGCTCACCTCGGTGATCTTCGCGGTGCTCGCGCTGCGGTTCGCCAACTCCTCCGGGCTCACCCCGGCGTCCACCCGGCCGTCCTTCGTGCGGGACATCCTGGTGCTGTCCTTCGGGGCCATCGGGTTCGTCGTGTTCTGCTACATCCTGGTCGCGGCCTGGTCCAACGCGGTCAACCTGACCGACGGCCTGGACGGGCTGGCCGCGGGCACCGCCGCCATGGTGCTGGCCACGTACGTGATCATCTCTTTCTGGCAGTTCCGCAACACCTGCCTGCCGCCCGAGGCCAACCCGGGCTGCTACTCGGTACGAGATCCGCTGGACGTGGCGATCGTGGCCGCCGCCGCGATGGGGGCCTGTATCGGTTTCCTCTGGTGGAACGCCGCGCCCGCGCGCATCTTCATGGGCGACACCGGTTCGCTGGCGCTGGGCGGCCTGATCGCCGGGCTGTCCATCGTGACCCGGACCGAGCTGCTGCTGGTGATCATCGGCGGCGTGTTCGTGGTGGAGGCGCTGTCGGTCTCGTTGCAGATAGTGGTGTTCCGGGCGACCCGGCGACGGCTGTTCCGGATGGCTCCGTTCCACCACCACTTCGAGCTGGCCGGCTGGGCGGAAACCACGGTGATCATCCGGTTCTGGCTGCTCGCCGCCATGTGTGCCGCCGGCGGCCTGGGCATCTTCTACAGCGAGTGGCTCGCCGAGTCCACCGGTGGATAGCGGGCCGCGCCCCATGCATTACGTCTGCCTCATCGGTAACAGAGAGCTCGAGAGTCCGGAAAACGCACTTGCCGCTTCCGGCATGGAAACGCCGTTATGCGTGCCGGAAGCGGCAAGTCGTTTCCGCGACCTCCCACATAGAGGCTGGAGTGAAGGGGCCACCGCGGCGGACGAGGGCGGCGGGGGCGGGTTAACACGGTGATGCTCACGGACCTGCGCGACCGACCGGTGCTGGTCGCCGGGGCGGGGGTGTCCGGCCTGTCCGCCGCCGCCGCGCTGGCCGAGCTGGGTGCCCGGGTCACCGTGGCCGACGGCGCGGCCGACCGGCTGGCCGAGCTCCCAGACGGGGTAGAAGGCGCGCACGGCATCGACACCCCGCCGCCGGGCACCGCGCTGGTGGTGACCAGCCCGGGCTGGCGGCCGGACGCCCCGCTGCTGGCCGCCGCCGCCGGCGCGGGCATCGAGGTGATCGGCGAGCCCGAGCTGGCCTGGCGGTGGACCAGCCCCGGTGGCCCCGCCGACAGCGGCAGCCCGCCCCGGTGGCTGGCGGTGACCGGCACCAACGGCAAGACCACCACGGTCGGCATGCTGGAGTCGATCCTGCGCACCGCCGGCCGGGACGCCGTGGCCTGCGGGAACATCGGCACCCCGGTGATCGACGCGGTGCGGGCGGGGCACCGGGAGCTGGCCGTCGAGCTGTCCAGCTTCCAGCTCTACTGGTCGCCCTCGCTCCGGCCCGCCGCCGGCTGCCTGCTGAACATCGCCGAGGACCACCTGGACTGGCACGGCGGCATGCCCGGCTACCTGGCCGCCAAGGTGCGCGTGCTGACCGGCGAGGTCGCGGTGGCCGGGGTGGACGACCCGGTGCTGGCCGGCGCGCTGGCCAACGCCCCGGCCGCCCGGCGGGTGGGCCTGACCATGGGCGAGCCGGCCTCGGGGCAGCTGGGGCTGCGCGACGGGAAGCTGCTGGACCGGGCGTTCGGCGCGGACGAGGAACTGATCGCTGCCGAGGACGTGCGGCCGGGCGGCCCCACCGGGTGGGCGGACGCGCTGGCCGCCGCCGCGCTGGCCAGGGCGGCCGGGGTGACGCCGGGCCAGGTCGCGGACGGGCTGCGGGCGTTCTCCCCGGGGCCGCACCGGGGCGCGGTGGTCGGCGAGGTGGCCGGCGTCCGGTACATCAACGACTCCAAGGCGACCAACCCGCACGCCGCCGCCAGCGCCCTCTCCGGGCACCCCCGGGTGGTCTGGCTGGCCGGCGGGTTGCTCAAGGGTGCCTCGGTTACCGAAGTGATCCTTCAACACGCACATAGGTTGGTCGGCGTAGTCCTAATGGGTACCGATCGAGGGATCATTCGTGACGCGTTGTTGCGACACGCGCCGAATGTCCCGGTCGCGGAGATCCCTCAAGGGGAACATGAGGGTATGACCGACGGGGTACGGCTGGCCGCCGCGATGGCCGCTCCAGGAGATGTTGTTTTACTTGCTCCGGCCGCGGCTTCTCTGGATCAGTACCCCAGTTATGCCGCTCGGGGACGGGCGTTCGAGGAGGCCGTCCGGGCCCTCGCGGCGGCCCGAGGGTGACCGCCACCCGAACCAGCGCACGCCGGACCGAGGGAGTGCGCTCGGCCCTCCACGGCGTCAGGAGCGGCCGGCAGGGTGCACGCCGGGCCCACGCGGCGCTCACCGCCTGGCTGGCCCGCCCGCTCACCTCGCTGCACATCGTGCTCGGCGTGTTCGGCCTGCTCACCCTGCTCGGCCTGGTGATGGTGCTCTCCGCGTCCAGCGTGGAGGCCTACGCGGCGGACGGGTCCTCCTACGCGGTGTTCGGCCGGCAGCTGGTCTTCTGCCTGATCGGGCTGGTCATGTTCTGGCTGGGCATGCGCATCCCGCCGAAGGCGCTGCGGGCGCTGGCGCCGATCCTGCTGGTCGTGTCGGTGATCCTGCTGGTGCTGGTGCTGATCCCGGGGATCGGGCAGGTCCGGGGCGGCGCGCGCAGCTGGTTCGATCTCGGCCTGGCCTCGGTGCAGCCCGCCGAGATCGCCAAGGTGGCGATGGCGCTGTGGGGCGCGCACGTGCTGGCCGCCCGGCAGCGCATGCTGGGCAACTGGCGGCAGGCGCTGTCCCCGGTGGTGCCGGTGGCGATCGTGCTGTTCACGCTGATCGTGGTGGAGCCGGACCTGGGCACCGCCGCCTCGCTGGCCATCGTGGTCTACGCGCTGCTGTTCCTGGCCGGGGCTCCGCTGCGGCTGCTCATCGCGCTGACCGTGGGCGGCCTGGCCGGCGGGATCATCCTGGGGCTCTCCGCCGGCTACCGGCAGAGCCGGATCACCGCCTTCCTGTCCCCGGACTCCGGTGACCCGCTCGGCGCGACCTACCAGGCCCGGCAGGCGCTCTACTCGCTGGCCGACGGCGGCCTGTTCGGGGTCGGGCTCGGCCAGGGCCGGGCCAAGTGGTCCTACCTGCCGAACGCCCACAACGACTTCATCTACGCCATCATCGGCGAGGAACTCGGTATGGTCGGCGCGGTCGCCGTGCTGACGCTGTTCGGCTTGCTCGCCTACGTCGGGCTGCGCATCGCGGCGCGCAACACCGACCCGTTCCTGAAGCTGGTCGCCGGCACGCTCACCGTGTGGATGGTCGGCCAGGCCGTGATCAATATTGGCTACGTGGTGGGCCTGCTGCCGGTTACCGGTATCCCGCTGCCGCTGGTGTCCTCGGGAGGTTCTGCCCTGGTGACCGCGATGTTCGTCGGTGGCCTGCTCGCCAACGCGGCCCGGCACGAGCCGGAGGCGATCGCCGCGCTGCGTACGCAGGGGCAGGGCCGGATGGCCCGGATGCTCGGCCTCGGCCTGCCCGAGCCGTACCGCAGCCCGCGTTCGTCGTCTTCAAACCCGCCCGCCACCCGCCCGCCCGCCACCCGCGCGCCCGCCACCCGTACTTCCGCTCCGAGGGTCCCGGCCCAGGACCGGTCGGCCGACTCCCGGCGCCGGGCCACCGGAGGCGGCGCCGTGCCCAGACAGAGAGGCCGCCGATGACCGCGCCGCTTTCCGTGGTGATCGCCGGGGGAGGCTCCGGCGGCCACATCCTGCCCGCGCTGGCCTTCGCCGACGCGGTCCGCCGGCTGCGCCCGGACACCACCGTCACCGCGCTGGGCACCGAGCGCGGCCTAGACCGGACGCTCATCCCCGCCCGGGGCTACCCGCTGGAGCTGATTCCGCCGGTGCCGCTGCCCCGCAAGCCCACCGTCGACCTGCTGAAGCTGCCGACCAAGGTGCGCGACTCGGTGCGCCGCACCCGGGAGGTGCTGGACCGGGTGGGCGCCGACGTGGTCGTCGGGTTCGGCGGCTACGTGGCGCTTCCCGCCTACCTGGCCGCCCGCGGCCGGGTTCCGATCGTGGTGCACGAGGCGAACGCGCGCGCCGGGCTGGCCAACAAGGTGGGCGCCAAGTTCGCCGCCCGGGTGGCCACGGCGGTGCCGGAGACCGGGCTGCCCGGTGCCGTGCACGTGGGGATCCCGCTGCGCACCCAGATCACCGGCCTGGACCGGGCCGCCCTGCGCGCCGAGGCGCGGGAGCACTTCGGCCTGCCGGCGGACGCCCCGGTGCTGCTGGTGTTCGGCGGCTCACAGGGCGCGCGCACGCTCAACAACGCGACCACCCAGGCGGTGGAGGAGCTGACCGCCGCCGGGGTCGCGGTGCTGCACGCGTACGGCCCGAACAACGCCCCGGCGACCCCGGTCCCGGTGCCGGCCGGCGGGCGCTACGTCGGCCTGCCCTACCTGGAGCGGATGGACCTGGCCTACGCGGCCGCCGACGCGGTGCTGTGCCGTTCCGGGGCGATGACCGTCGCCGAGGTGTGCACGGTGGGGCTGCCGGCGGTGTACGTGCCGCTGCCCCACGGCAACGGCGAGCAGGCGTTGAACGCGGAACCCGTGGTGCGCGCGGGCGGCGGCACGCTGGTGCCGGACGCCGAGCTGGACGGCGCGCGGCTGAGCGCCGAACTGCTGGGCCTGCTCACCGACCCGGCCCGGCTGGCCGCGATGAGCGAGGCGGCGCGCCGTTCCGGGCACGCCGGGGCGGACGAGGCGCTGGCCAACCTGGCCTTCGAGGCGGCGGGCCGATGAGCACGGGGCTGGACCGGGTGCACCTGATCGGCATCGGGGGCGCCGGGATGAGTGGCATCGCGCACATCCTGCTGGCCAGGGGCGCGGCGGTGTCCGGCTCGGACGCCAAGGACTCCCGCACCGTGCTGGCGCTGCGGGCCAGGGGAGCGCGCATCGCGGTCGGCCACGAGGCGGCCAACCTGACCCAGCTGGACGGCCCGCCGACCGTGGTGGTCTCCACCGCGATCCGGCCGGACAACCCGGAGCTGGTGGCCGCGCGCGCCCAGGGCCTCCCGGTGCTGCACCGGTCCGAGGCGCTGGCCGCGCTGATGGCCGGCCGGCGGGTGGCCTGCGTGACCGGCACCCACGGCAAGACCTCCACCACCTCGATGCTCACGGTGGCGCTGCAGCACTGCGGGCTGGACCCCTCGTTCGCCATCGGCGGCGACCTCACCGTGGCCGGCGCCGGCGCACACCACGGCGAGGGGGACATCTTCGTCGCCGAGGCCGACGAGAGCGACGGCTCCTTCCTGCGGCTGCGCCCCTCGGTCGGGGTGGTCACCAACGTGGAGGCCGACCACCTGGACCACCACGGTGACGAGGCCGCCTACGCGCGGGCGTTCGAGGACTGGTTGACCCGCATCGAGCCCGGCGGTGCGCTGGTGGCCTGCGCCGACGACCCCGGATCCAAGAACCTGGCGGTGAAGGCCGAGGCGGCCGGCATCGCGGTGCGGCGCTACGGCCGGGCCGCGCCGGCGCTGCCCGGCAACGCGCGGCTGGTGGACTACCGCCCGGCCGGCGCGGGCGGGCGGTTCAAGATCCTGCTGACCGGCGAGGACGGCCCGGTCGAGCACGAGGTGGAGCTGCCGGTGCCCGGCGAGCACATGGCCGCCAACTCGGTGGCGGCGCTGCTGGCCGGCATCGAGCTGGGCGCCCCGGTGGACGGCCTGGTCGAGGGCCTGGCCGGCTTCTCCGGGGTGCGCCGGCGCTTCGAGTTCAAGGGCAAGGCCGCCGGCGTGGCGGTCTACGACGACTACGCGCACCACCCCACCGAGGTGGCCGCCCAGCTGACCGCCGCCCGCCAGGTGGCCGAGCGCCGGCTGATCGTGGCCTTCCAGCCGCACCTGTACTCCCGCACCAGGGCGTTCGCCGCCGAGTTCGGTGCCGCGCTGGCCCTGGCCGACCAGGTGGTGGTGCTGGACGTGTTCGGCGCGCGGGAGGACCCGGAGCCCGGGGTGAGCGGTGCGCTGGTGGCCGACGCGGTGACCCTGCCGGCGGACCGGGTGCACTACGTGCCGCGCTGGGCCCAGGTGCCCGAGGTGGTGGCCGGCCTGGCCACCCCGGGGGACCTGGTGATCACCATGGGCGCCGGTGACGTGACCGTGCTGGGACCCGAGGTGCTCACCGAGCTGGGGCTGAGAGATGGCCGGGAGAGCCGGGAGGGCGCGCCGGAGGCCGCCCGATGACCCGCGCGGCCCTGGACGGCGAAGCGGCCCGGTACCGCAGGCGGCGGCTGCTCGCGCTGGTGCTGCTGGTGGTGCTGGTGGGTTTCGGGCTGGTGGTCGGCGCGCGTTCGCTGCTGCTGCACGCGACCCGGTTCCGGGTGGCCACGATCGAGGTGGTCGGCACCTCGGCCGGGCCGGCCGGGCTGGACCCGGCCAAGGTGCGCGCGGCGGCCGGGGTCACCGCCGGAACCCCGCTGCTCGCGGTGGACCTGGAGAACGTGAAGCGGCGGGTGGCCAAGGTGTCCGAGGTCGCCTCGGTGGACGCCGGCCGGCGCTGGCCGAACACGCTGCGCGTGACGGTGACCGAGCGCACCCCGGTCGCGCTCGCATCCTCGTCGACCGGCCCGCGTCTGGTGGACGGGACCGGCCTGGCCTACCAGGCGGCGCCCGCCCAGCGGCCCGGTCTGCCCCGGCTGGCCGCCGACCGCGTGGCGCCCGGCGACCCCGCGACCCTGGCCGGGCTGGCGGTGCTGACCTCGCTGAACCCGGCGCTGCGGGAGAAGCTGCAGGTGGTGGAGGTGGCCGGGCCTTCGGCGGTGACGCTGCGGATGGCCGACGGGCGACAGGTGAGGTGGGGTTCGTCGGACGATTCGATCCGAAAAATGGCGGTGCTGAACGTATTACTGAGCCAACCCGGCAGCATCTACGATGTGAGCGCGCCGGACCTCCCGACGATCCGGCGTTGAGCACCCTGGGTAGAGGCGGATAGGCGTCCGGCGCGCCTGCTGGATTACGGCCGATGCCGACCCTACCGTTCTGGTGCGAGGTCGGCGGCTGGCGCATAGCTCAGTCTCTGGTCGAGGTTGAGCAGTGTGATTACGCCAGTTAGGAAGGTGCCGCGTATGACCCCCCCGCACAACTATCTTGCGGTGATCAAGGTCGTCGGCATCGGCGGCGGCGGCGTCAACGCGGTCAACCGCATGATCGAGGTCGGCCTCAAGGGCGTCGAGTTCATCGCGGTGAACACCGACGCGCAGGCCCTGCTCATGTCGGACGCCGACGTGAAGCTGGACATCGGCCGCGAGCTGACCCGGGGACTGGGTGCCGGGGCCAACCCGGACGTGGGCCGCAAGGCCGCCGAGGACCACCGGGAAGAGATCGAAGAGGTGCTCAAGGGCGCCGACATGGTCTTCGTGACCGCCGGCGAGGGTGGCGGCACCGGCACCGGCGGCGCCCCCGTGGTGGCCAGCATCGCCCGCAAGCTGGGCGCACTGACCATCGGCGTGGTCACCCGGCCGTTCACCTTCGAGGGCAAGCGGCGCGCGGGCCAGGCCGAGGACGGCGTCACCGCGCTGCGCAACGAGTGCGACACGCTGATCGTGATCCCGAACGACCGGCTGCTACAGCTGGGCGACGTCGGCGTCTCGCTGATGGACGCGTTCCGCTCGGCCGACGAGGTGCTGCTCTCCGGTGTGCAGGGCATCACCGACCTGATCACCACGCCCGGTCTGATCAACCTGGACTTCGCCGACGTGAAGAGCGTGATGTCCGGCGCGGGCAGCGCGCTGATGGGCATCGGCTCGGCCCGGGGCGAGGGCCGCGCGGTGCAGGCCGCCGGCAAGGCGATCAACTCGCCGCTGCTGGAGGCCTCCATGGACGGCGCGCACGGCGTGCTGCTCTCCGTGGCCGGCGGTTCCGACCTGGGGCTTTTCGAGATCAACGAGGCGGCCTCGCTGGTGCAGGAGGCCGCGCACCCGGAAGCCAACATCATCTTCGGGACGGTCATCGACGACTCGCTCGGCGACGAGGTGCGGGTGACGGTGATCGCCGCCGGGTTCGACTCCGGCACCCCGACCCACAAGAAGCTGGACCCGGCCGCCTTCCGCACGCCCCGGGCGTCGGACAAGGGCGGAACCGGTACCGGTTCGGGCGCCGGGTCGCCCTCCCCGGGGCCGCCGCAGAAGCGACTGGTCGACCCGCCGTCCGGCGGCGGAGCCAACGGCACCGGCCCGTCGAGCGGCTCGATGCGCTCACCCGGCATCCCGGCCCAGCCACCGCAGCCCCGCTCGGCCTCATCGGTGGCCCCGCCTCCCATGAGCGCCGCCCGCACCGTCCTCGACCTGGACGACGACGACGTGGACGTCCCCCCTTTCATGCGCCGCTGACCCGACCCACCCGTCGGGTGCGGTTGGGGTGCGGTGTCGGCTCAAAGACGGCTTGGACGGGCACAGTTCGGTGGTCTGCCGGGCTCGGGTTGGGCCACTTGCGTGGGGCTCGCGCGCTTTGTCCCATTCGTCACTCTGGTTCCATGACCGGAACACCGTAGGTGTTCGATCTTGCGCCGACCCCCATGGTGTTCCCCTCATGAAACGGACGTTACGGATGGTGCGGTGCCGGTGGGCGATTCATGATCATCAGGGCGTGGTGGCCGCTTTCGGGGTGGCTGTGCGACCGTGACGTCCTGATGACCATGAAAGGTCGGGGTCGAACCGCGACGAACCGCATGCAAGCCGCGGCAGACCGCCGAACTGTGCCCGTCCATGCCGTGATTGAGCCGACACGGACGGCATACGAGTGGCCGCGCCAGGAGCCGCGCCAGCCGAACAGGCTTGAAGCTGTCCGCAGGGGAGCGCATTAGGGTGGCTGCTGTGCGGGTTCGGCGGGTCGTGACCACCAGGGCAGGGGGCGCATCGGCCGCGCCCTACCACTCCTTCAACCTCTCGGCGCTGGTCGGCGACGACCCGGCGGCGGTGGTGGCCAACCGTCGCCGGCTGGCCACCGGGGTGGGCCTGCGCCCGGACGACGTGGTGTGGATGCGCCAGGTGCACGGCACCCGGGTGGCCACGGTGACCGAGCCGCCGGGGGAGGACCTCGCCGACACCGACGCCATGGTCACCGACCGCCCGGGCATTGCGCTGGCTGTGCTGGCCGCTGACTGCGTGCCGGTGCTGCTGGCCGACCCGGAGGCCGGGGTGGTCGGCGTGGCGCACGCCGGCCGGGTGGGCGCCCGCAACGGCGTGCTGCCGTCGCTGCTGACCGCCATGGCGGACCTCGGCGCTATGCCCGGGCGGATCGAGGCGCTGCTCGGGCCGGCGGTCTGCGGCCGCTGCTACGAGGTGCCGGCCGAGATGCGCGCCGAGGTACACGCCGCCCTGCCCGGCAGCGGCTGCGCCACCAGCGCCGGCACGCCGGGCCTGGACCTGCGCGCCGGCCTGCGCACCCAGCTGCGCGCGCACGGGGTGACCAGGGTGGACACCGACCCCCGGTGCACGGTTGAGGACCCCACGCTCTACTCGCACCGCCGGGAGGGGCGCACCGGGCGGCTGGCCGCCGTCACCTGGCTGGAGCCGAGGTGACCGACCCGGTCGACGAGCGGCGGGCCGAGCTGGCCGAGGCGCTGGCCGCGGTCCGGGGCCGCATCGCCGCCGCCTGCGCCTCGGCGCACCGGTCGCCGGACGAGGTCGAGCTGCTCGCCGTGACCAAGACCCGGCCGGCCACCGACGCCGCCCTGCTGCTGGAGCTGGGCCTGTGCGCGTTCGGTGAGAACCGGGTGCAGGAGGCCACCGGGAAGGTGGCCGAGCTGGACCGGCTGCGCCCGGGCAACGGCGCGCGCTGGCACCTGGTGGGCCGCCTGCAGCGGAACAAGGCCCGGCCGGTGGCGGCCTGGGCCGCGCGCGTCGAGTCGGTGGACTCCGTGCGGTTGGCCGATGCGCTGGACGGGGCCGCCCGGCGGGCCGTGCAGGGCGGCGAGCGGTCCGCGCCGCTGCCGGTGCTGGTCCAGGTGAGCCTGGACGACGACCCGGCGCGGGGAGGGGTGCCGCCCTCGGGGCTGGACGAGCTGGCCGACCGGGTCGCGGCGGCCGCCGGGCTGCGGCTGGACGGGCTCATGGCGGTCGCCCCGCTGGGCGCCGAACCGGCGCGCGCGTTCGCCGATCTGGCCCGCCTGGCCGAACGATTGCGCTCCCGTCATCCCGACGCGCGGGTGCTGTCCGCCGGCATGACCGCCGATATGGATGAGGCGATCCGATGCGGATCGACCTGTGTGCGTGTCGGTACGGCCCTACTGGGTGAGCGGCGGTTAGCCTCGCCGTAAGCGATGACGGGGTGTCACCGCGGCCGCTAATCCGGTCGGTGACCACCCGTTTCGCATGCACTCGTGTCGGGATGGAGGGGCTGCCAATGAGCACGTTGTATCGGCTCAAGGCGTATTTCGGGATGGTTCCCGCCGAGGACATGGACGCCTATCTCGACTACGACGACGAGCCTGGCTACTACGAGGATCGGCGGCCCGACTACCCCGAGCCGAGGGGTGGCTCGCGGGCGGAATCGGACAGCCGGCTGCCGGAACGGGTGCCTCCGGAGCGGCATTACCCGGACCGGCGATATGAACAGCACCCGACCGAGCGGCGCGCCGCTGATCGCCCGATGGATCGCCAGGTGGACCGCCACCCGGAGCGACTCACTATGGAGCGGCACGCCGAACGGCCATCGCTCGATCCAGTCGGAGCCGGTCACTCGGCGCCCGTGCACGGCGCGTTGGCGATCGAGCCGATGGTCGCCAGCAAGCCGAACCTGGCCGAGGTGCCCCGGCGGGCGCCGTCCGTCGCGGACGCGGAGCCGCTGACCAGCGCCGGTGGCAAGCAGGTGCCGCTGTCGCGCATCACCACCGTGCACCCGCGCAGCTACGACGAGGCACGCACCATCGGCGAGCGGTACCGGGACGGCATTCCGGTGATCATCAACCTGACCGAGCTGGACGACGCGGCGGCGAAGCGGCTGGTGGATTTCGCCGCTGGCCTGGCGTTTGCCCTGCGCGGCTCCATCGACAAGATCACCAGCAGGGTCTTCCTGCTGTCCCCGGTCGGGGTCGAGGTATCCGCCGAAGATCGACGGCGACTTGCGGAACGCGGCTTTTTCGGCCAGGTTTAGCGGTGCCATGAATGTTATAACCGACCGCTTACCCCTCTCCACGCCGGTTACGCAACGTGAGATTTGCCGCGCGGATCTTGGAGACAGGGCTGGACGTGTCGATTATGGTTCTGGTGCTGGTCGCGCTCATACTGATGAAGTTGGTCTGGCACGACCTGATGGACGACCCGTTCGACCCGAGGTTGCTATGAGACGTGAAAAGGGCCTCGGTAGCCCAGGACTGCATGAGGTGATCCGATGCCGCTGACCCCCGCCGACGTGCATAACGTCGCGTTCAGCAAGCCCCCGATCGGCAAGCGGGGCTACAACGAGGACGAGGTGGACGCATTCCTCGACCTCGTCGAGACCGAGCTTGCCAAGCTCATCGAGGAAAACACCGAGCTGCGCGATCAGGTGAACGCCCTGGAGCAGCAGCTGAGCAACGCGCAGAGTGACCTATCCGAGGCCCGCGCCCAGGCCTCCCGTGCTCCCCAGCAACGCCACCCGGTGGACGAGCCCCGGCAGACCGTCACCATGGCGGCCGTGCCGGTGCACACGCCCCCCCCGCCGCCGGTCGGTACGCAGGCCATGCTCGACCCCACCGCGATGGGCGGGGACCACCACGTCCAGGCGGCGAAGGTGCTCGGCCTGGCCCAGGAAATGGCCGACCGGCTGACCGCCGAGGCCAAGACCGAGGCCGACGGCATGCTGAGCGACGCCCGGACCCGCTCCGAGCAGCTGCTCTCCGAGGCCCGGACCAAGTCCGACGGCCTGGTGAACGAGGCGCGGGTGCGCGCCGAGACGATGCTCAACGACGCCCGCACCAGGGCGGAGACGATGGAACGTCAGTCCCGTGAGAAGGCGGCTGCGCTGGTCGGGGAAGCCGAGCGCAAGCACTCCGAGATCATGGGCAGCATCCAGCGCGAGAAGTCCGTGCTCGACAAAAAGATCGACGAGCTGCGTACCTTTGAGCGCGAGTACCGGACCAGGCTCAAGACCTACCTGGAGTCTCAGCTGCGTGATCTCGCAGGTCGGGGCTCCGCCGCTCCTTCGGATGGCCGCACCAGCTCTACCCAGGGCTATGCGCCGACCGGGTATGGGTCTCGGGCTGACGCCGGTAGCTGACGTCTGAGTACCATCGATCTCGGTGGTCGGGTGCCCGACCATGGCACCGCCACTTCGGAGTGAACTGTGTTGCTGCTGGTCCTGATTCTGGTGCTCGCCGCTTTCGGGCTGCTCCTGGTCGCGTTGCTGACCGGGACGGCCGCCTGGGCGTGGATCTCCGTCGTGGTGAGTGTCGCCGCGGCCGGTGCGTTGATCTACGACTGGGCGCAACGGAAATCGGCGGTCAAGAGTGCTGGCCGTGAGCGTGCGGTCAGCGGGCCGATTCCTGGGCCGACCGGCATGGTTGAGCCACCCACTGCCGCCATTCCGGTGATGGGTGGCGCCATGGCGGAGCCGGCGACGGAGGTTTTCCCTGCCATGCGGCCGAACCTCCGTGGCCGACCGCCCGCCGTGGAGAGCCACGAGACCGTGGCGCTCTCTCCGGTGCCGATGCCGCCCGGCTCCGCCGGTCGACCGCCCAGCGCTGAGCCAGATGGGGGCCGTCGAGGCGGTGATTGGTCACCCAGTGTGACGCACGGTCAGCGGGATCACTCGGATTCCATCGATTCGCCGACCACTGCGCTATCGGGTGATGGCACGCCGAATTGGGGCGCCCCCCGACCGGATGACCAGGCGACCACCGCGCTTCGCCCGGTTGGTGACCAGTCGGCCTGGCAGCCCGAGCGCTCGGAGCAGCCGGAGCGGCCGGAGGCCGAGGCGAAATCCGAACGGCCGGAGGCCGAGGCGAAACCTGAGCGCCCCGAGGAGCCCGAGGCGGAGAAGGCGGCCGAGAAACCGGCCGAGCAGCCCGCCGCCGAGGCGTCGGAGGAAGACGACTCCGCGTTCGGCTCGGGTGCCGGCGTGGCCGCCGCCGGAGTCGCCGGGGCCGTTGCCGCCGGTGCCGCGGCGGCGGCGAAGAAACCCGGGGCCGACCAGCCGGAGGACCGGGCCGAGGACGCCGGGGACGACGAGCGGCCCGCCGCTGCTCGGGCGGACGCCGCGGCCGAGGCGCCGCCGGCCAAGGACGCTCCGCCGGCCAAGGAAGCTCCGGTGCCCAAGGAGGCGCCGGCGGCGGCCAGGTCCGAGGAGGCCGAGGACGCCACCTCGGCTCCGGAGCCGGCCAGCGACCCGACCGCGGAACCGGCCCAGGCGCGCGGCGCCGAGCCCCCGGCGGCCGAGCCGCCCGCCGTCCCGGTGCTGGACAGCGCCCCGGACGCGGACAACGCCCGCACCACGGCGATTCCGATCGGCAAGACCCGTCCGCCGGCCGGCGCGGCTCGCCAGCAGCCGCCCGCCGGGCCGCCGCCGGAGCCGGGCGAGGAGCGCCCCGACCCGTCCGCCGCCGCGATCGTCGCCGAGCTGAACGACGACGTCCTGGTGGTGGACGAGCAGCCGCGCTACCACCTGTCTGGCTGCCGGGCACTGGGCGGCAGGGAGACCATCGCGCTGCCGGCCAAGGAGGCCGTCGAGTACGGGTTCACGCCCTGCTCGGTCTGCTCGCCGGTCCGCACGCTGGCCGCCCGAGCCCGCACCTGAACGGCACCGCCGCCCGGAACCTGGTTGGCGGGCGGCGGTATCCTGTGACTACCAGGCGTTGATCCGGCCATCACCGGGGAGCTTCCGGAAGAACGGGCCCTCGGGGCCTCAGTAGAACCGGACGGGTTCGGCCCGTCACCGCCGAGGCACCAATGAGTGGTCGCCGGCATCGCCGGCGGCAAGCGGGGTGGTACCGCGGCCGGGGCAGGCGCCCTGGTTCGTCCCCGTGCGGAGGATGACCAACGCTGCACGAGGAGCACCGCGAGATGGCTTACCCCAGGGTCGACCTGACCGGCTCGGGAGTCCCGGCCCAGCCGTCCTTTCCCGAGCTCGAGCGCAAGGTCCTGTCCTACTGGGAGCGGGACAAGACCTTCCCGGCGTCCGTCGACGCCCGCCCGGCCGGGGAGAACGGCTCCAACGAGTTCGTCTTCTACGACGGACCGCCGTTCGCCAACGGCCTGCCGCACTACGGGCACCTGCTCACCGGTTACGTGAAGGACGTGGTGCCGCGCTACCAGACCATGCGCGGCAAGCACGTGGAGCGCCGCTTCGGCTGGGATACCCACGGCCTGCCCGCCGAGGTGGAGACCGAGCACCAGCTGGGCATCAAGCACAAGTCCGAGATCGAGGAGATGGGCGTCGCGGCGTTCAACGACGCCTGCCGCGCCTCGGTGCTGCGCTACACGCAGGAGTGGCGGGACTACGTCACCCGGCAGGCCCGCTGGGTGGACTTCGACAACGACTACAAGACGCTCGACCTGCCCTACATGGAGAGCGTCATGTGGGCGTTCAAGCGGCTGTGGGACAAGGGCCTGGTCTACTCCGGGTTCCGGGTGCTCTGGTACTGCTGGCGCTGCGAGACCCCGCTGGCCGCCACCGAGACCAAGATGGACGACGTCTACACCGACCGGCAGGACCCGGCGGTCACCGTCGGGTTGAAGCTCACCGCACCGGGCGGTGAGCTGGACGGGGCGCGGATCCTGGTGTGGACCACCACGCCGTGGACGCTGCCGTCCAACCTGGCCGTGGCGGTGCACCCGGACGTGGACTACGCGCTGGTGGAGACCGAGGCCGGAGACCGTTACCTGCTGGCCGAGGCCCGGGTGGCCGCGTACGCCCGCGAGCTGGGCGACGACCCGATCCTGGTCCGCCGGTTCAAGGGTTCCGAGCTGCTCGGACTGTCCTACACCCCGCCGTTCGACTTCTTCCTGGGTAGGGAGAACGCCCACCAGATCCTCGCCGCCGACTACGTGACCACCGAGGACGGCACCGGGGCGGTGCACATCGCGCCGGCCTTCGGTGAGGAGGACAAGGTGGTCACCGACGCCGCCGGCATCGAGGTCGTGGTGCCGGTGGACGCCAAGGGCGAGTTCACCGAGGAGGTGCCGCCCTACGCCGGGGAGCTGGTGTTCGACGCCAACCAGCAGATCATCCGGGACCTGCGCGCCGGGACCCAGCCGTACGTCCTGGGCACCCTGCTGCGCCACGAGACCTACGACCATCCGTACCCGCACTGCTGGCGCTGCGGGAACCCGCTGATCCAGCGCGCGGTGGACGCCTGGTTCGTCCGGGTCACCGAGTTCCGGGACCGGATGGTGGAGCTGAACAAGCAGATCACCTGGGTGCCCGAGCACGTGCGGGACGGCCAGTTCGGCAAGTGGCTGGAGGGCGCGCGGGACTGGAACATCTCCCGCAACCGGTTCTGGGGCAGCCCGATCCCGGTCTGGGTGTCCGACGACCCCCGGTACCCGAGGACGGACGTGTACGGCTCGCTGGACGAGCTGGAGCGCGACTTCGGCGTGCGGCCGACCGACCTGCACCGGCCGGCCATCGACGAGCTGACCAGGCCGAACCCGGACGACCCCACCGGCGGGTCCACCATGCGCCGGGTGCCCGAGGTGCTGGACTGCTGGTTCGAGTCCGGCTCGATGCCGTTTGCCCAGGTGCACTACCCGTTCGAGAACGCGGACTGGTTCGAGCACCACTACCCGGGCGACTTCATCGTCGAGTACAACGGGCAGACCCGAGGCTGGTTCTACACGCTGCACGTGCTGGCCACCGCGCTGTTCGACCGGCCGGCGTTCGACTCGTGCATCGCGCACGGCATCGTGCTCGGGGACGACGGGCTGAAGATGTCCAAGTCCAAGGGTAACTACCCGGACGTCAACGAGGTGTTCGACCGGGACGGCAGCGACGCCATGCGCTGGTTCCTGATGGCCTCGCCCGTGCTGCGCGGCGGCAACCTGATGGTCACCGAGCAGGGCATCCGGGAGGGGGTCCGGCAGGCCATCCTGCCGCTGTGGAACACCTGGTACTTCCTCGCGCTGTACGCCAACGCGGCCGGTGTCACCGGGCGGTGGCGCACCGACTCCACGCACGTGCTGGACCGGTACGTGCTGGCCAAGACCGCCGAGCTGGTGGACGCGGTGACCGGTGTGCAGGACCGGTACGCCATCGCGGACGCCTGCCAGGCGGTGCGCGACCACGCCGAGGTGCTCACCAACTGGTACGTCCGCCGCTCCCGCGAGCGGTTCTGGGCCGGTGACCAGGACGCCATCGACACCCTGCACACGGTGCTCGAGGTGACCTGCCGGGTGGCGGCGCCGCTGCTGCCGCTGACCACCGAGGAGATCTGGCGGGGGCTCACCGGCGAGCGTTCGGTGCACCTGACCGACTGGCCCGCGCCGGGTGAGCTGCCGCACGACGCCGAGCTGGTGGCCGGGATGGACCGGGTGCGCCAGGTGGCGTCGGCGGCGCTGTCCCTGCGCAAGGCGCGCAAGCTGCGGGTGCGCCTGCCGCTGGCCAGCCTGACGGTGGCGGCCACCGACGTGGCGGTGCTGGAGCCGTTCACCGACATCCTGGCCGACGAGGTGAACGTGAAGGACGTGGCGCTGTCCACCGACGTGGCCCGCTACGGCCGGTTCGAGCTCACCGTGAACGCCCGGGTCTGCGGTCCCCGGCTGGGGGGCGACACGCAGAAGGTGATCCGCGCGGTGAAGGCGGGGGAGTGGTCGCAGGAGGCCGACGGCACCGTGTTGGCCGGCGGCATCGAGCTGCTGCCCGGCGAGTTCAGCGAGCGCCTGGTGGCCGCCGACCCGGCCGAGACGGCGGCGCTGCCCGGCAACACCGGCCTGGTGGTGCTGGACACCCGGGTCACTCCGGAGCTGGCCGCCGAGGGCCTGGCCAAGGACGTGGTCCGGCTGGTGCAGCAGGCCCGCCGGGACGCCGGGCTGGACGTGTCCGACCGGATCACTCTGACCCTGGACGCCCCACCCGAGGTCGTGGAGGCGGTCCGCACACACCAGGCCTACCTGGCCGCCGAGGTCCTGGCCAACGAGGTCACCCACGCCCCGGTCACCACCCCCACCTTGGCCGGCACCGTCACCGACGGCGCCCAAGTCCTCATCCACCTAACCCGAGCCTGACCCCCACCCCACCCACCGGCGAGTCGGGGATCCAGGTACGGCGAGTCGGGGATTCGGGTACGGCGAGTCGGGGATCGGGGTACGGCGAGTCGGGGATCGGGGTACGGCGGGTGAAGATCGCGGTGCGGGTCCGTCCCGGCGCCAAGGCCGACAGGGTCGGCGGGCGCTGGGACGGACCGCGTGGCGGCGCGCTGCTGGTCAGCGTGCGGGCCCGCGCGGTGGACGGTCGGGCCAACGACGCCGTGGTCGGCTCGCTGGCCGGCGCCTTCGAGTTGCGCCGGTCCGACGTCGCCATCGTGTCCGGGCACCGGGGCCGGGACAAGGTCGTCGAGCTGGACGGAGACCCCGAGGCCCTGCGCACTCGTCTGGAGCTGTTGCTCGCGTCATGACCACTAGGGCAGCGGGGCGGTCAGCTCGAGGTGCACGCCGTCCGGGTCGCTGAACGACAGGATGGCGATGCCGAACGCGGCCAGTTCGATGATCTCGCCGTGTTCGACCCCGGCCGCGCCGAGCCGCTTCTGGGCGTCCCGCAGGTCGTCCACCGACGGCACGGTGAAGCTCAGGTGGTCCAGCCCGACCCGTTCGGAGTCGAACCGGTCGCCGGGGGCGGCCACCGGCCGCAGGCCGAACAGCATGCCGTTGGTCTGGAACACCACGCCGCCGTAGAGCTGTGCCGGGTCGCTCCGGACGGCCGGGTCGGCGGGATCGCCGGGGGACTCGGCGGCGATCTCGAAGCCCAGTACATCCCGGTAGAAGGCGCGTGACCGGGTCAGGTCGGTCACCGTCAGCCGCACGTGGTGCAGTCCCGTTGTCGCGATCATGCGGATGACCGTACGGAGGAAAGCGGCGCGCTCCCAGCGTCGCATCCGACACGTTTGGTACTGTTCCCGACATGGACGTCGGCGTGTTCGTGGTGGACGGGGTGGCTGACTTCGGGCTGGCCGCCGTCCGCGAGGTGCTGAACACGGCGAACTCGCTGCGCGCCGAGCTGGAGTGCCCGCCGCGCCCCTGGCACGTACGAACCGTGGCCATCGGGGACAGCGCGCTCACCGGGTCGGGCTGCATCGTGCCGGCCACCCCGGTGACCGAGCTCGAGGGTCATTTCGACCTGCTGCTGGTGCCGGCGGTGAACGTGGTGGCGGCGGACGCGCTGGTCGAGCTGGTCAGCTCGCCCAAGCACCGGGCGGCGCTCGAGCTGATCGCCGCCGAGGCGGGCAACGGCATGTACCTCGCCGCCGCGTGCACGGCGACCTTCTTCCTGGCCGAGTCGGGCGTGCTGGACGGCGGCACGGCGACCACCAGCTGGTGGCTGGGTCCGGCGTTCCGGCGCCGGTATCCGGGGGTCGAGCTGCGGATCGACCAGACGCTGTGCCGCAGCGGCCGGGTCACCACCGCCGGCGCCGTGCTGTCCCACCTGGACCTGGCGCTGTCCCTGGTCAATGCGCGCAGCCCGGCGCTGGCCGACCTGGTGGCCCGCTACATGCTGATCGGCAACCGCGTCTCGCAGCTGAACTTTCTGCTGCCCGAGGTGATCGCCCGGGGAGACCCGCTGGTGGTGGCCTTCGACCGGTGGGTACGCGACCACCTGGCCGACTCGTTCCGGATCTCGGCGGCGGCCCGCGACCTCGGCGTCACCGAGCGAACGCTGCAGCGGGCCACCGCCGCCGAGCTGGGCATGGCGCCGAGGGACTTCGTGAACGCGATCCGGCTGGAGCAGGCCGCCGGGTTGCTGCGCGACACCACGCTGACCGTGGACGCGGTGGCCGCCCGGGTGGGCTATCTGAACGGGGCAACTCTGCGCGGGTTGGTCCGCCGCCAGGGGATGGCGATCGCGGACCTCCGGTCCGCCCGGCCGGCCTGGCGCTGACCGTCCGCATCGTCCGTTGCGCCGTGGGGCCAGCACGTTCGTCATCGGGAGCTGTTTCGCGCCACCGCGGCGCCGCCACCATGGGGGTGGGTTGGCGACGGCGAGGGAGCCGGTATGCGGGCAACGGGGACGTCGAGTGGATCCGCCATCGACGAGGCGGGGTTCTCCCGCTTCCACCTGAAGGTGACCGCGTACAGCGCGGGCGGGATGTTCTGCGACGGCTACATGCTGGGCATCGTGGCGCCGGCGCTGGCCGCGTACGGGCGCCAGCACGAGGTGAGTGCGCTGTGGTCGGGCCTGATCGGGGCGTCCGCGCTGATCGGGCTGTTCCTGGGCAGCATCGCGTTCGGCTGGCTCACCGACCGGGTCGGCCGGCAGACCATGTACCTGGCCGACCTGCTGATCTTCGTGGTCGGCTCGCTGGCCCAGGCACTGGTCACCGACGTGGCCTGGCTGTTCGCCCTGCGGCTGCTGCTCGGCGTGGCGATCGGTGCCGACTATGCGATCTCCCCGACGCTGCTCGCCGAGTTCGCCCCGCGCCGGCACCGGGGCTGGATGATGTCCAGCCTGAACGTGGTGTGGACGGTGGGCTACGTCGCCTCCTTCGGCGTGGGTTACCTGCTCAGCGGGTTGGGGTCGGACGCGTGGCGGTGGATGCTGGCCAGCAGTGCGCTGCCCGCGCTGGTGGTTGCGCTGCTCCGGCTGGGCACCCCGGAGTCGCCGCGCTGGCTGGTCCGCCAGGGCCGGGCGGAGGAGGCGCTGCGGGTGCTGCGCACCCACGTGGACCCGCATGCCACCCCGGCCGACCTGGTGGCCGACGCGGAGGAGCGCGCGGACTACCGGTCGCTGTTCCGCGCGGGGCTGCGCCGGCGGGTGATCTTCGGCGGGCTGTTCTGGTTCTGCCAGGTGGTGCCGTACTTCGCCCTCTTCACGTTCCTGCCCGATGTGCTGGCGGCGCTGCGGATCGAGGGCGACCTGGCCCAGTCGGTGCTGGTCAACGTGTTCCTGCTGGCCGGTGCGGTGGTGGGGATGGTGCTGGTGAACCGGGTGAACCGGCGGCCGTTCGTGCTGTGGTCGTTCGGGCTGCTGGCCGCCGTGACCGCCGTGCTCGGGCTGTGGACCGGTGCGCCGCCGCTGGCGGTGGTCGCGCTGTTCGGTTCCTTCGCGTTCGTCGTCTCGGCGGCGCAGTCGCTGGCGCTGGTGTACCCGAGCGAGCTGTTCCCCACCGGGGTGCGGGCCTCCGGGGTCGGCGTGGTGACCGCGTTCAGCCGGATCGGCGCGGCGATCGGCACCTTCCTGTTGCCCCTGGCGGTGGCCGGTCTCGGGGTACATTCGACCACGTTGATCGCCGCCGGGGTACTGCTGCTCGGGCTGCTCGCCTCGGCGGCGTGGGCACCGGAGACCAGGATGCTGACCCTGGGGGATGCCGGCCGGGGGTGACGTGCACGGCGAGGAAGTGCAACCGATCGTGGACGCCCTGGCCGCCCGGCTGGGGCGCTCGGTCGCGGTGGACGACCCGGCGATCCGGCTGATCGCGGCCAGCCGGCACTTCGGTGACGAGGACGCCGTCCGGGTCCGCTCGGTGCTGGACCGGCGGGTGCCGGCCACCATCGTGCGCTGGATCAACCGCCAGGGCGTGGCCGGTTGGACCGTGCCGGGCCGGCTGCCGGAGAACCCCGAGCTGGGCATGCGGCCCCGGATCTGCGCCCCGGTCCGCTGCAACGGCATGCACCTGGGCTATCTGTGGCTGCTCGACCCGGACGGCGGGACCAGCGAGGAGGAGCTGCGCGCGGCCGGCGAGGCGGCCGACGCGGTGGGGATCGCGCTGTACCGGCGGATGTTGCTGGACGAGCGGGAGCGCTCCCACGAGGAGTCAGCCCTGCGGCTGCTGCTCTCCCCGGAGCCGGAGGACCGCCGGAGCGCCGCCGACGAGATCCGGGACACCCGGCTGCTCGCGGACACCCGCCACGCCGCGCTGCTGGTGGTCGAGCTGGACGGCGATCCCTCGGACGTACCGGAGGAAGTACCGGAGGACGTGCCGGAGGCCGTGTCGGCGGCGCTGGAGGCGGCGGTCGCCGAGCTGCGCCGGTCCCGCCCGCCCCGGTCGACCCTGGTTCTGGCCCGGCGGCACCGTGCGGTGGTGGCGCTGTTCGGCGGCCGGCCGATCGGGGAGGCGGAGTTGCTTTCGCCCGCTCGGCGGCTCCGGGAACGGTTCGGTGAGCTGACCGGCGGGCGGGACTGCGTGATCGGGGTGAGCGCCAGCCACCAGGGTGGGGACGCGGTCCTCGCCGGCCACCGGGAGGCCGGCGTGGCGGTGCGCGCGGCCCGCCACCTGCCCATGTTCGGTCGGGTGGCGAGCTGGTCGTCGCTGGGGCCGTTCGCGCTGCTGCTGCGGCTCGATGCCGAGGAGCTGGCCCGGGAGCTGCCGCTGCCCGGGGTGCGCGAGCTGCTCACCGACCACTCCGCGCTGGCCGCCACGGTGGAGGAGTTCCTGGACCGGGCGGGCGACGTGGCCGCCACCTCGGCCGCGCTGCACATCCACCGCACCACGCTCTACCACCGTTTGCGCCGGGTGGAGGCGATCACCGGCCTGCGGCTGGACAGCGGCCTGGACCGGCTGACCCTGCACCTGGCGCTGAAGCTGGCCGGGTTCACCGGGATGGCGTGATCAGCCCATCACGGTGCCCGAGCTGCCCTGGTTCACCGCGCGCTTGCGCGAGTACGCGGACAGGTCGATCTCCAGTCCGGTGTGCGGGCCGACGAACCGGGCCGCCTTCTCGTCGTGTGCCGGAGTGTCGATGATCGCGGCCAGGAACTGGCCGACCACCGGGGCGTTCTTGAACTGGTTGCCGCTGGTCCCGACGGCCACGTAGAAGCCGGGCAGGTCGGTGCGGTCGTAGACCGGGGTCCAGTCGTCGGCCACGTCGTAGACGCCGACCACGCCGCGCGGCCGGTTCGGCACGCCCAGGTCGGGGAACCGCCGGGCCGCCCGGGTCACCTGCGCCTCGAACAGCTCGGCGGTGGGGTGGGGGTGGGCCTGGCCGGGGTCGTCCAGCCACTGCATCGGGTCGCACTCCGGCTCGGTGCCGCCGACCAGTAGACCGCCGTCCGTGTCGGGCCGCAGGTAGGTGCCGAGGTCCAGGTCGGCGAGGCACGGCCCGAGCCCGCCGGGTGGTGCGGGCACGTGGTGCACCTCCTGGCGCATCGGCCGCAGCCCGATGGTGAACTCGGCGCCCACCCCGGCCAGCGCGTTGACCCGCCCCGACCACGGCCCGGCCGCGTTCACCACGACCGGCGCGGCCAGCCGGGTGCCGTCGGCCAGGCGTACCCCTTCGGCTCGTTCGGGTGTCCGGTCCACCCCGGTCACCGCCGTGCCGAGCAGGAACCGGGCGCCGTGGCGTCCGGCGGCGTCGGCCAGGTTGCGCGCGGCCAGCGCCGGGTCGGTCACGTACCCCGCGTCCGGCGTGTACACCGCGCCGAGCCGGCCCGCCGGCTCGGCCCAGAACCGGGCGTCGGTCAGCCGGGCCGGTGGCCAGAACCGCCCGGGGTCGAGGCCGGGTACCCGCTCGGCCAGCGTGTCCGCGTCCCACTCCTGGTACGGCACGCCCGCGCGGTCGAACAGCGGGCGGAACAGCTCGCGGGGCGCCCGCGAGACGTCCAGCATCACCATCCCGGTGCGCTCGAACCGGGCCAGCGGCTCGTGGGCGGGCGCGCCCAGGTAGTCCGCCCAGGACCGCCAGTGGTGCACCGCCTCCCAGGACGAGGCCACGCCGGCCCAGGTGGAGAAGTTGAACCGGATCACCGCACTGGACGCGCTGGTGGAGCCGTGCCCCACGCCGCCCCGGTCGACCACGGTCACCCGGCGTCCGGTGCGGGCCAGCTCCAGCGCGATCGCCGCGCCCATGACCCCCGCGCCGATGACCACCGCGTCCGCGTTCATGCCACCCAGCATCGCCCACCGGGCCGGGGCCGGCATCCGACATCCGATGCCCACCCCGGCCGATCAGCGCTACGCCGGTTTCGGCCGGCATGACGGCCGCGGACTCCCGAGGGTTGCGGTACCTACAGGTTCCCAGTCCCAGAGTCTCTCCGCGCCCCACTGGACGACGAGCGTCAAGGCATCAACGACGACGTGGTACTCGCCGACAGTCTTACCGAGAGCCGCGATTATCGGGTCGGCCGATTGTGACGCCGTGCTGTACGAGACAGTCATATGGGGCGTCCATTCGTGAGATCCGTCGATTAGGCCGGGGCGTCCGGTGACGGTGAGAGTGACTTTTTGAGCTGCATTGAGAATAGGTTTTAATGCACCTGCTGGATGGACCGCCAACATTACCGCTTCGGGGTGGTACAGGATCTTTCCGAGTTTTACCGGTATAGGCTCGACGTGTGAGAGAATTTGTTGAGCGCCTTCTAGCATTTGAATCATCTGTTGCCGCGAGACTTCTTCGGTGGACCCCACAGTGAGAGTGGTCATGTGCAACCACTCATGTGGTGTCATGTGGAACCCTGGAAAACCGGAAAGGATTCGTTGTGCATTAAGTGCGGCTTTCTGTGCCCCTGGATATGTGCGCATGAGTACGTGCCAATAGATGGTGCCTGCACGCGCCCCTGGTTCGGTGCGATTTAGCCACCTGTCGCGCATATGAGAAGGCAGAGGGCTCATGCTGGGTCCTCGGCCAGTGCAGCCAGGTTGAACTCTCGGATCTCTCGGCGAAGTTCAATTGCTGACCTACCGTCGACCACTTTGGAGTGCCGGAGTTGCCGGTCTAGATTTTCCATATAGGCGGTAACCGTGGCGACCCGACGTTCCGATGGCAACGAAAAGACAGGGGTTACCTCGCTTACCGCTTCATCCAGTGATCCTCTCAGCACGTGTGCGATGCCTGCGCCGACGCGGATCTGTGCCCAGTTCGCTGACACCATGGGTTGGCCACCCGCCCAACCTTCGTCAGCAATGGCGGCAGCGTGGAGTGCCGTGTCGGGATCGCCGGTATGGGTGGCAACCGAGAGCGTGAACACCGCCTGTCGTGCAACGGGGAACGACCACGCGGATCGTCCGCTGTCCGGCGCGGCCGAGCTGGCGGCCTCCTCTGCGCGTCGCAGCGCTTCCCTGGCCCTTGGGGCGTCGCCCAGGAGTGCTGCCGCGTTGGCCTCCTGGCTCGCCAGCTGAGTTCGTACTGGCGTTGAGGGGCTGCACCGGAAACCTTGCTGGGCCATGTCCGCTGATTCGACGAAACGATCGGCCCAACGAAGAGTCTTTGCCAGTGCGGTAAATGCCATAGCCGGATTCACCCCGGCTTCCTGGGCGAGGCCCAACGCCGCAACGCCGAATTTTTCGGCGGTGTCGTTTTGCCTGAGATCGCCAAGGAGGAGGCAGGCGTGGGCCAAGAGGGCTGACTGGATTCGGAATATTTCGCGACGTTGACCGAGACGCTGCTTCCCCTCGGCTAAGCTTCGCACTCGGCTATGGAGTCGAAGCACTTCGCTCAAAAGCTGAGAAGCGGGAGCCTGGGTATGCGCCTCGGCGGCGGAGTGAGTGGCCCGATCTAGTTGCCGGATCACTTCGTCGCGCGTACCGGATTCCTTCAGCTCAAGGAAGATCTGGTCGATTTCATCCAGCGAAGCTCCCGTCGAGTCGCTCCTCATCGGCAACCTGAGAACCAGACCGAGGTCAGTTTCGCTCACACCGTATAAATCGACGTATCGTTGACGGTAAAGCAGAATGGGCTGGTTGATTCCACGTTCGTGCTTACGCACCATGTCGGCGGAAACACCTATGTGCTCCGCCACTTGTTCCTGGGTGAGTCCCGCACGTTTGCGAAACGCCGCAAGGCGTGGCTCAAGCTTGGGACGTCGTGGACGCGCCATCTCCCTCCTCCGGGTGAAGGCTCCCTAGGCAGAAACACCTGGTCAAAGCCTACCAACGGTACCTGGCCTGGTTATCGACTTGGGTCAGCTGCACGGATTCCGTGATGGGTTTCGCGATGGGTGAGTTGCTGGGTTTCGTGCCCTGGTAGGCGGCTTCTCGCGATGCGATTCTGATTCGGCGCACCGGCCGGGGCGCATCACCCCGCGAGGCATCTCGGAAGGAGTCGCAGGTGTGGGCGCTGACTACCAGCGGTCGGTGGGTGAGGTATGGGGAGTGAGGTGTTCGGGGTGCACGCCATCCGCTCCGAAGAGATTGCCGCGACGGCCTTGCTGTGCTCGACGTTGCGGAAGGCCGAGCAGTACGCGGAGGATCTCAGCACCGATCCTGGCGTACTCGGCGCGGCCATAACGAAGTACGTGCTCGACCAGCAGGGGCACCGGACGGCGGTCGCGTTGTTCGTGAGCGGTAGGCGGCAGGCTGTCCCGTGGATCTCGGACGACCGGGCGGTCCTGGCGAACGGCTGGCCGCCGAATCGGGCAGTGAAGTGAACGCGGCGCACGATCCCCACCGTCGGTCACACCCCGTAACGTCGATGGGGACACAGTCAAAGTTGGGCCGGGAAGTGTTCCTCGACGTCGACATCAGTCTGGTCAGTCGCATGATCGAACCAGATTGACGTCGACGTCGAGGCAGGCCGGCCAGGTCGCGCCGTCCACGCCGTCGGTCAACCCAAACCAGCGGCAACCACGCAAATCGGCGGCGTAACACGTCCTATGCCGGTTTCTTCATGAAGTCGATCAGTGCGGTCCAGCCCTCCTTGCCCCGGCCGGCGGCCGCCGCCCGGTCGTAGTGCGACTTGACCGCCTCGGGCAGCGCCGAGTCGATGCCCGCCGCGCGGCTGGCCTGCAGGATGTGCAGCGCGGTGGCGCCCATCATCTGGTTGGTGGCCTGGTCGCCGGGGTAGTCGCCGGCGTCGATCTCCGCCGAGGAGACGTCCAGGTACGAGGAGACCGTGTCGAAGTTGTCCTTCGCCCAGGGCAGGAACTCCCGCGCGGTCACCCCGGCCGAGGCGAGCAGCGCGGTGGCGTGCAGGTAGGCGGACAGCGTGGTGAGGAAGATGTCCAGCTGGGCGAGGTAGAACAGCTGCGCACGGCCGACGTCGGCGCCGACGTAGTCGGTGCGGCCGATGCGCCGCAGCGCCGCCTCGTGCCGGCGGAAGTCCTCCTCCGGCCCGCTGTAGAACACGTACGCCCCGTCGACGCCGACCATGTTCTCCGGCACCATCACCCCGCCGGAGACGAACCGGCCGCCCCGCTCGGCCACCCAGGCGGCCGCCTCCCGGGTCACCTCCGGGGTGTCCGAGCTCAGGTTGACCAGGGTCTTCCCGGTCAGCCGGACCCCGTCGGTGTCCAGGATCTGGTACATCGCGGCGTAGTCCGTGAGGCTGAGGATGATCAGTTCGCTGGCCGCGACCGCCTCCGCCGGGGTGGCCGCGCGGGTGGCGCCGTCGGCCACCACGCCGTCCGCCCGGCTGGCGGTGCGGTTCCACACGGTGACCTGGTGGCCGCCGCGCAGCAGTGCCCGGACCATGGCCTGGCCCATCGGGCCCAGGCCGATCAGGGTGACCGGTTCGTTCATCTCGGTTCGCTCCTCCGGTTTCGGTTCGGTGGCATCAGGCTGCCGACCCGCGCGCACGGCCCGCGCACGCTTCGCGCACGGAGAACTGTCGGGCCGGGCGGTTAACGTGGTGAGGTGCGATTTGCCCTGCTCGGACCGCTCGAGGTGACCACGTCGGACGGGCGTGGGGTGGCCGTGGGGGAGCCGAAGGTGCGCGCGCTGCTGGCGGCGCTGTTGGTGCCCGCCGGCCGGCCCGTCCCGGTCCACCGGCTGGTGGCCGACGTGTGGCCGGACGAGCAGCCCGGCAACCCGACCAACACGCTCCAGACCAAGGTGTCCCAGCTGCGCCGGGTGCTGGAGGCGGCCGAGCCGGGGGCGCGGGGGCTGGTCACCCTGGGCCCGGGCGGGTACGCGCTGGCCGTCGGCGCGGACGACGTGGACACCGGGCGGTTCCGCGCGCTGCTGGCCCGGGCCGGAGCGGAGCCGGAGCCGGCCGCCCGGGTCGGGCTGCTGACCGACGCGCTGGCGCTGTGGCGCGGCCCGGCGCTGGCGGAGTTCGCGGACGCGCCGTTCGCCGTGGACGCGGCCCGCCGGCTGGACGCGGAACGGCTGGCCGCCGAGGAGGACCGGGCCGAAGCCCGGCTGGCTCTCGGCCAGCACCACCAGCTGGTCGCCGAGCTGGACCAGCTGGCCGCCCGCCACCCGACGCGGGAACGGCTGGGCGCGGCCAGGGCCACCGCGCTGTACCGGGCCGGCCGCCAGGCCGAGGCCCTGGACGTGCTGGACCGCCTGCGCGCCGATCTCGCCGAGGCGCACGGCCTGGACCCCGGTCCCGAGCTGGCCGCGCTGCGCCAGGCCATCCTGGTGCGCGACCCGGCACTGGCCGCGCCGGGCGCCGGTCCGGTCCGGTTGCCGGCGCCCCTCACCGAGCCGATCGGCCGGGCCGGGGAGATCGAGCAGGTGCGGGGCCTGTTGGCCGAACACCGGGTGGTCACGCTCACCGGTCCCGGCGGGGTGGGCAAGACCACCCTCGCGGTGGCCGCCGCGCGCGGGCTGGCCGACCGGTTCCCGGACGGCATCTGGCTGGTCGAGCTGGCCGAGCTGGGTGCGGGCGAGACGGTCGAGGCGCTGGGCATGGCGGTGGCGGCCACCCTGGGGCTACGCGACACCGCGTGTGGGGGGTCGCTGGACCGGGTCGCCGGCTGCCTCGCCGACCAGCGCGCGCTGCTGGTGCTGGACAACTGTGAGCACGTCATAGACGCGGCCGCCGAGCTGGCGGCGTTGGTCGGTGCGCTGGGTGAACCGAGGGTGCTGGTGACCAGCCGGGAGCCGCTGCGGCTCACCGGCGAGCGGGTGTTCCCGGTGCCCGCGCTGGCGCCCGGGGACGCGGCGGAGCTGTTCGCCGCGCGTGCGTCGGCGGCGGATCCGGGGTGGGTCGCCGGCGCGGCGCAGGCGCGCACGGTCACGGCCATCTGCGCGCGGCTGGACGGGGTGCCTCTGGCCATCGAGCTGGCCGCCGCCCGGGTTCGTGCGCTCGGGTTGCCCGAGCTGCTGAACCGGCTGGACGACCGGTTCGGGCTGCTCACCGACGGCGCCCGCGACCGGCCCGACCGGCAGCGGACGCTGCGCGCGGTGATCGACTGGAGTTGGCGGCTGCTCACCCCGGCCCAGCGGGCCGTGCTGCGCCGGCTGGCGGTGCACCAGGGCGGGTGCACGCTGGAGGCCGCCGAGCGGGTGTGCGCGGGTGGCGAGGTGTCGGCCGGCGAGGTACTGGGCCTCCTGGTCCAACTGGTGGACCGTTCACTGGTCGTGGCGGCGATGGACCCGGCGACCGGCGCGCACCGGTACCGCCTGCTCGAGTCGGTGGCCGCCTACGGCCTGGAGCGGCTGGTCGAGGCCGGCGAGCAGGAAAAAGCGCGCGGGCGTCATCTGGAGCACTACCTGAACCTGGCCCGACGAGGCGACCGTGAGCTGCGCGGGCCGGCGCAGCGGGAGTGGCTGGCCCGGCTGGACGCGGAGCGGGCCAACCTGCGCCGGGCGCTCGACACCGCCGGGAGAGGCGATCTGGCATTCCAGCTGGTCGATGCCCTGGTCTGGTACTGGTTCCTGCGCGGGCGGCTGGGGGAGGCCGAGCGGGCCCTGCACACGGTGCTGGAGGCGCCGGGCGGCTCGGCCGGCGCGCGGGCCCGGGCCCGTACCTGGCGGGCCGGGTTCGCCGTGCTCGGCGACCCGGCCGCGCGGTCCGAGGGGGCGCCGTGGCGGGAGATCGAGGACCCGGCCGAACGGGCGGCGGCGCGCCGGTTCCTGCTCAGCGCGCGCAACACGCTGGGCGAGGTGGCCGCCGGGGACACGGCGCTGGACGAGCTGCTGGCCGAGTTCGAGCGGCTGGGGGACCGGTGGGGCGTGGCGGCGGTGCTGGCCGACCGCTCGCACCGGGCGATCACCCGGGGCGCCCTGGCCGGGGCGAGGCGGGACGCCGAGCGGGCCGACCGGGAGTTCGCCGAGCTGGGCGACCGCTGGGGCCAGTTGCAGGCGCGTTCCGTGCTGGGTTCGCTGGCCGAGGTGGCCGGCGACTACCCGGAGGCCGGCCGCGTGCACGCCGACTGCCTGCGGCTGGCCGAGCAGCTCGGGCTGTGGCCGGACGTCGCCTACCAGCTGTGCTGGCTGGGCCGCATCGCGCTGCTGCGCGGGGAGCCGGAGCGGGCGGAGAAGCTGCACCGGGAGGCGATCGAGGTGGCCGGCCGGCACGGGTTCGTGCCCGGCCGGATGTACGCGGAGACCGGGCTGGCGCTGATCGCCCGCCGGCGCGGGCGGTTCGCGGAGGCACGGCGGCACCTGGAGCGGGTGCGGGAGTGGCACAGCCGGGTGGAGTTCGAACCGGGCAACGCGCTGATCCTGGCCGAGCTGGGCTTCCTGGCCGAGCAGGGGGGCGACGGGGAGGGCGCCCGCCGGCTGCACCTGGCCGGCCTGGACAGCGCGCGCCGAGGGGGCGACCCGAGGGCGGTGGCGCTGGCGCTGGAGGGCCTGGCCGGGGTGGCCGCGCTGGAGCCCGGCCAGCCCGGCGGGGCGGAGCGCGCGGCCACGCTGCTCGGCGCCGCCGAGGCGGCCCGGGAGGGAGCCGGCGCGCCGCTGCCGGTGGCCGAGCGCGGTGACGTGGACCGGATCACCGGCCGGGCCCGCGAGACGCTCGGGCCGGCCCGCTTTGCCGCCGGCCACCGGGCCGGCCGGACGCTGGGCCTGGCCGAGGCGCAGGCGTTGATCGGCGTTACCGTCGGCGGATGAGCAGCACGGCCGCCGACCGGTGGCGAGAGATGCAGGAGGCGCGGGGGATCCCGCCGGAGATCCTGGCGCTGGTGCCGGAGAGCCCCTGGAAGCACGACCCGAAGCACTTCACCGCGCCGGCCGAGCCGCACGACACCCCGTCCCGGGACGCGGCGCTGGCGCTGCTGGACGGCGGTCGCGGTGAGGTGCTGGACGTCGGCTGCGGTGGCGGCAGCGCCTCGCTGGCGGTCGCGGACCGGGCGAAGCTGCTGGTGGGGGTGGACCACAACCCGGGCATGCTGGAGGTGTTCGCCGCCGACTGCGCCGCCCGGGGTCTGGAGCACCGCACCGTGCTGGGCGGGTGGCCCGAAGCCGCCGCCGAGGCGGGCCCCGCCGACGCGGTGCTGTGCCATCACGTCGGGTACAACACGGTGGACTTCCCGCCGTTCCTGCGCGCGCTGACCGGGGCGGCCCGCCGGGGCGTGGTCGTGGAGCTGACCGGCCAGCACCCGATGGCCTGGCTGGACCCCCTGTGGGTGCGCTTCCACGGCCTGCGCCGGCCGGCGCCGGCCACCGCCGACGACGCGGTCGCCGTGCTCGAGGAGCTGGGCATCAGCCCGAGGGTGACCCGCTGGGAGCGGCCGGCCCGGCTGCCCGAGGACCCGGTGTGGGTGGCGCGCCGGCTGTGCCTGCCGGCCGATCGGGTGGACGAGGTGGCGGCGGCGCTGGCCGAGATCCCGCCCCGGCCCCGCGTCACGGTGACGATCACCTGGTAGCGCCTCCGCCGACAACTCTGGATTTCTTGACAAGAAAAATTGTCGGTGGCACGCTGGCCGCCGTGCTCGAAGTGGCGGTGATCGAGGACCCGGCGGCGGCCGGGGTGTCGCTGGACCCGGTGCGGACCAGGCTGCTCGCGGAACTGTCGGTGCCCGCGTCGGCCAGCATGCTGGCCGCCAGGCTCGGCCTGCCCCGGCAGAAGCTGAACTACCACCTGCGAGCGCTGGAGCGGCACGGGCTGGTCGAGCTGGTCGAGGAGCGCCGCAAGGGCAACGTGACCGAGCGGGTCCTGCGCGCCACCGCGGCGTCGTACGTGATCTCGCCGGCCGCGCTCGGCCGGGTGCAGCCGGACCCCGGGCGCTCGCCGGACCAGCTGTCCGCCCGGTGGCTGCTCGCCCTGGCCGCCCGGATGGTCCGGGAGCTGGGGGAGCTGATCGCCGGGGCGGCGCGCGCGGGCAAGCGGCTGCCCACGTTCGCGGTGGACGGCGAGGTGCGGTTCGCCTCGGCCGCCGACCGGGCGGCGTTCGCCGAGGAGCTGGCCGGCGCGGTGACGTCGCTGATCGGCAAGTACCACGCGGAGCACGGTCGAGACCATCGAGTGCTGCTGGCCGTCCATCCGGCCGCCGGCACCAAACTCACCAGGGAGAGCTGAACGTGGGCAGAGAGTACGAGATCCGCAAGGAGATCGAGGTCGAAGCGAGCCCGGAGGAGGTCTGGCAGGCGATCGCCACCGGCCCGGGTATCACCGCGTGGTTCATGCCGCACGAGGTGGAGCCGGGGGAGGGCGGCACGGTCCGGCTCACCGTGGAGGGGTACGAGACCTCGGCGGACATCACCGCGTGGGAGCCGCACAAGCGGCTGGCCTACCGGGGGGAGACCGCCGAGGACGGCACGGTGCACGCGATGGAGTACCTGATCGAGGGCCGGGACGGCGCGGGCACCGTGCTCCGGTTCGTGCACAGCGGCTTCCTCGGCGACGACTGGAGCGAGGACTTCGAGGCGGGCCTGGCCCATGGCTGGGACATGTACCTGCACACCCTGCGGGAGTACGTGACCCACTTCGCCGGGCGACCGGTCGTCTTCGTGAACGCGAACGGGCCGGCCGCGTCGGCGGAGCCGGGCCGGTGGCCGACCCTCCTGGCCGGGCTCGGGCTGGCCGGCCCGGTCGAGGTCGGGCAGGCGGTACGGCTGACCCCGGCCGGTCTTCCGGTGCTGGACGGCGTGGTCGACTACCGGGAGGACGAGTTCCTCGGGGTGCGCACCGGGGACGGGCTCTACCGGTTCCACGGCATGGCCCGGATGGGCATGCCGGTGGCGATCGGCCACCACATCTTCCGGGACGACCTGGACCGCGCCACGCTGGACCGGGACTGGACCGCGTGGTTGGCCGATCTGTACACGTGATCGTTATGTAGTGCTCCTACCGTAGAGCCTCTACGCGTCGCCGGACGGTGTGGAGGTAGCGGTCATGGGTGTCACCGGCCGGAAGTTTCCGCACTGGGAGCTGGTGGCCATGCTGTTGCGGCTCAAGCGCATGCGGCACGGCCGGATGGGCGACGGGCGCGAGGAGGAGCTGGTCGAACACGTGCTGGCGGTGGCGGCACCCGGTGACCCGGATGCCGCCATCGCGGCGGTCGACCAGTTCGCCGCCCGGCCCAACCGGTTCCTGATCAACATCGGCGCGGAGAAGGGCGCCATCCTGGAGCGGGCGGTGGGCCGGGCGCGGCCCACCCGGCTGCTCGAGCTGGGCACCTACTGCGGGTACAGCGCGATGCGCATCGCCCGGTCCATGCCGGCCGGGGCGCACCTGTGGTCGGTGGAGCCCAACCCGGCGAACGCCGACGTGGCCCGCCGGATCTGGGAACACGCCGGCCTGTCCGGGCAGGTGACCGCGGTGGTCGGCGCGCTCGGGGACGGTGGCGGCACCCTGCGCAAGCTGCGGGAACGCCACGCGTTCGGCCCGGGCGGGCTGGACTTCGTGCTGATCGACCACGCCAAGAACGAGTACCTGCCGGACCTGCGGCGAATCCTCGCGCAGGGCTGGCTGCACCCCGGTTCGGTGGTGGTCGCGGACAACGTGCGGATCCCCGGGGCGCCGGGCTACCGGGCGTTCATGCGGGCCAACCAGGGGCGCTGGTGGCGGACGGTGGAGCACGCCGCGCACGTGGAGTACCAGCGGCTGCTGCCCGACCTGGTGCTGGAGTCCGAGTACCTCGGAGGGCCCGCCTAGGCGGCGATGCCCGGTACCGCTATCACCCGCCGGCAGAACCGTACCCAGGGGGACCAGCGCGCCGGGCGCGCCGGAGGGTCGCCGACCGCCCGGCCGGCGTTGTCCAGCAGTTCCTCCAGCACGCAGTCGTGCAGCCAGCGGATCGCCAGCGGCCAGGCCAGGTTGCCGAGGCCGAGGGGCCGGCCGCTGATCACGTGCCGGAGTGCCGCGGTGCCCGGCCGCGACCCGGGCAGCACTTCCAACCAGTGGCTGCCGTCCAGCGGGGTCGGCCGGTTGAACCGGCACACCAGCCGCCGGCCCGGCTGGTACTCCACCACCGAGTAGCGGATCGGGCCATGACCGCCGTCCGCGCCGACCGCGAGCGGCCGGTCGAACCGCATCGGCGGCCAGCGGCTCGGCCAGAGCGGGTCGTCCGGCCCGGCCATCCGGTCCAGCAGTTCGCCCAGCTGGGCCTCGGTGGCGCGGAACTCGCGCCGGTGCACGTTCTCGATCTGCATGGCACGCCTCCATACGTAACCGTACGGTATGACCGTACGCTACCGTACGGCAAATGCCGAGCACACCTGGTTCCCGTCGGCTGTCCCGGGACGACTGGACCGCCGAGGCGCTGCGCGCGCTGGCCGCCGGCGGGCTCTCGGCGGTGGCCATCGAACCGATCGCGGCCCGCCTCGGCGCGACCAAGGGCAGCGGCTACTGGCACTTCAAGAGCCGCGACGACCTGATCTCGGCGACCGTCGCGCGGTGGGAGCGGGAGAACACCGAGGCGGTGATCGCACGGGTGGACGACGCCGCCGACCGGTTGGGCGAGCTGCTGCGGGTGGCGCTCGGTCCGGGCGGCCAGTTCGCCGCTGAGCTGGCCCTGCTCGCCTCGGCCGACCACCCGGAGGTCGGGCCGGTGCTGAGGCGGGTCACCCGGCGCCGGCTGAGCTACCTGACCTCGCTGTTCGTCGAGCTGGGCCATCCGGAGCCGGAGGCCGACCGGCGTGCCCTGCAGGCCTACACCACCTACCTCGGGCACGCCCAGCTCACCCGCACCGACCCGGACTCCCTGCCCGGCGACGGTCCGGCCCGGGCGGCCTACCTGGACTCCGTGCTGGCCGTGCTGACCGCCACTTCGGAGTAGGCGGTACCGACCTGGTGTCGGGCTGAGATTCGCACCGCGGTGAAATAGCACTACGGCCGATGATCCGAGGGGGTGCGATTGAGCAACTCCCTGGAGCTCATGCTCGGCATCGGTGCCGCGGTGGTGTTGCTCGGCGTCGTGGCCGTGCGCGCCTCCGTCCGGGTCGGCCTGCCCTCGCTGCTGCTGTACCTCGGCATCGGGGTGCTGCTGGGCGAGTCGGTCCTGGGCGTGCAGTTCGAGAACGCGGCGCTCACCGAGTCGCTGGGGTTGGCCGCGCTGGTGCTGATCCTGGCCGAGGGCGGCCTGACCACCCGGTGGGCCCAGGTGCGGCCGGCGCTGGGCATCGGCGTCGCGCTGTCCACCGTGGCGGTCGCGGTGAGCATCGGGGTCACCGGCTTCGCACTGCACCTGCTGCTCGGGTTGGAGTGGCGCACCGCGTTCCTGTGGGGCGCGGTGCTCTCCTCCACCGATGCGGCGGCGGTGTTCAGCGTGCTGCGCGGGGTGGGCGTGCGGCGGCGGCTCTCCGGGGCGCTGGAGCTGGAGTCCGGGCTGAACGACGCCCCGGTGGTGATCGCGGTCCTGATGCTCGCCTCGCCGGACCCGCTGACCTGGTGGAGCCCGGCACTGGTGGTGTACGAGCTGGCCGCCGGCGGGCTGATCGGGCTGGCCTTCGGCTTCGGCGGCGCGTGGGCACTGCGCCGGGCCGCCCTGCCGGCCACCGGCCTCTATCCGCTGGCCACGTTGGCGGTGTGCGTGCTGGGTTACGCCGCCGGACAGTCGGTCCATGCCTCCGGGTTGCTCGCCACCTACGCCGCCGCACTGGTGCTGGGCAACGTCAACCTGCCGCACCGGGCGGCGGTGCGGTCGTTCGCGGAGGGCACCGGGTGGCTGGCCCAGATCGGGTTGTTCGTGCTGTTGGGTCTCTACGCCTCGCCCGCCGCGCTGGGCCGTGCCCTGTTGCCCGCGCTGATCGCGGCCGCCGTGCTGCTGCTGCTCGCCCGCCCGCTGTCCGTGCTGGCGTCCGCGCTGCCGTTCCGGGTGCCCTGGCGGGAGCAGGCGTTCCTTTCCTGGTCCGGGCTGCGCGGCGCGGTGCCCATCGTGCTCGCGCTCATCGCGTTCACCCATGCCCCGGCCAGCGTGGACGCGGGACTGCTGGTGGACGTGGTGTTCGTGCTGGTCGTGCTGCTCACCCTGCTGCAGGGCACCACGCTGCCCTGGGTGGCCCGGCTGCTCGGCGTGGCCCGGTCCACCGAGCCGACCGAGGTGGAGGTGGACGCGGCCCCGCTGGACGAGCTGTCGGCCGACCTGCTGCAGGTGCGCATCCCGCTCGGGTCCAAGCTGCACGGCGTCTACCTGCGCGAGCTGCGGCTGCCGACGGGTGCCTCGGTGAGCCTGGTCGTCCGGGACGGCCAGGGGTTCACCCCGGTCCCGGACACCCGGCTGAAGGAGCGGGACCAGCTGCTGGTGGTGAGCACGACGTCGGCCCGGGAACGCACCGAGCAGCGCATTCGCGCGGTGGACCGGGCCGGCCGGCTGGCCCGGTGGCGCGGCGAGTCCGGCCGGTCCTAGACAATGGGGAGCATCCGGCGGGCGAGGGGTTCGATCAGGGAGCGGGGTCCAGGTGGATGAATCGCAAGGCGGACGACGAGTTCATAGCGAAGCTATGGGCGAGGAGGACAACGCCGCGAGGCATCTGCCTGGGCGCCGCGAGCCGGACCCCTCGCCCGCCGGACGCTCTAGCCTGACCCTGCCGTCCGTGTGGGACACCGGCTACGACGAGACCGATCCGGAGGAATCTCCGGCGCGGCCCCGGCGGGTGCTCCTGCTGGCGGCCATCGCGCTGAGCGTGCTGGCCGTCGACCTGGTCACGAAGATCATCGCGGTGCGCGAGCTGGAGTGGCGCGAGCCGATGCCGATCCTGGACGGCCTGGTCTACCTGCAGCTGGTGCGCAACCCCGGCGCGGCGTTCGGCATGGCCACCGGGATGACCTGGCTGCTCACCCTGATCGCGGTCGGCGTGGTGGTGGCGATCATCCGGGCGGCGGGGCGGCTGCGCTCGCGGGGCTGGGCGGTGGCGCTCGGCCTGGTGCTCGGCGGTGCGCTGGGCAACCTGGGGGACCGGATGTTCCGGTACCCGGGGGTGCTGCGCGGCTGGGTGGTGGACTTCGTCTCGCTGTTCGCGCCGGACGGGCGGGTCTGGCCGGTGTTCAACGCGGCCGACTCGGCGATCTGCCTGGGTGGCGTGCTGCTGGTGCTGCTGGCGTTGTTCGGCCGGGAGCTGGACGGAACCCGGCACGGGCGGGCCGAGGATGAGTGACACGCGGACCGTGCCGGTGCCCGAGGGGCTGGACGGTATGCGGGTGGACGCCGGCCTCTCCCGGATGCTCGGGCTCTCCCGGGGCGTGGTGGCCGACCTGGCCGAGGACGGCCAGGTGCTGTCCGGTGGAAGGCCGCTCGGCAAGTCCGACCGGCTGGTCGCGGGCAGCTGGCTGGAGGTCACGCTGCCCGCGCCGAAGGCGGCGCCACCGCCCGCGCCGGCCGAGCCGGTGGCCGGGCTCAAACGGCTGTACGAGGACGACGACATCGTCGTGGTGGACAAGCCGCTGGGCGTGGCCGCGCATCCCAGCCACGGCTGGACCGGCCCGACGGTGACCGGCGGTGTGGCCGCCCTCGGCGTGAGCCTGGCCAGCTCCGGCCCCGCCGAACGACAGGGTGTGGTGCACCGGCTGGACGCGGGCACCACCGGCGTGATGGTGCTGGCCAAGTCCGAGCCCGCGTACCGCGCGCTGAAGGCCGCGTTCAAGGAGCGCACCGTGACCAAGCGCTACCACGCCGTGGTGCAGGGGCACCCGGACCCGTCGCGCGGCACCATCGACGCGCCCATCGACCGGCACCCCCGCAGCGACTGGCGGTTCGCGGTGGTGGCCGGCGGCAAGCCCAGCGTGACCCACTACGACCTGCTCGAGGCGTTCCCGGCGGCCAGCCTGTTGGACATCACCCTGGAGACGGGCCGCACCCATCAGATCCGGGTGCACATGTCGGCGCTGCGCCACCCCTGCGTCGGAGACACCACCTACGGCGCCGACCCCGCGCTGGCCGCCCGGCTGGGCCTGACCCGGCAGTGGCTGCATGCCCGCCAGCTCGGGTTCGCGCACCCGGCGGACGGGCGCGGGGTGGAGTTCACCAGCGAGTATCCGGCGGACCTGCAGCACGCGCTGGACCAGTTGCGGGCGGATGCCGGCTGACCGGCCCCGTTGGTCGCGGCCGCCCCGGCCGCCCCAGCCGGCCCGGTCGCCCCGGTTGGCGCGAGTGGCGCGGGTGGCCCGGTGGGTGGCGTTGGTCGCGGTCACCGGGCTGCTCGGCCTGGCCCTGCTGGGGTTCCTGCGGGACGGCCCGCTGCGCGGCCTGATCGGCCCGGACCGGCCGGCACGCTCCACCGACGCGGTCCGGTTGGGGCCCGAACCGGGCCAGTCCGTAAGCGCTTACCTGGCCGGGTTGCCGGCGCGGCTGCCCCCGCCCGGTGGCCCGGAGGTGCCGGCCCTGGTCCAGTTCGCCGAGTCCCTGGACGCGCCGTCGGTGTCCCGGCTGGTCGCCGGTGCGCGGCTGGCCAGCGCGGTGTTCCGGGTGCCCCTGCCCCGGGTGCAGACCGCGCTGCGCTTCCAGCCGCTGTCCCCGGTGGACCTGCCCGACCCGGCCGCCGCCGAGGCGCGCCGACTGGCGCTGGGCCAGGCGGCGGCGGCTCGGGAGGCCGAGTCGGCCGCGCGCCGGCTGACCGGCCGGTCGGCCGAGGTGGCCCGCTACGAGGCCGGCGCGCTGGACGCCTCGGCGCCCTGCCGCTGCGTGCTGGCCGTGCTGGTGGTGGGGGACCGGACCGCCCTGGAGACCGTGGCCGCCCGCCCCGGCGTGCGTGCCGTGGACGCCGCCCCCGCCGACACCCCCGTCACCGCCGTAGCCCTCGCGCCGCTCCTCCCCGAACAAACCAACACAGCCGCCCCCGTCCCCGACGACGGTCCGGTCCCCGGGGGCTGACGGCGGTCCCGGATCGGTCGCGTTTCATGGTCACCATGGCATGAGGGAAGGCGCGGCCGTCACCGTACGTAGCCACCGCTGAACGCAACCGACCGGGGCGGTCAGGGGGCGGCCAGGAGGGAGGGGCGGTTGGCCGGGCCGATGGGGCGCGGAGCGGTGCCGAAGCGGCCGGCGGCGATGGCGGCCAACGCGCGCAGCGTGACGCTGTCCGGGGCGAAGTAGCCGTCGTGCCCGCGTACGCCGGCCGTGGGCAGCGGGCGCGCGCCGAACTCGCGCTCGGCCGGGTCGGGGCCGTGGCCCCAGTCGCCGATCCGGATGTGCGGCACCCAGCGGATCCAGTCGTCCTCGGCGGTGCCGGCCCACACCCGGGCCCGGGTGTGCAGGTCGGCGACGTGGTCGGCGCGCACCCCCGGGCTGGCCAGGAGCGCGAGATCGTCCACCGGCAGCCCGGCCGCGGCCAGTCCGCACACCGTGGTGCCGTAGCTGTGGCAGATCACGCCGATGGTGGCGCCGGGCACCGCCCGCGCGCGCAACCGGCCGACGAAGGCGCGCAGCGCGGCCGCGCCCTGGCGTGCCCGGTCGCCGCCGACCGCGTCCAGGTTCAGCCGGGACGGCGGCCGGTAGCCCAGCCAGGCGATGACCGCGGTGTCCGGGGCCAGCCCCCGCACCGCCTGCGCCATGCCGAACGGTCGCCGCTCGGGCCGCCCGGGTTCGTCGAAGGTGCCGAGGTTGATGCCCACCCCCGGCACGATGACGGCGATGTGCCGGGCGCGCGAAGGGTCGCCGAGCGCGACCACCGCACGGCCGGAACCCGTCGGGTCCAGCTCCATCACCCGCTGGCTGGCCCACCGGGGCGGGGCCGGTGACGCCGCCGGACCCGGGCGGGCCGGCGCCGCCTGGGCGACCGGCATGAACAGCAGCCCGAGCAGGGCGGTGGCGAACAGCGCGACCATCTTCACGATCGCGGACGCTATGGAGACTACCCGAGCAAGATCATCATTCCCGGGTAGCCAGTTCCGGCGGTTACCTGGGTACTGCAAAGCTCATGTCGGGGTAGCTCCAACGGGTTACGGGGAATCAACTGCCCGGGGAGACTAGTCCACACTCGTAAGCGACAATCACGGCCTGTGCCCTGTCCCGCAGGCCGAGCTTGGTCAACATGCGGCTGACGTGCGTTTTCACCGTTTGTTCCGCCAGAACGAACTCGGCGGCGATCTCCGCGTTCGACATGCCCCGGGCAATGAGGCCGAGCACCTCGGTCTCCCGGGGGGTCAGCTCGCGCAGCGCGTCCGGCCGGCTCCAGCCGGGCCGCTCGGCCGGTTGGGCGCGCACGAAGTCGGCGATCAGCCGCTTGGTCACCGAGGGCGCGAGCAGCGCGTCCCCGGCGGCGACCACGCGCACCGCGTCCAGCAGCTCGCTGGCCGGGGCGTGCTTGAGCAGGAACCCGCTGGCCCCGGCGCGCAGGGCCGCGTAGACGTACTCGTCCAGGTCGAAGGTGGTCAGCATCAGCACCCGGGGCGCGCCCGACGCGTCGTCCAGGATCTGCCTGGTGGCGGCCAGCCCGTCCAGCTCGGGCATGCGCACGTCCATCAGCACCACGTCCGGGCCGTTCCCCGCCGAGCGCAGCGCGCGCACCCGGGCCACCGCCTCCCGCCCGTTCGCCGCCGCGCCCACCACCTGGATGTCCGGCTGCGCGTCCAGCAGCGCGCCGAACCCCTCGCGCACCATGTTCTGGTCGTCGGCCAGCAGTACCCGGATCACGCCCGCCACGGCAGCACCGCCCGCACCGTGAACCCGCCGTCCGGGTCCGGCCCGGCGGCCAGCTCGCCACCGTGCAGCGCGGCCCGCTCGCGCATGCCGGCCAGGCCGTGCCCACCGCCCGGGGCCGGCCGGGTGCGCTCCGCGCCGGGGCCGGACCGGACCACCAGCTCCAGCCCGCCGGCGGTGTGCCGCAGGCTCACCGCGGTCGGCGCGCCGGGGGCGTGCTTGCGCGCGTTGGTGAGCGCCTCCTGGGCGATCCGGTAGGTGGACAGCCCGACCGCCCGGGGAACCCGGTCCAGCCCGTCGTCCAGGGTGGCGGTCACCGCCAGCCCGGCCGCCCTGGCCCGTTCCACCAGTTCGGTCACCTGCTCCAGCGAGGGCTGCGGGGCGAGATCGGCGGCGTCGCCGGACTCGGTGGTCCGCAGCACGCCGAGCAGGCCCTGCATGTCGGCCATGGCTGCCCGGGCGGCCGCGCCGATCTCCGCGATCTCGGCCTGGCCGGCCTCGTTCAGCCCGGTCAGCCGGTACGGCGCCGTCTCGCAGCGCACGGCGATCATCGACATGTGGTGGGCGACCACGTCATGCATCTCCCTGGCGATCCGCGCCCGCTCGGCCATGGCGCCCCGTTCGGCCTGGGCCTGCGCCACCTTGGCCTGCTCGCGGGCCAGCGCCCGCCGGGAGTTCAGCCGTGCGCCGATGCTCGCCCCGACCAGCAGCGGCACCAGCATGCCGCCCACGGAGAGACCGAGGTGGCCCAGGTCCACCGGCCACGGGGTGAGCAGGCTCAGCGCGACCAGCACCAGCAGCCCCACGCCGCCGACCGCGACCGCGTCCGCCCCGGAGCGGCCCGGTCGCCCGATGCCGGCCAGCAGCAGGGCCGGCACCCACAGGCACCACTCCACGCCTCCAGCGGCGGCACCGGGGGCGCCGGGGGCGGGACCAGGAACGGGAGGACCAACAGCCACAGGGTGACCAGCCGCCACCCGTCCAGCGGGCGCCGTCCGGCCAGGGCGAGGCCGGCGATCAGCGGCAGCATCAGCAGGAAGGCCACCCCGCCGACCATCCGGCGACTGTCGTTGAGCTCGGCGCCGGCCGCGCTGATGCACACGATCACCGCGTACAGGCCGGTCAGCCAGGGCAGCCGGCGGCGCAGCCGGGGCGGCCCGAACTGCTCCGGGCCGGGCCAGAGCACCCCGCCCAGCGCCAGCGCGCCGGACCGGAGCAGCCGTTTCGCCCGGTCGGAGTCGATCACCGTTCGATGCTATGCGCAGCCGTCCGGCCGCCGCATGCACCCGCGGGCCCGATCCGGGTGATACCCCGGTATCGGACTAGAACTATTGTTCGATGAACGGCTACGATGAGGTGGTCGTGCCGCATACCATCGATCTGTGCTTGACGGTTTCACCTCGGCCGCGACACGCCGGGCCGGGGATGAGCTGTGGGTTTCCGGCGACCCCCGCCCGGTGCCGCGAGCTCCGCGCCGACGGGATTAGATTGGGCGTCTTCAACGCGTCAGAGGCCACGACCGGCGGGGTGCGGCGCGCGGGTTTCCGGTCGATCCGGCCGGCCCGGCGAGCGGTGATCCTACGGGGAGGGAGCGGTGTCCATGCCCCGTGCGGGAGTCGGCGGTTCTGTCGGCACAGACAGTTTCGTGCACCTGCACACGCACACCGAGTTCTCCATGCTCGACGGTGCCGCGCGGCTGGACGACCTGTTCAAAGAGGCCGCGCGGATGGAGATGCCCGCGCTGGCGATGACCGACCACGGCAACGTGTACGGGGCGTACGAGTTCTGGCGCAAGGCCAAGGCGCACGGGGTCAAGCCGATCATCGGCATGGAGGGCTACCTCTCGCCGGGCTCCCGGCACGAGCGCAAGCGGGCCACCCTGGGTGGGCAGGTGGTGAGCGACGACAACCCCGGCGAGATGTACACCCACATGACCCTGCTGGCCGAGAACACCCAGGGCATGCACAACCTCTTCCGGCTCTCCAGCCTGGCGTCGCTCGAGGGGTACTACTACAAGCCCCGCATGGACCGGGAGCTGCTGGAGACCTACGGCAAGGGGATCATCGCCACCACCGGCTGCCCGTCCGGCGAGGTGGCCCGGCTGCTCCAGCAGGACCGGTTCGCCGACGCCTGCCAGGCCGCCTCCGACTACCGGGACATCTTCGGGCGGGACAACTTCTTCTGCGAGCTGATGGACCACGGCATCGAGATCGAGAAGCGGGTCCAGGAGGACCTCTTCCGGTTGAAGAAGCTGCTGGACCTGCCCGGCCTGGCCACCAACGACCTGCACTACACCTACGCCGAGGACGCCAAGGCGCACGAGGTGCTGCTGTGCGTGCAGACCGGCAAGACGCTGGCCGACCCGAACCGGTTCAAGTTCGACGCCACCGACTTCTACCTGAAGTCGCCGAGGGAGATGCGCGAGCAGTGGGACCCGCAGTTCCCGGAGGCCTGTGACAACACCCTGCTGATCGCCGAGCGGGTGGACGTCGGGTTCACCGAGGGACAGGACCTGATGCCCCGGGCTCCCGTCCCCGAGGGGGAGACCGAGGAGTCCTGGCTGATCAAGGAGGTCGAGCGCGGGCTGCACCAGCGGTTCCCCAACGGGATCACCGAGCAGTACCGCAAGCAGGCCGACTACGAGGTCTCGATCATCATCCAGATGGGGTTCCCCGGGTACTTCCTGGTGACCGCCGACCTCATCCAGCACGCCAAGTCGGTCGGCATCCGGTGCGGCCCCGGCCGGGGCAGCGCGGCCGGCTCGCTGGTCGCCTACGTGCTGGGCATCACCGACCTGGACCCCATCCAGCACAAGCTGATCTTCGAGCGGTTCCTCAACCCCGAGCGCATCTCGATGCCCGACATCGACATGGACTTCGACGAACGTCGGCGCGGCGAGATGATCCGCTACACCACGGAGAAGTACGGCGAGGACCGGATCGCGCAGATCATCACCTACTCCACGATCAAGGCCAAGGCCGCGATCAAGGACTCGGCGCGGGTGCTGTTCGGCCAGCCCGGCTACTCGGTGGCGGACCGCATCTCCAAGGCCATGCCGCCCGCGGTGATGGGCAAGGACATCCCGCTGTCCGGCATCTTCGACCCGAGCCACAAGCGCTACTCCGAGGCCATGGAGGTGCGCGCGCTCTACGAGTCGGACGCACAGGTCAAGGAGATCATCGACACCGCGCGGGGCCTGGAGGGGCTGAAGCGGCAGTGGGGTGTGCACGCCGCCGGCGTGATCATGTCCAGCAAGCCGCTGCTGGACGTCATCCCGATCCAGCGCCGGGAGGCCGACGGCGCCATCATCACGCAGTTCGACATGGGCGCCTGCGAGACGCTCGGGCTGCTCAAGATGGACTTCCTGGGCCTGCGCAACCTGACCATCATCGACGACGCGCTGGAGAACATCGAGCTCAACGGCAAGCCCAAGCTGGTCATCGAGGACGTCGCGCTGGACGACCCGACGACCTACGAACTGCTGGCCCGGGGGGACACGCTGGGCGTGTTCCAGCTGGACGGCGGGCCGATGCGGGACCTGCTGCGCCGGATGGCGCCCACCGAGTTCGACGACATCTCCGCCGTCGGCGCGCTCTACCGGCCCGGCCCGATGGGCGCCAACGCGCACAACGACTACGCCGACCGCAAGAACAAGCGGCAAGAGGTCACGCCGATCCACCCCGAGCTGGCCGAGCCGCTGAAGGACATCCTGGGCGAGACCTACGGCCTGATCGTCTACCAGGAACAGGTCATGGCGATCGCGCAGAAGCTGGCCGGGTACACGCTCGGCAAAGCGGACCTGCTGCGCCGCGCGATGGGCAAGAAGAAGAAGGAGATCCTCGACAAGGAGTACGAGGGTTTCGCCCAGGGCATGAAGGACCACGGGTACTCGGCCGCCGCGGTGAAGACGCTGTGGGACATCCTGCTGCCCTTCTCCGACTACGCGTTCAACCGCGCGCACTCGGCCGCCTACGGCGTGGTGTCCTACTGGACCGCCTACCTGAAGGCCAACTACCCGGCCGAGTACATGGCCGCCGTGCTCACCAGTGTCCGGGACGACAAGGACAAGGCCGCCGTCTACCTGGCGGAATGCCGCAAGATGGGCATCACCGTGCTGCCCCCGGACGTGAACGAGTCGGTGCGCAACTTCGCCCCGGTCGGCGCCGACATCCGGTTCGGCCTCGGCGCCATCCGCAACGTCGGCTTCAACGTGGTCGACGCGATCGTCGCGGCGCGCAAGGAGAAGGGGGACTTCTCCGACTTCTCCGACTTCCTGCGCAAGGTCGACGCGGTGGTCTGCAACAAGAAGGTCATCGAATCGCTGATCAAGGCCGGCGCGTTCGACTCGCTCGGCCACCCGCGAAAGGGCCTGCTGCTGGTACACGCGGACGCCATCGACTCGGTGATGAGCACCAAGAAGGCCGCGTCGATGGGGCAGTTCGACCTGTTCGGCTCGATGGAGGGCGGGGCGGACAGCCAGGACATCGGCGGCGTGTTCGACATCCCGGTGCCCGACGAGCACTGGGACAGCAAGCACCAGCTGGCCGTCGAGCGGGAGATGCTCGGGCTGTACGTGTCCGGGCACCCGCTCAACGGGGTGGAGCAGCTGCTGTCGTCCAAGACCGACACGGCGATCCCGGGCATCCTGGAAGGCACCATCGCGGACGGCGCGCAGGTGACCGTCGGCGGCATCCTGGCCTCGGTGAACCGGCGGATCAACAAGAACGGCGAGCCGTGGGCGTCGGCCCAGATCGAGGACCTGGCCGGCAGCATCGAGGTGCTGTTCTTCCCCCGCGCCTACGCGGTGGTCGGGATGGACGTGGCCGAGGACGCGATCGTGCTGGTCAAGGCCAGGGTGAACCGCCGCGACGACAAGGTCTCGCTGATCGCCAACGACCTCGCGGTGCCCGACCTCTCCGCCGCCGACGGCGCCGCGGCGGCGCCCGTGCAGGTGAGCCTGCGCGCGGACCACTGCACGCCGCAGCGGGTGTCCAAGCTGAAGGACGTGCTGGGCAGCCACCCGGGCAGCCACGAGGTGCACCTGAAGCTGCTGAACGGCACCAGGGCCACCGTGCTGCGCCTGGACGACAAGCTCCGGGTGAGCCCCACCCCGGCCCTCATGGGCGACCTGAAGGCACTGCTCGGCCCCGGCTGCCTGGGTTAGCGATCGCGCAGGCCGACTATCAGAATCTTGGACGGCGCGGCGTGGAGCCCTGTCGCGGCCGCGGCGCCGCCCGGCGCGTTCCCGTTCATCACCATTCGTTCCCCGACCGGAAACCCTGGACCTGGCGGCCGACTCATGATCAGCATGACCTGGTGGTCGTGCCGGCCGGCCTACGGCGGCCCTGATGTCATGGTGACCATGTAATCGGTGATCATCAGGCAACCAGGGTGGTCTTGGGCGGCCGAATGCGACCCTGGTTGCCTGATGATCAAGCAGCTTCCGGTCACTGGCGCCCGAATCGCACATGAGGCGCCACCGCGGCCACGGCAGAGTGCCCCACGCCACGCCGTCCAAGCGACCTTCCACCCCGGTCAATCCGGCGGGTCAGCACTTCGAAACACGTCCTTAAAGCGTCAGGGTCATGAATACGCTGTTGGGGTCCTCGCGGTAGCCGGCGAAGGGGCCGCAGTAGGTGAAGCCGTACTTGCTGTACAGCGCGCGGGCCGGGGCGAAGAACTCGAAGGAGCCGGTCTCCAGGCTCAGCTTGGCGTAGTTCCGCGCGCGGGCTTCGGCGAGCAGGTGGGTCAGCAGGGTGGACGCCACGCCGCGCCCCCGGTGCGACCCGGCGGTGCGCATCGACTTGATCTCGCCGTGGCGGGGGTCCAGTTCCTTGAGTGCTCCGCAGCCGACCAGGGCGTCCCCGTCGAGCACGGTCCAGAAGGTCACGTCGGGGCGACGCAGGCCGGTCAGGTCCAGGGCGTGCGTGCTCTCCGGCGGGGACACCGAGAGCATGTCCCGCAGGTGCTCGCGGAGGAACTCGGCGATCTCCGGGCCGGACAGGTCGTCCGGGACAACCTGTAGACCCACTCAGTCGGTCTGCTGGCTGGCCCGGTGCCGCCCGGCGGCGCGGGCCGGGGCCATGTGCCGGACCCGGTTCAGCGCGATGCCGGTGTCGTGCGTGGCCTGGTTGTCCGGTCCGAGCACCCGGGCGTACTCGGTGTAGGCGCGGTCGTAGAGCAGCACCGCGTCGTCCAGCCGGCCGGCGTACTCGTGCGCGTAGGCCAGCGTGTAGCGCGAGGAGAGGGTGTCCGGGTGGTCCAGGCCGAGCACCCGGATGCGGGTGTTCAGCACCTGCTCGGCCAGCGGGATCCCGTCGGCGCTCCGCCGGGCGGCCACGTAGGCGATGACCACGTTGTCCGAGGCGGCCAGGGTGTCCGGGTGGTCCGGGCCGAGCAGCGCCTCGCACTCCGCGCGCAGGCTCTCCGCGAGCTCCACGGCGCGACCGCCGTCGCCGACCGCCGACAGCTGCCGGGTGGCCCACTGGCGCAGCTCCAGCACCCGCTCGCCGGCCTCCGGCGGCAGCGTGGCGGACACCGACCCGGCGGCGGTGGAGAGCGCGGCGATGTGCGCGACCAGGTGGTCGCCCTCGCCCCGGCGCATCCAGGCCTGCTCCTCGCCGAAGATGGCCCGGCCGAGCATTCCGGCGGCCTCGCCGATCACCTGGGGCAGCGCGTCCTCGGCGCGCAGGCGGTCCAGCACCGCGCGGCGGGTGAGCTCGTGCACCAGCACGCCGTCGCCGTCCATCCGGGTGCACAGCAGCGCCCAGCGGCCGAGCTTGGCGAACGTCTCCTCGACCGATCCGGGGTGGGCGGCGTAGTACATCAGCTCACGGCTCACCCCGCCGGGGGAGAGCACCGCGAGCGCGCCGAGCAGCCGCCGGGTGAGCTGGTCGGTCTCGAAGCCGGCGCCGGCCAGCCCGACCAGGATCGCCTCGACGGCGCCGAGCGGGTAGTTCTCCTCGTGCCGCGAGCCGTCCCGGCCGTCGCCGAGCAGCTCGCCCACGGCCAGCGAGTCCAGGTGGCGCAGGTAGGCGTCCTCGTCCCCGGCGAGGCCGTCGTGCTCACGCACGGTAGCCGTGGCGAGCTCCACGGCCAGGGGCAGCCGTCCCAGCCGCTCGGCGGCGTGCTCGGACAGCCCGGAGGCGGCGGTGACCTCGGCCAGCTCCGGCAGGTCCAGCGGGATCTCCGGGCCCAGGGTGTCCGCGTCGGGCGCGCCGCTGGTCACCAGGACCCGCCAGCCCGGCGCGGTGGGCAGGTAGGGGCGGACCGCCTCGACGTTCACCACGCCGTCGAAAATGATCACCGAGGGCTGGGTTCCGGTGGGCGGGTGGGCCAGCAGCCGCTCGATGGCGCGCGCGCTGCCCTCCTCGGGCACCCGCAGGCTCAGCGCATCGGCGAACTCCAGCAGGCCGGCCTGCATCTCCTCGGGGCTGCTGGCGTTGATCCAGGCGACCAGCGGCCAACCCTCGGCGATGCGCGCCCGGGCATAGCCGGCGGCCAACTGGGTCTTGCCGACGCCGGAGGGCCCGGTGATCACGGCAACCGGGCTGCTCTTGCCCTTGTAGCCGCGGAAGATCTCGTCCAGGTGGGCCTCTTCGTCGGGCCGGGGAAGCGCGATCGAGGACTCCGAGGGTACCCGCCGCCAGGTCAGCCAGCTCACCTCGGCCGGCTCGTCCAGCAGCTGCCCCCGGAACGACCACCAGGACAGCGGGAGGCCCACCACGGCCGCCACGACGGCCGCGACCTGCAGCGCGGTCGGCGAGGACATCTCGAACAGGCTCATGCCGAGGAACCAGGTGAGACCGAAGGTCAGACCGACCATCCCGGTGGCGATCAACCATCGAACCGACATCATTTTGCGGTCCATCCCCTCGCCGGCGGCGTACTCGAGGGGGTCAGAATACGGTCTGCCTCGATCGAGGTAAGGGCGGCCGTGTGCTCAGCGGCCCGTGTCGGGCGATGTGCGGTGGGTAACTCTCACCGCGGGTAGCAGGGCGCGACGCGGCCCGGTGAACGTGCGGCCAGCGTGACTGTCGTGACTACGCTGCGTGTGCGAACCCGCCCCTTATGGCGCTTTGCCGGCCCGCCCGCGAAAGATCGGGTGATGTTCTGTCCGGCACCCCGAGGGGCGGTGACGGATGATCCTGCTGTGATCGTCGACGCGCATGTGCACGCCGCCCGGCTGCCCGGGCTGAAGCTGGGCTGGGACACCTGGATGGGATCGGCCGGCGACTCCGCCGCGGTCGCCGCGCTGTACGGCCCGGACGGGTCGCCGCGGCCGGCGCGGTTCGACGCGCTGTTCGAGGAGGCCGGAGTGGACCGGGCGCTGCTGTTCTGCGAGTACAGCCCGAGGGTGACCGGGATACAGGCGATCGAGGACATGGCCCCGCTGGTGGCGCACAACCCGGAGCGGTTCCGCGTGGTGGCCAACGTGAACCCGCACCTGCACTACCCGGTGGACGCCGAGCTGCGCCGGCAGCTGGACCTGGGCGCGGTGGCGCTCAAGGTGCACCCCGTGCACGGCAACTTCGCGCCGAACGACCGCGAGCTGTACCCCGCCTACGCCGAGTGCCAGGCCCGGGGGATCCCGGTGATCACCCACACCGGGCCGAGCTCGTTCCCCGGGGCCAGCGGCCGGCGCGGTGACCCGGTGCTGATGGACGACGTGCTGCGCGACTTCCCCGGGCTCACCGTGGTGCTCGCGCACGGCGGCCGGGGCTGGAGCTACGAGACCGCCGGGTTCATGGCGCTGGCCCGCGACAACCTCTGGCTGGACATCGCCGGCCTCCCGCCGAAACGCCTTCCGCACTACTTCGACCGCTTCGACCTGAACCGTATCGGCAAGAAGTGGATCTTCGGAACCGACTGGCCCTCGGCGCCGTCAGTGGCCGGCAACCTGGACGGCGTCCGCTCACTCGGCCTGGCCCCCGACGTCCTCGACCTCGCTCTGGGTGAGAACGCCCGCCAGGTCTTCCGCCTCTGAGTACCTGCCTCCACCTCCGCTGATTCAGTGGGTTCAGCACGCTGGTTCAGTGGGTTCAGCACGCTGGTTCAGTCACTTCGGCATCCGTGGGTCTGACGGTCGCCGGGACGGTCGTGCCACAACCCCGCGATCGGCCGGGCGCGTCTTGGCAACCCCCGGCTGAAGTGACTGAATCGGGGTGCTAAACCCACTGAACCAGTGTGCTGAACCCACTGAACCAGCGTGCTGAACCCACTGAATCAGCGTGCTGACCCCACTGAATCGGGGGCGGGGTTCTCAGTCGGCGGTGCGGAGGAGGTGTTCCCAGTGGCGGCGGGCGTCGGCGTCCCAGCGGCGGTGCCGGTCGTGGAAGAGCTCCGTGGCCTTGACCCCGATCCAGCCGCTGGGCAGCAGCTCGGCGGGCAGCTGCGGGTCCAGGAAGGGGAACCGGCGCCAGGCGTGCACCAGGTTGATCTGTTCCCTGGCCACGTCGGCGGGGGTGGTCGGCTCGGCGCGCTGGAACGTGGCGATGAAGTCCTGGTACGCCAGCTCGACCCGGTCCAGGTTCCACGCCTGGGCCACCATCTCGCGCTGCTCGCCGATCGGCCCGAACGGCCCGATGAACGACGAGGCCACCTCGGCCAGCCCCAGCTCGCGGATCACCTCGGCCGCTTCGGCCTGTTTTTCCGCGTCCGGGGAAAGCCAGACCGCAGGGGCGGGCGAGCCGAAGCCGGCCCAGGCCAGCCGGGTGCGCAGCCGGTGCCGCAGCTGGCGCCGCGACTCCGGAACGCTGGCCAGCAGCACCAGCCAGCGCCCGTCCCAGGCCACCTCGGAGGTGCCGAAGGTGTAGATCCGGTGTGCGCCGGCGGAGAGCAGCCGGTGACCGGACTCGGTCAGCTCCCAGCGCACCCGCCGGCCCTCCCGGCTGGAGTCGATCAGCCCTTCGGCGGCGGTGCGGGAGAGGGCCTGGCGGGCGGACTTCTGTTCCACGCCCAGCTCGCCGAGCAGGTCCAGGAGCGCCCGGGTCCACACCGGCTCGCCGCGCGGCAGCACGAACTCGCCGAGCACGGTGAGCAGCAGGGACCGCGCCGTGGCGGACAGCTCGCGGCGCCTTGACAACGTGCCCGCGTCGGGCGGCGCGTCGAACGTAACAGTGTCGTGGCTGGTCATGGCCACACCAGCCTAAACGCCCTGCGCCGGGATAGTGTCACCGGACGTGACCCCCGAGGAACTTCTGGCCGCCGACCGCGAGCGCGTGTGGCACCCGTACGAAGCCATGCCGGCCGCCGGCCGGGCGCTGCCGGTGGCCGGCGCGAGCGGGGTGCGGCTGCGGTTGGCCGGGCCGGCGCTGGGCCTGCCGGCGGGCGCGGAGCTGATCGACGGCATGTCCTCGTGGTGGGCGGCGATCCACGGTTACCGGCACCCGGTGCTGGATGCGGCGGTGACCGAGCAGCTGGGGCGGATGAGTCACGTGATGTTCGGCGGGCTCACCCACGAGCCGGCGGTCGCGCTGGCCGGCCGGCTGGTGGAGATCACCCCGGAGCCGTTGCGGCACGTGTTCCTCACCGACTCGGGCTCGGTGGCGGTCGAGGTGGGCATCAAGATGTGCCTGCAGTACTGGCGTTCCCGGGGGCGGCCGGCGAAGCACCGGTTGATGACGTGGCGCGGGGGCTATCACGGGGACACGTTCATGACCATGAGCGTGTGTGACCCGGACGGCGGGATGCACACGCTGTGGACCGACGTGCTGCCCCGGCAGGTCTTCGCCGGGGCGCCGCCCGCCGACTTCCGCACCGAGTACGTGGCCGAGCTGGCGTCGCTGGTGGAGGAGCACGCCGGCGAGCTGGCCGCGGTGATCGTGGAGCCGGTGGTCCAGGGCGCCGGCGGGATGCGTTTCCACGACCCGCGCTACCTGCACGTGCTGCGCGAGCTGTGTCTGGCCAACGACGTGTTGCTGATCTTCGACGAGATCGCCACCGGGTTCGGCCGCACCGGTGAGCTGTTCGCCGCCGACCACGCCGGGGTCAGCCCCGACGTGATGTGCCTGGGCAAGGCCCTGACCGGTGGTTACCTGTCCATGGCCGGCACGCTGTGCACCACCGAGGTGGCGCGGGGCATCACCGAGGGGGAGGCCGGTGTGCTCATGCATGGGCCGACCTTCATGGGGAACCCGTTGGCCTCGGCGGTGTCGCTGGCCTCCATCGGGGAGCTGTTGCGCCGGGACTGGCGGGCCGAGGTGGCCGGCATCGGGGAGGGGCTGCGCGCGGGACTGGCCCCGGCGCGGGAGCTGCCCGGGGTGCGGGACGTGCGGGTGCTCGGGGCGATCGGCGTGATCCAGATGGAGCGGCCGGTCGACCAGGCGGCGGCCACGGCGGCGGCCGCCGCGCGCGGGGTGTGGCTGCGGCCGTTCCGGGATCTGGTCTACGCGATGCCGCCGTTCGTCACCGGCGCCGACGACGTGGCGGCGATCGCCGCCGCGATGTGCGCCGCCGCGGCCGCGGGCTGAGCCGGCGCCCGGTCACCCCATCGATAGGGTGGTTGTGGGGGTAGCCACACAAGATCACTCGATGGGTATAGCGAGTCACGTGTGGCGGAACGAGGCTCCTGCGCAAATTGAGTCTGATGCGCAACTTGAGTTACCTCGTAAGAATCATCTTATCGCCCAATAGTTGCAAGACCGTGTACGACCGGTGAGATCGGGTCCACGAAAGCGGCGACGCGCCGTGGATAGTCCGGGAACTGATGAACCCTCAAGATCCGTTGGCGTGGTGCCGGTGCGGGCGACGGTGACCGCGGTCCGGCGACCCCCCCTGACGCCTTGGCGTCACCCAGACTCAGGAGGAGCCGCGTGGCCGTCTCGCCGCCAAGTGTCCGAAGATCTTCCCTACCGCGCCCCGACTGGTCGGTGCTGCGAGCCGACGTCGCGGCCTCACTCGTGGTGTTCCTGGTCGCCGTGCCGCTGTCGCTGGGCATCGCGGTGGCCTCCGGGGCGCCGATCCTGTCCGGGCTCATCGCGGCCATCGTCGGCGGTGTGGTCGCAGGCTTGCTCGGGGGGTCCCCGCTGCAGGTCAGCGGCCCGGCGGCCGGGCTGACCGTAGTGGTCGCCGAACTGATCAACCGGTTCGGCTTCGGCGTGACCACGGCCATCGTGGCCGCCGCCGGACTGGTGCAGATCGGTTTCGGGCTGTCCAAGCTGGCCCGGTTCGCCCAGGCCATCCCGCCCGCCGTGGTGCACGGCATGCTGGCCGGCATCGGCGGCACCATCGCGCTGGCCCAGCTGCACGTGGTCCTGGGCGGCAACCCGCAGAGCAGCGTGCTGGAGAACCTGCGCGAGCTGCCCGGCCAGTTGGTCAACGCGCACGGCCCGGCCGTGGCGGTCGGCCTGTTCACCATCGCGGTGGTGATCTTCTGGCCGAAGTGGGCCGGACCGCTGAAGGTGGTGCCCGGCCCGCTGGTCGCGGTGGCCTCGGCCACCGGGCTGAGCCTGGCGCTGTCCGCGCTGCTGCCCTCGGTGCCCCGGGTGGAGCTGCCCGGCGACCTGCTCTCCGCCGTCGCCCTGCCGGTGCTGCCGGACGGCCAGTGGGCGGGTGTGGTCGGCGGCGTGCTCACCGTGGCCCTGATCGCCAGCGTGGAGAGCCTGCTCTCGGCGGTCGCGGTGGACCGCATGCACGACGGCAGGCGCACCGACACCGACCGCGAGCTGATCGGCCAGGGCGCGGCGAACACGCTTTCGGGCATGCTCGGCGGCCTGCCGGTGACCGGGGTGATCGTGCGCAGCTCGACCAACGTGAAGGCCGGGGCCAGGACGCGCGCCTCGGCGGTGCTGCACGCGGTGTGGATCGCGGTGTTCGCGCTGGCCCTGGTGTGGGTGGTGGAGGCCATCCCGCTGGCCGCGCTGGCGGGGCTGCTGGTGGTGGTCGGCGTGCAGCTGGTCAAGCTGACCGACATCCGGGTCGCCCGGCAGCACGGTGAGCTGCCGCTCTACCTGGTCACCATGGGCGGCGTGATGGCGCTGAACCTGCTGGAGGGGGTGGCCATCGGGCTGGCGCTGGCCGGGTTGATGGTGCTGCACCGCGCGGTGCGGGCCCGGGTGCAGCACCACGCCCCGGACCCGGGCAGCGAGGACCCGGAGCACCGGGTCACCGTGGAGGGCGCGGCCACTTTCCTGGCCGTGCCGACCCTCTCCCAGGTGCTGGCCGGCATCCCCGCCGGCGAGCACACCAGGGTGGACCTGTCCGTGCACTACGTGGACCACGCCGCGCGCGACCACCTGAACACCTGGGTGGCGCGGCACCGGGCCACCGGCGCGAACGTCGTGGTCACCGACGGCCGCGCGGTTTCGTCGGCGAACGGGAACGGCCGGGGTCGGCGTAGGCAGGTCGGCCCGCTCGGCCGGGCCGGCGACCACGGTCCGGTGGGCCGGGGCGGCGACCACGGTCCGGTGGGTAGGGCAGGGGACCACGGTCCGGCGGGCCGCCCCGGCGACGGCGGCCCACCCACCGACCGGATCACGCACCACCGCGTCACCGCCACCGGCGCCCACCACCGCTAGGACGGCCGCCAGAACCACCGCGTGTGTGCGAGCGGCCTGAAGGCGGGGCCGGCGGCGGGCGGTGGGTCGGCACGGCGGTTATGGTCGGCCGATGGAACATCCGCTGGACTGGTTGACCGAGCACGCCGCGAGGCGGCGGGCCGCTGGGCTGCGCCGGGTGTTGCGGTACCGGCCGGCCGACGAGCCGGTGCTGGATCTGGCCGGCAACGACTACCTGGGGTTGAGCACCGATCCGAGGGTGGTCGAGGGCGGGGTGGCTGCGCTGCGCGCCTGGGGCGCGGGCTCCACCGGGTCGCGGCTGGTCACCGGCTCCACCCAGTTGCACGGCGAGCTGGAGGCCGCGCTGGCCGAGTTCTGCGGGTTCGGGTCCGCGCTGGTGTTCGCCTCCGGCTACGCGGCCAACCTGGGTGTGGTCACCGCGCTGTCCGACGCGGACACGCTGATCGTGTCGGACGCGGCCAACCACGCCTCGCTGGTGGACGGCTGCCGGCTGGCCCGGGCCAGGGTGGCCGTGGTGCCGCGCAACGACGTGGCCGCCGTGGACGCCGAGCTGGCCGGGCGGACGGAACGCCGCGCGCTGGTCGTCACCGAGAGCGTGTGCAGCGTGGACGGCGCGCACGCGCCGCTGGTCGAGCTGCACCGGGTCGCCCGCGGCCGCGGCGCGCTGCTGGTGGTGGACGAGGCGCACGCGCTGGGCGTGCGAGGACCGGGCGGGCGCGGGCTGCTCGCCGAGGTCGGCCTGGCCGGCGCGCACGACGTGGTGGCCACGGTGACGCTGTCCAAGTCGCTGGGCGCGCAGGGCGGCGCGGTGCTCGGGTCGGTGGCGGTGACCGAGCACCTGGTGGACACCGCGCGCAGCTTCATCTTCGACACCGGGCTGGCCCCGGCCTCGGCCGGCGCCGCGCTGGCCGCGCTGGGCGTGCTGGTTGCCGAACCCGAGCGGCCCGCGTCGGTGCTCGCGGCCTCGGCCACCATCGCGGCCGCGGCCGGGGTGCCCGATCCGGGTTCGGCGGTGGTCCCGGTGGTGCTCGGCGATCCCCGGGTCGCCGTGGCGGCCGCCGCGCACTGTCTCGACGGGGGCGTGCGGGTGGGCTGCTTCCGCCCGCCCACCGTGCCGGCCGGCACCAGCCGGCTGCGGCTGACCGCGCGAGCCACGCTGACGGAGGCGGAGCTGGGCACCGTCGCCCGGGTGCTGACCGAAGCGCTGGCGTCGGTGGGCGCGAAGCGACCGGTGGGTGTGCGATGACCGTGCTGGTGGTCAGCGGCACCGGGACCGGGGTGGGCAAGACCGTGGTCACCGCGGGCCTCGCCGCGCTGGCGGTGGCCGGTGGCCGGCGGGTCGCGGTGCTCAAACCGGCGCAGACCGGGGTCGGTCCGGGCGAGCCGGGAGACCTGGACGACGTGCGCCGGTTGGTCGGCCAGACCGACCGGCTGACGCTGCGCGAGCTGGTCCGGTACCCGGACCCGCTGGCCCCGCTGACCGCCGCCGCCCGGTGCGGCCGGCCGCCGCTGGACCCGGCGGAGGCCGCCGACGCCGCCGCCAAGCTGGCCGTGGACCACGACCTGGTGCTGGTGGAGGGGGCGGGCGGGCTGCTGGTGCGGTTCACCGAGGCCGGCACTCTGGCCGACGTGGCGGCCGCGCTGGACGCGCCGGTGCTGGTGGTCACCGCCGCCGGGCTGGGCACGCTGAACCACACCGAGCTGACCGTCGAGGCGCTGCGCACCCGTGGGCTGCGCTGCGCCGGCCTGGTGATCGGCAGCTGGCCGACCTCGCCGGACCTGGCCGCCGAGTGCAACCTGGACGACCTGCCCGAGGTGACCGGCGCGGCGCTGCTCGGCCGGATGCCGGCGGACGCCGGCCGGTTGGAGCCGGATGAGTTTCTCGCCACTGCGCGCGGTCTGCTCCGCGCGGACGCGGGCGTCCCGTCCTAGGCTTCCAGCTCAGCCAGCCGTCCCAACCTTCACAGGAGAGCCCGATGACCGACCTGCTGGACCAGCTGCGCGAGTCGGTGCTGGGCCGAGGCGAGCCGGCGACCCAGGAGCAGGTCCTGGAGCTGCTGCGGCTGCCCGACGATCGCCTCGAGGACCTGCTCGAGCTGGCCCATGAGGTGCGCATGCGCTGGTGCGGGCCGGAGGTCGAGGTCGAGGGGATCATCTCGCTGAAGACCGGCGGCTGCCCCGAGGACTGCCACTTCTGCTCCCAGTCGGGCCTGTTCGCCTCGCCGGTGCGCTCCGCCTGGCTGGACATTCCGATGCTGGTGGAGGCGGCCAAGCAGACCGCCAAGACCGGCGCCACCGAGTTCTGCATCGTGGCCGCCGTGCGCGGCCCGGACGAGCGGCTGATGACCCAGGTCGCCGCCGGCATCCAGGCGATCAAGGACGAGGTGGACATCAACATCGCCTGCTCGCTGGGCATGCTCACCCAGGAGCAGGTGGACGCGCTGTCCGCGATGGGCGTGCACCGGTACAACCACAACCTGGAGACCGCGCGCTCCTACTTCCCCCAGGTGGTCACCACGCACACCTGGGAGGAGCGGGCCGAGACGCTGCGCATGGTCGGCGAGGCCGGCATGGAGGTCTGCTGCGGCGGGATCCTGGGCATGGGGGAGACGCTGGAGCAGCGCGCCGAGTTCGCCGGGCAGCTGGCCGAGATCCAGCCGGACGAGGTTCCGATGAACTTCCTGAACCCGCGCCCGGGCACCCCGTTCGGCGAGCTGGAGCCGCTGACCGGGGCCGACGCGCTGCGCGCGGTGGCCGCCTTCCGGCTGGCGCTGCCCCGCACCGTGCTCCGGTTTGCCGGCGGCCGGGAGATCACCCTGGGCGACCTGGGCGCCCGGCAGGGCCTGCTCGGCGGGATCAACGCGGTCATCGTCGGCAACTACCTGACCACGCTCGGCCGCCCGGCGGAGGCCGACCTCGATCTGCTCGGCGAGCTGTCCATGCCGGTCAAGGCGCTGAACCAGACCCTGTGAACGGGCCGTTCTGCGACCAGTGCGGGGCGCCGGCCGGCCAGGGCGAGCACGGCCGCTGCGCCGCGCGCCGCGAGCTGGAGCCGCCCCGGTTCTGCCCCGATTGCGCCCGCCGCATGGTCGTCCAGGTAACCCCGACCACCTGGACCGCCCGCTGCAGCCGCCACGGCGAACGCCACAACCCCCACCCCCGCTGATTCAGTCACTTCAGCACGGTGATTCAGTGACTTCAGCACGGTGATTCAGTGACTTCAGCACGGTGGTTCAGTGACTTCAGCCCGGTGATTCAGTCACTTCGGCAGGGCGGCTCAGCCGCGCCGGAGCAGCCACGGCTGCAGGTGGGTAAACCCGCGCACGGACACCCGGCGCAGCCGGCGCACCCGGTAGTCCGGCCGGCCGTCCAGCGCCGAGGCGAGCTCCCGGTCCACCAGCACGGTGCCCGGGCGGGCCAGCGAGGTGAGCCGGGCGGCGAGGTTGACCACGGTGCCGTACGCGTCGCCCAGCCGGCGCAGCACCGGGCCGTAGGCCAGCCCGATGCGTAGGTCGGGCCGCCCGTCGAGGGCACTGATCCGGTCGGCCAGGCCGAGCCCGATCTCGGCGACGGCCGGCGCGTCGTCCGCCGAGAACATGATCTCGTCGCCGACCATCTTGATCACCCGGCCGCCCCGGTCGGTGACCACCGCCGACGCGCTGGACTCGAAAGCCTCCAGGAACTCGGCGAGGTCGGGCTCGGCGAGGCCCCGGCTCAGGCTGGTGAACCCCACGATGTCGGCGAATCCGACGGCCAGCGGGACCTCTTCGGCCCGGTCCGCCCCGATGCTGAGCACCCGCTCGCTGGCGGTGAGCAGGTGCCGGCGCCAGACATACTGCTGCAGCCGCTCGACGCGGGGGAGCAGTTCGGCCGCCGCCGCGAGTCCGGCCTCGTTGATGGCGTCCCCGTCGGTCGGATCGGGGGCCCGTGCGATCACCATCTCCCGCATCAGCCCAACCTGCCACTCGGTCAGCCGGGCCATCGCCTGTCCCATGGACCGGACCAGGGCCAGCTCGGTCTGGTGGTCGGCCAGGCCGGCGTCGTGCAGCTCGGTCACCGTGCGCAGCGCCTCGATGTCGGCGTCGGTGAAGACCTGCTCGTCGGGGCCGGGCAGTGCATAGCCGAGCGACTGCCAGAGCCGGGTGGCGCGGTCCTCGCTCACCCCGGCCAGGCTCGCGGCCTCGGATCGGGTGTATCTGGGTTCGGCGCCCAACAGCAGCCGCGCCGCTCCCGGCGGCCCGCCCTTCGCCTCGGTCGCCGCCTGGTCCTCCAAGGTGCCACCTCTCCCGGAACGTCCCGTTGATCGCCTCAGTCTGGCCGTCGCCGGATGGATCCAGCTTGGCGGGCCTTTTGTAACACTGTTACCATTGAACCATGATGCGATCGATCAGCCCGGCGGAGCGAACCGTCGCGGAGACCGTGCACGTGCGTGCCACCCCCGAACGGGCCTACCGCGCGATCGCCGACTTCGGCCGGATGGCCGACTGGAGCCCGGAGTTCATCGGCGCCTGGACCGGTCGCCGGGGACTGGTGGCGGGCGCGCGATTCGTCGGGTTCAACCGGCGCGGCCCACTGCTGTGGTTCACCGCCGGGCGGATCACCGTGGCCGACCCGGGGCGGGAGTTCGCCTTCCGGGTGACCGCCTTCGGCGTGCCCACCGCGGTGTGGGGTTACCGGATCGAGCCGGCGCCGGACGGCGCCGAGGTGACCGAGTACTGGGAGTACCTGGGCCGGGGTGGCCGCGCCTCGCGGTTCATCGAGCTGCTGGGCCTGGTGTTCTCCGCGACGCCGCCGTCGGCGCGCCCGGAGCGCAACCGGCAGGGCATGCGCGCCACCCTGGCCAGGCTGAAGGCGTATCTGGAGAGCTAGATCGCCCGGTACGGCCTGGTGCTGGGCTGCTTCTTCGGCGCTAGTTCTCGCTGTGGTCGACCGCGTAGCTGGACAGCGGGGCGGGGACGGCGCGCAGCTCGGCGAGCAGGGTGGCCTCCCGGCAGAGCAGCGCGCGGACCATACGCAGCCGGACGAACGGCGAGGTCTGCTCGAGCAGCAGCTGGCGGTCCCGGATGGGCAGCAGGCAGTCCGCCGCGAGCAGGTGCGGCAGCTCCTCCGGCGCGATGGAGCTGTCCGGCGCGTTCCACTCGCCGGAGCGCCACGCGGTCTGGCAGTACTTGCGGTGGGCCGCCCGGGCGGCATTGGCCAGTCGGTGCAGCCGGCTGGCCTGGTCCTCCGCCTCCTCGGTATCGGGCAGCCAGGCGACGGTGCCGACCAGGTAGGGGCGGGAGGCGCTGTCCAGCTCGAGCAGGCGGAACCGGCGGGCGCCCTTGGTGACGATGTCGAACCGGCCGTCCGGCAGCTTCCGCACGTCGCGCAGCTGTGCGGTGCAGCCGACCCGGTGCAGCCCATGGATGCCGTCCTGGTCCGGCGCCCAGCCCTCGCGCACCGCGATCACGCCGAACTCCTTGCTCGGGAGCGTGCCGGTGACCAGGTCGATGGTGAGCTGGCGGTAGCGCGGCTCGAACACGTGCAACGGTAGTGACGCTCCCGGCATGAGCACCGTCCCTAGCGGGAACAGCGGGAGCGTCTGGGCCACCCGGTAACGTTACGACGTCCGGTCCGGCGTCGCTGGTTGAAACCGGTGTTGCCGGTGTGGGTGAAACGCGGCCGGCCCGGTCGGGTCAATCCCCGACGTTGGGTGGCCGGAGCACCGCCGACGCGTCGGTCACCCGCAGCCGCCGTTCGGCGAACCGGAAAAGCGCGGCCGGCCGGCCGCCGGTCGGCCCGGGCGGCGCCACCTCGCCGGTGGGCACCAGTACGCCGCGCCGGGCGAGCACCCGTTGCAGATTGGTGGCCGAGACCGGGTGGCCGAGTGCGCTCACGTACAGCTCGCGGAGCTCCGAGATGGTGAACTCCTGGGGTGCCAGCGCGAAGCCCAGGTTGGTGTACGACAGCTTGGCCCTCAGCCGGTCCCGCGCGTCGCGCACGATCTCCGCGTGGTCGAAGGCGGTTGGTGGCAGCTCGGCCACCGGGTGCCACCGGGTGTCCTCGGGCACAGTGGGATCCGCGTCACACGGCACCAGTCCCAGGAACGTGGTCGCCACCAGCCGGATGCCGGGCACCCTCCTCGGCTCGCTGAACACCCCGAGCTGCTCGATGTGCGCGACTTCCCGCACGTCAACCTTGTCCTCGAGCTGACGGAGCATCGAGGTCTGCACGTCCTCGTCGTGCCCCAGGAGCCCGCCGGGAAGCGCCCAGCGACCCCGATCCGGCTGTTGCGCACGTTGCCAGAGCAACACCTGAAGCGTCTCGGAGCGGATCTGCAGGACGGCGGCCAGAACTTCGTGGTCCGTTTCTGTTCTCTCGCTGGTAACATCGGGCATGTTTTCGACTATAAGGCGAAAACCCCGCGAAGGGAACGGCGGGGTCAACCGGCCGCCCGGCCGGTGAGGAGGAACCGTGACGATCACCGAAGTAGGCGCGCCGGGGTTGCGCGTGGACTGGGCCGACCAGGTCCGGCGATTAGCACGCGAGCGGGACGCGGTGGTGCTGGCGCACAACTACCAGCTGCCCGAGATCCAGGACGTGGCCCACCACACCGGGGACTCGCTGGCGCTGTCCCGGATCGCGGCCGCCGCCGAGCAGAGCACCATCGTGTTCTGCGGCGTGCACTTCATGGCGGAGACGGCGAAGATCCTCGCCCCGGAGAAGACCGTGCTCATCCCGGACGCCGCCGCCGGCTGCTCGCTGGCCGACTCGATCAACGCGGCCGAGCTGCGCGAGTGGAAGGCCCAGCACCCGGGCGCGGTCGTGGTCTCCTACGTGAACACCACCGCCGAGGTGAAAGCCGAGACCGACGTGTGCTGCACGTCGTCCAACGCGGTCGAGGTGGTCGCCTCCATCCCGGCCGATCGGGAGGTGCTGTTCCTGCCGGACCAGTTCCTGGGCGCGCACGTGCGGCGGATCACCGGTCGGGAGAACCTGCACGTCTGGGCGGGGGAGTGCCACGTGCACGCGGGCATCAACGGTGCCGAGCTGACCGCGCGGGCCGCCGAGGACCCCAGCGCCGAGCTGTTCGTGCACCCGGAGTGCGGCTGCGCCACGTCGGCCCTGTACCTGGCCGGTGCCGGTGCGGTGGAGCCGGAACGGGTGAAGATCCTGTCCACCGGCGGCATGCTGGACGCGGCCCGGGAGACCAAGGCGCGCTCGGTGCTGGTGGCCACCGAGGTGGGCATGCTGCACCAGCTGCGCCGGGCGGCCCCCGAGGTGGACTTCCGCGCGGTGAACGACCGCGCCTCCTGCCACTACATGAAGATGATCACTCCGGAGAAGCTGCTGCGCGCGCTGGCCGAGGGCCGGGACGAGGTGCACGTCGACCCGGACACCGCCGAGCGGGCGCGGGCCTCGGTGCGGCGGATGATCGAGATCGGCCGCCCGGGCGGTGGGGAGTGAACCCGTGGCAGGCCGATGCCGACCTGGTGGTCATCGGCAGCGGGGTGGCCGGGCTGACCGCCGCGCTGGAGGCCAGTGAGCTGGGCCTTCGCGTGCTGGTGGTGACCAAGGACGCGCGGGACGCCGGGTCCACCCGGTGGGCGCAGGGCGGCATCGCGGTGGTGCTCGAGGACGGCCACGAGCCGGGTGACTCGGTGCGCAAGCACGTGGCCGACACGCTGGCCGCCGCCGGCGGGCTGGCCGACCCGGAGTCGGTGGCCACCATCCTGGCCGACGGTCCGGCCGCGGTCGCCCAGCTGCGCCGCCGGGGCGCGGTGTTCGACCCGGCTCCGGGCGGTCTGGCGCTCACCCGGGAGGGCGGGCACACCGCGTTCCGGGTGGTGCACGCGGGCGGCGACGCGACCGGCGCCGAGGTGCAGCGGGCGCTGCTCGCGGCGGCCGGCGAGGTGCCGATCCTGGCCGAACACCTGGCCGTTCAGGTGCTGCTCGGCGGGGGCGAGCAACCCGTGAGTGGCGAGTATGGCTATAGCCACACTCGCCACTCACAAGCCGTGGGTGTCCGCGTCCTTGACGAACGCGGACACCCCGGCATCGTGCACGCCCCCGCGGTCCTGCTGGCCACCGGCGGCTACGGCCAGCTGTTCGCCAGCACCACCAATCCGGACACCGCGACCGGTGACGGCCTGGCGCTGGCCCTGCGGGCCGGCGCGGTGGCCGCCGACCTGGAGTTCGTGCAGTTCCACCCGACCGTGCTCTACACCGGGCCGGGCGCGCGCGGCCGGCGCCCGCTGGTCACCGAGGCGGTGCGCGGGCACGGCGCGGTGCTGGTGGACGGGGCCGGGCGGAGGGTGATGACCGGTGTGCACCCGCTGGCCGACCTGGCCCCCCGGGACGTGGTTTCGGCGGCCATCGCCCGGCGGCTGGCCGCGTCGGGCGCGCCGTGTGTGTACCTGGACGCCACCGGCATCGCCGACTTCCCGACCCGGTTCCCCACGGTGCACGCGGCCTGCGCGGCGATCGGGGTTGACCCGGTCCGCGACCCGATCCCGGTCAGCCCGGCGGCGCACTACTCGTGCGGCGGGGTGCTCACCGACCCGGCCGGCCGGACCACCGTGCCCGGGCTATACGCGGCCGGCGAGGTGGCCCGCAGCGGCCTGCACGGCGCGAACCGGCTGGCGTCGAACTCTCTGCTGGAAGGCCTGGTCATGGGCCGCCGCGCGGCGAGTGTGGTGGCCGCTGAGCTGGCCGGCCCCCGCCCGCTGCCCCCGGTCCACCGGGCCGGACCGGGCTCGGGGTGGCCGGTGTTCCCGGTCGCCGACCGCGACCTGGTGCAGCGCACCATGAGCTGGGGCGCCGCCATCGGCCGGGACGGCGCCGGCCTGGCCGCCGCCTCGGACGCCATCGAGAGCGCGCTGCTCCCGCGCCCGGTCATCGACCGGGCCGGCGTGGAGGACGCGGCGCTGACCCTGATCGCGCAGGCCGTGCTGGTCGCGGCCGGCACCCGAACCGAGAGCCGAGGTTGTCACGTGCGCACCGACTTCCCAGAGACCGACGACACCTACCAGCGGCGCAGCCTGCTGGTACGGCTGGTGGACGGCGAGCTGACCGTCCGCCCGGCCGAGCTGACCCAGGTGGGTGCCGCGTGACCGCCGCCGGAACGCTCGCCCCGCCGGACGCCGAGGACCTGGCCCGGGTGGTGGCCACCGCGCTGGCCGAGGACCTGCGCTACGGGCCGGACGCCACGACCGAGGCCTGCGTGCCCGCCGAAGCGGTGGCGGTCGCCGCGTTCACCCCCCGAGAGCCTGGCGTACTGGCCGGCCTGCCGGCCGTGCTGGCCGTGCTGGACACCGTGCTGGGGGCCGGCGCGTACCAGGTGCTCGACCAGCTGGCCGACGGCGCCCGGCTGACCCCGGGGGAGCCCGCGCTGCGGGTCCGGGGGCCGGTGCGCGGGCTGCTCACCGCCGAGCGGACCGCGCTGAACCTGCTCTGCCACCTGTCCGGGGTGGCCACGGCTACGGCCGCCTTCGTGGCCGCCGTGGAGGGCACCGGGACCCAGATCCTGGACACCCGCAAGACGCTGCCCGGGCTGCGCCTGCTGCAGAAGTACGCGGTGCGCTGCGGCGGCGGGACCAACCACCGGCTGGGCCTCGGCGACGCCGTCCTGATCAAGGACAACCACGTGGTCGCGGCGGGATCGGTGACCGCCGCGCTGGCCGCCGCCCGGGCCAGGGCGCCCGAGCTGAGCTGTGAGGTCGAGGTGGACTCGCTGGCCCAGCTGGACGAGGCGCTGGCCGCCGGCGCGGAGTTGGTGCTGCTGGACAACTTCACCCCGGAGCAGGCGGCCGCCGCCGTGCGACGGCGCGCGGTGCTCGGCGCGCGCACCCGGTTCGAGGTGTCGGGCCGGATGACCCCCGACGTGGCCAGGGCCTACGCCGAAGCCGGCGTGGAGTACCTCTCCGCCGGCGCCCTGACCCACTCCGTCGCCGCCCTGGACCTGGGCCTAGACCTAACCGCCGAATAACCCCACCCCGTATCGCGGGCCTTACCAGGCCATGTCGCGGCTTATGACAGCCTATGTCGCGCGGAAACCAGCGATACGGCGTGGCGCAACCAGCGATATGGCCTGGTGAGATCCGCGATATGGCGGGGTGAGGGGGGTCTCAGCGAGGTTGTTGGTTGGTGGTAGCTATTGCCAATTATGGGCGATAGTGCTTAGCGTCGGCGCATGGTGCGACGATCGTGGGACCCGGTCCGCGCGCTGATCACCGGGGCGGTGGTGGTGTGTGCGGTCGCGGCCTGCGCGGGGCCGACCGAGAACGCGGGCCGGGGCGACACCCGTGACGGCTCCACGATCGTGCTCGCCGACTCCTACGAGGACGAGGCGCTGAACCCGCTGCTCGGCTACGCCCAGGAGGGCGCGTCGAAGATCTTCGACGGGTTGGTGAGCTACGACGCGCAGCGTCGGATGCTGCCCGCGCTGGCCGAGCGGCTGCCCACGCCGGCCCCGGACCTGCGCTCCTGGACGGTCACGCTGCGCGAGGGCGTGCGCTTCCACGACGGCTCCACGCTCGGCGCCGAGGACGTGGTGGCCACCTACCGCGCGCTGATCGATCCGGCGCGCGGCTCGACGGTCCGGTCCGACTCGCGGGACCTGGCCGGCGTCACGCAGCTGGACCCGCGAACCGTCCGGTTCGAGCTGAAGCACCCGTCGGCGACCCTGCCCTCCCGGCTGACCATGGGCATCCTGCCCAGCGAGGCTCTGGCCGGCGGCGGGCCGCTGCTGGACTCGCCGGTCAACAGCCGGCCGGTGGGCACCGGCCCGTACAAGCTGGCCGAGTGGCGCAGGGGCACCTCGATGACCCTGGTGGCCAACGCCGACTACTGGGGCGGCCCGCCGACCATTTCCAAGATCGTCGTCGTGTTCGCGGTGGACGACAACATCCGCGCCCAGCGGATGCGGTCCGGCGAGTTCGACGGCACCGTGCTGCCGCCCGCGCTGGCCGACACGTTCGTCGGGGGTGACTACCGGGTGCTGCACCACCGCACGGCCGACTACCGCACGATCACCATGCCGTCCGGCAACCCGGTGACCGCCGACCCGGCCATCCGGCTGGCGCTGAACTACGCGGTGGACCGTCCGGGCATGATCGACGCGTTGCTGGCCGGGCACGGGGTGCCCGCGTACTCGCCTATCCCGCCGGTGCTCGGCGAGTACGTGGAGCCGGCGGCCGGCTTCCGGTTCGACCGGGCCGAGGCGGCCCGGATCCTGGACGCGGCCGGCTGGCTGCCCGGCCCGGACGGCATCCGGGTGCGGGACGGGCAGCGCGCCCAGTTCACCCTGATGTACTCGGCCACCGACTCGGTGCGCAAGGACCTGGCGCAGGCGTTCACCTCGGACGCCCGCGCGGCGGGCATCGCGGTGGCGCTGGCCGGGCTGGGTTGGGAGGCCATCGAGCCCCGGATGGGCGCGGACGCGGTGGTGCTCGGCGGGGGCAACCCGTTCGACCCGGAGATCGTGTCCTACCCGCTGCTGCACTCGTCCTACTCCGGCGACGGGTTCAACAACCCCGGCTCGTACCGCAACCCCGAGGTGGACGCCGCGCTGGACGCGGCCCGCGCCGCGCCGGACACCGCGACCAGGGTGGCCGAGTTGCGCCGCATGCAGCGCGAGTACACCGCCGCGCCCGGGTTCGTGTTCCTGGCCTTCCTGGACCACTCGTACGTGACCAGGGACGACTGGACCGGCTACCAGGAGGTCGTGGAGCCGCACACCCACGGCACCACCTGGGGGCCGTGGTGGAACGTGGAGCGCTGGGTGCCCAAGAAGTGAGCGCCCGGGTACGGGCGGCCGGGCGCCTGGCGATCCGCCGGACGGCCTTCGCGGTGCCGGTGCTGGTGGTGGTCGCGGTCGGGGTGTTCCTGCTCGGCGCCGCCTCCCCGTTCAAGCCGATCTACCAGTACTACGGCGCCGGGGTGTTCACCGCCAGCGCCGAGGAGCTGGCCCAGACCAGCGCCGCCCTGGGCCTGGACGACTCGGTGTTCACCCAGCTGGGCCGGTGGTTCGCCGGGCTGGTGCGGGGCGACCTGGGCAGCAGTCGGTCGTTCCGCCAGCCGGTCGCCGACGTGATCGCCGAGCGCCTGCCGTGGACCCTGCTGCTGGTCGGCGTGGGCCTCGGGCTGGCCGTGCTGCTGGCCGTCGCGCTCGGCGTGGTCGCGGCGTGGCGCCACGGCGGCTGGCTGGACCGGGTGGTCACCGCCGTCGGGCACTCGCTGGAGGGGCTGCCGCCCTTCGTGCTCGGCCTCGGTGGCATCGCGCTGTTCTCCCTGGGCCTGTCCTGGCTGCCGGTGGCCGGGCTCACGGACGCGGGCGCGCCGCCGACGTTCGGGCAGGTCACCAGGCACCTGGTGCTGCCCGCCGGGGTGCTGGCGGTGTCCCAGATGCCCTGGCTGGTGCTGCACCTGCGGGCCTCGCTGCTCACCGCGCTCACCGAGGACCACGTGATCGGCGCGCGGGCCCGGGGGCTGCCGGAGTGGCGGGTGGTGCTGCGGCACGCCCTGCCCACCGCGCTGCTGCCGTTCCTCGCGCTGCTCGGCGCGCGGATCCCGGAGCTGGTCACCGGGGCGGTGCTGGTGGAAGAGGTGTTCTCCTGGCCGGGCATCGCCAAGGCCGTGGTCACCGGGGCGCTGGCGGTCGACTTCCCGCTGCTCGCGGCGGCCGCCGTGCTGGCTACCGGCGCCGTGCTGGTGGGTTCGCTGCTGGCCGACGTCGCGGTGGTGCTCACCGACCCGAGGGTGGTAGCCGATGGTTGACCTGCTCCGCGACCGGGCGGCCGACCGCCCGGCACCGGCCTGGCGGCCGGCCGCCAGGGAACGCGCCGGCTCACCGCGGGGCCGCTGGGCGCCCGGCCGGGCCCGGCTGCGGCCGCTGGTCGGCGTCGGCGGCCTGGCCGTGCTGGTGGCGGCCGCGCTGCTGGTGCCCTGGCTGACCGGGTTCGACCAGGCCCGCATGGACTACGCCGCGTTGCGCCGGCCGCCGTCGGTGGACCACCCGTTCGGCACCGACGCGATGGGCCGGGACCTGCTGGTCCGCTCGCTGCTCGGGCTGCGGGTGTCGCTGCTGGTCGCGGCGGTGTGCGCGGTGGTCTCCACGGTGGTCGGGGTGCTGTTCGGCGCGCTCTCCGGGGTGCTCGGCGGCTGGCCCGACCGGGTGCTGATGCGGGTGGTGGACTCGGTGAACGCCATGCCGCACCTGTTGCTGGGCATCGTCATCGTGGCGCTGTACCGGGGCTCGGTGCTCGCGGTGATCGCGTCCATCGCGCTCACCCATTGGACCAGCGTGGCCCGGATCGTCCGGGTGGAGGTGCTGTCCCTGCGCGACCGTCCCTACATCGACGCGGCGATCTCCGGCGGGGCGTCGCGGGCGTGGGTGCTGCGCCGGCACCTCGCGCCGGCGGTGATCCCGCAGGCGGCGCTCTCCTCGGTGCTCCTGCTGCCGCACGCGGTGTGGCACGAGACCGCGCTCAGCTTCCTCGGCCTCGGCCTGCCGCCGCACCTGGCCAGCATCGGCAACATCCTGGGCGAGGCCCGCCGGGAGGTGCTGCTGGGCTCCTGGTGGGTGGTGGTGCTGCCGTCGTTGCTGCTGGTCGCCACGGTGCTCGCGGTGGCGGCGATCGCCGCCTGGTGGCGGGACCGGGGCGTGCCCCGCCGGCGTTCGGAGCTGGCGCTGTGAGCCTGCGGGTGGACCGGCTGTCGGTGCGGTTCTGGTTGGGGCCCCGGGGCTCGATCGATTCGGGCGAGGTGGTCTCGGCGGTTTCCGACGTGTCGTTCACCCTGCGTCCCGGGCGGCTGCTGGCCCTGGTCGGCGAGTCCGGCTGTGGCAAGTCGGTGCTGACCAGCACGCTGGTCGGGCTGCTCCCGGCCAACGCGGACGTGCGCGGCGAGGTGTGGTGGTCGGCCGGGGCCGAGCGGGTGGAGCTGCTGGGTGCCCCGGAACCGGTGCTGCGCGACCGGATCCGGGGCCGGGCGATCGGGTTGGTGCCGCAGTCCGCCGCCACCCACCTGACGCCAGTCCGCACGCTGGGCGGGCAACTGCGCGAGGCGGCCCGGGTGCTGCGCCCTTCGAGCGACCCGGGGGCGGCGGCGCTGGCGGCGATCGCTCAGGTGGGCCTGGACGAGGCGGCGCTGGAGAAGTACCCGCACGAGCTGTCCGGCGGGATGGCGCAGCGGGCCGGGGTGGCGATGGCGCTGGTCGGCGGCCCGGAGGTGATCCTGGCCGACGAGCCGACCGCCGGGTTGGACCGGGAGCTGGTGGAGCAGACCATGGACCTGCTGGCCGGGCTGGCCCGGGCCGGGCACGCGGTGCTGGTGGTCACCCACGACCTGCGCGCGGTTCGCCGGGTGGCCGACGACCTGGCCGTGATGTACGCCAGCCGCCTGGTGGAGACCGGACCGGCCGGCGCGCTGTTCGACCGGCCGTGGCACCCGTACACCCGGGGCCTGCTCGGCGCGCTGCCGGACGGCGGGTTCCGGCCGATCCCGGGCGACCCGCCCGAGCTGACCCGGCTGCCCGACGGCTGCGCGTTCCGTCCGCGCTGCCCGGTGAGCGAGGACTGCACCGGCGACTCCGAGCTGCGCGCCCACGGCGACCGGGCGGTGGCCTGCCACCCGGCTCCGGCATGAACGCGGGATTGGTAGACCCCGGCATGAACGCGGGGTTGCCCGGCGCCGGCGTGCGGGCCGGGTTGATCGGCACCGGCCTGGTCGCCGGGTACCGGCCGGGGGAGCGGGTGGTGGACGGCCTGGACGTGGCGGTCCGCCCCGGCGAGGTCCTAGGCGTAGCAGGGCCCAGCGGGTGCGGCAAGTCGACCCTGGTCCGGGTGCTCGCGCTGCTGCACCGCCCGTCGGCCGGCACGCTGACCTTGGACGGCGAACCGGTGACCGGCGCGCGCTACCGCGCCCCGCGTGCCCAGCGGACCCGGATCGGCGTGATTTTCCAGCAGCCGAGGCGCGCGGTCGACCCCCGGCTCACGCTGCGCGAGCTGATGCTGGAACCCCTGCGCGCCACCGGCCGCCCGCTGCCGGACCCGGACGAGCTGGCCGACCTGGTCGGCCTCACCGACGAGCTGCTGACCCGCCGGCCGCACCAGGTCAGCGAGGGGCAGCTGCAGCGCGCCTGCGTGGCCCGCGCGCTGGTCGCCCGCCCGCGCTATCTGCTCTGCGACGAGATGACCGCCATGCTCGACGCCTCAACCACCGCCGCCCTGGTCGGCGTCGTCCGCGACTACGCCCGCACCACCGGCGCCGGCGTCCTGACGGTGAGCCACGACGAGCCCCTCCTGGACGTCTGGGCCGACCGAACCCTCCACCCCTGGTCCTGACCAACCTCCCTGCCGAGACGGCTGAATCAGCGGGTTGCCAGGCGGTTGGGCGCCGTTCCGAAGACAGCTTGGACTGCGCCGGCCAAGTGGTCCGCCGGCTCGGGCGCCGCCGGTTGCGGTCTTCGGGTACCTCACCGAGTGTGATCGGGTGTGATCGCCGCTGGTCCTCGAGTGCTGGCTCAGTCCGGTGTTTCCTTGATCGGAACCGGACTCAGCGTGCGCTCGGCGGGGGCCGCCGCCCAGCACAGCCCGCGTGCCGTCTCAACCGTCCCACCTGCCACTCGTCGGTGACTCAGGGTGAGTGCCGCATGGTGCGCGCGGGTGGCCGGCGAGCGCCGACTCGGTGTGCTGGAAGCACCGACTCGCGGGGGGTGGGGGCTACCAGAGTTTGCCCTCGATGAGGCGCTCGAACTGGGTCACCGCCGACTTGAGCTGGTCGGGGGTGCCGACGAAGCCGGCGTAGAGGCCCATGCCCCAGAGCATCGCCACCAGCATCTCGGTGACCGCGCCGACGTCGCAGTCCGCCGGTACCTCGCCGTCGGCGATCGCGGTGCGCAGCGACTGTTCCACGAAGGCGCGCACGTCGGCGATCTGCCGCTGGGCCCGGCCCTCCAGCTCCGGGTGGCGCACCGCGTCGAGCAGCGAGGCGGCGATGAACCGGGCGTAGGAGCGGTCCAGCGCGTTCACCCGGACCGCCGTCTCCAGGAAGGCGGAGAACCGGCCGGCCAGCGTGGTTGCCGACGCCGCCTCCTTTATCCCCGGGGTGGACACGCCGTCCCTGGTCGAGTCGAGCAGCGCGGCGTACAGCGACTCCTTGCCGCTGAAGTGGTAGTTGATCGCCGGCCGGGTCAGCCCGGCCCGTTCGGCGATCTTGGTCAGGCTGGTCCGCTCGTAGCCGACCTCGCTGAACTCCTGGCGGGCGGCCTGCAGGATGCGCTCCCGGGCATCCGGGCCGTCGGTGGCCAACGGCCGGCCGCGGCGCCGGGGGGTGGCCGGTCGCTTGGGCCGGGGGGAACGCGTCGTCACATCCCAAAAGCTATCGGACATCGAACCGATTTGCCCCCGTCAACGAGTCTTGACACGACATTAAATTACGCTACCGTAAAAACATCGTTAGGTAACTGGCTCGAGCCCAGCACGCGGCCCCACCGTCGAGGAGGCGCACTCGAGATGCCACCGCACATCCTGCCCAGTCCACCGCCGTTCGGCGCTACCCAGTTCGCCATCTGGTTCTTCTTCTTCTTCGCCGGCGCGGCGGCCGTCTTCATCGCTGTCCCGTGGTGCCTCTACGCCGGGTTCAAGAAACGGAACTGGATCCCGGCGCTGGCCGTGGCCAGCGGTTTTCTCACTTCGCTGTCCGAGCCGATGCTGGACCTGCTGGGCCACCTGCGGTGGGCGAACAACCTGCCGACCGCGTTCAGCAACTTCGGCATCGACATCCCGCTGCTCATCCCGCCGTGCTACGGCGCCTTCTTCGGGCTCGAGGCCTACTTCGTCTACTACCTGCTGAAGAAGGGCATCACGGTCACCCAGTGCTACATGGCGTTCGCCGTGGGCGGCCTGACCGACGCGATCATGGAGACCGTCGGGCTGAACCTGAACATCTACGAGTACTACGGCCTGCAGCCGTACACGCTGCTCAAGTTCCCGTACTGGTGGGGCTTCATCAACGGCGCGGCGATCTTCACCGTGGGCTTCCTGCACTGGTGGCTGGTGCCCAAGCTGAAGGGCCGCCAGATGGCGTGGATCCTGCTGTTCTCCCCGGCCGGCATGATGATGTGCTACTTCACCGCCGGGTGGCCGCACATCCTGTCCATCAACTCGAACCTGCCCGACTGGGCCAAGTGGATCTTTGCCACGATCACCATGGTCGCCTGCGTCGGCGTGGTCCGGTTCCTGGCCTCGTTCGCCGCGGTGCCCGAGCCGGTGCACAACTGGACGTTCCCCCGGATGTTCTACTACCGGGTGCTCACGCCCGGTGCCCGGGCCCGGCTGGACGCCAGGATGGCGGTGCGCCCGAGCGCCGAGCTCACGTCCACCCCGACGTCCACCCCGGTGAACTGACCCGATGGACCGCTCCATGCGGGAAGCCGACGTCGTGGTGGCCGGGGCCGGGCACAACGGGCTGGTCGCGGCCGCCTACCTGGCCAAAGCCGGGCTGGACGTGCTCGTGGTGGAGGCGCACACCACCCCGGGCGGGATGACCTGCACCAACCCGATGGCGCCCGAGGCGCCGGCGTACCGGATCAACGAGGCCTCCCTGCAGGCCTCGTTGTTCCGCACCACCACCATCGACAAGGACCTCGGGCTGAGCCGCCGCTACGGGCTGCGCCAGCGGGTGATCGACCCGGCGCACGTGCAGCTCAACTACGACGGCTCCTCGCTGGCGCTGTGGCGGGACCCCCGGCGCACCGCCGAGGAGCTGAAGCACTTCTCGCCCAAGGACGCCGGTGCGCTGCTGGACCTGTACCGGGTGATCGACGCGGCGGTGGCCGTCGGGCTGCCGCTGATGCAGACCAACCCGACCCGGCCGGCGCTGTCCGCCGTGCTCAAGACGGTGGGGGCGATGGTGCGCGGGCGGCGGGAGCTGGCGGCGGTCGGCCGGTGGGCCGCCGCCTCGCACGCCGAGGCGCTGGAGGAGTACTTCGAACACGACGTGATCCGGGCCGCGCTGGTGATCGGTCTGCCGTTCATGCCGTTCAACGCCGACCTGGGTGGCTGGGCGCTGATCTACCTGGGCGTGCTGTCCAAGTACGGCGTGGCCATGTTCGAGGGTGGCACCGGCGCCTTCCCGGCGGCGCTCATCCAATGCCTCACCGAGCACGGTGGCCGGGTGCGCACCGGTGCGCCGGTGGAGGAACTGGTCGTCACCGACGGCCGGGTCACCGGGGTTCGGGTCAAGGGCGGTGAGGAGATCACCGCGCGGCGGGGCGTGCTCACCGCGTTCAGCCCGGCCACCGTGTTGACCCGGCTGCTCCCGCGCGGGGTGCTCGCGCCCAAGTTGCAGAACCGGGTGGACCACATCCCGACCAAGGGCCGGGGGATCAGCGACTACAAGCTGAACGTGGCGCTGTCCGGCCGCATCTCCATGGCCCGGCACGAGAAGTGGCGCGGCGACGGGCTGGACCTGAAGGTGCCGTGCAACTCCTACCACGACTACCGGCAGACCCTGGCCGCCGCGCGCGACTGTGCCCGGGGCGACGTGCCCGAGCACATCCCGGGGCTGGCCATCGTGCCGACCGCCTTCGACCCTTCGATGGCGCCGGACGGCTGCGACATGTTCTGGTTCTGGACCGGGCTGACCCCGGCCGACCCCCGGGACGGCTGGGACCGGGCGCGCAAACAGATCACCGAGACGGTGATCCGGGACAGCGAGCACTACTACCAGGGCATCGAGTCGCTGGAGATCGCCCGCCGGCCGTTGGCCCAGCCGGACATCGCCGAGCGGTTCTTCGCCATCGACGGCAGCGTGTACCACGTGGACCCGATCATCACCCGGTTCGGCCCGCGCCGGCCGGCCCCCGGGTTCGCCGGCTACCGAACGCCGGTGCCCGGGCTGTTCCTGTCCGGTTCGGGGACGCACCCGATCGCCGGGATCAACGGCCTGCCCGGTCAGCTGGCCGCGCGGACGATGATCAAGCATCTCCGCCGGGAGGATCGGGACGGCCGGGCGAAGGCACTATTTGCGGAGACAAAGGCGCGCGTCGGAAATGGTTGAACGTCGTAGCTGAATACGTCGACAGGCCCGGGTTCGAAGGAGAACCCGGGCCTGTCCAGTTTATTTTCGTGCGCTGCTTCAGCGGTGCCAGCGGCACTGGCGCTGGCCGGCATTGAAGCCCCGGTCGTAGCCATCCGCGTAACCGCGGTCGCGGTCGCTGCGGCGCTGCGAGTAGCCCCGGTGGCCACAGGAGTTCCGGCCGTCGCGGAACCCGTCGCGGTAGCCCTCGCGGAAGCCCTGCCGGTAGTCGCGGCCGGTCAGGACGCTGCCGGCGGCCGAGCTGGACTCGCCCGCCACCGCCGACGCCGGCTGCGTGGGGGTCGCGGCGTACGCGGCCGGCGCGGCGGCCACCATGGCCGCGAGGATGCCGGCGGACAGCGTCGCGGTTGCGCCGATTGTTCCGAATTTCCGCATTTCTGAATCCCCTCCGATGAGTTCCGGTGCGTTGCGGCAGACATTATCGGCGGGCGCGGGCCGGACAAAGTTATTAATGCAGGGATTCTTCAGTAACGAAATCGCCGGATCTGGCGATACAGACCCGGTTGTGGGTTCGGCGGGAATTGAGTGCCCGAGCCGGGGACGCTCCGGCCGGCGCTCCACCGCGCGGCGTTACCCTGAATACCATGCTGACCCGCACCGATCTGCGTCCCGGGCTGCCCCCGACGGCGGCCGCGCTGCGCGCGCTGTTGCCCCGGGCCGAGGTGGACGTGGACGCCGTGCTGGACCGCGTGCGCCCGATCGTCGCGGACGTGGCCGACCGGGGTGTCGAGGCGGTGCTGGAGCTGGCCGAGCGGTTCGACAAGGTGCGCCCGGCCAGCGTGCGGGTCCCGGCCGCCGAGCTGACCCGGGCGTTGGACGAGCTGGACCCGTCGGTGCGCGAGGCGCTGTGGGTGGTGATCGACCGGACCCGGCTGGTGCATGCGGACCAGCGCCGCGAGGACGTGGTCACCAAGGTCGCCGACGGCGGCACGGTGACCGAGCGGTTCGTGCCGGTGCGCCGGGTCGGGTTGTACGCCCCCGGTGGGCTGGCGGTGTATCCGTCCACGGTGGTGATGAACGTGGTGCCGGCGCAGGCGGCCGGGGTGGAGTCGCTGGTGGTGGCTTCCCCGCCGCAGTCCGAGCACGGCGGGTTGCCGCATCCGACGATCCTGGCCGCCGCGGCGATGCTGGGCGTGGACGAGGTCTGGGCGGTCGGCGGGGCGCAGGCGGTGGCGCTTCTGGCCTACGGCGGCACGGACACCGACGGTGCCGAGTTGGAGCCGGTGGACGTGGTGACCGGGCCGGGCAACATCTACACCACGGCGGCGAAGCGGTTGCTGCGTGGGTTGATCGGGATCGATGCCGAGGCGGGCCCGACCGAGATCGCCATCCTGGCCGACCGCGGCGCGGACCCGGTGCACGTGGCGGCCGACCTGATCAGCCAGGCCGAGCACGACCCGCAGGCGGCTTCGGTGCTGGTGACCGACTCGGTGGAGTTGGCCGACGAGGTGGACGCCGAGCTGGAGCGCCAGGTGGCCACCACCAAGCACACCGAGCGGATCCGCACCGCGCTGACCGGCCGCCAGTCGGGCACCGTGCTGGTTGCCCGGTTGGAGGAGGGCATCGAGGTGGTGGACGCGTACGCGGCCGAGCACCTGGAGATCCAGACCGAGGACGCGCCGGTGGTGGCGCGGCGGGTGCGCAACGCCGGGGCGATCTTCGTCGGGCCGTATGCGCCGGTTTCGTTGGGTGACTACTGCGCCGGGTCGAACCACGTGTTGCCGACCGGGGGCTGTGCCCGGCACTCCGGCGGCCTGAGCGTGCAGACGTTCCTGCGGGGCATCCACCTGGTGGAGTACACCGAGGAGGCTTTGCGGGCGGTGGCCGACCAGGTGGTCACGCTGGCGGCGGCCGAGGACCTGCCGGCGCACGGCCAGGCGGTCAGCGCCCGGTTCGGCACGAGGGTGGACGCGTGACCCTGGGTAGCGAGGTCGGCCTGGACGCGCTTCCGCTGCGCGACGACCTGCGCGGGCGCAGCCCGTACGGGGCGCCGCAGCTGGACGTGCCGGTCCGGCTGAACACCAACGAGAACCCCTATCCGCCGCCCCCGGAGCTGGTCGCGGACGTGGCGGCCGCCGCCGGCGAGGTGGCCACCGAGCTGCACCGCTACCCGGACCGCGACGCGCTGGCGCTGCGCGCCGACCTCGCCGAGTACCTGTCCGGGGCCACCGGGGTGCCGCTGACCGGCGCGAACCTGTGGGCGGCCAACGGCAGCAACGAGATCCTGCAGCAGATCATGCAGGCCTTCGGCGGGCCGGGCCGGCTGGCGGTGGGTTTCGAGCCGTCCTACTCGATGCACCCGATCATCGCCTCGGGCACCCGCACCGAATGGCTGCCCGCGCCGCGCCGCGCCGACTTCACCCTGGACGCGCCGGCCGCCGCCGCGCTGCTGCGCGAGAAGGCGCCGGCACTGGCCCTGGTGACCAGCCCGAACAACCCGACCGGCGGGTCCATCGAGCCGGACGACCTCGCGCTTCTGATCGACGCGGCGCCCGGCATGATCGTCATCGACGAGGCCTACGTCGAGTTCTCCGACCGGCCGAGCGCCGTGGGCCTGCTGGCCGAGTACCCGGCGAAGCTGATCGTCTGCCGGACCATGAGCAAGGCGTTCGCGTTCGCCGGCGGCCGGCTGGGCTACCTGGCGGCGGCGCCGGCGGTGATCGACGCGCTGCAGCTGGTCCGGCTGCCGTACCACCTGTCCGTGCTCACCCAGGCCGCCGCCCGGGCCGCGCTTCGCCACGCCGAGGCGACCCTGCGCTCGGTGGCGCTGCTGCGCGCGGAGCGCGGCCGGGTGTGCGCCGCGCTGGGCTCGCTCGGCTACCGGGTGGTGCCCAGCGACTCCAACTTCGTGCTGTTCGGCGGCTTTGCCGACGGACGCGACGCGCCCACGGTCTGGCGGGAGTTCCTGGACCGGGGCGTGCTGATCCGGGACGTGGGCATCGCCGGGCACCTGCGGGTGACCATCGGCACGCCCGAGGAGAACGACGCCTTCTTACAGGCGGCCAAGGAGGCAATGCAGTGAGCCGCACGGGTCGGGTGGAGCGCATCACCAAGGAGTCCTCGGTGCTGGTCGAGGTGAACCTGGACGGCACCGGGCGCACCGAGATCGCCACCGGCGTCCCGTTCTACGACCACATGCTCACCGCGCTGGGCAAGCACGGCGCGTTGGACCTGGTCGTCCGGGCCACCGGCGACCTCGAGGTGGACGCCCACCACACGGTGGAGGACGTGTCCATCGTGCTGGGCCAGGCGCTGCGCGAGGCGCTCGGTGACAAGTCCGGCATCCGCCGGTTCGGCGACGCCTGGATCCCGATGGACGAGGCGCTGGCACAGGCCGTGGTCGACGTTTCCGGCCGGCCGTACTGCGTGCACTCGGGCGAGCCGGAGTCGATGGCCGGGTTCGTGGTCGGCGGCCACTACCCGACGGTCCTCAACCGGCACGTCTTCGAGTCGATCGCGTTCCACGCCGAGATCGCCCTGCACGTGCGGGTGATCGGCGGCCGCGACCCCCACCACATCACCGAAGCCGAGTTCAAGGCCGTAGCCCGCGCCCTCCGCGCCGCCGTAGCGGCCGACGACCGCATCACCGGCATCCCCTCCACCAAGGGCGTCCTCTAGTCCGGCCCGACTCATATGCTCACCGGATGCAGCGGGCACATACCGGGCGGAGGCGGAACGAGGCCACGCGGCGGGCGATTCTCGCGGCCGCCGAGCGGCTGCTGGCCACGGGGGCGCCGGTTCCGCTGACCTTGCCGGCGATTGCGGCCGAGGCCGGTGTGGGGCGGCAGACGGTGTATCGCTGGTGGTCCTCGCCGGGCGAGGTCCTGTTGGAGGCGCTGGCCGACTACGCGGCCGAGCAGGTGCCGGTGCCGGACACGGTAGACCCCCGCGCGGACCTCACCACCTTCTTGACCGGCACCTTTGCCAGCGTCACCGGGCCGAGGAACGCCTCCGCCCTGCGCGGCCTGGCCCGGCAGGCGGCCGTCGACGAGCGGGCCGCCGAGCTGCTGCGCCGCTTCACCGCGAGTCGCCGGGCCGCGCTGCGCGAGCTGCTGGAGCGCCACCGCGCCCACCTGGCCGGCGGCGCCGACCTCGACCTGCTGGTCGACCAGGTGTACGGCCTGCTCTGGTACCGCCTGCTGCTCGACCACGCCCCGCTCGACGACCGCGCCGCCGCCCTCGTTGCGGACGGCCTGCTCGGATCCCGGGACGCCTGATCTAGCCAATCAAACTACCGGCTACTACAGTGTAGTCATGACACCTAGGTCTGTCCGGTTCGACGGCGATGTGCTGCGCCGCCTGGACCGCTACGTGCGGTCCACCCCGGGCGCCTCGACATCCTCGGTGGCCAACCAGTTCGTGGACGAGGCGCTTCGCGCCGAGGAGCACCCGGGCATCACCTTCCGCTCGGGACCGACCGGGCGCCGGGCGGCACTGGTCGGCGGGCCGGACGTGTGGGAGGTCATCGACACCCTGCTGACGTTGCGCGAGGACGACCCGTCGCTGGCCGAGGACGCGCTGGTCACCGAGACCGCCCGGACGACCGCGCTGGTCGGGTGGCGGGTGCGGGTGGCGGTGCGCTACTACGCGGCGTTCCCGGCGGAGATCGACGACCGGATCGCGGCGCACCGGGAGAAGGCCGACGAGGCGGAGGCCGCCTGGTTGGCCGAGCGCGCGCTGCTCCGTGGTGACCAGGCCTCATGACGTTCCGGCTGCTGCTGGACGAGATGTATCCGGCAGCTCTGGCCCAGGACCTACGGATGGACCACGACCACGACGTGGTCGCGGTGGTCGAGTCCGAGGAGTTGCGGGGCTGCGACGACCCGTTTCTCCTCCGGTTTGCCACGGAACAGGGACGCTGCCTGGTCACCGAGAACGTGTGCGACTTCGCCGTGCTGGCTCGGCGCGGCAGCCACGCCGGGCTGCTGTTGGTGCACGGCCGCCGGTGGTCGAGGCGGCCCGCCGCGGTCCCCAAGCTGGGCGCGGCCCTGCATGAGGCGATCAAGACCGGCCAGGTGCCGGGGCCGGACGAGGTGCGCTGGCTGACCTGAGCGGCGGTTATCCTGGTGGTCGTGGCGAAGATCGTGGTGCTGGACTATGGCTCGGGCAACTTACGCTCGGCGGAACGCGCGCTGCAGCGGGTCGGCGCGGACGTCACGGTGACCGCCGATGCGGACGCCGCGCTGGACGCGCACGGCCTGGTCGTGCCCGGGGTCGGGGCGTTCGCCGCCTGCATGGAGGGTATCCGGGCGGTCGGCGGCGAGAAGATCATCGACCAGCGGCTGGCCGGGGGGCGGCCGGTGCTGGGCATCTGCGTGGGCATGCAGGTGCTGTTCGAGGAGGGCGTGGAGCACGGCGACCGCACCGAGGGGTGCGGGCAGTGGCCGGGCACCGTGGAGCGCCTGCACGCCGACGTGCTGCCGCACATGGGCTGGAACCTGGTCCGCTCGCCGGCAGACTCCGTGCTGTTCGCCGGCCTGGACGCGGACACCCGCTTCTACTTCGTGCACTCCTACGCCGTGCGCCGCTGGCAGCTGCACGCCGACGGGCCGTTCCGAGAACCCCTGGTGACCTGGGCGAACCACGGCGAGGACTTCGTGGCCGCCGTGGAGAACGGCGCGCTGGCCGCTACCCAGTTCCACCCCGAGAAGTCTGGCGACGCCGGGGCCACGCTGCTGAGCAACTGGCTGCGCAGCGTCGTCGGCTGAGCGGCTGAGGTTACTCAGCCCGACTAATCAGGACACTCATATGTGACACCGGCGTCACACGCGGTGGCGAGTATTCGACTCGACAGGGACAACCGAGCCCCGTGGAGTCAATATGACCGAAGTCGTGATCCCGCCCGCCGTGGCCGTTGCCGAAGCCCCGCCCGGCCGGCTGGCCGCACGGGCACTCGGACTGCCCTCGGTGCTGTTCTGCATCGTCACCGGGGCCGCGCCGCTGACCGCGATGCTGTTCAACGTGCCGGTGGCCGTGCAGGGCGGCGGCTACGCGGCGCCGGCCGCCTTCCTGATCGCCACCGCCGCGCTCACCGTCTTCTCCGTGGGCTACATCGCGATGAGCAGGAGGGTGACCTCGGCGGGCGGGTTCTACACCTTCGTCACCCGGGGCCTGGGCCGCGTCGTGGGCGTGGGAGCCGGGCTGTTGATCGGGCTCTGCTACATCATCTTCGTGGCCGCGGTGGTCGGCGTGATGGGCTACTTCGCCGCGACGACCGTGCGGAGCTGGACCGGGCTGGACCTGCCGGCATGGCTGTACATGGCGCTGGGGCTGGCCGCGATGAGCGCGCTGGCCTGGTTCCACATCGAGCTGACCGCGAAGGTGCTCGGTGTGATGCTGGTGGCCGAGGTGCTGGCGCTGCTGGTGCTCGCGGTGGCGGTGCTCGCGCACGGCGGGGCGCAGGGCCTCTCGGCGGCCCCGTTCAACCCGGCCGAGCTGTTCGGCAACCCCGGCGCGGTCAAGGTGTTCGGCGCGGCGGCGTCCGGGATCGCGCTCTTCGCCGCCTTCTGGTCCTGGGTGGGCTTCGAGATGGCGCCCAACTACGCCGAGGAGTCCCGCGACCCGACCCGCATCGCCAAGATCGCCACCTACGCCTCGGTGATCGGGCTGGGCCTGTTCTACATGTTCGTGTCGTACGCCTACGTCACCGGTTGGGGCCTGGAGGGTTCGGTGCGGGCGGTGTCCGACCAGTTCAGTGGGGCGTTCGCGTCGGCGTTCTACCCGCTGTCCGACCGGTACGTCGGCCCGCCGCTCACCGCTGTGATCCAGCTGCTCGCGGTGACCAGCTCGTTCGCCTGCGCGATGGCGTTCTACAACACCGGCGCGCGGTACCTGTTCGCGCTCGGCCGGGAGCGGGTGCTGCCTGCCGCGCTGGCCCGCACCTCGCGGCGGCACAGCCCGGCGGTGGCCGCAATGACGGTGACCGTGATCGTCGCGCTGTACGGGTTCGGCTTCGTGCTCTACGACCCGTCCACCGAGGGGGCACTGCTGAAGCTGGGCACCTGGTCGCCGCTGCTCGGCGTGCTGGGCATCCTGGCCGTGCAGGCGCTGGTCTGCGCGGCGATCATCCGCTACTTCCTGACCGAGGCCAGGGACGGCTTCGGCTGGTTCAGCACGCTGGTCGCGCCGTTGGTCGGCGGGGCGGCGATGGCCGGCGCGTGCTGGCTGCTGGTGGCCAACCGGACCACCCTCGCGGCCGCCGAGGGCGTCCCGTTCATCACCCTGATGCCGTGGACGGTGCTGGCTATGTTCGCCGCCGGCGTGGTTGTCGCGCTGGTGATGCGCGGTCAATACTCGGAGAGGTACGCCGAGCTGGGTCACTTCACGCTGGCCGATCCGGAGCTGGACGCGGCCGGGAGGGAGCACTGAGATGACCACCGTCTCCGAGCCGTCGACCGAGGTCGCGGCCCATCCGCTGGAGCCGCTGAGCGCGGAGGAGATCGCCGAGGCGGCCCGGCTGCTGCGCGAGCTCAAGGACCTGGGCGCCACCGCCCGCTTCGTGTTCATCGCGCCGCACGAGCCGCCCAAGGCGGACGTCCTGGCCTGGCGGCCCGGCGACGAACCGCTGCCCCGCGAGGCGGCGGTCACGCTGTACGAGCGGTCCGAGCGGATGACCTACGAGGCGGTGGTCTCGCTCTCCGCCGGTGAGCTGGTTTCCTGGCGCGCGGTGCCGGGCGTGCAGCCGTCGATCATGTTCGAGGAGTTCAACGCCTGCGAGGACATCGTGCGGGCCGATCCGCGCTGGCAGGAGGCGATGCGCCGGCGCGGGGTCACCGACTTCTCCCTGGCCATGATCGACCCGTGGGCGTCCAGCTGGACCGGCCCGGAGGACGACCCGGCCGCCCGCCGGATCGCCCGCCCGCTCACCTGGGTGCGCCGCGAACCGGGCGAGCACGGCTACGCCCGGCCGGTGGAGGGCCTGATCGTGGTGGTGGACCTGGACGCCGGTGCGGTGGTCGAGGTGACCGACCACGGCGTGGTGCCGCTCCCGGCCAAGTCGGGCAACTACGCGGCGCCGTGGCAGTTCGAGCCGGACAACGTGCCCGCCTACCCGGCCTACCGGGACGACGTGCGGCCGATCGAGATCACCCAGCCCGAGGGCCCCAGCTTCACGGTCGAAGGTCACGCGGTGAGCTGGCAGCGCTGGCGGCTGCGCATCGGCTACACGCCGCGCGAGGGCCTGGTGCTGCACCAGGTCGAGTACGACGACCGGGGCACGCCGCGACCGGTGATCTACCGGGCCTCGCTGTCCGAGATGTACGTGCCGTACGGCGACCCGGCGCCCACGCACCGCTTCAAGAACGTGTTCGACCAGGGCGAGTACGGCATCGGCTGGCTGGCCAACCCGCTGGCCCTCGGCTGTGACTGCGTCGGGCACATCCACTACTTCGACGGTGTGGTGCACGACCAGGACGGCACCCCGGTGACCATCCCCAACGCAGTGTGCCTGCACGAGGAGGACGCCGGCATCGCGTGGAAGCACACCGACTTCCGGTCCGGGGCGGTGGAGGTGCGCCGCCGGCGGCGGCTGGTCATCTCCAACATCGTGACCGTCGGCAACTACGAGTACGGCTACTTCTGGTACCTCTACAACGACGGCACGATCGAGTACGAGGTCAAGCTGACCGGGGTGATCTCCACCGGGGCGCTGGCGCCCGGTGAGCGGCCGAAGCACGGCACCCTGGTCGCCCCCGGCCTGTACGGGCCGCACCACCAGCACTTCTTCTGCATGCGCCTGGACATGTCGGTGGACGGGCCGGTGAACCGGGTGGTCGAGATCGACTCCCAACCCAGCCCGCCCGGCCCGGACAACCCGCACCGCAATGCCTGGGAGACCGTGCGCACCGTGCTGGCCAGCGAGTCGCTCGCCCAGCGGGACAGCGATGCGGCCCGCGCCCGGTACTGGCGGGTGGAGAACCCGGGCGCCAGCTCGGCCCTCGGCGAACCCACCGGCTACGCGCTGATGCCCGGCGCGAACGTGCCGCCGATGTACTCACCCGACGCGCTGTTCGCGCCGAGGGCCGGGTTCGCCCGGCACCAGCTGTGGGTCACTGCCTACGACCCGGCGCAGCGGTTCGCGGCGGGGGACTACCCGAACCAGAACCCCGGCGGCGACGGGCTGCCGGCCTACGCCGCCGCCGACCGGCCGCTGGACGGTGCCGATCTGGTGGTCTGGTACACCTTCGGCGCGCACCATGTCGTGCGGCCGGAGGACTGGCCGGTAATGCCGGTCAGCACCGTCGGATTCATGCTCAAACCCAGCGGTTTCTTCGACGGGAATCCGGCCCTGGACCTCCCGCCGAGCAACCATTGTGAATCGGACTGAATTTACTTCGGCCAGTACTCGAACCAGTAGTAGTTGCCGCTGCACGAGCCGGCGCAGGTGGTGTCGGGCGCGGGTGGCGGGACGTATTGGATCGGACCGACCCGGTAGTACCGGGCCATGTTCGACCGGGAGACTTCGCAGTCGCGCTTGTTGGCACTGCAGTTCTGAACCGTCTCCGGCTCGGCGGCGCCGGCGACGCCGGGAATGAATGCGGCCGAGGTGGCGAGGAGCGCGACCACGACTATCCGGACCACACGCTTCATGTGACTCCTGTTCGGAGATTGTCGGGGGACGCGCGAAGGTTACCTGCCGCTCTCGCTTATATGATCGCTGACATTGTTTATGGACAAATACTCTGAAATTTATTTGTGATGGGCGGGGTTGATCGCCCTCGCCGTCCCGGGGCGCGAGCATCACCGCGCGGTCGAGGGCTCTGGTGGAGGGCGCGGCGGCACTCTGGCCGCCCATAGCCTCGGTTCCACTAGGCTCACGGCCGTGAGCTTCGTATTGCTTCCGGCCGTCGACGTGGCCGATGGACAGGCCGTTCGACTGGTGCAGGGCGCCGCCGGCACCGAGACCGGTTACGGCGACCCGCTGGAGGCGGCGCTGACCTGGCAGCGGGACGGTGCGGAGTGGGTGCACCTGGTCGACCTGGACGCGGCCTTCGGCCGGGGCTCCAACGCGGAGCTGCTGGCCGGCGTGGTGCGCCGGCTGGATGTCCAGGTGGAACTGTCCGGCGGCATCCGGGACGACGAGTCGCTGCGCCGCGCGCTGGCCACCGGGTGCGCCCGGGTGAACCTGGGCACCGCCGCGCTGGAGAACCCGGACTGGTGCGCCCGGGCCATCGGCGAGCACGGCGACCGGGTCGCGGTGGGGCTGGACGTGCGGATCACCGAGCAGGGCCACCGGCTGGCCGCGCGCGGCTGGACCACCGACGGGGGTGACCTGTGGGAGGTGCTGGCCCGGCTGGACGCCGACGGCTGCGCCCGCTACGTGGTCACCGACGTGAGCAAGGACGGCACCCTGCGCGGGCCGAACCTGGACCTGCTGCGGGACGTGTGCAAGGCCACCGACGCGCCGGTGATCGCCTCCGGCGGCGTGTCCACGGTGGAGGACCTGGTCGCCCTGGCCGAGCTGGCCGGCGACGGCGTGGAGGGCTCCATCGTGGGCAAGGCGCTCTACGCGGGCCGGTTCACCCTGCCGGACGCGATCGCCGCCGTATCGCGGACGTGAATAATCGAATTCCAGCAGCTACTATTTACTGAGGCACGGCACTGAGACACGGCAGTCGAGCACGAAATGTGGCTGCCGTAAGAATTGGCTTCATTATAGCAGATGCGAGGAATTCTTGTCCAACTCCCGGCACGCGCAGGAATTGCGCGAAGAGCAGGCTTATGTGGCCCGGCTGTACGCCCGGCTGGACGCGGAGCGGATGTGGGTCACCAAGGCGCTGAACGCGGCGCTGTCCGACACCGCGAAGGGGCTGGAGGCCCGGTGGCTGCGGGATGCCGCCGTGGACACCTGGGCGGACCGCAAGCGCAGGCTGCGGGTGGCGGACAGCGGGCTCTGCTTCGGCCGGATCGATACCGACCGGGACGGCCCGCTGCACGTCGGCCGGATCGGGCTCACCCATGCCGAGGACGAGTCGCGGGCACTGCTCACCGATTGGCGCGCGGCAATAGCGCGGCCATTTTACACGGCCACCGGCGCAAATCCGGAGGGAATTACCCGGCGCCGGCATTTCCGCACCCGCGGCCGGGCGGTGGACGATTTCCACGATGAATGGTTCGGTTCCTCGGCGGACGGTTCGGCGGAGCGGGACGGCTCGGACGCCGCGCTGCTCGCCGCCGTCAACGCCGCGCGCACCGACGGCATGCGGGACATCGTGGCCACCATCCAGGCCGCCCAGGACGAGGTGATCCGGCTGGGCTCCACCGGTGTGGTGGTGGTCGAGGGCGGCCCCGGCACCGGCAAGACCGCCGTCGCGCTGCACCGGGTGGCCTACCTGCTCTACGAGCAGCAGGAGCGGATGGCCCGGCGGGGCGTGCTGCTGGTCGGCCCCAACCCGGGCTTCCTGGACTACGTGGGCGGCGTGCTGCCCGCGCTGGGCGAGACCGACGTGGTCTTCACCACGCTCGGCGGGCTGCTTCCCGGGGTCCGCACCAACCGGGTGGACACCCCCGAGGCCACCCGGTTGAAGGGTTCCGCCGTCATGGTGGACGTGCTGGACGCCGCGGTGCTGGACCGCCAGCGGCTGCCCGACGAGCCGATCGAGATCGAGCTGGACGACGTCACCGTGCTGCTGGACTCCGAGGTCGCCGGCGCGGCGCGGGACGCCGCCCGGGCCACCCGCCTGGTGCACAACCAGGCGCGCGCGGTTTTCGACCACCACGTCATCGAGGTGTTGACCGCCCGCGCGGTGGCCAAGATCGGCGCCGGCTGGCTGCACCCGGCGCAGCCGGACCCGGTCACCGAGGAGGTCATCGACGAGTTCGGCGAGCCGGTCGAGGACGACCACCTGGCGGAGAACCTGGAGTCCGACGTGCGGGCGGACCTGTCCGGAAGCCCCGGACTGGCCGAGGAGCTGGACCGGCTGTGGCCGATGCTCACCCCGCAACGCCTGCTCGCCGAGCTCTACGAGGACAAGGACCTGCTGGCCACGGCGACCGAAGGGGTGCTCTCGGCGTCCGACCGGGACGTGCTCTACCGGCCGGACGGTGACGCGTGGACGGTCTCCGACGTTCCGCTGCTGGACGAGGCGGTGGACATGCTGGGTTCGGACGGCAGCGAGGACACCCGGGCGGCGGAGCAGCGGGCCGAGCAGCTGGACTACGCCGAGGGCGTGCTGGAGATCCTGGACACCGAGGAGGACCCGGACGAGGAGGTGCTGCGCGCGGTCGACCTGATGGCGGCCGAGGCGCTGGCCGAGCGGCAGGAGGAGGTGGACCTGCGCGGGCTGGCCGAGCGGGCCGCCGCCGACCGGGACTGGGCCTACGGGCACGTGGTGGTGGACGAGGCGCAGGAGCTGTCCGCGATGGACTGGCGCGCGCTGATGCGCCGCTGCCCGACCAAGTCCATGACCATCGTCGGCGACCTGGCCCAGCGGGAGTCCCCGGCCGGGGCGTCCAGCTGGTCGGAGATGCTGGATCCGCACGTGCCGGAGCGCTGGGCCTACCGCCGGCTCACGGTGAACTACCGCACCCCGGCGGACATCATGGACACCGCCGCCTCGGTGCTCGCCGAGGTCGACCCGGAACTGACCCCGCCGACCTCGGTGCGCCGCACCGGCGTGCCGCCGTGGGCCCGCCCGGTCGGCGCCGGGGAGCTGCCCGACGCGGTCCGGGCCGCCGTGGCCGAGCTGGCCGGACAGGTGGACGAGGGGACCGTGGCGGTGATCGCCCCGCCGGGCACCGAGCTGCCCGGCACGCTGCCGGAGGGGGTGAGGGTGCACACCCCGAGGTCGGCCAAGGGCCTGGAGTTCGACGCGGTGCTGCTGTGCGAGCCGCAACGGCTGATGGACGGCACCCGCGCCGGCGCCGCCGAGCTGTACGTGGCGTTGACCAGGGCCACCCAGCGGCTGGGTGTGCTGCACTCGGAGCCGCTGCCGGCCGCGCTGGCCGGGTTGCGGCCCTACCGGGCCGCCGATGAAATGCTGCGGGTATGACGACCACCAAGGCGCTCGGCGACGACTTCCCGGCTCCGGCCGAGGACCGCTGGTTCGAGGACTACCGGGAAGGGGCGGTCTACGAGTACGGCCACACCTCGATCACCGAGCCGGAGATCCTGGAGTACGCGACGCGGTTCGACCCGCAGCGCATCCATGTCGACCCGGACTACGCGGCCACCGGTCCGTTCGGCGGGATCATCGCCAGCGGCTGGCACACCGCGGGCGTGTTGATGCGGCTGACCGCCGACCACTACCTGTCCAAGGTGGCCGCGCTGGCCTCGCCGGGGATCGACGAGCTGCGCTGGCCGGCCCCGGTGCGCCCCGGTGACCGCCTGCGGCTGCGCTCCACCGCGGTGGAGACCCGGCTGTCCCGGTCCAAGCCGGACCGGGGGCTGATCCGTACCCGCCTCGAGCTGGTCAACTCCGACGACCGGGTGGTGATGTCCTGCGTGGCGATGAACCTGATGCTTCGCCGCCCGGTCAGCCGGTGACGGTGAGCCGCACGCCGACAGTGCCGGACTTGCCCCGGCGCAGCACGCTGCCGCCCACGATCAGCCGGCCGAGCAGGCCGTAGCGCGCGGCGATCAGCTTGCGGGCGCGCTCGGTGGCCGGCCCGTCCAGCAGCTCGGCCCGACCGGCGACCTCGTTACCGGTCGGTTTGCCGCGCGAGGTGCACGGGGCCAGGCGGACGGTGCCGTCGTTGCGGATCCGCTTCACCTTGCCGGAGTCGGTCACCGTCCACACCACCAGCGCGTCGCCGTCGCGCGCCGCCCACACCGGGGTCGGCACCGCGCGGCCGTCCTTGCGGAACGTGGTGACCAGCACGTACTGGGCCTGTGCGAGGCGGGTGATCTCGTCCACAACGTCAGCCTACGGCGTGGGGTCAGGCGGCGGTGCGGACGCGCGGCGGCCTAGGCTGGAAATCATGGCGGTCGCCGTGCGAGTCATCCCCTGTCTGGACGTGGACGCCGGGCGGGTGGTGAAGGGCGTCAACTTCACCGACCTGGTGGACGCGGGCGACCCGGTCGAGATGGCCAGGGTCTACGACACCGAGGGCGCCGACGAGCTCACCTTCCTGGACGTCACGGCGTCGTCGGGCGAGCGCGCCACCATGATCGACGTGGTGCGGCGCACCGCCGAGCAGGTGTTCATCCCGCTCACCGTGGGCGGTGGCATCCGCGCCTGCGAGGACGTGGACCGGATGCTCCGCGCCGGGGCGGACAAGGTCGGCATCAACACCGCCGCGATCGCCCGCCCGGAGCTGTTGGCCGAGGCCAGCCGGCGGTTCGGTGCGCAGTGCATCGTGCTCTCGGTGGACGCCCGGCGGGTGCCCGAGGGCGGCCGGCCGACCCCGTCCGGCTGGGAGGTGACCACCCACGGCGGGCGCCGGAGCGCGGGCATCGACGCGGTCGAGTGGGCGGCCCGGGGGCAGGAGCTGGGCGTCGGGGAGATCCTGCTGAACTCGATGGACGCGGACGGCACGCGCGCCGGCTTCGACATTTCGATGATCAGAGCCGTGCGGGCCGTGGTGGACGTGCCGGTGATCGCCAGCGGGGGAGCGGGCGAGCTTTCGCACTTCGCCCCCGCCGTGCGCGCCGGGGCGAACGCGGTGCTCGCGGCCAGCGTCTTCCACTTCGGCCAGCTGCGCATCGGTGAGGTGAAGGACGCGCTGCGGGCCGAGCTGGTGGAAGTCCGGTGAAGTTGTGGGCGGCCACCCGGCAGCGGCTGCGGGGGATCGCCTGGATACTGGTCGGCGGCTCGGTGGTGTTCGCCGGCATCGCCACGGGGCGGGCGTTCGGCACCGCCGGACTGGATGCCCTGACCCTGCCGCTGGCGCTGCTCGCGTCGGCCGGCGTGATCGCGGCCGCACTGCTCACCGGGTGGTACCCGGTCCGCCCGATCGCCCAGGGCCTGGCCGTCTTCGGCGCACTGGTACACCTGCTGGTGCTCTTGCGCAGCGGCCCCATCTGGACCCGAGGCTGCTCCGCCGTCCTGACGGTCACCCACACCTACGCCCTGGTCATGCTGTTCGTCCTCAGCGCCCGCGAAGCCGACGACGGGGATCCAGCCCTCCCAACCCCGCGAGTCGGGGATTCCGGTACCCCGAGTCGGGAGTCTCAGCACCCCGAGTCGGTGGTTTCGGCACCTTCTCCGGCGATCCGGCCGGACCCCGTGGCGGAGCCGGACCCCGTGGCGGAGCCGGACCAAGCGGTGGTGCCGGGCCGAGCGGTGGTGCCGGGCCAAGCGGTGGCGCCGGACGGCGAAGCGCCGTCGGACGGCGAAACAGCGCCTCGGAGCCAACCGGCTCCCGAGAACGAGGAAGCGCCGGCCGCGGAGTCAGGGCCGCGCAGCGAGTTGGCGTCGGGCGAGGAGGCGGCGACCGAGCGCGACGTAGCGCCTGAAAGTGATCCAGCGCCCGTGCGCGAGCCGGCGCCGGGCGGAGCGGTAGCGTCGGACGGCGAAGCGGTGCCGGATTCGCCGCCGGAGCCCGAGCCGGAGCCCGAGCCGGCGGCGGGGACCTCAACCGAGGAGCGGGAGCCGGTGGAGTCGGCCGTGGGCGGCGCGGCCGAGCGCCCGGCGAGTACCGAGGAGAACAGATGAGCCTGGATCCGTCGATCGCGGCCCGGCTGAAGCGAAACGAGGCCGGCCTGGTGTGCGCGGTGGCGCAGCAACACGGCACCGGCGAGGTGCTGATGGTCGCGTGGATGGACGACGAGGCCCTGCACCGCACCCTCACCACCCGCAAGGCCACCTACTACTCGCGCAGCCGGCGGCAGTACTGGGTGAAGGGGGAGACCTCGGGGCACACCCAGTACGTGCACGAGGTACGGCTGGACTGCGACGGCGACACCCTGCTGCTGGTGGTCGACCAGACCGGCGCCGCGTGCCACACCGGCGACCACACCTGCTTCGACGCCGACGTGCTGCTGGCCGGACCGGGTGTTGGCGGGTAGGTGACGATTTGGCCACCGGCGTTGCAGCATTCGTCACTCTGGTTGCACGAGGGAGTGATCGTTGTTTCTGGTGGTTTGGCGTCGATTTTCGACGCTGAACCGCCACGGATGGCGATCAAGCTGGGGCGAGGGCCGCACCAGCCTGATTCACCGCTACCGCCTGATCGTGTCCGGAACCGGCCGCCGGCCCGAGTGCATCTAGGCGCGCGCCGGCGTCAGCTCAGCTGATCGAACCCGTGAGGTAGCGCTGCAGGTTGGGGCCGATCGCGGCGGCCAGGGTGTCCGCGTCGGCCGAGGCCAGTGGCTCGAGTTTGATCACGTAACGGGCCATGCCGAGGCCGACCACCTGGGTGCCGCACAGGCACGCGCGCAGCATCTGCTGGTCGGGGGCGAGCCGGCTCACCATGCGGCCGAAGATGACGTCGGTGATGAACTCGCGGATCATGCGCGCGGCCGTCTCGTGGGTGGCGACGCTGCGCAGCAGGGCCACGAACGGGCCGCCGCCCACCGCGTCCCAGGTGGAGATGAAGGTCCGCACGATCCGCTCGCCGGCTTGGCCCGGGTCCCCGGCGAGGATTCGGGCGATGATGGCCTCGGGGTCGATGGGCAGGTCCATCGCCGCGACGAACAGCCCCTCCTTGCCGCCGAACCAGTGGTTGACCATCGCCGCGTCCACGCCGGCCGACGCCGCGATGGAGCGGACCCTGGCGCCCTGGTAACCCCGCTCGGCGAACTCCGCGCGCGCCGCCGCCAGCAACTCGCTGCGGGTGTCCTGGCCGCCCGGTCGGCGGCCTCGGCGGCGCCCGCCGAATCCGTTGTCCGAGAGTTGGTCGTCTGGCGCGGTTCGGGGACTCACACAGTCATAGTGACATCCGGCCGGTGATGCCGCCGAAGTGTGACCGCCGCACCGGCTCGAGGAGGCGGCATCCGCCCCCGGCACAATGGCGGAATGACCGCAGGCACGAAGGGTGCGTCCGTGGCGGCCCCGCTGGGCGTGGTGACCCCGACCAGGGAGGAGTTCCGCGAGCTGGCGGAGGGCCATCGGGTGATCCCGGTGGCGCGCCGGCTGCTCGCCGACGACATCACACCGGTGGGGCTCTACCGCAAGCTGGCCGCCGACCGACCCGGCACCTTCCTGCTGGAGTCGGCGGAGAACGGCCGCTCCTGGTCGCGCTGGTCGTTCGTCGGGGCGCACTGCGCGGCCACGCTGACCGAGGTGGACGGTGAGGCCACCTGGCTGGGTTCGCCGCCAACCGGGCTGAGCTCCGGCGGTGACCCGCTGGCCGTGCTGCGCGAGTGCGTGGAGGAGCTGCGGACCGAGCCACTGGCGGGGTTGCCGCCGCTCACCGGGGGCATGGTCGGCTATCTCGGCTACGACGCGGTGCGCCGGCTGGAGCGACTGCCGAACCTGGCCGAGGACGACCTGCACATCCCCGAGCTGGTGATGATGCTGGCCACCGACCTGGCCGCGCTGGATCACCACGAAGGCACGGTCACCCTGCTGGCCAACGCGGTGAACTGGGACAACACCCCGGAACGGGTGGACGCGGCCTACGACGACGCGGTGGCCAGGCTGGACCGGATGACCGAGCGGCTGGGTGCTCCCTCGCCATCCACGGTTGCCGTGTACCGGCCGGTGCAGCCGAGGTTCACCCGCCGGCGGAGCCTGGAGGAGCACTGCGCGGCCGTGGTCGCGGCGCGCGAGGAGATCCTCGCCGGCGAGGCGTTCCAGGTGGTGGTCTCGCAGCGGTTCGAGGCGGAGATCTCGGTGGACCCGCTGGAGGTCTACCGGGTGCTGCGCGCCACCAACCCGAGCCCGTACATGTACCTGCTGCGGCTGGCCGACGCGGACGGCAAGCGCTTCGACATCGTGGGTTCCAGCCCGGAGGCACTGGTCACCGTCCGCGACGGTACGGCCACGACGCACCCCATCGCGGGCACCCGCTGGCGCGGCGCCACCGAGGAGGAGGACGTGCTGCTGGAGAAGGACCTGCGGCACGACGAGAAGGAACGCGCCGAGCACGTCATGCTGGTCGACCTCGGCCGCAACGACCTCGGCCGGGTCTGCCGGCCGGGCACGGTGAAGGTGCACAACTTCTTCCAGGTGGAGCGGTACAGCCACGTGATGCACCTGGTGTCCACGGTGACCGGACAGCTGGCGGAGGGGCGCAACGCGTTCGACGCGGTGACGGCGTGCTTCCCGGCCGGCACGCTGTCGGGGGCGCCGAAGCCGCGCGCGATGGAGATCATCGAGGAGCTGGAGCCGACGCGGCGGGGGCTCTACGGCGGGATCGTCGGGTACCTGGACTTCGCCGGCAACGCGGACACCGCGATCGCCATCCGCACCGCGCTGGTCCGGGACGGCATCGCGTACGTGCAGGCCGGTGGCGGGATCGTGGCCGACTCCGACCCGGTCGCCGAGGACAACGAGTCGCTGAACAAGGCCAGGGCGGTGTTGTCGGCGATCGCGACCGCCGAGACGCTGGCGAGCCCGGGCGCCGGACCAGCGGAGCAATGACCCCGGCACGCCGGTTGGGCCTGACCGCCGCCGCGCTCGGGCTCGGCGCGCTGGGCCTGTGGGCGACCGGCACCCTGACCTGGGTGCGCGTCGCCGGCCGGCCCGCCCAGGTCGCCGCGGACGTCCGCCCGGAGCTGACCCCGGTGGCGCTGTGCGTGCTGGCCTCGGTGGCCGCGCTGGTCGCGCTGGGCGGCTGGCCGCGCCGGGTGCTCGGTGCGCTGCTCGTGGTGGCCGGCGGGTGGGTGGTCTGGTTGTGCGCGGACTGGCTGTTCGGCCCGCCCGAGTTCGGCTGGTTCGCCTACGCCCCGCTGCCCACCGGGCCGCCGGCCCAGCCCGGCCAGGCCCTCGGGCCGCCCACCGTGACGGCGGCCCCGTGGCTGGGGGCGGCGTCCGGGCTGCTGGTCGCGGCGGCCGGCGTCGCGGTCGTCTGGTGGGCGTCCCGGATGCCCCGGCTCGGCGCCCGGTACGCCGCGCCAGGGACCGCCGCTCGGGTACTTGACCGCGACAGCGCGTGGTGGGACGCCCAGGACGCGGGTGAGGATCCGACGCTGAACGGGTCGACCGGTGACCCGGGGCAGCCGCCGACGAATGCGCGCGGTTAGCATGCTCAGCAGCGTCACAGCCGAAGGTCCACCTCCCGGAGTATCGGAGTCAGTTTCGCCAGTCACCCGGCCCGGCGGGTCGGTCCCGAAGGGGGGATCGCTTCCGTGAGTGAACGGATCAAGCGAGCCAGCCACGAAGGCACGAGCGGGGCGCTCGTTCGTGCCATTGCGAGCAGCCGGTGAGTGTTCTGCAGTCGATCGTCGACGGCGTTCGGGAGGACGTGGCCCGGCGTGAGGCAACGATCAGCTTCGACGAGGTGAAGCGCGCCTCGTTGGCGGCCCCGCCGCCCCGCGACGCGATGGCCGTGCTGCACGAGCCGGGTATCGGGGTGATCGCCGAGGTCAAGCGGGCCAGCCCGTCGCGGGGCCAGCTGGCCACCATTCCCGACCCGGCCGAGCTGGCCGGCTCGTACGCGGCCGGGGGCGCGCGCATCATCAGTGTGCTCACCGAGCAGCGCCGGTTCATGGGCTCGCTGCAGGACCTGGTGGCGGTGCGCGCCGCCGTGGACGTGCCGGTGCTGCTCAAGGACTTCGTGGTCGGCACCTACCAGGTGCACGAGGCCCGCGCCGCCGGTGCCGACCTGGTGCTGCTGATCGTTGCGGCGCTGGAGCAGAACGTGCTGGCCTCGCTGCTGGACCGGGTGGAGTCGCTGGGCATGACCGCCCTGGTCGAGGTGCACAACGAGGAGGAGGCGGACCGCGCCCTGGAGGCCGGCGCCTCCCTGATCGGGGTGAACGCGCGCGACCTGCACACCCTGGAGGTGGACCGCTCCGTGTTCGGCCGGCTGGCCCCCGGGCTGCCGCACGACGTGCTGCGGGTGGCCGAGTCGGGCGTGCGCGGCCCGGGTGACCTGCTGACCTACGCCGGCTACGGCGCGGACGCGGTGCTGGTGGGCGAGGGCCTGGTCACCAGCGGTGACCCCCGCGCGGCGGTGACCAAGCTGGTCGCGGCGGGTTTCCACCCGTCCTGTTCCCGGGCGGCACGGTGACTCCGGCCGGCTCCGGCAGGAGGTTCCCGCTCCTGACGGTCGTGCCCGAGGTGGAACAATGACCGCGACCGCGAGTTCGGGGCTGACCAACCGGGGCCAGCACCAGCCGGACGAGCGGGGCCACTTCGGCCGGTTCGGCGGCCGGTACGTGCCGGAGGCGTTGATCGCCGCGCTGGACGAGCTGACCACGTACTACGAGAAGGCCCGGCTGGACCCGGACTTCCTGGCCGAGCTGGACCGGCTGCAGCGCGACTACACCGGCCGCCCCTCGCCGCTCACCGACGCGCCCAAGCTGGCCGAGCACGCCGGCGGCGCCCGGTTGCTGCTCAAGCGGGAGGACCTGAACCACACCGGCTCACACAAGATCAACAATGTGCTGGGCCAGGCGCTGCTCACCAAGCGGATGGGCAAGCAGCGGGTGATCGCGGAGACCGGCGCCGGCCAGCACGGCGTGGCCATCGCCACCGCGTGCGCCCTGCTCGGCCTGGACTGCGTCGTCTACATGGGCGAGGTGGACACCGAGCGGCAGGCGCTGAACGTGGCCCGGATGCGCCTGCTGGGCGCCGAGGTCATCTCGGTCAAGTCCGGCTCCCGCACACTCAAGGACGCCATCAACGAGGCGCTGCGCGACTGGGTGACCAACCTGGACGACACGCACTACGTGCTCGGCACGGCGGCCGGCCCACACCCGTTCCCGATGATGGTCCGGGACTTCCACCGGGTGATCGGGCTGGAGGCCCGCGAGCAGGTGCTGGAGCGGTGCGGCCGGCTGCCCACGGCGGTGACCGCCTGCGTCGGCGGCGGATCCAACGCGATCGGCATCTTCCACGCCTTCCTGGACGACCCCGGGGTGCGGCTGGTCGGCTACGAGCCGGGCGGCGACGGCATCTCCACCGGCCGCCACGGCGCGACGCTGACCGAGGGCAGCCCCGGCGCGCTGCACGGCGCCATGTCCTACCTGCTGCAGGACGAGGACGGGCAGACGCTCGAGTCGCACTCCATCTCCGCCGGCCTGGACTACCCGGGCGTCGGCCCGGAGCACGCGCTGCTCAAGGACATCGGGCGCGCGGAGTACCACCCGGTCACCGACGCCGAGGCGATGGACGCGTTCGCCCTGCTCTCCCGCACCGAGGGCATCATCCCGGCCATCGAGTCCGCGCACGCGATCGCCGGCTCGCTGAAGCTGGGCCGGGAGCTGGGGCCGGAGGCGATCATCCTGATCAGCCTCTCCGGCCGGGGCGACAAGGACATGGACACCGCCATGAAATGGTTCAAGAACCTGGGATCGCCCGAGTGAGCGAGCTGGACGAGCTGTTCGCCGGATGCCGGGCGGAGGGCCGCGCGGCCCTGGTCGGCTACCTGCCGGCCGGCTATCCGACGGTGCCCGACTCGGGCCGGCTGTTCGAGGCGATGCTGGACGCCGGTGCCGACCTGGTGGAGGTCGGCCTGCCGTACTCGGACCCGGTGCTGGACGGGCCGACCATCCAGACCGCGGCGGAGACCGCGTTGCGCGGCGGCACCCGGATCCGGGACGTGTTCGGCATCGTCGAGCGCATCGCCTCCTCCGGCGGGCGCGCGGTGATCATGACCTACTTCAACCCGGTGCTGCGCTACGGCGTGGACGCGTTCGCCCGCGACCTGGCCGCCGCCGGCGGGCTGGGGCTGATCACCCCCGACCTGGTGCCGGACGAGGCCGACGAGTGGATGGTCGCGTCCGAACGGCACGGGCTGGACCGGATCTTCCTGGTCGCCCCCTCGTCGACCGAGGAGCGGATCGCCCGGACCACGGCGGCCACCAGCGGCTTCCTCTACGCCTCCGCGGTGATGGGGGTGACCGGCGCGCGGGACGCGCTCGGTCCGGCCGCCGCCGAGCTGGTGGCCCGTTGCCGGCCGCACACCCGGCTGCCCATCGGCGTCGGCCTCGGCGTGCGCTCCGGCGCCCAGGCCGCCCAGGTGGCGGGCTTCGCCGACGCGGTGATCGTGGGCTCGGCCCTGGTCGCCGCCGCCGGCCAGGGGGAGCCCGCGCTGCGCGAGCTGACCGCCGAACTGGCCGGCGGGTGCCGCCTTCGGCGTCCTGTGAGTGCTGAGTGACGCTACGCCTTCGGCGCCGCGGAGCGGTGGCGATGCTCGGCACTCACGGAAGTACCCGCCGCCGCGCGGCTCGTGAGTGCCGAGCATCGCCATAGCGTCACTCAGCACTCACAGGTACTCGACTGAGGCAACGCCTCGGTCGAGTACGGTGTGAACGTGCTTTCCGCGTTGACCTCCGGGTACTTGGCCACCATCCCGAGCCCGGACCAGGGGGTCTGGTACCTCGGTCCGCTCCCGATCAGGGCGTACGCGCTGTGCATCATCGCCGGCATCGTGGTCGCCGTCATGTGGGGCGAGCGGCGGCTGGTCGACCGGGGCGGCGAGCCGGGCACCGTGACCGACGTCGCGGTGTTCGCGGTGCCGTTCGGACTGGTCGGCGGCCGGCTCTACCACGTGGCGACGGACTGGCAGAAGTACTTCGGCCCGGGCGCCAACCCGGTCGACGCGCTGAAGATCTGGCACGGCGGGCTGGGCATCTGGGGGGCCATCGCGCTGGGCGCGGTGGGCGCCTGGATCGGCTGCCGCCGGCGCGGCATCTCGCTGGCCTTCTTCGCCGACGCGGTGGCGCCGGGCATCGTGACCGCGCAGGCCATCGGCCGCCTCGGCAACTACTTCAACCAGGAGCTGTACGGCCGGGAGACCGACCTGCCCTGGGGCCTGGAGATCTACAACCGGGTCATTCCGGGCACCCAGATACCGGACGACATGGCCGGCGTCGCGGTCAGCCACATCCCCGAGCGGATCGTGCAGCCCACGTTCCTGTACGAGCTGATCTGGAACCTGCTGGTCGCCGCGCTCGTGGTGTGGGCGGACCGGCAGTTCCGGCTGGGGCACGGCCGGGCGTTCGCGGTCTACGTCGCCGGTTACACCGCCGGCCGGTTCTTCATCGAGCAGATGCGCGACGACTACGCGACCCGGGTCTTCGGTGACATCCGAATCAACACCGTGGTCTCCGCGGTGGTCTTCCTCGGCGCGATCGCCTACCTGGTGCTGGTGCGCAAGCCCAGGGAGGACGGTCCGAACCGCCCGGCGGAAGCGCCCAGGGAACCGGTCGCCACGCCGGCCGCCCGTACGCCGTCCACCGTGGACAGCGCGCCCGACGGACCGGACGCGAAGCGGGGCACGGAACGCCCGGACGAGTCCGCCAAGGAATAGCTCGTTCGGTTACGTATGGTGACCGCCCGACCGCGCCGTCCAAGCCGATCTTTAGGAACGCCGGCTCGAGCGGTCTGTCGACTCACACCCGCTCGGAAAGGCGTTTCCCGCTCCAGGGGGACAAAACCTTCCGGTCGCCGTATCGTGTTTGCCGAGTCACCAGGGTGTCGGCACGGTTAACCGTGCATACACCGGCCACGCCAGCGGGAATGCCGCCGGGCAGGCCAGGTTAAGGGTCGGACAAGACCTGTGCCAGGCGGTTTCCCGCCTGTTACAGTCTCGAGAAATCCGCGGGCCGCCGTTGTCCCGAAACACGGCAGCTACCAGCCTCCAGGGAGGTCTCCGCGGTGATCTTTTCTACCCAACCATCCGCGCGGGGCCTCTACCGCCCCGAGGCCGAGCACGACGCCTGCGGCGTCGCGATGGTTGCGGACACCGGCGGCCGGCGCAGCCACGGCGTGGTGGCCGACGCGCTGACCGCCCTGGCCAACCTGGAGCACCGGGGCGCCGCCGGTGCCGAGCCCACCAGCGGGGACGGCGCGGGCATCCTGCTGCAGGTGCCCGACGGGCTGCTGCGGGCCACCGTGGACTTCCCGCTGCCCGAACCGGCGCCGGACGGCGCGGGGCGGTACGCGGTCGGGCTGGTCTTCCTGCCGGAGTGCCCGGAGCAGCGGGCCGCTTCGGTCGGGCTGGTCGAGCGGCTGGCCGCCGAGGAGGGCCTGCGGGTGCTCGGCTGGCGGGAGCCACCCACCCGGCCGGACGCCGCCGGGCTCGGTGAAACCGCGCGGGCCGGCATGCCTCGGTTCGCTCAGCTGTTCGTCGCGAGCGCGGGCGACGAGGCCGGGATTGCGCTCGACCGGATGGCGTTCTGCCTGCGAAAACGCGCCGAACGGGCGGCCGCCGAGCAGGCCTGCGGACTGTACTTCGCCTCGCTGTCCAGCCGCACGCTGGTGTACAAGGGCATGCTCACCACGCACCAGCTGCCGGTGTTCTTCCCCGACCTGACCGACCCCCGGACGGCCAGCGCGATCGCCCTGGTGCACAGCCGGTTCTCCACCAACACCTTCCCGTCCTGGCCGCTGGCCCACCCGTACCGCTATGTCGCGCACAACGGCGAGATCAACACCATCCGGGGCAACCGGAACCGGATGCGGGCCCGGGAGGCGCTGCTGGCCAGCGACCTGATCCCGGGCGACCTGGAGCGGCTGTTCCCGATCTGTACCGAGGGCGCATCCGACTCGGCCTCCCTGGACGAGGTGCTGGAGCTGCTGCACCTGGGCGGTCGCTCGCTGCCGCACGCGGTGCTGATGATGATCCCGGAGGCGTGGGAGAACCACGAGGAGATGGACCCCGCCCGGCGGGCCTTCTACGAGTTCCACGCCAGCCTGATGGAGCCGTGGGACGGCCCGGCCTGCGTCACCTTCACCGACGGAACGCTGGTCGGCGCGGTGCTGGACCGCAACGGCCTGCGCCCGGCCCGCTGGTGGCAGCTGGCCGACGGCCGGGTGGTGCTGGCCAGCGAGACCGGGGTGCTGGACGCGCCGCCCGGTGACGTGGTGGCCAAGGGGCGCCTGCAGCCGGGACGGATGTTCCTGGTGGACACCGAGGCCGGGCGGATCGTGGCCGACGACGAGATCAAGGGCGCACTGGCCGCCGAACTGCCCTACGACGAGTGGCTGCACGCCGGGATGCTGGACGTGACCGGCCTGCCGCCGCGCGAGCATGTGGTGCAGACCCACGAGTCGGTGCTGCGCCGCCAGCAGACCTTCGGCTACACCGACGAGGAGCTGCGCATCCTGCTCGGGCCGATGGCCACCCGGGCCGCCGAACCGGTCGGCTCGATGGGCACGGACACCCCGGTGGCCGCGCTGTCCCAGCGGCCCCGCCTGCTCTACGACTACTTCGCCCAGCTGTTCGCCCAGGTCACCAACCCGCCGCTGGACGCGATCCGGGAAGAGATCGTGACCAGCGTGGCCCGGGTGATGGGGCCGGAGCACAACCTGCTCGAGCCGACGCCGGCGTCCTGCCGGCACCTGCGCCTGCCCTACCCGGTGATCGACAACGACGAGCTGGCCAAGATCCTGCACATCAACGACGACGGCAACCTGCCCGGGTTCGCCGCCGCCGTGATCAGTGGGCGGTACCAGGTGGACGGCGGTGCGGGGGCGCTGGAGGCGGCGCTGGACCGGGTGCGCCGCGAGGCATCCGAGGCCATCGCGGACGGGGCCAGGGTGCTGGTGCTCTCCGACCGGGACTCCGACCACCGGATGGCGCCCATCCCGTCGTTGCTGCTCACCTCGGCGGTGCACCACCACCTGGTCCGGCAGCGGGAACGCACGCGGGTGGCCCTGGTGGTGGAGAGCGGCGACTGCCGCGAGGTGCACCACGCGGCCCTGCTGCTCGGCTACGGCGCGGCCGCGGTGAACCCCTACCTGGCCATGGAAACCATCGAAGCCATGATCGTGCGCGGCGACATCTCCGGCATCGCGCCGGCCGCCGCGCTGCGCAACTACCGGACCGCGATGGTCAAGGGCGTGCTGAAGGTGATGTCCAAGATGGGCATCTCCACGGTCGGCGCCTACACCGCCGCGCAGGTCTTCGAGGCGATCGGGTTGTCGCGGGACCTGGTGGACCAGTACTTCACCGGCACCGCGTCACAGCTCGGCGGGGTCGGCCTGGACGTGCTGGCCGAGGAGGTGGCCGCCCGCCACCGCCTGGCCTACCCGGAGAACCCGGCCGACCAGGTGCGCCGCCGCCTGGACGTGGGCGGCGAGTACGCCTACCGCCGCGACGGCGAGCTGCACCTGTTCACCCCGGAAACGGTGTTCCTGCTGCAGCACGCCACCAAGTCCGGCCAGGTGGAGGTGTTCCGCCGGTACACCGCCGAGTGCGACCGGCTGGCCGCCGAGGGCGGCGCGCTGCGCGGGCTGTTCACGCTGCGCACCGGGGTGCGGCCGGCCGTACCGCTGGACGAGGTGGAGCCGGTGGCGGCCATCCTGGGCCGGTTCAACACCGGCGCGATGTCCTACGGCTCGATCTCCGCCGAGGCCCACGAGACGCTGGCCGTGGCGATGAACAACCTGGGTGCCCGGTCCAACACCGGCGAGGGCGGCGAGGACATCGACCGGCTCTACGACCCGCGCCGGCGCAGCGCGATCAAGCAGGTGGCCTCCGGCCGTTTCGGGGTGACCAGCGAGTACCTGGTGAACGCCACCGACATCCAGATCAAGATGGCCCAGGGCGCGAAGCCGGGGGAGGGCGGCCAGCTGCCGGGCAACAAGGTGTGGCCGTGGATCGCCCGCACCCGCCACTCCACCCCCGGGGTCGGGCTGATCTCGCCGCCGCCCCACCACGACATCTACTCCATCGAGGACCTGGCCCAGCTGATCCACGACCTGAAGAACGCCAACTCGGACGCGCGGGTGCACGTCAAGCTGGTGTCCTCGGTGGGCGTCGGCACCGTGGCGGCCGGGGTGGCCAAGGCGCACGCCGACGTGGTGCTCATCTCCGGGCACGACGGCGGCACCGGGGCGGCCCCGCTCACCTCGCTCAAGCACGCCGGCGCGCCGTGGGAGATCGGGCTGGCCGACACCCAGCAGACGCTGCTGCTCAACGGGCTGCGGGACCGCATCGTGGTGCAGACCGACGGGCAGATGAAGACCGGCCGGGACGTCGTGGTGGCCGCGCTGCTCGGCGCCGAGGAGTACGGCTTCTCCACCGCCCCGCTGATCGTGGCCGGCTGCGTGATGATGCGGGTCTGCCACCTGGACACCTGCCCGGTGGGAGTGGCCACCCAGGATCCCGAGCTGCGACGGCGGTTCACCGGCCGGCCGGAGTTCGTGGAGAACTTCTTCCGGTTCCTCGCCGAGGAGGTGCGCGAGTACCTGGCCGAGCTGGGTTTCCGCACGCTGGACGAGGCGATCGGGCACGCCGAGCTGCTGGAGACCGACCGCGCGGTTCGGCACTGGAAGGCGGTGCGCGGGCTGGACCTATCGCCGCTGTTCATGGTGCCCGAGGACGCCGGGCCGAGGCGGCGCACCCGGCCCCAGGACCACGGCCTGGACAAGGCACTGGACCAGACGCTGATCCAGCTGGCCGAGGCCGCGCTGGAGGACGCCCACCAGGTGCGCCTGGAGCTGCCGGTGCGCAACGTGAACCGGACGGTCGGCACGCTTCTCGGCGCCGAGGTGACCCGGCGCTACGGCGGTTCCGGGCTGCCGGAGGACACGATCTCGCTGCGGCTGACCGGGTCGGCCGGCCAGTCGCTGGGCGCGTTCCTTCCGCCGGGGATCACGATCGACCTGGTCGGAGACGCCAACGACTACCTGGCCAAGGGACTGTCCGGCGGGCGGGTGATCGCCCGGCCGCACCCGGACGCGCCGTTCCCGGCCGAGCACCAGGTGATCGCCGGCAACGTGATCGGCTACGGCGCGACCTCGGGGGAGATCTTCCTGCGCGGCGTGGTCGGGGAGCGGTTCTGTGTGCGCAACTCGGGGGCGCTCGCGGTCGCCGAGGGCGTCGGTGACCACGCCTGCGAGTACATGACCGGCGGCACCGTGGTGGTGCTGGGCGCCACCGGACGGAATGTCGCGGCGGGCATGTCCGGTGGCACGGCCTACGTGCTGGACCTGGTGCCCGGGCGGGTGAACCGCGAGCTGGTGGACCTGGAACCGCCCGGTGAGGACGACCTGGAACGGCTGCGCGAGATCGTGCGCCGGCACCACGAGCTGACCGGTTCGGCCGTGGCCGCGTCGCTGCTCGGCGACTGGCCGCGCCGGTCCCGGGCGTTCACCAAGATCATGCCGAGGGACTACCGCCGAGTGCTGGAGGCGGTTCGGCTGGCCACCGCCGAGGGCCGGGATCCCGACCTGGCGGTGATGCAGGCCGCCGCCCGGCCGACGGCCGGGACCCAAGCCCTCGCCGGCCGGCCGACCAATGACACCGAGGCGGCCCGTGGCTGACCCGCGCGGATTCCTCCGGCTCCGCCGGGCCGACCTGCCGAAGCGCCCGAAGCACGAGCGGGTGCACGACTGGCGCGAGGTCTACCGCGACCAGATCGCCCCGGAGCAGCTCGGCCAGACCCAGGAGCAGGCCGGCCGGTGCATGGACTGCGGCGTCCCGTTCTGTCACTCGGGTTCGGCCGGATGCCCGCTCGGCAACCTCATCCCGGAGTGGAACGACCTGGTCCGGTTGGGGCAGTGGCCCCGGGCCAGCGAGCGGCTGCACGCCACCAACAACTTCCCCGAGTTCACCGGCCGGCTGTGCCCCGCGCCGTGCGAGGCGGCCTGCGTGCTGGCGCTGACGCCGGACGCCGGCGGCGCGGTGGCCATCAAGCGGGTGGAGCAGGCGATCGCCGACGAGGCCTGGGAGCGGGACCTGGTGCCGGTGCAGCGGGCCGGGCTGGTGTCCGGCAAGCGGGTCGCGGTGGTCGGGTCCGGGCCGGCCGGGCTGGCCGCCGCGCAGCAGCTCACCCGGGCGGGGCACCACGTCACCGTGTTCGAGCGGGACGACCGGTTGGGCGGCCTGCTGCGCTACGGCATCCCCGAGTTCAAGATGGAGAAGTCGGTGCTGGACCGCCGGCTGGCCCAACTGCGGGCGGAGGGCACCCGGTTCGTCACCGACTGCGAGGTCGGCGGGCACCGCCCCGGTGACCTGCCGGTGGCCCGGCTGCGCGACGAGTTCGACGCGGTGGTGCTCGCGGTCGGCGCGCTGGCCGGCCGGGACGCCCCGGACCTGCCCGGCCGGGAGCTGGCCGGGGTACACCTGGCCATGGAGCACCTGGTGCCGGCCAACCGGGAGTGCGAGGGGGACGGCCCCACGCCGATCTCCGCCGAGGGCCGGCACGTGGTGATCATCGGCGGCGGCGACACCGCGGCGGACTGCTACGGAACCGCGTTGCGCCAGGGCGCGGCCTCGGTGGCCCAGCTCGACCAGTACCCGCGCCCGCCCGACGCCCCCGACTTCGACCGCTCGCCGTGGCCGACCTGGCCGTGGATCCTGCGCACCTACCCGGTGCACGAGGAGGGCGGCGAGCGCCGGTTCGAGGTGGCCGTGGAGAGCTTCGTCGGCGACGAGAACGGCCGGGTCAGGGCGGTGCGGCTGCGCCGGGTGCGGGTGGTCCGGGACCGGGCGACCGGCCGCCGGGAGGTGCTGCCCCTGGACGAGGAGCACACCGAGCTGCCCTGTGACCTGGCGTTGCTGGCCATCGGGTTCACCGGGGCGACCGACACCCCGCTGCTGGCCGGCCTCGGGCTGGAGCGCACGGCGGCCGGGGCGCTCGGCTGCGGGCCGGACTGGCAGACCCGGGTGCCCGGCGTCTTCGTGTGCGGAGACGCGCACCGCGGCGCCTCCCTGGTGGTGTGGGCGATCGCGGAGGGCCGCGCGGCGGCGCACGCGGTGGACGCGTACCTCACCGGCATGTCGTCCCGGCTGCCCGCCCCGGTGCGCCCCACCTCGCTACCGCTGCGCGCCGTCTGACGCCGACCACCGGGGAAAGCTGACCGATCGGTTCGGCCGCGGCGCGAGATCCCGGTCTCGTACGATCGGACCGTGGCGCTCCCCGACATTGCTCAGACCCCGGCCGATGTGCTCAAGCGGATCTTCGGCTACGACTCGTTCCGGGGCGAACAGGCCGAGATCATCGAGCACGTGAGCGGCGGCGGTGACGCGCTGGTGCTGATGCCCACCGGTGGCGGCAAGTCGCTGTGCTACCAGATCCCGGCGCTGGTCCGGGACGGCGTCGGGGTGGTGGTCTCGCCGCTGATCGCGCTGATGCAGGACCAGGTGGACGCACTGCGCGCGCTCGGCGTGCGGGCCGGCTTCCTCAACTCCACGCAGTACCCCGACGAGCGCCAGCTGGTCGAGGCCGAGTTCCTGGCCGGCGAGCTGGACGTGCTCTACCTGGCCCCGGAGCGCCTGCGGCTGGAGGCCACGGCCCGCCTGCTGGACCGGGGGAAGATCGCGCTGTTCGCCATCGACGAGGCGCACTGCGTGTCCCAGTGGGGCCACGACTTCCGGCCCGACTACCTGGCGCTGTCCGAGCTGCACGAGCGCTGGCCGGACGTGCCCCGGATCGCGCTCACCGCCACCGCGACGAAGGCCACCCACGAGGAGATCGCCGAGCGGCTCAAGCTCGGCGAGGCGCGGCACTTCGTGGCCAGCTTCGACCGGCCGAACATCCAGTACCGGATCGTGCCGAAGAACGAGCCGCGCAAGCAGCTGCTCGAGCTGTTGCGCACCGAGCACGCCGGCGACGCGGGGATCGTCTACTGCCTGTCCCGCAACTCGGTGGAGCAGACGGCCGAGTTCCTCTCCGCGCAGGGCATCTCGGCGCTGCCGTACCACGCCGGCCTGGACGCCCGCACCCGCGCCACCAACCAGGCCCGGTTCCTGCGCGAGGACGGCCTGGTGATGGTGGCGACCATCGCCTTCGGCATGGGCATCGACAAGCCGGACGTGCGGTTCGTCGCCCACCTGGACCTGCCCAAGTCGGTGGAGGGCTACTACCAGGAGACCGGCCGCGCCGGCCGGGACGGGCTGCCGTCCACCGCCTGGCTGGCCTACGGCCTGGCCGACGTGGTGCAGCAGCGCAGGATGATCGACGACTCGGAGGGTGACCTCGCGCACCGGCGGCGGCTGAGCCAGCACCTGGACGCCATGCTCGCGCTGTGCGAGACCGTGACCTGCCGGCGGGTGCGGCTGCTGAACTACTTCGGCCAGGCCGGTGAGCCGTGCGGCAACTGTGACACCTGCCTGAACCCGCCGGAGTCGTGGGACGGCACGGTAGCGGCGCAGAAGGTGCTCTCGGCCGTGTACCGGCTGAAGAACGAGCGCCGCCAGAGCTTCGGTGCGGGGCACATCGTGGACATCCTGCGCGGCAAGCGCACCCCCAAGATCGAACAGTTCCAGCACGACTCACTGACCGTGTTCGGCGTGGGCGAGGACCTCGGCGAAGGCGAATGGCGCGGGGTGATCCGCCAGCTCATGGCGCAGGGCCTGCTCGCGGTGGAGGGCAAGTACAACACCGTGGTGTTCACCGCCGAGAGCGCGGAGGCGATGCGCGGCGAGCGCAAGGTGATGATGCGCCGCGACCCGGCGGCCAAGGCTGCGCGGGTGCGTTCCGCGCGCGGCGACCGCAAGCCGGCGGCCGACCTTCCGGCCGAGGCCGCACCGGTCTTCGAACGGCTGCGGGCCTGGCGCGGCGCCACCGCCAAGGAACAGGGCGTCCCCGCCTACGTGATCTTCCACGACGCCACGCTCCGCGAGATCGCCACCCGCCTGCCGGCCAGCCTCGCCGAACTGGGCACGATCAGCGGTGTGGGCGAGAACAAGCTCGCCAAGTACGGCGAAGGCGTCCTGGAAGTCCTGGCCACCCCCGAGTAGCCCCCAGCGTGCGAAAGAGGACTCCGGTGGGACGGGCGCGCGGGCGGGCGCTAGCGTGCTCGGCATGGGTTTCGCCGGGTTCGGGGAACGGCTGGTCGACTTCTACGACGGCCTGGAGGCCGACAACTCCAAGGCGTACTGGAACGAGCACAAGGCCGTCTACCAGGAGCATGTGCGCGCGCCGATGGAGGCGCTGCTGGCCGAGCTGGAACCCGAGTTCGGCCAGGGGAAGATCTTCCGGCCGTACCGGGACGTTCGGTTCAGCGCGGACAAGACCCCGTACAAGACGCACTGCGGCGCGATCCTCGGCAGCCACTACGTGCAGGCCGGCGCGGGCGGGATCATGATCGCCGGCGGCTACTACCAGATGGCCGGCGACCAGGTGCGGCGTTACCGGGTCGCGGTGGACGAGGAGCGGCGGGGTGAGGACCTGCGCACGCGGCTCGCCGCGCTCGAGGGCTCGGGGCTGACCGTGGCCGGCGAGCTGCTCGCCACCCGCCCGCGCGGTATCGACCCCGGGCACCCGAGGCTGGAGCTGCTGCGGCACAAGTCGCTGTACGCGTTTCGCCGGTGGCCGGGGGAGCACCCGATGCTCGCCCCCGAGCTGGTCGGGGAGGTCACCGCCGCGTGGCGGGCGCTGAACCCGCTGGTGGAGTGGCTGTCCGACCACGTCGGACCGACCGAGAACCCGCGCCGCTGATCCCGCCGAAACGGCCGGTGCACCGGGCAACCCCGAGATCGGGAGTGACCTGGTTCACCGTCGGGCGCGCCCAGTGAACCACAGGCCGATTGCCACGCCGGCCAGGTCGGTGAGGGCGTCCCAGGCGTCGGCGTCCCGGTTGATCGGCAGTACACCCTGCAGGAATTCCGAGGCGACCGCGTAAACGGCCAGGCCAACGGCTACTTGAACGATAGAGAAGCCGGCCCGGCGGGCGGTCCAGGCCAGTGCGGCGAACAACGCGCAGTGCACGACCTTGTCGAAGCCGGGAAACGGCAGCGGGGCGTCGGTGGCGGGGCTGAACAAGGCAAAAAGGCTGATCAGGGCCATGATCACGAAAGGGAGCGCGCGCCTGGTCACGACCGGGATTGTGCCTTCCGCCGGTGGCCGGCATCGCACGACGTTCACCTGACGGTAGCTGAATCGATTCGCCCTGGCGGTTAAGCTTGGGGAGTGAGCCGCCGAGCAAAGATCGTTTGTACCCTGGGGCCGGCAACCTCGAGCCCGGAGCGAATCCGCGAGCTTGTGGAAGCCGGCATGGACGTGGCCCGGCTGAACTTCAGCCACGGCAACCGCGAGGACCACAAGCAGGTTTACGAGCTCGTCCGAGAGGCAGCGGACGAAGCCGGTCGCGCGGTGGGCATCCTCGCCGACCTCCAGGGCCCGAAGATCCGCCTCGGCCGTTTCGCCACCGGCCCGGTGGAGTGGCGCACCGGCGAAGAGGTGCGCATCACCGTGGAGGACGTGGCCGGCACCCACGACCGGGTGTCCACCACCTACGGCGGGCTCGCCGACGACGCGCGGCCGGACGACCGCCTGCTGGTGGACGACGGCAAGATCGGCCTCCGGGTAATCAAGGTGGACGGCCTCGACGTGGTCTGCGAGGTCGTCGAGGGCGGCACGGTCAGCGACAACAAGGGCATCTCGCTGCCCGGCATGAACGTCTCAGTGCCGGCGATGAGTGAGAAGGACATCTCCGACCTGGAGTTCGCCCTCGGCCTGCGGGTCGACTTCGTGGCGCTGTCCTTCGTGCGCAGCCCGGCGGACATCGACCAGGTGCACCAGGTGATGGACCGGGTCGGCGGCGGCCGGCTGCCGGTCATCGCCAAGCTGGAGAAGCCGGAGGCGGTGGACAACCTCGAGGCCATCGTGCTGGCCTTCGACGGGATCATGGTCGCCCGAGGCGACCTGGGCGTGGAGCTGCCGCTGGAGAACGTGCCGCTGGTGCAGAAGCGGGCCATCCAGATCGCCCGGGAGAACGCCAAGCCGGTGATCGTGGCCACCCAGATGCTGGACTCGATGATCACCAACCCCCGGCCGACCAGGGCCGAGGCCTCCGACGTGGCGAATGCCGTGCTGGACGGCGCCGACGCGGTGATGCTCTCCGGGGAGACCAGCGTCGGCCGTTACCCGATCAAGACCGTGCGCACCATGGCGGAGATCGTGGAGGCGGTGGAGTCCGGCACGTCTGTCGCGGTGCCCCCGCTGAACCACGTGCCGAGGACCAAGCGCGGCGTGCTCTCCTATGCGGCCAGGGACATCGGGGAGCGGCTGAACGCCCGCGCGCTGGTCGCGTTCACGCAGTCCGGGGACACCGTGCGCCGGTTGGCCCGGTTGCACAGCAGGCTTCCGCTGCTCGCCTTCACCCCGGTCCCGGCGGTGCGCAGCCAGCTGGCCCTGACCTGGGGCACCGAGACCTTCCTGGTCGACCAGGTGGATTCCACCGACGCCATGGTCCGGCAGGTGGATGCCGCGATGCTCTCCATCGGCCGGTCCACCCCGGGTGACCTGGTCGTGGTGGTGGCCGGCTCGCCGCCCGCCACGATCGGTTCCACCAACCTCATCCGGGTGCACCGGCTGGGCGAAGACGATCACGGCTAAGGCACACTTCGGCACATGACCGTGAGTGCCGAGATCAGTGCCGACGGGGTTCCCCGGGGCCAGGGTGTGCTGGACAAGCTGGTGGCCCGGCTGTCCCTGGAGCGCATCGAGGTCAACCTGTTCCGGGGCACCAGCCCTCCGGAGACGCCGGTGCGGGTGTTCGGCGGCCAGGTGGCCGGGCAGGCACTGGTCGCGGCCGGGCGCACGGTCCCGCCGGACCGGCAGGTGCACTCGCTGCACGCGTACTTCATCCGCCCCGGCGACCCGAAGATCCCGATCGTCTACGACGTGGAGCGGGTGCGCGACGGGCGCTCCTTCACCACTCGCCGGGTGCTCGCCATCCAGCACGGCGAGGCGATCTTCTCGCTGTCCGCGTCCTTCCAGCTGCCCCAACCGGGCCTGGAGCACACCGAGGAGATGCCCACCGGCGTGCCCGGACCGGAGGAACTGCCGGACATGGGCTCGCTGATCCGGGACCTGGGCCTGGAGGTCAACCCGTTCCTGCGCATGCCCCGGCCGCTGGACGTGCGCTACGTGCAGCGGCCCGTCTGGGCACCCGGCTTCCAACCCACCCGCGAGCCGATGCGGGTGTGGATGCGCGCGGACGGCTCGCTGCCGGACGACCGGCTGGTGCACGTGTGCCTGCTCACCTACGCCTCGGACCTCACCCTGCTGAACTCGGTGCTGGCCCGGCACGAGGTGCCGGCCTGGACGGAACGGATGATGAGCGCCAGCCTGGACCACGCCATGTGGTTCCACCAGGACTTCCGTGCCGACGACTGGCTGCTCTACGAGTGCCACTCACCGGTGGCCTCCGGCGCGCGCGGGCTGGCCACCGGCCGGTTCTTCACCACCGACGGCCGGCTGATCGCCACCACCGTCCAGGAGGGCCTGGTGCGCATCATTAGCTAGGGTCGGGCGAATGGGCAACGGCGAGGAACAGCAGGGGGAGAGCCTGCTCACCGTGCTGCTCGCGCTCGGCGCGAACGTCTCGGTGACCATCGCCAAGGCGGTCGCCGGCCTGATCACCGGCAGCGCGGCCCTGCTGTCGGAGGCCGCGCACTCGGTGGCCGACTGCGGCACCGAGATCCTGCTGCTCACCGCGCTGCGCCGGTCCAACAAGCCGGCCGATGCCCGGCACCCGTTCGGCTACGGCAAGGAGCGGTACTTCTGGTCGCTGCTGGCCGCCGTGTCGATCTTCACGGCGGGCGCGCTGTTCTCCATCTACCAGGGCGTACATGTGCTCACCGGGCACCCGGAGGACCACCGGAGCCCGCTGGTCGGCTACGTGGTGCTGGCGGTCGCCTTCGTGCTGGAGGGGATCTCGCTCACCCAGGCGATCCGTCAGGTGCGCGCCGAGCAGGCCAAGGACCGGCTGCCGCTGGGCCTGTACCTGCGGCGCAGCGACGACCCCACGGTGAAGACCGTGCTCTACGAGGACAGCGCCGCGCTCACCGGGCTGCTGCTGGCCTTCGGCGGGCTGGGGCTCACCCAGCTCACCGGGTCCCCGGTGTGGGACGGCATCGCGTCGCTGCTGATCGGGGCGCTGCTCGTGGTGGTCGCCTACTTCCTCGGGCAGACCAACAAGAACCTGCTCATCGGCCGCCAGGCCGACCCCCGGCTGGTCCGGGCGATCCGCGGTCGGCTGGAGCAGCAGCCCGAGGTGGACGTGGTGGTGGACCTGCTGACCATGCTCACCGGCACCGACCAGGTGCTGGTCTGCGCCCGGATCGACTTCGTGGACTCGATCACCACCGCCGAGCTGGAGCGGGCCTGTGTGCGCATCGACAACGAGCTGCGCGAGGAGTTCGGCGACCTGGACGAGATCTTCATGGAACCCGTGCCGCGCCACGACCCGGAGCTGCGGGAGCGGGTGCGGGCCCGGTACGGCACGCTCTGGCGCCCCGAGAAACCGAACTGATGTGATAGGAAAAAGTGGTGAGTAGCGAACGCGACCGGCAGTGGGGGTTCCGGACCAGGGCGGTGCACGCGGGCGCCGCACCCGATCCGACCACCGGCGCCCGGGCGGTGCCGATCTACCAGTCCACCAGCTTCGTCTTCGAGGACACCACCGACGCGGCCAGCCTGTTCGCGCTGCAGAAGTACGGCACCATCTACAGCCGGATCGCCAACCCCACGGTCGCGGCGCTGGAGGAGCGGCTGGCCAGCCTGGACGGCGGGCTGGGCGCGGTGGCCACGGCCAGCGGGCAGGCCGCCGAGTTCCTCACCTTCGCCTGTCTGGCCGGCGCCGGTGACGAGATCGTGGCCGCCGCCGGGCTGTACGGCGGCACCATCACCCAGCTCGACGTGACGCTGCGCCGGTTCGGGGTGAACACGGTGTTCGTGTCCGGGGGCGAGCCCAAGGACTTCGCCGCCGCGATCACCGACAAGACCAAGCTGCTGTTCGCCGAGGTGATCGCCAACCCGTCCGGCGAGGTCGCGGACATCGCCGGCCTGGCCGAGGTGGCGCACGCCGCCGGGTTGCCGCTGGTCATCGACGCCACGCTGGCCACCCCGTACCTCTGCCGGCCGATCGAGCACGGCGCGGACATCGTGATCCACTCGGCCACCAAGTTCCTCGGCGGGCACGGCACCACGTTGGGCGGCGTGGTGGTGGAGGCCGGCCGGTTCGACTGGGGCAACGGGCGGTTCCCCCAGATGACCGAGCCCATCCCGTCCTACGGCGGGCTGAGCTGGTGGGGCAACTTCCAGGAGTTCGGCTTCCTCACCAAGCTGCGCTCCGAGCAGCTGCGCGACATCGGCCCCGCGCTGTCCCCGCACAGCGCGTTCCTGCTGCTGCAGGGGGTGGAGACGCTGCCGCAGCGGATGGAGGCGCACCTGGCCAACGCCCGCACGGTCGCCGAGTGGCTGGCCGCCGACCCGCGGGTGTCCTACGTGCGCTGGGCCGGGCTGCCGGACCACCCGCACCATGACCGGGCCGCCCGCTACACGCCGCTGGGGCCGGGGGCGGTGTTCGCCTTCGGCGTCCGCGGCGGGCGCGCCGCCGGCCAGACGTTCATCGAGTCGGTGGAGCTGTGCAGCCACCTGGCCAACGTCGGCGACGCCCGCACGCTGGTCATCCACCCCGGCTCTACCACCCATCAGCAGCTCACCGACGAGCAGCTGCGGTCCGGTGGGGTGCCGCCGGACCTGGTGCGGATCAGCGTCGGCCTGGAGGACTCCGACGACATCCTGTGGGACCTGGACCAGGCGCTGGCCGCCGCCGTGAAGGAGGCCTGATGACCGAGGCGAGCAACGGAGCGGCGTGGACCAACCCGGCGCCGGGCGAACGCCTCGCCCTGCTGCGCCGGACCCGCGGCGTGGCCATGCTGGGAGCGTCGCCGAACCCGGCCAGGGCCAGCAACTTCGTGGCCACGTACCTGCTGGCCAGCACCGACTACGACGTCTACTTCGTGAACCCGAACGCGAAGGAGATCCTGGGCCGCCCGGTGTACCCGTCGCTGGCCGAGCTTCCCGTCGTTCCGGACCTGGTGGACACCTTCCGCCGGCCGGCCGACCTGCCCGGCGTGCTGGACGAGGTACTGGCGATCGACGGCATCAAGGCCTGGTGGCTGCAGTTCGGCCTGTGGGAGCCGGAGCTGGCCCGGCGCGCGGAGGACGCCGGCCTGACCGTGGTGATGGACCGCTGCCTGAAGATCGAGCACGCCCGCTTCCACGGTGGTCTGCATTTGGCCGGTTTCAACACCGGCGTGATCACCTCCCGCCGAGCCACTGTGTCCCCCGCACGCGCCGAACCGGGCGCGCGCTCGGCCCGCGCGCGGGGCGCGCGGTGACCTCAGTCCAACGCGTCACGGGAGCGTGGCTGGACGGGGATCCGGCCGGCGACCGCCGGTTCGTGGACCTGCCCGGCGTCGAGCTGGAGCTGGGCGGGCGGCTGCCCGGGGTGCGGCTGGCCTACGAGACCTGGGGCAGCCTCTCACCGGCCAAGGACAACGCGGTGCTGGTGCTGCACGCGCTGACCGGGGACAGCCACGCAACCGGGCCGCCCGGGCCGGGGCATCCCACCGGCGGCTGGTGGGACGGGGTGATCGGGCCGGGCCTCGGCCTGGACACCGACCGCTGGTTCGTGGTCTGCTCGAACGTGCTCGGTGGCTGCCAGGGCAGCACCGGTCCCTCCTCGCCGGCCCCGGACGGCGCGCCATGGGGCAGTCGTTGGCCGGACACCACGATCCGGGACCAGGTGACCGTGGAGTTCGGCTTCGCCGACGCGCTGGGCATCCCCGCGTGGGCCGCCGTGGTCGGCGGCTCGATGGGCGGCCAGCGGGCCATCGAGTGGGCGTTGTGCGCGCCGGACCGGGTCCGCCGGGTGGTGGTGATGGCGGCGAACGCCGAGGCCAGCGCCGACCAGGTCGGCACCTGTTCCATCCAGATCGACGCCATCCGGGCCGACCCGCGCTGGCACGGCGGCGACTACTACGACGACCCGGTGGGGCCGCACGTCGGGATGGGCATCGCGCGGCGGATCGCCCACCTGACCTACCGGACCGCCGAGGAGGTGGACGACCGGTTCGGCCGGTCCGCGCAGGACGGCACCGACCCGCTGCGCGGCGGGCGGTTCGCCGTGCAGTCCTACCTGCAACATGCCGAGGACGGCCTGCGCAACCGGTTCGACGCGGGCACCTACGTGGCTCTGACGTCGGCGATGAACAGCCACGAGATCGGCCGGGGGCGGGGCGGCACGCGGGCCGCGCTGCGCCGGCTGCGGGCCGAGCCGACCATCGTCGGGGTGGACACCGACCGGCTCTACCCGCTGCGCCAGCAGGTGGAGCTGGCCGAGATGCTCGGCGTGGCGCCGGTAGTGCTGCGCTCCGAACGCGGTCACGACGGCTTCCTGGTCGAGGTCGAGCAGGTGAACGCGGTACTCGCGGAAGCGATGGGCCGCTAGACAACCTCGGGTTGTCATTTGGACGCTAGACAACCTATGGTTGTCGCATGACGACGAACCCGATCCGCCTCGACGACCTGATCGACGGCATCAAGAAGGTGCACCCCGACGCGCTCGAGCAACTGACCAGCGCGGTGCTCGCGGCGGAGCACCTCGGGGAGCTGGCCGACCACCTGATCGGCCATTTCGTGGACCAGGCGCGCCGCTCCGGGGCCTCCTGGACGGACATCGGCAACAGCATGGGCGTGACCAAGCAGGCCGCCCGCAAGCGCGGGGTGCCGAAGTCGCCGGGGCAGCCCGACATGGACGCCAGCGAGGGCTTCAGCCGGTTCACCCCGAGGGCGCGGAAGGTGGTGGTGGCGGCCCAGGAGGAAGCCCGGAAGGCGGGCAACTCCGAGATCGGCCCGGCGCACCTGATCCTGGGCCTGCTGACCGAGCCGGCCGGCCTGGCCGCGAAGGCGATCACCGCCCAGTCGGTGTCGCTGGACGCCGTGCGGAAGCGGGTGGCCGGCGCGCTGCCGGCGGCGTCGGTCGACCTGCCCGCGCTGATCCCGTTCGACGCCCCCGCGCGCAAGGCCCTGGAGCTGACCTTCCGCGAGGCGCTGCGGCTCGGGCACAACTACATCGGCACCGAGCACATCCTGCTGGCCCTGCTGGAGCTGGAGGACGGCAGCGGCCTGCTGACCGGCCTGGGCCTGACCAAGCCGGCCACCGAGGAGCACGTCAAAGCCGCCCTGGCCGCCATCGTCGCCGAGCAGGACGGCTAGACGGAGGGGAGGCGGCCGGTTTTGACCGCCTGGACCAGGGCGGCGTGGTCGGCCTCGGTCTGGTCGGCGTAGGCGCGGGCGAACTCGCACAGCGCCTCGTCCAGTGCCTCCGACTTGCCCACGTAGCCGGCGATCATGGATGCGCCGCTGGTCCGGGAGTGGCCCTTGGCGAGCAGGTGGCCGACCACGCCGGCGTAGTCGTCCAGGGCCTCGGAGTCGATCGAGTCCAGCGCCACGGTGCCCTTCATGTTGCGGAACTGGCGCACGTAGTACTGCCGGCCGCCGGCGGTGGCCCAGCCGAGCAGCGGGTCGCTGACCGTCTGCAGCGCCTGCTGGTACTCCACCACCCGCTGCCCCTGGTGGGCGTGCCAGGCCGACTCGCCGTGCACGTAGCGGGCCAGCACGGACCGGCGCGCCTCCTTGAGCTGCAGGAACACCACGTCGTCGGCGCTGCTCCCCTCGAGCAGGGCGACGTAGGCGCGCAGCCCGACGCTGCCCACACCGACCACCTTGTGGGCGATGTCCACCAGCGTGTAGCCGCCGAGCAGCCGCCGCCAGTGCGGGGCCAGCGTGTCCAGGTAGGCGTCCAGCGCCTCGGCCAACTGGTCTGCCTCTTCGGCGGAGACCCGGGTGATCAGTGGCGGCTCCTCCACGATCCGCCGGGTGTCGCCGTGCTCCTCGGTGAACCGGGGCAGCGCCCGGTCACTGGTGCGCTTGCGCGCCCGGTCGGCGGCCCGGCGGATCTCCGCGCGCAGGTGTTTGTCGGAGGCGTCCTCGGCCAGCCGGTCCACGTCCAGGCGCTGGTAGGAACGGGACAGCAGCGGCTCGTCGGCCAGGTAGCGGACCTCCTCGCGGTAGGCCGCCACGCACGCGGCGACCGCCCGTTCGCAGTCCTGTTCACTCGCCCTGTTCTGCCGGCCGGCCACCCAGATGCTGGCCACCAGGCGGCGCAGGTCCCACTCCCAGCCGCCCGGGTGGGCCTCGTCGAAGTCGTTCAGGTCGATCACCAGGTCGCGCTCCGGCGAGGCGTAGAAGCCGAAGTTGCCCAGGTGCGCGTCGCCGCACACCACCGGGGTGATCCCGGTGCTGGCCAGGTGGGCCACGTCCTCCGCCATCACCACCGCCGAGCCGCGCAGGAACCCGTACGGCGATTCGGCCATCCGGCTCACCCGGATCGGGATCAGCCGGTCCAGCCGCCCCTGGTGCGACTCGATGATCAGCTCCACCGGGTCGGGCCGGCCGACCGCCGGCGGGCGCCAGAGCGCGAGCTCCGACCGGGGCACCCGCTTGCGCAGCTCCTTGCCCAGCTTGTAGCGCTCGGTCCGAGGCTCCGGCCGGCGGCGCAACGAGGAGTAGACGGTGCCGTCGGTACCGGCGATCACCACGTGATCGTGGGACGGGGATTCGGCCACCCGCGGATCCTACTGCCGGGGCGCTACCACCCGCGTCTCCTCGACCAGCCAGGACAGGTACTCGGCGCTGCCGCCGGTGATCGGCGTGGCGATGATCTCCGGCAGGTCGTAGTTGTGGCCCGCCGCCACGTGCTCGACCAGCGCGCCGACCCGGTCCGCCGAGGTCTTGATCTCCACCCGCCACTCGCGTTCCGTCTGGATCTCGCCTTCCCAGCGGAACACGCTGGTCACCGGCCCGACCACCTGCGCACACGCGCCCAACCGGGCCTCGATGGCCCCGGCGGCCAGCGCCCGGGCCACCTCCTCGCTGTCCGTGGTGGAGGTGACGACAACGTGCTCGGCGGTCATGCGCGGCAGACTACCGGCGGAACGCGTCCAGGATCCGGTCGGCGGCCAGGGCGGGGGTGAGCTCGCCGTCCAGCACGGCGCGCTCCAGCTCGGGGGTCAGCTCGCGGACCTCGGGATGGGTGCGCAGGTCGTTGCGCAGCCGGTCGTTGACCATGGTCCACATCCAGCGCACCTGCTGGCGGCGGCGGCGCTCGGTGAGCTGGCCGGAGGCGTCCAGCCGGTCCTGGTGATCGGTGACCTTGCGCCACACCTCGTCCACGCCGGCGTTGGTGGCGGCGCTGCAGGTCAGCACCGGCACCTCCCAGTCGTGGTCCGGGCCGCGCAGCATGCGCAGCGCGCCGGCCAGCTCGCGGGCCGCCCGGCGGGCGTCCTTCTCTCCCGGGCCGTCGGCCTTGTTCACCGCGATCACGTCGGCCAGCTCCAGGATGCCCCGCTTGATGCCCTGCAGCGCGTCACCGGTGCGGGCCAGGGTGAGGAACAGGAAGGTGTCCACCATGTCGGCCACCGCGTACTCGGACTGCCCGACGCCGACCGTCTCCACGATCAGCACGTCGTAGCCGGCGGCCTCCAGCACGACCATGCTCTCCCGGGTCGCGGTGGCCACCCCGCCCAGCGTGCCGGCGGTGGGGGAGGGTCGGATGAACGCCGCCTCGTCGGTGGCCAGCCGGCCCATCCGCGTCTTGTCGCCCAGGATGCTGCCGCCGCTGCGCGAGGACGAAGGGTCCACGGCGACCACCCCGACCCGGTGGCCGTCCCCGGTCAGCTGGGTGCCCAGCGCGTCGATGAAGGTCGACTTGCCCACCCCGGGCACCCCGGTGATGCCCACTCGGCGGGCCTTCCCGGTGGCCGGCAGCAGCTCCACCAGCAGCCGCTGGGCCAGCTCGCGGTGGTCGGGCCGGCGCGACTCCACCAGGGTGATCGCGCGGGCGATCCAGCGGCGCGAGCCCTGCCGCACCCCGTCCAGGTAGGACTCAAGTGGGGCGCTCATCGTGCCCCCCGTGAGTGGCGAGTATTGCTATAGCCATACTCGCCACTCACGGGTTGCGCTCGCGCAGCGAGCGCAACAACTCCACAGCCGCGTCCGCGATCACCGTCCCCGGCGGGAAGATGGCCGCCGCCCCCGCCTCGCGCAGCGCGTCGAAGTCGCCCGGCGGGATCACCCCGCCGACCACGATCAGCACGTCGTCCGCGCCCAGCTCGGCCAGCTCGTCGCGCAGCGCGGGCACCAGGGTGAGGTGGCCGGCGGCCAGCGAGGACACCCCGACCACGTGCACGTCGGCCTCCACCGCCTGGCGGGCCACCTCGGCCGGGGTCTGGAACAGCGGGCCGACGTCCACGTCGAAGCCCAGGTCGGCGAACGCGGTGGCGATCACCTTCTGCCCCCGGTCGTGGCCGTCCTGGCCCATCTTGGCCACCAGGATCCGGGGCCGCCGGCCGGTCTGCTCCTCGAACTCGGCGCACGCCGCCTGGGCCGCCTCGATCGAGCTCACCCGGCCATCCCCCTTCCCGGCCTCGTCGCGATACACACCGGACAGAGTGCGCAACGAGGCGGTGTGCCGGCCGTACACCTTCTCCAGCGCGTCCGAGATCTCGCCGACGGAGGCCTTCGCCCGGGCCGCGTTCACCGCGCAGGCCAGCAGGTTCTGCTCCAGTCCACCGGCCCGGTCGCCGCGCTCAGCCGCTTCCGCCGCGCGGGTCAACGCGTGCAGCGCCGCCTCACACGCCTCGGTGTCCCGCTCCTCGCGCAGCCGCTTCAGCCGGGCCACCTGCTGGGCCAGCACGTCCGCGTTGTCGATCTTGAGGACGTCGATCGACTCGTCCGCGTCCACCCGGTAGGTGTTCACCCCGATCACCGGCTGGCGGCCGGAGTCGATGCGCGCCTGGGTGCGCGCGGCCGCCTCCTCGACGCGCAGCTTCGGGATGCCCTCGTCGATGGCCTTGGCCATCCCGCCGGCCTCTTCCACCTCGGTGATGTGCTCCCACGCGCGCCGGGCCAGGTCGTGGGTGAGCTTCTCCACGTAGTAGCTGCCGCCCCACGGGTCGATCACCCGGGTGGTGCCGGACTCCTGCTGCAGCAGCAGCTGGGTGTTGCGGGCGATTCGGGCGGAGAAGTCGGTGGGCAGCGCCAGCGCCTCGTCCAGCGCGTTGGTGTGCAGCGACTGGGTGTGGCCCTGGGTGGCGGCCATCGCCTCCACACAGGTGCGCACCACGTTGTTGTAGACGTCCTGTGCGGTGAGCGACCAGCCCGAGGTCTGGCTGTGCGTGCGCAGGGACAGCGACTTGGCGTTCTTCGGGCCGAACTGGCGGACCAGCTTGGCCCACAGCAGCCGCCCGGCGCGCATCTTGGCGACCTCCATGAAGAAGTTCATGCCGATCGCCCAGAAGAACGACAGCCGGGGCGCGAACGCGTCCACGTCCATGCCGGCATCGATGCCCGCGCGCAGGTACTCCACCCCGTCGGCCAGCGTGTAGGCCAGCTCCAGGTCGGCGGTCGCCCCGGCCTCCTGGATGTGGTATCCGGAGATGGAGATCGAGTTGAACTTGGGCATCTTTTGCGAGGTGAAGGAGAAGATGTCCGAGATGATCCGCATCGACGGCTGGGGCGGGTAGATGTAGGTGTTGCGGACCATGAACTCCTTGAGGATGTCGTTCTGGATGGTCCCCGCGAGCTGCTCCGGCTTCACCCCCTGCTCCTCGGCCGCCACGATGTACAGCGCGAGCACCGGGAGCACCGCGCCGTTCATGGTCATCGACACGGACATCTTGTCCAGCGGGATGCCGTCGAACAGCTGGCGCATGTCGTAGATGGAGTCGATGGCCACGCCGGCCATGCCGACGTCCCCGGGCACCCGGGGGTGGTCGGAGTCGTAGCCCCGGTGGGTGGGCAGGTCGAACGCGACGGACAGGCCCTTCTGCCCGGCGGCCAGGTTGCGCCGGTAGAAGGCGTTGGACGCGGAAGCGGTGGAGAACCCGGCGTACTGCCGGACCGTCCACGGCTGGGTGGTGTACATCGCCGGGTAGGGGCCGCGCAGGTACGGCGCGATGCCCGGGTAGGTGGCCAGGAAGTCCAGCCCGGCGGTGTCGGCGGCGGTGTACAGCGCGGGCACCTCGATGCCCTCCGGGGTGAGCCAGGACCGCTCGCCGGGGTCGCCCCCGGTCTGCTCCCGGACCAGCTCGGTCCACTGCTTCTCCGCCTCGGGCGCGGCGCCGAACTCCTCGAACGGCAGGCCGCCGAAGTCAGGGATGGTCACTTCGCTACCCCCAGTTCGTCCAGCACGGCGGTGAGCACCTCGACGGCGTCGCAGCCAGCGAACACGTAGCCGTCCGCGGTTGACGTACCCGGTTTCCCGGCCAGGATCACCTTGGTCGCGCCGGCCGTTCGCAACGCCTCGGCGACCGGGCCGGCGGACTCCGCGTAGCTGGGGTCCGCGCCGCACAGGCAGGCGACCGGGGTCCCGGCCTCGGCGAACGCCGCCGCCAGCTCCTCCGGGGTGCCGGCCGCCGACGGGGTGTCCAGGCCGCCGGCCTGGAACAGGTTGGTGGCGAACCCGACCCGGGCGGTCGCGGACGCGGCCGAGCCCAGGGTGGCCAGGAACACCCCCGGCCGGGCGCCGGTGGCCGCGACGTGTGCGTCGGCGCGGTCGCGCAGCGCTTCGAACGCCGCCGCCCGGCGCACCCTGGGCAACAGACCCCGAGGGGCGGGGCGCGGGTCCGGGGTGCGGTTTGGCAGCTTCTCGGTCAGGTTCGGGAACTCGCTGACGCCGAGCACGGGTTCCTTCCGGGTGGCCAGCCGGCGCTCCCGCTTGCCCCAGGTGGCGGCCAGTGCCTCGGCCAGCGAGCCGTCGCGCAGCGCGGTGGCCACCCCGCCGGCCCGTTCGATCTCGGTGAACGCCGACCAGGCCCGCCGGGCCAGGTCGGCGGTGAGCCGCTCCACGTACCACGAACCGCCGGCCGGGTCGACCACCCTGGCCAGGTGCGACTCGGCGATCAGCAGCGACTGGGTGTTGCGCGCGATGCGCCGGGAGAACGGGTCGGGCAGGCCGAGCGCGGCGTCGAACGGCGGCACGGTGACCGAGTCGGCGCCTCCGACCCCGGCACCGAAGCAGGCCAGCGTGCCGCGCAGCATGTTCACCCACGGGTCACGGGCGGTGACCATGACCTCGGAGCCGACCACGTGCTGGCGCTGCGCGGCCTGCTCACCGGTGACCCCGCACTCCCGGGCCACCCTGGCCCACAGCCCGCGCGCGGCGCGCAGCTTGGCGATGGTGGCGAACTGGTCGGCGGTGGCCGCGTAGCGGAACTCCAGCTGGCGCAGCGCGTCGGCGGTGCTCAGCCCGGATTCGGTGAGCGCGCGCAGGTAGGCCACCCCGGCGGCGAGGGAGTAGGCCAGTTCCTGGGCGTCCTCGGCGCCGGCATTGTGCACGGGGGTGGCGTCCACCGAGATCGCCCGCAGGTTCGGCCAGTCCCGGGCGCACCGGCCGGCCAGCTCCGCGGCGGTGCGCAGTGCGGCGTCCACGTCCAGCTCGGCGTCCCGGCCGGCCAGCCAGCCGAAGGGGTCGGCGCCCAGCACTCCGGTCAGCGCGTCCCCGGGGACCTCGCGCCGCCGGGCCAGGTCGACCAGGTCCCGCGCGGCGGCCTCGGTGTGTTCCGGCCCGGCGTCCAGCGCGATCGGGGCCATGTCCAGCAGCACGTCGGCGAGCACGGTGGGCAGGGAGCCGGGCGGCAGCGCGCCCTCGCCGAGCACCAGCCACAGCGAGGTGACCCCGTTCTCCAGGTCGGCCAGCACCGCCTCGGCGGTGGCCGCCTGGTCCGGGTCGGCGTGCCGCTGGCGCAGGTCCCAGCCGTCCGGGTTGGCGCCGAGCGGGCGGGCGCCGCGCACGAACGGGTCCACCCCGGGCACGCCGGCGCCTTCCGGCGCGTCCTCGGCGGTGTACAACGGAGCGATGGTCACGCCGTCGCCGAGCCTCGTGGCCAGCAGCTCCTCGACCGGGCCGGTGTGGTCCTCCGGCAGCCGGCCGGACTTGCGGAGCACCCCCGCGATGAGCTCGCGCCACTGCTCACGGGTGGCCGGCGGAAACTCGTCGGCCAGCGCCAACGTCGACGGCTGTGTCATATCGATACTTTAGGGTGCGAGTGTTCCCCCGGCGACGCGGACGCCGCCAGATGTGGTGAGTGCTACTCCGCTTCCAGGGCCGGTCCGAGGATCAGGGCCATCAGCCGGGCGAACAGGTCGTCGGGCACCGCCGCCGGTTCGATGCCGCCCTCCATGGCCAGCCCGTTGGAGATGGCCAGGATGGTCACCGTCAGCTCCTCCGCACTGAGCGGCAGCTCGACGCCCCGGGCCTCGGCCAGCCGGGTGATCTGGCGGGCGACGGCGGCCCGGTTCTCCCGGCGGCGCCGGGCCAGCTCCTCGCGCATCTCCGCGTCCCGCCGGGCCAGCCCGATGTACTCGAACAGCAGGTTCTGCCAGGTGCCGTCGGCGTGGATGGCCGCGACCAGGCTGTGCCCGATGGCCTGCACCGCCACGTTCAGGTCGGGCACCATCTCGAACGCCTTGATCGCGTCGGCCAGGCGCTGGCTGACCTGCTCGTCCATCAGCGCCAGGATCAGCTCGTCCTTGCTGGCGAAGTTGGAGTAGACGGCACCCTTGGTCAGCTGTGCGGCCTCGGCGATGTCGGTCACCGAGGAGGACGCGATGCCCTTCGCGGCGAACACCGCGGCGGCGGCATCCAACACCCGCCGGCGAGTTTCCTCCCGCGTCGGCCGGGTGCGCCCGCTCAGTGATCTGCTTGCCACGGGGTCAGGCTAACAAGTTCGGCAACGCTGTGTGACCAGGCTTTATACCCACTGGAATGTAAACCTCCCGGAGATCTTGACGGTGGCGGTCTCGGCGCCATACTTGGGCGCACTCGATACCGATCGGTATCGAAAAAACGGAGGTCCCCGAATGCGCTCCGCCCTGGCGCTCGTCACCCTGTTCGCCGCCCTGCTCGTCGCCTCGGGTCCGCCCGCGGTGGCGGCCGCCACCGCCTCCGGCGGCCTGGACGACCGGGGCTGTCGGCCGTCCGAGCGGCATCCCTCGCCGGTGGTGCTGCTGCACGGGCTGGGCGGGAACGGGCCGGGCAACCTGGGTCCGCTGGGCCGGCGACTGGCCGGCGAGGGCTACTGCGCCTACCAGCTGACCTACGGGCAGCCGGTGCCCGGGGTGCCGGTCGGCGGCCTGAACAGGATCGAGGAGTCGGCCCGGGAGATCGGCGAGTTCATCGAGCGGGTCAGGGCGGACACCGGCGCGTCGAAGGTCGACATCGTCGGCCACTCCGAGGGCGGGTTCCTGTCGCTGTACGTGCCGAAGAAGCTGGGCATCGCCCGGAAGGTGGACACGGTCGTGGCCCTGGCACCCCCCACCCACGGGACCACCTTCGGCGGGCTGGTCAGCGTCGCGGACACCGCCCAGCAGCGGGAGCTGGTGGACCGGGTGCTGCGGCAGTCCGGCTGCCAGGCCTGCCCGCAGCTGCTCCCCGGCGGCTCGGCGGTGCGCGAGCTGGACGACGGCCCGATCGCCCAGGACGGGATCGCGTACACGGTGATCGCCACCCGGGCCGACGCGCTGGTCACTCCGCACGAGAGCGAGCTGCTGGGCACCGAGGAGACCGCGTTTATCCGCGAGCGGGGGGTGCACAACCTCTACGTGCAGGACGAGGTGCCGGTGGATGCGGTCGGGCACATCGGGCTGGCCTACGACGAGGCGGTGCACCGGATGGTGCTGAACGCTCTCGACCCCGACCGCGCCGAGCCGCTGCCGCCGGTGAGTGCCGGCGTGCCGCTCTAGCTATCCCTCCAGCTCGACGACGGCGAAGGACTCCCCGGGCAGGGCCGCCTTCGCGCCGTCCACCCGGACGGCCGCGCTGGCCAGCAGGGCGTCCCGGACCGGGCCGTCGAGCCGGAAACCGGCCTCGGTGCCGCCCAGGTTGACCAGCACCCGGAGGCCGCGCCGGCGCAGCAGGACGGTGCGCGCCGCCTCGTCCACCTCCACCCCCAGCCGGTCCAGCCAGGGGTCGGACAGCTCCGGGCGGGCCCGGCGGAGCGCGATCAGCTCCCGGTAGGTGCGGAGCAGGCCGGCGTGCGGCTCCCGGTCGGGCTCGGTCCAGTCCAGCTTGGAGTCCAGGAACGTCCGCTCGGCGTTGGGGTCCGGCACCTCGGCCCCGGCATCCCAGCCGTGCTCGGCGAACTCCTCGACCCGCCCCCGCCGGATGGCCTCGCGCAGGTCGGCGTCCGGGAAGTGGGAGAAGAACCGCCACGGCGTGCGCGCTCCCCATTCCTCGCCCATGAACAGCATCGGGGTGTACGGCGAGCAGAGCACCAATGCCGCGCCGCAGGCCAGCAGGCCGGGGGAGAGGGCGGCCGAGATGCGGTCGCCGGTCGCCCGGTTGCCGATCTGGTCGTGGTTCTGCAGGTAGGCCAGGAACCGGTGGCCCGGGGTCAGCGCGGTGTTCACCGGCCGGCCGTGGTGGCGGCCGCGGAAGGTAGACATGGTGTCCGCGTGGAAGAAGGCGCCGCGCAGCGTGGCGGCCAGCCCGGGCAGCGTGCCGAAGTCGCCGTAGTAGCCCTGCCGCTCGCCGGTGAGTGCCGCGTGCAGCTGGTGGTGGACGTCGTCGTTCCACTGCGCCTGTAATCCGTAGCCGCCGCCCTCCCGCGCGGTGACCAGGCGCGGGTTGTTCAGGTCCGACTCGGCGATCAGGGTCAGCGGCCGGCGGACATGCGCCTCCAGCGCGGCCACCTCCACGGCCAGCTCCTCCAGCACGTGGACCGCCCTGGTGTCGACCAGCGCGTGCACCGCGTCCAGCCGCAGGCCGTCCACGTGGAAGTCGCGCAGCCACATCAGCGCGTTGTCGATCACGTAGCGGCGCACCTGGTCGGAGCCGGGGCCGTCCAGGTTGAGCGTGGGGCCCCAGATGTTGCGCCCGGCGAAGTACGGCCCGAAGCGGTCCAGGTAGGCGCCGGAGGGGCCGAGGTGGTTGTAGACCGCATCCAGCAGCACGCCCAGCCCGCGCGCGTGGCAGGAGTCCACGAACCGGCAGAACGCGTCCGGGCCGCCGTAGTTCTCCGTCGCCGCGTACCAGAGCACCCCGTCGTAGCCCCAGTTGCGCGGGCCGTCGAAGGCGTTCACCGGCAGCACCTCGACCAGGTCCACGCCGAGCCCGACCAGGTGGTCCAGCCGTTCGATCGCGGAGTCGAACGTGCCGGCCGGGGTGAAGGTGCCGACGTGCAGCTCGTAGACCACGCTGCCGGGCAGCGCGCGCCCGGTCCAGGCGTGGTCGGTCCAGGCGAAGGTCTCCGGGCGGTACACCCGGGAGGGCCGGTGTACCCCGTGAGGCTGGTGCCGGGAACGGGGGTCGGGCAGCGGCGTTGGATCGTCGTCCAACAGATACGCGTAGTCGGTGCCGTGGCCGGCCCCGGGAACCTCCACCCGCCACCATCCGTCGGGTTCGGAGGTCAGGTCCCGCCGGCCGCCGTCGATCTCCACCTGGACCCGGTTCCGGCCGGGCGCCCACACCTCGAACTCCACGTGGACCAACCCTAGTGCTCTCAGGCTCGTGACTTCCTTCACTCCTTAGAGCACAGGTGGTAATGAAATTAGGTACGAGACGTTCTCTATGGCATGCTATCTCGCATGTCAGGTACGAATGGCCAGCAGCGCGCCGGGGGCTGGGCGCTCCCGTTGGTCGTGCTGATCGTCGGCATGTTCATGTCCGTCCTGGACACCAGCATCGTGAACGTGGCCATTCCCCGCATGCAGTCCGAGCTGGGCGCCAGCACCGACGACATCAAGTGGGTGGTCACCGGGTACACCCTCGCCCTCGGCGTGATCGTGCCGCTGAGCGGCTGGCTGGGGGAGCGTTTCGGGCAGACCACCGTCTACCTGAGCTCGCTGCTCGGCTTCACCGCCGCGTCGGCGCTGTGCGGCATGGCGTGGAGCCTGGACAGCATGATCGCCTTCCGCATCCTGCAGGCGATCCCCGGCGGCGTGCTGCCGGTCGTCACGATGACCCTGCTCTACCGGATCGTGCCGAAGGAGCGCATCGGCGCGGCCATGGGCATGTACGGCCTGGGCGTGGTGTTCGCGCCCGCGCTGGGCCCGACCCTGGGCGGCTACCTGGTCGAGTACGTCAACTGGCGGCTGATCTTCTACATCAACGTGCCGGTCGGCATCCTCGGTGCCATTGCCGCGTTCGTCGTCTTCCCCCGGATCAGGCCGACCAGCTGGCCCAAGTTCGACCTGTGGGGCTTCCTGACCATCGCGTACGGCCTGTTCGCCCTGCTGCTGGCCACCGACAAGGGCCAGGACTGGGGCTGGACCAGCTACCCGATCCTCATCCTGCTGGTCTCCAGCGCGCTCAGCCTGGCGCTGTTCGTGGTCGTCGAGCTCGAGTCGGCCAACCCGCTGATCGACGTGCGGATCTTCAAGGTGTGGCCCTACACCAACTCCCTGATCCTCATCTCGGTGATCTCGATCGGGCTGTTCACCACGCTGTACTACGTGCCGCAGTTCCTCCAGGTCACCCAGGGCATGCAGGCGTTCGACGCCGGCCTGGTGCTGATGCCCTCGGCGCTGGTGATGGTGGTGCTCATGCCGATCGCCGGGCGGCTGTACGACCGGTTCGGGCCGCGCTGGCCGGCGACCATCGGGCTGGCGATCACCGCGATCGGCACCTACCTGATGACCTCGATCACGCCGGACACCCCGCGCCACGTGCTGATCATGTGGACCGCGCTGCGCAACGTGGGCGTCGGCATGTCCATGATGCCGATCATGACCGCCGGGGTGGCCGCGCTGGCCACCAGCCGGGTGGGCTCGGGCAGCGCGATGAACAACGTCGCGCAGCGGGTCTCGTCCAGCCTCGGCCTGGCCATCTTCGGCGGCATGCTGACCTACCAGCAGGCCCAGCTGATGAGCGACCGCGGCGGCCTGTACTCCACCGGCGCCAACGGCCTCAGCGCGATCACCCAGGCCGCTGAGCAGGGTCCCGCCGGGCTGTACCCGATCTACATGAAGCTGTCCGCGAGCGTGCTGACCACCACCTACGCCAACCTGTTCCTGGTGGTCACGGTGCTCTGCGCGATCGGCGTCGGGCTCGCCCTGCTGCTGCGCCACGGCCCGGCCAAGCCGGTGGAGGAAGCCCCGGCACCCGCGCCCGCGCCGGCGGCCCCGGCCGAGGAGCGGCGGCCCACCCCGGTGCCCGCGCAGTCCCGCAAGCCCAGCCGGGAGGAAACCCTGGACCGGCTGGACGAGCAGTCCGCCCAGGCGGCGGCGGGCGTGCACGTCTGACCAGTGACCCCCGCCCCATACGATTCGGGCAACGAGGGGGGAATCGATGGGCGCGGCGACCACCGGCCACACGGCGGTGCGGTTCACCGGGGTGACCAAGGCCTTCGCCGGCGGCGTGCTCGCACTGGACGGCGTTGACCTGCGGGTGGTGGGCGGGGAGTTCGTCGGGGTGGTCGGCCCGTCCGGCTGCGGGAAGAGCACGTTGCTGCGCCTGGCCGCCGGGTTGGCCGCCCCCACCGGCGGCCGGATCACGGTGAGCTCCGACCGGGTCGGGTTCGTCTTCCAGGACCCGACGCTGCTGCCCTGGCGCGGCGCGCTGGCCAACGTCGCGCTGCCGGCCGAGCTGCGCCGGCTGCCCAAGGCGGAGCGGCTGGCCCGGGCCAGGCGGGCGCTGGAGACGGTGGGGCTCACCGGTTTCGAGAAGGTACTGCCGGCCCAGCTCTCCGGCGGCATGCGCATGCGGGTGTCCCTGGCCAGGGCGCTGGTGTTCGAGCCGGACGTGTTCCTCTTCGACGAGCCATTCGGCGCGCTGGACGAGATCACCCGGCTGCGCCTGCAGGAGGAGCTGCGCCGGATGGCCGATGACGCCGGGTTCAGCAGCCTGTTCGTGACCCACTCGGTGCCCGAGGCGGTCTACCTGGCCGACCGGGTGGTGGTGATGTCCGCGCGGCCGGGCCGGATCGTGGCGGAGATCGACATCCCGTTCGGCCGTCCCCGGCCGCCGGAGCTGCGTTTCGATCCCCGGTTCGGCGCCACCGCCGCCGAGGTCTCGGCCGCCCTGGTCGACGGGGCCGCGACCGCCCCGGCGGACCGGGCGTGAGCCGGGCCCGCGCGGTGGCGCGCGCCGTGCTGCCGGTGCTTACCGCCGTGCTGGCTTTCCTCGGCGTGTGGCTGTTCGTCAGCTACGTGCTGCTGACCCCGGAGCGCCGGCAGATCCTGGTGCCGCCGCCGCAGGACGTGCTGACCCGGTCGCTGCTGGACTGGTCGCGGCTGCGGCCGATGCTCCGGGCGCTGCTGCTGGACGTGCAGATCTCCATGCTCGGCCTGCTCATCGCCTGCGTGCTCGGGGTGGCCGCCGCGATCGTGATGAGCCAGTCGTCCTGGTTGGAGCGCGGCCTCTACCCGTTCGCCATCGTGTTGCAGACGGTGCCCATCCTGGCGATCGTGCCGCTCATCGGGCTCTGGTTCAGCTACGGGTTCGCCGGCCGGATCGTGGTGTGCGTGATCATCGCGGTGTTCCCGATGATCGCCAACACGCTGTTCGGCATCCACTCCGTGGAGCGCGGGGCGCACGACCTGTTCACCCTGAACCGGGCCAGCCGCTGGCAGCGCCTGGTCAAGCTGCAGCTGCCGGCGGCGCTGCCGTCCATGTTCGCCGGGCTGCGCATCTCCGCCGGGCTGTCGGTGATCGGCGCGCTGGTGGGTGACTTCTTCTTCGTGCAGGGACAGCCCGGGCTGGGCACCCTGCTCTCCGTTTACATCTCCCGGGTGAGCTCCACCGACCTGTTCGCCGCGATCATGCTCTCCTCGCTGTACGGTATCGTGATCTTCAGCCTGTTCACCGGCCTGACCGGCCTGGTGATCGGCTCGTGGTACCGGGGCGCGCGCACCACCCGCGAGGAGAACTGAGGCCCGAGGGGAGCGTTCATGCGGCGGACCCGTCTGGTCGTCGTGCTGGTCGGCCTGGTGCTCGCCGGATGCTCCGGCCCCGGTCCTTCCGCCGGCTCGTCGTCGGGGCTGCCACCGGCTCCGGAGGGGCAACGGCTGGCCGGTGTGTGCCCGGAGACCGTCGTGGTGCAGCAGAACTGGGAGCCAGAGGCGGAGTACGCCGGGGTGTACGCGCTGGTCGGCCCCGGCTACACGGTGGACGCGGACCGCAAGCGGGTGTCCGGCCCGCTGGTCGTGGGCGGCCGGGACACCGGGGTGCGCATCGAGATCAGGGCCGGCGGAGCGGCCATCGGTTTCGGTGCGATCAGCGCGCAGATGTACCTGGATCGCTCGATCACCCTGGGCATGATCGGTACGGACGGCGCCATCAAGAGCTCGGCCGGCCAGCCGGTCACCGCGGTGATCTCGCAGATGGCGAAGAGCCCGCAGATCATCATGTGGGACCCGGCCAGCCACCCGGACTGGCGCACCATCGCCGACATCGGGCGCTCGGACGCCACCGTGGTCGTCCAGAAGGACGCCCTCTACGCCCAGCTGCTGGTGGAGAGGGGCCTGCTGCGGGCCGACCAGATCGACCAGGGGCACACCGGCTCCGCCGTCCGGTTCGTGGCCGACCCGACGATCGCCGAACAGGGCTACGCGACCGCCGAGCCGTACGTGTTCCAGCACGAGGTGCCCAGCTGGGGCAAACCGGTGCGCTACCAGCTGCTGTCCGACGTGGGTTTCAGCATCTATCCGGACGCGCTGTCCGTGCGCACCGGTGACCTGCCCGCCCTCGCGCCCTGCCTGCGCCGGCTGGTCCCCGTTCTGCAGCGGGCGCAGGTCGACTACATGGCCGCGCCGGGCCCGGTGAACCGCCTGATCGCCGACCTGGTGACCCGCTACGCCGACGGCTGGAGCTACTCGATCGGCGTGGCCGACTACGCCACCCGGGTCATGCGGGAGCAGGGCATCGTGGCCAACGACGCCAGCGGCCCGCTGGGCGGCATGGACCCCTCCCGGGTGCAGGCCACCATCGACACCTTCGCACCGGTAGTGGCCCGCTCCGGCGGCCGGCCGAAACCCGGCCTGACCGCCGCCGACATCGCCACCAACCAGTTCCTGGACCCGTCGATCCGGCTTCCGTGAGGGATTGGCTGGCCGCCCTTCGTGCGGGTGTGGGTGGGTTGCTCACGTACCGTGAGGCCGAAGCGTCCCGATGGGGGCTGTTTCGGGGCGGGCGCGCATCGATATCCACACCAGCGGGGTACAGTCCTTGATCAAACCCCGCTCACGTGGATCTCGACGAGCGAACCCTCGCCCAATCGCCAACTCGACCGTCACACACCGTGACAGAGCGGACGGCGGCGCCGAGCCGGACGCGACCGGCGCCACCCAAGCGACGGCGGACCGCCGCCGCGCCGTCCAGGCCGTCTTTGAACCGAACCGCGCTCAGCGTTGCCGAGCGGCCAGGAAGTGGGCGATGTCGGCGGTTGCCGTGTACAGCGCGCGGTATCGGGGGTAGTACTCGGCGTACACCTCGGCGGCCGCCGGGTCGGGGCGGACGGTCTCGCGTACCGGGTTCCAGCGGGTGATGTCCGGTTCGGCGCCCACGGCGATGCCGGCGAGCAGCGCGTCGCCCAGGGCGGCGCCGATCTTCTCGGCGGGGATCTGCTGCGGCAACCCGGTGACGTCGCTGACGATCTGGGTCCACAGGCCGCCCTGGGTGCCGCCGCCGACCGCGACCAGCCGGCCCGTCCCCGGCATGGTCTCCAGGTTGTGGCGCACCCCGTAGGCGATGCCCTCCAGGGCGGCCCGGTAGATCTCGCCGATGCCGTGCCGGGTGGTCAGCCCGGCCAGGATGCCCCGCGCGTCCGGGTCGAAGAGTGGGGTCCGCTCGCCGGCGAAGTAGGGCAGCAACAGCAGCCCGTTGCCGCCGGCGGGAGCCTGCCCGGCCGCCGCGACCAGCCCGGCGAACTCGCTGTCCACCAGGCCGCGCAGCCAGTCGGTGATCGCGCCGGAGGTGGCCATCCCGGCGGCCATGGAGTAGCTGCCGGGGCCGACGCCCCGGGTGGACCACAGCGCGGGGTGCGGCGACGGTGAGGCCAGCACCCGGACCAGGAACATGGTGGTGCCGTACATGACCATGGTGTCGCCGGGCTCGGTGACGCCCACGCTGGCCGCCTCGGCCCAGGCGTCCACGGTGCCGGCCGCCACCGGCAGCCCGGCCGGCAGCCCGGTCACCGAGGCGGCCGCCGCGTGCACGGTTCCCACCACCTCGGTGGACCAGGCCAGCCGGGGCAGCTCGATGCCGGGGGCCACCACCTCCGCCCAGTCGTGCGCCCAGTCGGCGGCGCGCAGGTCGTACATCGGGTCGCACTGGCTGGCCGAGTGGTGGTCCAGGACGTACTCGCCGGTCAGCCGGTGCACCAGGTAGGAGCTGGCCATCAGGAACAGCCGGGTGCGCGCGTACACCTCCGGCTCGTGCCGGGCCAGCCAGCGCCACTTGGGGCCGACCGCCTGCGAGGACAGCGCGGTACCGGCCCGGGCCAGGATGGCGTCCGCGCCGAGCTCGGCGGTCAGCTCGTCGATCTCCCGGGTCGCACGGGTGTCCACCCCGTAGAGGATCGCCGGGCGCAGTGGCCGGCCGTCGGCGTCGGCGGGCAGCAGCACCGGGCCGATACCGCTCACCGCCAGGCCGGCCAGTGGGCGCCCGTCGGCGGCGGCCACCAGCTCGCGGCTGATCGCCACGAAGTCCGCCCACCACACCGACTCGGCCTCGTGCTCCGCCCAGCCGGGATGCGGGTAGGAGGTCCGGTGCGGCCGGGTGGCGCGGGCCAGCACCTCGCCGGCCGGGGAGACCAGCACGCCCTTGGAGCTGGACGTGCCGATGTCGATGCCCAGCAGCAGGTCGGTCTCAGCCACGGGACCACTCGTCGAGCCGGATGCCGAGCAGTGCCGCCGCCGCCCGCATCTCCGGCCGCCGGTCGCCGGGCACCGCGTGGATGTGGTTGGCCCCGAAGTTGGCCAGGAACTGCTCGGCGGGGGCGTCCAGCCGGGCGAAGGCGTGCGGCCACTCCGGGGTGGACCGGTTCACCAGCTCGGCGGTGGTCGCCTCGTCGTAGTTCTCGAAGTCACCCAGCATGAGCTGCATACGGTAGTCCCCGGAGTCCCTGCTGAGCCGGGCCAGGGTCATCCGCCCGGCGGCGGCGATGTGCTGCACCGAGGCCCCACCCGCCGGGAAGAAGAACACCTCCGGATACAGGTTCACGCGAGCCAGGTTCTCCGCCGGGTCGTCGCTGCGCGCGGCGTACCAGGTGGCGTGCTGGCCGGAGTTGCACAGGTCCCAGATGTCCCGGTCCGAGTGGTAGTGCCGCACGTCGGCGAACAGCACCGGATCGCCGGAGATCTTGTGGAACAGCTGCATGGTGAGCGCGCCGTCCATGTCCGCCTCGGTCGCGGTGACGTGCACCGGCTTCGGGCCGTTCCAGTCGTAGGGGTCGTTCAGGAACGCCTCGGTGACGTCCATGGTGGCGAAGTGCTCGGTCAGCTCGGGCTGGCCCTTGATGCCGGAGAAGTCCAGCCGGCGCTCCGCGATGATCTCCCGGACGGCCAGGTAGGACCGGATCTGCCGCTCGAGCAGCTCGGGGGTCAGCTTCTTGCCGTCGTAGTGCACGCCGGCGGCATGCCGCTCGAGCCATTCACGTGCCTTGGCCGCCTCACCGGCGTCGGCCTTGTCCGCGCGCAGTACCAGCTCGTACTGGTCGATCTCCTCCACGTCGATGCCGAACTGGCGCATCCACTGGTCGGTGTTGGCCACGGCGGTGTTCATGCCCATCGGGCGCCCCCCGAACCGGCCGAAAGTGGACCCGCGCAACGAGGCGACCGCGGCCGCCGCCCGGGCGTGCGCCCCCACCTGCGCGATCATGCCGGCGTCGTCGGGGGAACCCCAGAGCCGGGTGTGCCGGCGGCCGATCTGGTCCAGCGCGCCACCGGCGGCCAGCATGCCCACCAACCCCGGCTCGGTGGGGTCGGTGCTGGCCACCAGGACCAGCGGGCCGGGGGTGGCGTCGGCGGCCAGCATGGTGAAGTGCGGGAAGCTCCACACCGCGTAGTAGAAGATGGTCAGGTCCACATCCGCCGAGGCGACCTCGCGGGCCACCGAGCCGGCCAGGTCGTTGCGGGCCACCAGATCGGAGCCCACCACCACCTCGTGCCCGGCCGAGCGCAGCGACGCGACCAGGCCGTTCTGCTTGCCCGCGATGAACTCGGCGTTGCGGGCGTGCACATGGTCCCGGCCGTCGGAAATGCTGACCACACCGATCCGGGCCACGATGCCTCCCTGCCGTTTGTGCAGCGGCTTGTGCACGAATCGCCTACGGCGATCAAACCGCTGATCCAGCCGGTCGGACGGACCTCCGGCCCGCCCTCGCGGCCGGAGCGCGCACAACCCGCTGCGAGTAATCGATTACTCAGGACGCTATTGTTCAGTCCGAACAGTGTCAATAGAGCCGGAAGGTAGCGCGTCCGATGGCGACGATCAGCGATGTGGCCGCGCGGGCCGGGGTGTCCGTGGCCACCGTGTCCCGGGCGCTGAACGGCAAGTCCACGGTGAACCCGGAGCTGGTGGGGCGGGTCCGCTCGGCCGCCGCCGAGCTCGGGTACCACCCGAACGGCCTGGCCCGCAGCCTGCGCAAGCAGCAGACCGCGGTGCTCGGGCTGATCATCTCCGACGTGGCCAACCCCTTCTTCACCTCGGTGGCCCGGGGTGTCGAGGACGTGGCGCTGACCGGCGGGTACTCCGTGGTGCTGTGCAACTCGGACGAGAACCTGGACAAGGAGCGCCGCTACCTGAACGTGGCGGTGCAGGAGCGGATGGCCGGCGTGGTGCTCTCCCCGACGGCGGCCGCCACCAGCGTCGACGTGCTGCGCGGCCGGGGCACACCCGTGGTCGCGGTCGACCGGCCGCTGGCCGGGGTCGACCAGGTCCTGGTGGACACCCGCCGCGCGGCCGCCGAGGCGACGACACACCTGGTCAGGGCCGGTTACCGGCGGATCGGCTGCATCAGCGGGCCGGAGGGCATCCGCACCGCCGACGACCGGCTGGCCGGCTACCTGGACGCCGTGGACGCGGCGGGCATTCGCCGGGAGGCGGCGTTGGTGCGGCGCACCGAGTACCGCGCCGAGGGCGCCCGCCGGGCCACTGAGGAGCTGCTCGCCGGTCCCAAGCCGGTGGACGCGCTGCTGGTGGCGAACAGCACCCAGGCCATCGGCACGCTGGAGGCGCTCGGCGCGGCCGGGCGGCGGGTCGGGGCCGAGGTCGGAGTGGTGGCGTTCGACGATGCCCCGTGGGCCACGCTGGTCAGCCCCCCGCTCACCGTGGTCGCCCAGCCGGCCTACGAGTTGGGCGCGCTGGCCGCCCGCCTCCTGCTGGACCGGATCGACGACAACCGGGGCGTCCCGGTGGTGCGCACCCTGGCCGCCAAGCTGATCGAACGGGGCAGCAGCCGGCGGGCCTGAGCGGTGCTTCGCGGCCCCCCATCGGCCGCGAAGCACCTCCACGGGACCGGCGCCCGTTGTCCCGCACGTGCCTGACCGGGCGCGCGCTCGGCCAGCGCGTTCCGCGCTAGCCCTTGTTCAGCTCCGCGTAGACCTGGTCGGCGTTGGCCTTGGTGACCAGCTGGGTGGACAGGGTCTGTGCCTTCGGCACCCGCTGGCAGTCGACCAGGATCTTCTTGGCCGCGTCGACGGCCTCCTTGCCGCCGGTCGGGTAGATCAGCGTCGCCGACAGCCGGCCGGCGGACACCGCCTTGAGCCCGCCCGACTCGATCGGCAGGCCGTCGATGCCGGTGATCGGCAGGTCGGTCTTGCCGGCGTTCTGGGCGGCGATCCGGGCGCCCTCGCCCATCGGGTCGTTCTCCGAGTAGATGGCCTGTAGGTCGGGGTGCGCCTTGAGCATGGCGTCGGCCTGCTGCTGGCCCTTGTCCCGCAGCCAGTCGCCGTCGGCGGTGGCGATCACCTCGACCTTCGAGCCCTGGATGCCCGACATGAAGCCGTCGTACCGCTCCTTGGCCGGGGTGGACCCGGCCAGCCCGCGCAGGATGCCGATCTTGCCGCCGTCCGGCAGCAGGGTCTTGGCGAAGTACTCGCCGGCCTGTTTGCCGATGTCCACGTTGTCCGCCCCGATGAACGAGGTGTACGCGCCCCCGTCCACCTTGCGGTCCAGCACCAGCACCGGGATGCCCTGGTCGAAGGCGCGCTTCACCGGCGCGGTGAGCGGGGTGGCCTCGTTCGGGCTGATGATCAGCAGGTCGATCCGCTGGGCCAGGAAGGTGTCCACCTGCTCGACCTGCTTGGAGTTGTCCTGCGCCGCGTCGGCGAAGTTGACGGTGAACTGGGGAACCGAGGCCGCCGCCTTGCGGATGTCGTCGTCCATCCGCTGCCGGTAGGGCTCGGCCACGTTGGCCTGGCTCATCCCGATGGTGTACTTGCCGTCGGCGCCGCACTTCGCCGGCGCGGCCGCCCCGCCGCCCGGCTTCGGGGCGTTCTCGCTGGTGGTGCCGCAGGCGGCGAGGGCGAGCGCGGCGAGCGCGGCCAGCGCCACCGCCCCGGCTGACTTCCTTGTCATGCGGGAGTTCCCTTCTTGTCGGACGTCAACTGCTGCCCATCGATGCGGGCCGGAGCCGCTGCAGCCCCGCCGCCAGCACGATCACCAGGCCGATGATCAGTAGCTGTATGTTCGAGTCGATGTTGTTCAGCGCCAGGATGTTGCGCAGCACGCCGACCAGCAGTGCACCGGCCACCGTGCCGACCACCGAGCCGCGCCCGCCCATCAGGCTGGTGCCGCCGATCACCACGGCCGCGATCGCGTCCAGCTCGTACATGGCGCCGTCGTTGGGCGCGCCGAAGTTGAGCTGGCCGGCGTGCACGATGCCGGCCAGCGCGGCGAGCAGCCCGCAGATGCCGAACACCGCGATCTTCACCCGGTTCACCGGCACCCCGGACAGCCGGGCCGCCTTCTCGTTGCCGCCGATCGCGTACACGTGCCGGGAGAACGCGCTCACCCGCAGCAGCACGACGGCCAGCGCGGCCACCACGATGAAGATCAGGGCCGGGATCGGCACCAGGCCGTTGAAGGTGCGCTCGCCGAGCAGCGAGAAGACCACCGGCGCCTGCTCGGGGCCGTCGCCGTAGGTGATCGAGATGCCCTGGCCGCCGGACCAGATCCGGGCCAGGCCCCGGGCGATCTGCATCCCGGCCAGCGTGACGATGAACGCCTGGATGCCGAACCGGGCCACGGCGAAGCCCTGCAACAGCCCGAACCCGAGCCCGATGGCCAACACGGCCAGCACGGCGGTGGCCACCCCGAGGTCGTTCTCCACCAGCAGGATCGCCGCGCCCACGCTGGCCAGGCCGAGCACCGAACCGACCGAGAGGTCGATGCCGCCGATCAGGATGACCAGCGTCATGCCGACCGCCAGGATGCCGATCTCGGAGATCGAGCGCACCACGTTGAACAGGTTCTGCGAGTTCAGGAAGACCAGCTCGCCGTTCTTGCTGGGGGAGAACAGCACCGCCGCGACGAACACCAGCACCAGTCCGAACAGGCTCTGGAACTTGAACAGCGCGGCGGCCAGCTCGGCTCCCCGGCCCGGCGCCGGCGCGGGTTCCGAAACGGCCGGCGCCTCCGAGCGTCCGGTACGCACGTCCTCGCTCAAGCTGCCTCCTTCCCGTTGCCGATGGTCGCCGTGAGCAGCTCGGCCTCGCCGACCTCGGCCGTGTCCAGGTGGGCCACGTCCCGCCCGCCGCGCAGCACCACCACCCGGTCGCACACGCCGATCAGCTCGGCCGGCTCGGAGGAGGCGAGCAGGATGCCCACGCCCTGGCCGGCGATCTCGCCGAGCAGCCGGTAGATCTCCGCCTTGGCGCCCACATCCACGCCCCGGGTGGGTTCGTCCAGCAGCAACAGGGCGGGCTCGGTGAGCAGGTTGCGCCCGAGCACCACCTTCTGCTGGTTGCCGCCGGACAGCGAGCCCACCGGGCTGCTCAGCGAGGCCAGCTTCACGCCCAGCCGCCGGACCATGCCCTGGGCCAGTGACCGCTCGGCCGGCCCGGGCACCGCGCCCCACCGGGCGATCCGGGACACCACCGACAGCACCGTGTTGGCCAGCACCGAGTGGTCCAGCGCCAGCCCGGCGATCCGCCGGTCCTCCGGCACGAAGGCGATGCCCAGCGCGATCGCCTCGCGCGGCCCGCGCGGGTTCACCGGCCGCCCGTCCAGCAGCACCTCACCGGCGCGCGGGCCGGTGGCGCCGACGCCGAACAGCGTCTCCAACAGCTCGGTGCGGCCGGCGCCGAGCAACCCGGCAACGCCCACGATCTCGCCCTTGCGCACGGTCAGGCTGACCCCGGCCGGGTCGCGCCGACCCGGCCGGCCGCGCACCGTCAGCCCGGACACCCGCAGCAGCTCGGCCCCGTCCGGGGAGTCCTTGGGCGCGGTGAACATCTGCCGGAGCGGCCGGCCGACCATCGCCTCCGAGGCCTGCGCGGCGGTCATCGCGCGCGCGGCGAACTCGGCCACCACCGAGCCGTTGCGCAGCACGGTGGCCCGGTCGGCCACCCGGCCGATCTCGTCCATCCGGTGGGAGATGTAGACCATGCTGGTGCCGGCCCGGCGCAGCTCCTCGATCACCCCGAACAGCCGCTCCACCTCGGGGCTGGACAGCGCCGACGTCGGCTCGTCCATGATCAGGATTCGGGCATCCAGGGACAGTGCCTTGGCGATGGTGACCAGCTGTTGTTCGCCGGTGCGCAGCTCCTCGACCGGTCGCCTGGGGTCCAGGGCGATGCCGATGCGGCCCATCAGCCGGGCGGTTTCCCGGACCATTCCGCTCCGGTCCACCGTGCGCAGGCGGGTGCGGGTCTCCCGGCCCAGGAACACGTTTTCGCCGACGGAGAGCGCGGGTACCAGGTCCAGCTCCTGGTGGATCATCGCGATGCCGGCCCGCTGGGCGTCCGAGGGGGTGTTCAGCCGGACCGGCCGGCCGTCGATGCGGATCTCGCCCCGGTACCCGCCGACCTCCCCGGAGAGCACCTTCATCAGGGTGGACTTGCCGGCGCCGTTCTCGCCCAGCAGGGCGTGCACCTCGCCGGCCCGCAGGCTGAAGTTCGCCGAGCGCACCGCGCGCACGCCGCCGAAGGACTTGCTGACGTCGACCATCTCTACGACCGCGGCTTGGGCGTCGACCGGTTGCCGGCCGGCCGTCTCGTCCCTGAGTGCGTCCATCACACCTCGAGAAATCGATTACTCGGCGACGCTAGAGTCAGCCGGCGAGAGTGTCAAGCGTTCCCCCCGACCGTTGGCGGATCGATGCGGGTGTTGTCCCGGCCCAGCAGCCCACCACACCGGGGGCACCGCAGCACCGGCACGAACGGATGGTTCGGCCCCCGGTGGCGCACGGTCAGGATCGAGGGGTCGTCCGGTGGGAAGTCGGCCTGGCACCAGTGCAGAACGAACGCCAGCGAGGGGAACAGTGCCAGGCCCTTCGCGGTGAGCCGGTAGGCGGTCGGATCGCCCCGCCGGCCCACGGTGAGCACCCCGACCCGGACCAGCTTGCGCAGCCGGCCGGCCAGCACCCCGGGGCCGATGGCCAGCTCCCGCTGGAACCCGGAGAAGCGGTTCACCCCCATGAACGCGAACGTCAACAGCGCGATCGACCAGCGGTCTCCCATGATGTCCAGCGCGGTGTGGAAGAGCACCAGCGGATCGGTGATGCCCTTCCCGGCCAGGCTTCCGCCCGATGGCCGGTTGCTGGTCAGGCTCAGCGGCGCCGTCTGGTTCCGCACGGCGCCGATCTCCCGGGGTCGCACCGGCGTCGCGCACTCGGTGCAGGCCAGCTCGGGGGTGACCGCCGTGCCGCAGTCCAGGTGGACCAGTCGCGGCAGCTCGGCGGCCCGGCCCGGGACCCAGGTCTTCTCCCAGAACCAGATGCTGACCAGCAGCTGCCACAGCGGCAGCCCCCGGGTGGTGATGCGGTACTCCATGCGGGTCCGGTTGGGGGTGCGGTACGGCGCCTGCTCGAGCACCTCGGCGTCCACCAGCGCGCGCAGCCGGGCGGACAGCGTGGTGGGAGAGATGCCCAGTCGGGCGCGGATGTCGTCGTAGCGGCGAACCCGCAGGAACACGCTCTGCAGGATGAGGAGCGACCAGCGGTCACCGAACAGGTCGAGGGCGTGCAACAGCGGCTCGAAGGTGGGACGTCGCTTCTCCACGGTTTACCTCGCCGGGCGGCCGAGAGGAGAGATCGTAACGCGCGCGGTCGCGGCAAGCCGATTATCTCCGCGACGCGCCGTGCGGATGGTTCGACCACGCCGGGGGAAGTAGCGGCACAGGCTGGTCACGATCTGCCGTGTGGTCTTTACGAGTTCTGGGGAGGCAGCAAACATTCTCTGGGGTCTGCGAGGAAACACGCCCGCTGGTGTCATAAGGGGGACCCGTGAGCTTGTCCACGCGTCCGGAACTGCGTGCCTCATCGATCGCGGGTATCGGATTCTTCTCCCTGCTCGGGGTCGTCTCCAGCATTGTCCAGGTAACGCAGTCCGTAGCTGACGGAGAGTTCTCTGTCCTGGCGATCTCGGTCACGGCGTTCGCTGTCGTTGTCGTTGGCGCAGTCTGCCTCAGGTGGATAAGGACTCGTAGGCGGGTCGTGGGCGAGGTTGGGAGGATCGAAGGACCGCAGGACAAGACGGCTGTTCTGGTTGTCGTCTGTCTACTGCTCATGACGTTGTCGCTGCTTGCCGTGGCGGCGTCTTCGGTGGCGGTCGCTGTGCTCACCTCGTCGCGCTCGGAAGCACCGGTACGACAGGCAACCGTGGATCCATCGAGCGCGGCTACTGAGCAAACGGCGGAGCGGCCCAAGAACCTGGGATCACGGCAACCAGGTCCGGCGGGCGAGAAGTCTGCTATCAGCTTCGGTAGTGGCACCTACGTGGTAGGAGTCGACATTCAGCCGGGTGTTTATCGTACGGCGGGGCCGAGCGACGAGAGGATTCCGATGTGCAGCTGGACACGGTTGCGGGATACCTCGGGTGACTTTTCCGCGGTTCTGGCCATTGACAACACTGAGGGTCCCACCACGGTGACAATTAAGGCCACTGACGGTGCGTTCAAGAGCTCCTCCTGCCAAGACTGGGTCAAGGTTGACTGAACGCGAGGCTAGACGTCCCGAGGCACACGATCAGCGTTCGCTCAGGCTGTGATCGCCGATGCTGGCGGTCCAGCCGCGATTTTCGCGGCTCTACCGCCAGAAACAACGATCGTCAGGCCGGGCGGACCAGCAGGGCCACCGGGTAGCGGTCCAGCAGCTCGGCCAGCCGGGGCGCCGAGCCGCCGACCGACTCGCCGGTGATCACGTCGGTCCAGTCGTCGGCGCCGCCGGGCAGGGCGAGGACGGTGTCCGCCCAGCCACCCCGGGCGGCCAGCCCGATCGGCAGCCGGGTGGCCACCGCGACCAGGCCGGGGTCACGGGCGAAGGCCAGCGCGTGCGCGGCGGCGGGGCCGTCGGCGGTCAGCGGCCGGTAGCCGGAGAACAGCTCGGGGCGATACCGGCGCAGCCGCAGCGCGGAGGCGGTGACCAGCAACTTCGCCGCGCCGGTCGCGTCCACGGGGGGCAGCCAGTGATCGTCCAGCCGGGCCAGCAGGGCGCGCCGTTCCGCGAAGTCCACCGGCCGCCGGTTGTCCGGGTCGACCAGCGAGTACTCGAACAGCTCGGTGCCCTGGTAGACGTCGGGCACGCCGGGGCCGGCCAGCTGCACCAGCTTCTGGCCCAGCGAGTTGGACCGGCCGGCCGGGGCGACCCGGGCCACGAACTCCTCGATCGACGCGACCGCCGCCGGGTCGGCGAGCACCGCCGCCGGCCACTCGGCGATGGCCCGGTCCACCTCAGGCACCGGGTTGACGTGGTTGGTGACCAGCTTCGCCTCCCGCGACGCCTTGGCCAGGTAGGCGGCCATCCGTTCCGCGTCGATCGGCCAGGCGCCGACCAGGCACTGCCAGGCCAGCAGCTCCAGGGAACGCTCCGGCAGCGGGTGCGCCGCCGCCCAGCCGCGCGTCGCCTCCGCCCACTCGCCGGGCAGCTCGGAGAGCACGGCCAGCCGGGCCCGCACGTCCTCGGAGCGCTTGGTGTCGTGGGTGGACAGGGTGGTCATGGTGCGTGGCCAGCCGGCCTCGCGGGCGGCGGCCGCCGCGTGCAGCTCGGTCACCGGGACGCCGAACCGGGTCGGGTCGCCGCCCACCTCGTTCAGCGCGACGAACCGGTTCCACCGGTAGAACGCGGTGTCCTCGACGCCCTTGGCGGTGACCATTCCGGAGGTCTGCTGGACCCGGCGGGCCAGCTCGCCGTCCGGCTCGGCGAGCATCCGGCGGTGCATCAGCTCGACCGGTTCGGCCAGGTCGGGGCGGTTGCTCCGGGCGACCGAGACCGCCACATCCAGCGCCTCCCGGCCCTCCGGCAGGTAGCTGCGGTAGACCGGGAAGGAACAGAGCAGCTCGGCGACCGCGTCGGTGGCCTTGGCCCGGTCCAGCTCGGGCAGAAGCGCGGCGATCCGGCGCACCTCGGCGGCCAGGATGGTGTCCGCAACGTCCCGCCGGGCGCGCCGCTCCACCGCATGCGCCGCCGGGCGGGACCCGGTGTGCTCGGCGGCGAACTGGGTGATCAGCCCGGCGCCGGCCGGGTCGACGAACACGCCGCAGATCTCCCGCAGCGCGTCGTAGCCGGTGGTGCCGTCCACCGGCCAGGACGCCGGCAGTGCCTCACCGACGCCGAGGATCTTCTCCACCAGCAGCCAGCGGTCCTTGCCCACGGCCGCGCGCAGCCGGCGCAGGTAGCCGCCCGGGTCGGTCAGCCCGTCCGGGTGGTCCACCCGCAGGCCGATTATCCCACCCGACCCACCCTCACCCGACCCACCCTCACCCGGCCCACCCGGCCCGCCCTCGGCGACCCAGCGCAGCACCTCGCGGTGGCTGTCGGCGAACACGGCCGGGTCCTCCACCCGCACGGCGGCCAGCCCGGACACGTCGAAGAACCGCCGGTAGGTGAGCTCGGCGGCGCCGCGGCGCCAGTCCACCAGCCGGTAGTGCTGGCGTTCGTGCACCTCACGGGGGGTGCCCTGGTCCGCACTGCCGTTGGCCACCGGGAACAGGTGCTCGTAGTAGCGCAGCCCGGGGTAGCCGTTCCCGTCGCGCACCAGCTCCAGCCGGTCCAGCTCCTCCTCGGCACCGGAGGCCAGCACCGGCAGCGGCAGCGGGCCGGCGTCCCAGTCGATGTCGAAGTGCCCGGCGTACCGCGAAGCCCGCCCGTTGATCAGCACGTCGGACCACCACGGGTTGGCGGTCGGCACGGTCACACCGACATGGTTGGGCACGATGTCCAGCAGCAGGCCCAGGCCGGCGGAGCGCAGGGCGGCCATCAGCGCGCGCCGGCCGGCCTCGCCGCCGCGCTCCTCCGACGCCCTGCCCGGGTCCACCACGTCGTAGCCGTGGTTCGAGCCGGACGTGGACTCCAGCATGGGGGAGGCGTAGAGCGCGCCGACGCCCAGGTCGGCCAGGTAGCCGGTGAGCTCGGCGGCGCGTCGGAAGTCGAACTCGGCGCGCAACTGGAGCCGGTAGGTGGAACTCGGGGACATCGGCGTCATTATTCCGTTCGCTGGAGCACGAGCAGGGACCGGGACGGCACGGTGAGCGTGCCGCCGGCCGGTTGGGTCACCGGCTCGGCGGACACCATGCCGGGCGCGTCCGACAGGGTGATCACATCACCGGACGCGGTGTCCACCACCACCGCCCACGCGCCGCCGTAGAGCGCGCCGGGCAGGGTGACCTCGATGCCGTCCGCGGAGGCGTTGAAGCAGAGCAGGAACGAGTCGTCCAGCAGCCGCTCGCCGCGCTCGTCCACGTCCGGGATGCCGTCGCCGTTGAGGAACACCGTGATGCACTGGCCGAAGCCGGAGGACCAGTCGCGGTCGGTCATCTCCTCGCCGGACGGGGTGAACCAGGCGATGTCGTGCAGCGAGTCGCTGTCCGTCGGGGCCACCGCGCCGCGCACCAGGGAGCGGCCGGCGAAGAACCGGCGGCGGCGGAAGATCGGGTGCGCGGCCCGGATGGCGGCCACCCCGGCGGTGAACGCCACCAGGCCGGCGTTCTTCCCCGCCAGTTCCCAGTCCACCCAGGAGATCTCGTTGTCCTGGCAGTACACGTTGTTGTTGCCGCCCTGGGTCCGGCCCAGCTCGTCGCCGTGCAGCAGCATCGGCACGCCCTGGCTGACCAGCATGGTGGCGATGAAGTTGCGCTGCTGGCGGGCGCGCAGCTCGAGGATCGCCTGGTCGTCCGTCGGCCCCTCGACGCCGCAGTTCCAGGACCGGTTGTGGCTCTCCCCGTCGTTGCCGTTCTCGCCGTTGGCCTCGTTGTGCTTTTCGTTGTAGGAGACCAGGTCGGACAGGGTGAAGCCGTCGTGCGCGGTGACGAAGTTGATCGACGCGTAGGGCCGGCGGCCGTCGCTCTGGTAGAGGTCGGAGGAACCGGTTAGCCGGGAGGCGAACTCGCCGAGGGTGCCCGGCTCGCCCCGCCAGAAGTCCCGCACGGTGTCCCGGTACTTGCCGTTCCACTCGGTCCACAGCGGCGGGAAGTTGCCCACCTGGTAGCCGCCCGGGCCGACGTCCCAGGGCTCGGCGATCAGCTTCACCTGGCTGATCACCGGGTCCTGCTGGACCAGGTCGAAGAACGCGGACAGCCGGTCCACGTCGTAGAACTCGCGGGCCAGGGTGGACGCCAGGTCGAACCGGAAGCCGTCCACGTGCATCTCCAGCACCCAGTAGCGCAGCGAGTCCATGATCAGCTGCAGGGTGTGCGGGCTGCGCACGTTCAGCGAGTTTCCGGTGCCGGTGTAGTCCATGTAGTACTGCAGGTCGTTGGCCACCAGGCGGTAGTAGGCCGGGTTGTCGATGCCGCGCATGGACAGCGTCGGCCCCATGTGGTTGCCCTCGGCGGTGTGGTTGTAGACCACGTCCAGGATGACCTCGATGTCCGCCTGGTGCAGCGCGCGGACCATCGCCTTGAACTCGTTCACCTGCCCGCCCGGCCGGGGGTCGGCGGCGTAAGCGTGGTGCGGGGCGAGGAACGCGATGGTGTTGTAGCCCCAGTAGTTGGCCAGGCCCTTCTCCTGCAGGTGGTGGTCGGTGATGAACTGGTGCACCGGCATCAGCTCCACCGCGGTCACGCCCAGCCGCTGGAGGTGTTCGATCATCACCGGGTGGGCCAGCCCGGCGTAGCTGCCGCGCTGCTCCTCGGGGATCTCCGGATGCGCGATGGTGAGGCCCTTGACGTGCGCCTCGTAGACCAACGTCTCGTGGTAGGGGGTTTTCGGTGCCCGGTCCGCGCCCCAGTCGAAGTACGGGTTGACCACCACCGACTTGGGCACGTGCGGCGCCGAGTCGGTGTCGTTGCGCTCGCCGGGCGAGGCGAACTGGTAGCCGAACACCGACTCGTCCCAGCTCACCCCGCCGTCCAGGGCCTTCGCGTAGGGGTCGATGAGCAGCTTGTGCGGGTTGCACCGCAGGCCGCCGGCCGGATCGTGGGCGCCGTGCACCCGGTAGCCGTAGCGCTGCCCCGGCTCCACGTTCGGCAGGTAGCCGTGCCACACGAACCCGTCCACCTCGCGCAGGCGGACCCGATCCTCGTTGCCCGCCTCGTCGAACAGGCACAGCTCGACCTGCTCGGCGAGCTCGGAGAACACGGCGAAGTTGGTGCCTGCCCCGTCATAACTGGCGCCGAGTGGGTAGGAACTTCCCGGCCACGGCTGCATGCGTACTCCTCGTTCGGCTCCGGAAACCGGGGCGCTCGCTGACCCGGGGGCGATGGACCTACAGGTTAGTGCGCCGGGCGTCGGCGCCGTGATCGACGCGTCCGGGTGCACGTGCCGGGTTCGAACGGGGGCTGTGATACTTGCTCGGACGCCTGGCCCGCGCGCGGAAGGACTGTTGAATGGCGACGCTGTTCACCAAGATCATCGATGGCGAGCTGCCCGGAAGGTTCGTCTGGCGGGACGAGACCGCCGTCGCGTTCCTCTCCATCAACCCACTCGGGCCGGGGCACACGCTGGTCGTGCCGCGCGCCGAGGTGGATCACTGGGTGGACGCCGACCCGGAGTTGCTGGCGCATCTCAACCGGGTGAGCCATGTCGTCGCCAAGGGCGTGCAGGCGGTGTGGCAGCCGCCCCGGGTGGCGTTCATCATCGCCGGGTTCGAGGTGCCGCACCTGCACCTGCACGTCTACCCGGCCTGGCGGCTGGACGACTTCGACTTCCGCAACGCGGCGGCCAACCCCGACCCGGCCGAGCTGGACCGCAACGCCGAGGCGCTGCGCGGCGCGCTGCGCGACGCCGGCCACGGCGCGAGCGTGCCGGACGCCTGATGCGGCTGATCCTGATCCGGCACGGCCTGCCGCACCGGGCGGGCAGCCCGGACGGGGACGGCACCGGGGCCACCGCCGATCCCGAGCTGACCCCGCTGGGCCACCGGCAGGCCGCCGGGGTGGCCACCGCGCTCACCGGCACGCCGGTGGACGCGATCTACTCCAGCCCGCTGCGCCGCGCCCGGCAGACCGCCGAGCCGCTGGCCTCGGTGCGGGACATCAAGCCCCAGGTGGTGGACGACCTCGCCGAGTACGACGCGGGGGACCGGCACTACGTCCCGGTGCACCTGATGGCCGAGGTGGCGCCGGACGCCTGGGAGCGGATGCTGGCCGGCCAGCTGCCCGAGTACGTGGACGTGCCGGCGTTCCAGGCCCGGGTGGTCGGTGCGTTGGAGCGGATCGCGGACGCCCACCCCGGCACGGCCAGCGTGGCCTGCTTCGCGCACGCCGGCGTGATCAACGTGTACCTGGCCGCGCTGCTCGGGCTGGACCGCCCGCTGACCTTCCCGCTGGACTACGCCGGACTCACCCGGATCAGCGTTTCCCGGAACGGCCGCCGTTCGGTGCGCACGATCAACGAGATCGCGCACGTGATCGACCTGCTGGACCCGGAGTCGGCCGGTTTGCCCGACGTGCCGGACGGCCCGGTCAGTCGGTGATCACCGACCGTCGGCCGCCGAGCCGGTTCCCGATGGCGCGCTCGGCCCGCCGGTAGGCGTCGGCGTCGTCCTGCAGCAGCGAGACGGAGTTGGCGTTCTCCATGAACGCGATCAGCTCGAAGGCCAGCTGCGCCGGGTCGGTGTCCTCGGCCAGCTCGCCCAGTTCGACGGCCTCCGCGATGCTGCTGGTGATCAGCCCGGTCCACGCCCGGCTGCCCTCGGCCAGCGCCTCGCGGAGCGGGCCGGGGCGGGCGTCGAACTCGGCCATCACGGCGAAGAAGAAGCAGCCGCCGGGGAAGACGCGGGTCCTGGAGTAGTCCAGCCACCGCGCGCACAGCGCCCGCACCCGCTCGACACCCGGCGGGATGCGCAGCGCGGGGGTGATCACCTCGTCCAGAATCACCTCGGTGGCCCGCCGCACGGTGGCCAGCTGGAGCTCCTCCTTGGAGCCGAAGTAGCCGAACAGGCCGCTCTTGCTGAGTCCGAGCGTGGTGGACAGCCGGCCGAGGGTGAGGCCGTCCAGCCCGTCCACCGAGGCCAGGTCGGCGGCGGTGCGCAGGATGTCCCTGCGGGCCTGTTCGTTGCGCGGGCGCCCGGCCACTTCCGCTCCCTTCGCCGGTCCGTCCATATTACTTGTACGAACGATCGTGCTTATAATGTGAGCCATGATGAGAACCGCATGGGTGGCCGGTCCTGAGCGGCCGGCAGTTGGCGATGATGTGCTGGTGAGCGTGACCCGGTTCGACGGCGCGCGCCGTGACCTGCCGGGCATCTACCGGACCGGGCTGTCGCTGGCCGCGCGCTGGCCGGAGCTGCCCGGCGCCGTCGGCGTGTGGCTCTGGTCGCTGCCGCTGGCCGGCAGCTCCGGCTCGGTCTCGGTGTGGGGTTCGGCGCGGGCGCTGCGCGGCTTCATCGGGCTGCCCGAGCACGTCCGCGTGATGGACCGCTACCGCACGCGGGGCACGGTCAGGGCGATCACCTGGACCGTCGAATGGGGCGACCGGAACGCCCTCTGGTCCCGCGCCCGCCACTGGCTCGCCCAGACTCCCACCCAAGCCTGACCCCTTGTCCCTCCGCGAGTCGGCGTTCTCAGCACCCTGAGTCAGTGTTTTCAGCACACTGAGTTGACGCTTCCGGCACACCGAGTCGGCGCTTCCGGGACCCGCTGGCCGCAGCCGGACGAGCATGGCGTCCGCTGAGGCACGTCGGCTCGGGCCGGGACGGTTTCATGGTCATCAGGGCACCATGGCCGCCGCGGCGGCCCGAGAACGGCCCCCATGTCCTGCTGATCATGAACCGGCGGCCGAAAGCGCCGACTCAGTGTGCTGAAAGTACCGACTCTGGGCACCGAAAACGCCGACTCGGTGTGCTCAGAACGCCGACTCGCGGGGGGTGGTTTGCATGGCCAGGAGGGTGACCAGGTCGTAGACCACGTGGGAGGCGGCGATCGCGGTGATCTGCGCGTGGTCGTAGGCGGGGGCCAGTTCCACCACGTCGGCGCCGATCAGCTTCGTGCCGGAAAGGCCGCGCAGGATCTCCAGGAGCTCGCGGCTGGTCAGGCCGCCGGCCTCGGGGGTGCCGGTGCCGGGGGCGTGCGCCGGGTCGAGCACGTCGATGTCGATGCTCACGTAGAGCGGGCGTTCGCCGATCCGCTGGCGCAGCGCGTCCACCGTCTCGTCGACGCCCCGGCGCATCACGTCCGCCGAGGTCAGCACGCCGAAGCCGAGCCGGTGGTCGTCGTCGAGGTCGCGCGAGCTGAACAGCGGTCCCCGGATGCCCACGTGGCACAGCGCGCTGGTGTCCAGCAGCCCTTCCTCCACCGCCCGCCGGAACGGGGTGCCGTGCGTGTACGGCTCGCCGAAGTAGGTGTCCCAGGTGTCCAGGTGCGCGTCGAAGTGCAGCAGCGCCACCGGGCCGTGCAGCTTGGCCGCCGCCCGCAGCAGCGGCAGCGCGATGGTGTGGTCGCCGCCCACGGTGACCAGCCGGGTGCCGGGCGCGGTGAGCGTCTCCGCGTGATGCTGCAGCGTCTCGATGGCTTCGCCGATGTTGAACGGGTTGAGCCCGACGTCGCCCGCGTCGGCCACCTGCACCGCCTCGAACGGGGACACCCCGAGCGCCGGGTGGAACGGCCGGAGCAACCGGCTGGCCTCGCGCAGCGCCGCCGGGCCGAACCGGGCGCCGGGGCGGTAGGTCACGCCGCTGTCGAACGGCGCGCCGAGCACCGCCACGTCGGCGCGCTCCACCTGGTCGGTGCGGGGCAGCCGGGCGAACGTGGCGAAGCCGGCGAACCGGGGCACCTCCAGCGAGTTGACCGGGCCGACGGGGGACTTCTCGGGCATCGGTGACTGCTCCTTGTCTCCCGCGTGCGCCTGACTGGGCGCACGCTCGGTAGCGCCTTCGGCGCTTCAGGCGGTAGGTACCGGGTCGTCGCTCTCGGCGCCCTGTTCACCGGCCAGCCGCCGGGACCACGCGTCGAGAACCTCGGGCGAGGTGGGCCGGGTGGCCAGGCTGACGGCCAGGTAGACCACCAGGCCCGCGCCGAGGCCGAAGAAGATGGGCTCGTTGGCGTCCAGGCCGTAGAGGATCATCGAGCCGATCGCCACCAGCGAGCCGGCGACCATCGAGGCCATCGCGCCCTGACGGGTGCCCCGGGGCCAGAACAACGCGCCGACGATGGCCACCAGCAACCCGCCGACCAGCACGTTGTACGCCACGGTGAGCGCGGCGACCACGTCGGTGACGATCATGGCGATGCCGATCGCCAGCACGCCCAGGACCAGCGTGCTGATCCGGTTGAAGGCGACCTCGGAGGCCAGCACGCCGGGCCGGCGGCGCCAGCCGCTGAGCAGGTCGGAGGTGCTCACCGTGGCGCAGGCGATCAGTGCGCCGCTGGAGGTGGACATCAGCGCGGACAGCGCGGCGGCCAGCACCAGCCCGCGCACCCCGGCCGGCAGTTGGTTGTTCACCACGGTGGCGAACGCGTCCTGCGCGCTGGCCAGGTCGGGGTACAGGGCCTTGGTGGCGGCGCCGATGAGCGCCCCGGCCACGCCGTAGGCCAGGCAGTAGACGCCGGAGATGATGCCGCCGGTGGTGGCCACCCCCGGGGTGCGCGCGGTGAACACCCGCTGCCAGATGTCCTGGCCGATCAGCAGGCCGAAGGCGTAGGTGACCAGGTAGGCCACGATGGTCGCGCCGCCGATGCCGGTGACGTCGAAGAAGTCCGGCTCCAGCCGCGCCCGCATGCCGTCGAAGCCACCGGCGGCGCTGATGGCCACCGGGAGCAGGATGAACAGGATCCCGATGGTCTTGATGACGAACTGGGCGATGTCGGTGAGGGTGATCGACCACATGCCGCCGAGCGTCGAGTAGAGCACCACGATCGACCCGCCGATCAGGATGCCGACCCAGTCCGGCACGCCGAGCAGCACCTTGAAGATGCTGGCGAAGGCCAGCGTCGAGGTGACCGTGAGCATCAGCGTGTACACCCACATCACCACCCCGGACACGGTCGCGGTGGAGCCGCCGTAGCGCAGGTCCAGCATCTCGCCGACGGTGTACACCCGCAGCTTGACCAGCCGCCGGGCGAACAGCGCGTGCAGCGCCAGGATGCCCAGGCCGATGGACACCACCAGCCAGGCGCCGGAGATTCCGTGCGTGTAGCCCAGCTTCACCCCGCCCACGGTGGACGCCCCGCCGAGCACGACGGCGGACATGGTGCCGGAGTACATGAACCAGCCGAGCCGGCGGCCGGCGACCAGGTAGTCGCTCTTGGTGCGGGCCAGCCGGACGCTTAACCAGCCGATGCCGATCATGCCGGCGATGTACAGGGCGATCACCGCGTAGTCAGCGACCACGTTGCCTCTTCCTCCGGGCGGCTGGGTGAGATCACGTTACGGCTACCCATGCATTGGAGCGAATGGGACGTTCCGGCCCAAATCGCAGTATCGTCTGGTCGAAATGACCAACTCTCTCGAGCCGATCGACGACCTGGTCACCGTGCCGCTGCGGGTGGTGGTGCACGCCGGTGAGCTGCATGCCCGGGTGGTCCCGGAGACGCTGCGCCCGGGCGCGCTGGACCGGCCGGTGCGCTGGGCCTCGGTCTGCGAGCTGCTCGATCCGGCGCCCTACCTGCTCGGCGAGGAGCTGATGCTCACCTCGGGCATGAACCTGCCCGACGACCGGGCCGAGGTCGACGCCTACGTGCGGCGTCTCCAGGCCGCCGGGGTGACCGCGCTCGGCTTCGGCATCACCCCGCCGTTCAGTCTCGAGCTGCCGGACTCGTTGCGCCTGGCCTGCGCCCGCCACGGGCTGCCGCTGCTGGTGGTGCCGGCGAGCGTGCCGTTCCTGGCGGTGGCCCGGGTGGTCGCGGTGGCGCTGGGCGAGGTCAGCCAGCGAGAGGCCCGCCGGGTCGCCTCGGCCAGGGAGGCGCTGACCCGGGCGGCCACCCAGGGCCTGGACGAGCTGGTGGCGGACCTGGCGAACCGGCTCTCCGGCTGGGTCTGCCTGCTGGGCGAGGGCCACCCGGCCGGGGCCGAGCCGCTGGCCGGGCACCGCGCCCCGGCGCCGCTGCCCGTCCGGTCGGCGAGCTGGTCGGCCGGTTGCGCCGGGGCAGCGGGGTGCGGGGGGCGAGCACCGAGCTGGCCGACGGCACCTTCGTGGTGGTGCAGCCGGTATATCCGCAGGCCACCTCGTCGATGCTGCTGGTGGCCGGGCGGCCGGGCCGGTTCGGCGGCACCGACCGGGCGATCTTCGCGGTGGGCGCGGCGCTGCTCGGGCTGATCGGGGAGGTGAGCGCCGACGTGGCCGGCTTCGGCTCGGTGGTCACCGACTTGCTGCTGGACACCGGCGGGCGGGTGGAGGCGCTAGCCGCGCTGCTCGGCGCCGGTCCCTACCGACTGTTGGTCGGGGTGCCCCGGTCGCCGGGCCGGCGGGCGCCCGGCCAGGTGGAGGCCGGGTACCACTGGTTGCGGGCCCGGCTGCGCACCCCGCTGATCCGGGTGACCGAGGAGCCGGGATTCGTGGCCATCGTCAGCGCGGACGCCGAGGAGGCCAGCGGGCCACCCGTCGCCAGCGGCGCCGCCAGTCCGGCCGGGTGGGGGGAGGGGCTGTCGGACCACGGGTGGCTGGTCGCGGCCGGCAGCCCGGTATCCGCCGAGCGGCTGCCGGCGGCGATGGCGGAGCTGGACGTATTGCGGGCCAGGGCGGTCGCGCTGCGCCGGCCGCTGCGGGCGGACTCCTCCGGCCTGGCCTCGGTGGTCTCGCCGGATGCGTCGGCGGCGTTCGCCGAGCGGCTGCTCGGCCCGGTGCTGGAGCTGAACCGGGGGCGGTCGCTGCTGGAGACGCTGCGCGCGTGGCTGGCGAACCACGGCGGCTGGGATCGCACGGCCGCCGACCTGGGCGTGCACCGCAACAGCGTGCGGCACCGGATCGGCCAGGTGGCAAGGGCGCTGGACCGGGACCTGGACGACCCGGAGACCCGGATGCAGCTGTGGTTCGCCCTGGGTTGGCTGCGCTGAGTCCGAGCCGGGCGTCGGTCATGCGGGCGAGGTTAGGAACTCAACTTAACTTGAGGTCAACCGGTTTTCGTCACATCGGCGGGCGGCGGGCCGACCGTCGGGCGAAGGGGATTAGGCCAAGCGTGGCGGCGGCAAGGACGGTTGCTGCGCCGGGCGGTGGCTTTCCGTGACCCGCGAACCACGTCCGAGCCATTCGTCGCACGGCAGCGTCCGGAAAGCTGACCGTGCGTTACTTTTTGTTTTAGTTGCTTCACCCGTCCGATAATTTCGTTCACGGATTCATGACGGCTAGATCACAAATGGGACAAGGACGCAACGCCCCCCGACGTCCGCCGGATCCCCCGAACCGGCAGTCCCGACGGCCGTTAATCCGAAAGGAAGGTACGTGGCACGGCATCGCTCCCCACGAGGCCGTGGTGCGCACTGGAAGCTCCCGTCGTCGAGTGCTCGGATGGCCTCGGCGGCGGGGGCAGGTGCGGCCCACCGAGCCGACGGCTCAGCCTCAACGCTCGCCTCACAGCGCGGCATGCTCGCGGCTGGTGGCGCCATCGTTGTCCTTGGTCAGGCCGCGTTCTCGCACGTCAGCGAGGCCGACGCACCCGCGTTGCCGGAATTTTCCGGTGCGTTGGAGTTCGTCGAGCCCATCGCGACCGAAACGGCCGCACCCGTCCCGGCGGCCTTCGAGCTGCCCGCCGGCAAGGGCGTGTTCGAGCCGGTGGCGCCGGCCGACGTGCCCGCGCAGGCGGACGTCGACTCCCTGGTGAAGGCGGCCAAGCTGGCCGAGACGGCCGAGCTGGCCCGCCAGACCCAGCTGCGCGAGGCGGAGGCGGCGGCCCGGGCGGTCGCCGACAAACCCAGCGTGCGCGGCACCAAGTGCGCCCCGAACAACGCCGGCCTGGCCGGCGTGAAGTCGTTCGTCGGCGACGCCGGCGTCTGGCTGCGCTGCATCTTCGACGTGGACACCGTGGGTGGCCTCGGCAAGCGTTCCAACGCCTCGGAGCACCCGCTGGGGCTGGCGCTGGACTTCATGGTCGGCCGGAGCGCCGGCGACCAGCTGGCCGACTACGCATTGCGCTACCGCGGCGAACTCAAGATCAAGTACGTGATCTGGCGTCAGCGGATCAACTACGGCTCCGGGTGGCAGTCGATGGCCGACCGCGGCTCGGTGACCGCGAACCACTTCGACCACGTGCACATCTCCTTCAACCGGTAGGCGCCGAAGGCGCCGGCTGAGCGCGCGCCCCGTGAGGCGCGTGCGGGGGATCGCGCGCCGAATCGATCGTCGTGTGCCAAAGTGTCGGTACACGACGAGATAACAGCGTTAACCGGGAGGACCAGGTGGGGATCAATCCGAACAGTGTGGGCGCGACGTCGGGCCCGGTGACCCAGAAGTGGGTCGATCGGGACACGTTGCTCTACGCGGTCGGCGTCGGGGCCGGCCTGGACGAGCTGGCGTTCACCACCGAGAACTCGCACGGCGTCGACCAGCAGGTGCTGCCCACCTACGCGGTGATCGCCTGCGGCAGCCTGGGCGCCATCGGCAAGGTCGGCGACGTGAACTGGGGCCGCCTGGTGCACGGCTCGCAGAGCATCCGGCTGCACCGCCCGCTGCCCCCGGCCGGCGAGCTGGCGGTGACCAGCGAGGTCGCCGACATCCAGGACAAGGGCGAGGGCAAGAACGCGATCATCACCATCACCGCCAAGGGCGTCGACCCGGCCAGCGGGGAGGTGGTCGCGGAGACCTCCTCCACCCTGGTGATCCGGGGCAGCGGCGGGTTCGGCGGGCAGCCCGGCAAGTCCCCGGAGCGGCCGGTCTACCCGGAGCGGGACGCGGACGTGACCCGTTCGGAGACCACCCGGGAGGACCAGGCGCTGACCTACCGGCTGTCCGGGGACCGCAACCCGCTGCACAGCGACCCGTGGTTCGCCACCGAGAAGGCCGGCTTCCCCAAGCCGATCCTGCACGGGCTGTGCACCTACGGGTTCGCCGGCCGCGCCCTGCTGCACGAGGTGTGCGGCGGCGACCCGGCCCGGTTCACCTCGATGACCGCCCGGTTCTCCTCGCCGGTGTTCCCCGGGGAGACCCTGACCACCTCGGCGTGGACCAACGGCGACGGCACCGCGGTGTTCCGCACCGAGGCCGCCGGGCCGGACGGCGCGAACCGCCGGGTGGTGCTGGACGACGGGGTGCTGGAGTACACCGACTGATCGCCCTGGTGAGTCGCCGGGTTCGGCCGGCCGGGAGAATCGGCCGGTGCCGCACGACATAACCAGTCCGACCAACCCCCGGATCAAGGCCCTGGTCCGGCTGCGCCGCCGGCGGCACCGGGAGGAACGGGCCGAGACGCTGGTGGAGGGCTTCGAGGAGCTGGGCCTCGCGCTCTCCGCCGGCGTCGCGCCGGTCGCCGTCTACCACTGCCCCGAGCTGGCCCGGCCCGGGGAGCTGGACGCGCTGCGCGGGTACCCGTCTTTCGACCTGGCCGAGCTGGTGACCGTGCCGCCCCCGGTGTTCGAGAAGGTGGCCTACCGGCAGTCCCCGGACGGGTGGCTGGCCGTGCTGCCCTCGGTGCGCACCGACCTGGCCGCGCTGCGCCCCGGACCCGACCCGCTGATCCTGGTCTGTGAGGGCGTGGAGAAGCCGGGCAACCTGGGCGCCATGCTGCGCACCGCCGACGCGGCCGGCGTGGCGGCGGTGATCGCCACCGACCCGGGCACCGACTGGGCCAACCCCAACGTGGTGCGGGCCAGCAAGGGCGCCGTCTACACCGTGCCGGTGGTCACCGCGGACACCGACGAGGTGCTGGCCTGGCTGGCTTCGCGGGGCATCGCGGTGCTGGCGGCCACCCCGGAGGCCAGCGACCCGTACACCCGGCTGGACCTGCGCGGGCCGCTGGCCATCGCGGTGGGTGCGGAGAAGCGCGGGCTGTCCGAGGCCTGGCTGGCCGCCGCCGATCAGCGCGCGCTGATCCCCATGCACGGCCGGGTGGACTCGCTGAACGTGGCCACCTCGGCCGCCATCCTGCTCTACGAGGCGGTCCGCCAGCGGTCGTCAGCCGAGTAGCGCCGTGCGCAGCAGGGTGTCCGCCGCGGTGCGGCTCTGGGCGGCGGCGTCGGTGGCGCCGACGATGGAGTAGCAGACGATCGCGCCCTCGTGCAGGCTGGTCAACGCCACGGCCAGGGCCTCGGGTTGCGCGACCCCGGCCTCCGCCGAGAGCCGGTGGAACAGGTCGCGCAGCCAGGTCTTCTCGTCCACGATCAGCTGCCGGCCGGGGTGGTCGTACTCCGGCAGCTCGGCGAACGCGTTCACGAAGCTGCAGCCCCGGTAGGACGGCTCGAGCCACTCCGGCAGCACGTCGAACGGCACCAGCACCCGGGCGACCGGGTCGGTCGCCTCGGCCAGCCGGGCCTCGATCAGCTCCCGCCAGCGCCGGTCACGGGCCGCCAGGTAGGCCACCACCAGGTTGTCCTTCGAGCCGAACCGGTCGTAGAGGGTCCGCTTGGTCACCCCGGACTCGGCCGCGATGGTGTCCACCCCGACGGCGTGAATGCCCCGCTCGTAGAACAGCTTGGACGCCACCTCCAGGATGCGCCGCGCCCTGGGGGTGAGCTGGATCTCCTCGGACATGCGGAAACTCCCCTTGAGTTTACAGATCTGTGTACCTACACTGGCTTGTGAAGTTCACAGATCAGTATAGGAGGTTCGAGATGCGTGGTCTCGTCCAGTTGATGCGTGACATGGCCTACGGCGTGAACGCGGGGAACGCGATCCGGCACGGGGCGCCGGTGCCGCCCCGGCCCGCCGCGAAGGGGTCAACGCAGGGCCTCCGGCACCTCGAGCTCCTTCCCCAGTACGTGGTGGGCCAGGAACGCGAGGACCGTCTCGTACCAGAGGGCCGCGTGGCCGGGGCTTAGCACCCAGTGGTTCTCGTCCGGGAAGTAGAGGAAGCGGTGCGGCTGGGTGGCCGGGTCGGCCTGCCGCTCCTGCAGGTCCCACCACAGCCGTAGCGCCTCGCCGATCGGCACGCGGTAGTCCCGGTCCCCGTGGATGACCAGCATCGGGGTGCTGATCCGGTCGGCGTGCCGGTGGGGGCTGTTCGCCTCGGCCATCGCCTCGGTCATCTCGGTCAGCCAGTAGTTGGCCGAGTCGGTGGTGCGGCCGAACTGGTCCAGCGCCCACAGGCTGGCGTGCGTGACGATCGCGTCGAACCGGTCGGTGTGCCCGGCGATCCAGTTGGCCATGTAGCCGCCGAACGAGCCGCCCATCGCGGCGGTGCGCTCGCCGTCCACCTCCGGCAGCGCGATCGCCGCGTCGGTCAGCGCCATCAGGTCCGTGTACGGCGGGCCGCCCCAGGCGCCCCAGCCCCGCGCGATGAACTCCTCGCCGTAGCCGGTGGACAACGCGGGATCGGGCAGCAGCACGGCGTAGCCCCGGGCCGCCATCAGCCAGGGGTTCCACCGCCAGTGCCAGCTGTTCCAGCTGGTCAGCGGGCCTCCGTGGATCCACAGCAGCAGCGGCGCGGGCTCCTCACCGTCGGGCAGCACCAACCACGCGCGCAGCGGTGTGCCGTCCGCCGCCTCGGTGCGCACCTCGGTGAGCGTGCCGGGCAGCGCCGGCCGCTCCGCCGGGCCGGGCAGCGGGGTCGGCCGCTGGTCGGCGGCGTGTGCGTCCAGCCGGACCGGCTCGGCCGGGGCGTCCACCGCCACGCGCAGCGCGTAGACCCACCGCCCGTCCGGCGACACGCACGGTTCGGCGTAGGCGGCGTCGTCGGCGGTCAGCCGGGTGATCGTGCCGTCGCCGGCGTCGACCCGGAACACCGGTGCCCGGCCGTCCTGGTCGGCGGTCACGATCAGCGCCGCCGAGTCCGGCGTCCAGCACAGGTCGGCCGGCCAGCGGTCCCACGGGGCGGTCAGCTCGCGCACCGCCCCGCCGGCCAGCGGCACCAGCACCAGATCGGTGCGCGGCGGGCTGGTCGGCGTGGTGCGGCGTTCGCGCAGCGCGGCCACCGTGGTGCTGTCCGGGCTGATCCGGGCGCGGAAGAACTCGTACCCCGGGTCGTCCAGCAGCACCCGCCGGACCGGATCCGCGTCGTCCGCCGGCACGTCGAGGGCCACCACGGAGGCCCGGCCGCCGCCGTTCGGCTCGGCCACCCGCCAGCCGGTGACCACGGTGTGTCCGTCCGGGCTGATCTCCGCCGAGGTCTCGGTGAGCGCGGAGCCCGGCGCGGGGGTCAGGTCCCGCCAGTCCAGCCGCGCTTCGCCGCTGGGAGCGGCCACCAGCAGCCGGGGGTGGTCCGGGCCGAGGTCGTGGTCCCAGAACCGCACCGGGTAGCCCGAGTGCAGGATCGCGGTGATCTTCTTCTCCCGGCGGGCCGCGCGCAGCCGCTCGTCCTCCTCGGCGGTGCCGGCGCCCGGCAGCGTCATCGCGCTGACCAGAACCGTCCCCGACCTGGCGGCCACCGAGGTCCCGGACAGCGCACCCGGCCGCCGGCCGGCGAGCCGCGCCTCGCCGCCTTCCCGGGGTAGCAGCCACAATGCCGGCGGCGGCTCCTCGTCCCCGGCCTTGTCCTCCGGGTCGGGCCGGGCGGCGGTGAACAGCAGGTCCCCGTCCGGGGTGAACGCCGGTGCGCGCTCACCGGCGGTGCCCCTGGTCAGCCGGCGGGCCGGCCGCTCGCCGTTCGGGTCGATCTCCCACAGCGCACTGACGAACCGCGTGCCCTCCGGGTCCGGCGTGGCGACGGCGGTGACCAGCCGGGTGCCGTCCGGGGAGAGGCGCAGCCCGCCCAGGCGGGGCAGTCGGAGAAAGTCTTCGAGACGGTGGAACGGGGTCTGGGTCACCGCCCCTTCTTATGGCATGGGTCAGGGGGTGTGCGGATCGGGTCGGTCGCCGGGCAGCGCGATCAGTGCGACCACCGCGATGAACAGCGTGGACGCCGCGACCGCGAACGCCAGCACGGCGTGCACGTGGTAGAACGGCAGCAGGATCAGGGGCGCCAGCGCCGCGCCGCCGAAGCGGAACGCGAACACCACGGACAGCGCGCCGCCCCGGTTGCTCGGCACCGCGGACGCGGTGAGGCTCTGCAGGGCGACGTTGAGCAGCGCGGCCGCCGCGCCGGCGGCGGTCCAGCACAGCGCCAGCGCCGGCATCGAGCCGGTGGTGCCGACCGCCGCGACGCAGCCGGCGGTGATCAGTGCGGCGGCCGCGCCGCACCAGCGTGCGCCGTTGCGGTCCACCACCAGGCCCCAGGCCGCGCCCGTCGCCATGCCGGCCACCCCGAACCCGAGCAGCGCCAGCCCGGCCGCGTCCGCCCGGGCGTGCAGGTGCTCCTGGGCGTACAGCGCGACCAGGAACGGCAGCGAGGCGGCGCCGAGGTAGGAGGCGAAACCGGCCGCCGCGAGCAGGGCCAGCCGGCGGCTGAGCAGCGCGCCCCAGCGGGGTGCCTCGGCACCCGGCCGGGCCTCGCCCGGTGGTGGGGCCAGCGCCAGCAGTCCGGCCACCAGCGCCACCGCGACGAACGACCAGCGCCAGGAGCTGACCGCCGCGAACCCGCCGACCAGCGGCGCGAACGACTGGCCGGCGGCCTGGCAGCTGGCGAAAAGGCCGACCGACCGGCTCAGCCGGTGCCGGGGGACCATGTCCACCAGCCCGGCGAGCAGCAGCGGCGAGGTGAAGGCGTTCGCCACGCCGAGCACCCCGCGCATGGTCAGGAACACCCCGAGGTTGGGGGAGAGGGCGGCGGCGAGCGACGCCACCAGGTAGACGCCGTAGGCCACGAGCACCGTGCGCCGCCGGCCCCACCGCTCGCCCAATGTGCCGGAGACCAGCTGCACCAGGGCGAACGGGAGCATGTAGACGGTCAGGGACAGCGCCGCGCCGCCGGTGGAGGTGTGCAGCGACTGGCCGATCTGCGGCAGCATCGGTGAGACGACGCCGCCGCCCAATGGCCCGAGCGCCGCGCCGGCGTAGACGGCGGCGATGCGCAGCCGCCGGAGAGGGGTCGGTCGTTCGGTGCCGATGTCCGTGCTCGCCTCCGGGAAATCGCTGCCCGGCTCAGACTAATCCGTTAGCGATGCTCACGAGTGTGGCGCCGATGACACCCGGCGGGATCAGTTCGCCCAGTAGGTGGCGCGGATGCGCCGTTTGTACAGCTTGCCAGACTCCTCCCGGGGCAGGTTGCGGTCGATCACCACCACCTTGGGGACCTTGTAGCCGGCCAGGTTCTGCCGCACCTGCTCGCGCAGATCGTCCTCGGTGAGGCTGCTCGCCGGGTCGGTGTCCACGTGGGCGGCGAGGACCTCGCCGAACTCGGGGTCGGGGATGCCGAACACCGCGACGTCCCGCACTCCCGGCAGGGTGATCATGAACTGCTCGATCTCCGCCGGATAGATGTTCACCCCGCCGGAGATGACCATGTCGTTGATCCGGTCGCTGAGGTAGAGGAAGCCGTCCTCGTCGAGGTGGCCGCCGTCGCCGATGGTCAGGTAGCCGTCCCGCTCCATCCGGCGCCGCTTCTCGTCGTTGCCGATGTAGGTGAAGTCCGGCCAGGTGGGACCGGGGCTCAGGTAGATCTCGCCGAAGGTTCCGGTCGGCGCCTCGGAGCCGTCCGGAAGCAGGATCTTCACGTCGCATCCGGGCAGCGCCCGGCCCACCGTGCCGGGGTGGGCCAGCCACTCCTCGCTGTCGCAGAAGACCACCACGCCGGTCTCCGAGCCGCCGTAGTACTCCACGATGATCGGCCCCCACCAGTCGATCATCTGCCGCTTGACATCGGGCGGGCAGGGTGCGGCGGCGTGCACCACCGACCGCAGCGAGGACACGTCGGCGGCTTGTTTCTCCTCGTCGGACAGCTGCAGCAGCCGGACGAACATGGTGGGCACCATCTGCGTGTGGTCGATCTTGTTACGGGCCACGGTCTCCAGGAACGCGCGCGGCTCGAAGCGGGGCATGATGGTCAGCTCCAGCCCGGCGGCCATGGCGAACAGCGCGTGCGCGTTGGGCGCGGAGTGGTACATCGGCGCCGGCACCATGGTGTGCATGCCCGGCTGGATGCCGAACGCGCGGAAGATCCGCTCGATGGCCGGCCCGGACTGTTGCGGGCTCATCGGCTGGCGCAGGATCCCCTTGGGTGCGCCGGTGGTGCCGGAGGTGTAGATGACCGACAGCGGCGGGGTCGGGGGCGCCTCGACCCGTTCGGTGATCCCGGCCAGCCAGCTCTCCAGCTCCAGGTCGCCCACGGCGGGCAGCTCGTCGGGCAGCCGGTACGCGGCGCGCAGTGCTTCGCTGGGCACCACCTCCACCAGCGGAATCGGCTGCTCCAGGGCGTCGGTGACCACCGGGGCGAGGTCGCGGTGCACGAAGGCGGCCTTGGCGCCGCTGTCGCTGAGCAGGTAGCCGAGCTCGCGGCCCTTCCAGTGCCAGTTCACCGGCACCGGGATCGCGCCGGCCAGCGACGCGGCCAGGCTGAGCTCGACGAACTCGATGTCGTTGCGCAGTACGATCGCCACCCGGTCGCCGGGTTGCACGCCCAGCTTGCCCAGCCCGGCGGCGACCCGCGCCGCGCGGTCCAGAGCCTCGTCCCGGCTCCGGGAACGGTCACCGCAGTGGATCATGACATCGGTCATATGACGGCAGCTCCTTCGCCCCGATCGACAACCTGGCGGAAGTCTCACACAAGATCTGGCGGGTCGCCGTTCGATCGGGCATCGTTGGTTACGTGTGGGGCTGGTGCATCCGGAGCTCACCGCTCATCGCGGCTGTCCTGTTGCTGATGCATGCCCGGACCCTCCTCGGCCTCGAGGAGGGAAAGTCGGACGAGTCCACCTTCTTCGGCTACCAACTCTCGGGCGGCCGGCTGTCCCTGTTCTTCGCGTTGCTGTTCACGCTGCTCGGTGTGATGGCGGTGTTCGGGATCGTGAACTTCATCATCGAGGAGATCAAGCTGGGCCGGGAGTACACCGGCCGCGTCCCGAAGCGGCGGGTTTCCCCGAGCCAGAAGCTGCGCCATCCGCCGATCGACCTCGGCGTGTTCCTGCCGCCGGAACCGCCACCGGACACCGCGCCCAACTTCCGCAACCGCCGCCGGGACTAGGCCGGTTGAGCCTCCCTGGCCGGAAGCAGCTCGTCCAAGGTGGTCACCTGGTCCGGTGCGAGGACGACCTCGGCACCGAGGTTCCGGCGGTCGATCTGATACATGAACTCGCGGCAGCGCCCGCAGGGCGGCAGGACCATCAGGTGGTTCGTTCGGTCATCGCGCGTCACCGCGACCACCTGAGCGATCTGGAACTGCCGCGCGGTGACCATCGCCGCGACGGCCGCATGCTCGGCGCAGAACCCCATGCCGCATGGCGTGTCGATGCAGACGCCGAGGAACACGTCGCCACTACGCGTGATGATCGCGGCGGCCACGCCCCCGGAGGCCCGGTCGTCCTGCTCGGTCGGGTTCAGGCAAGCCGCAGCGGTCTCGATGATCTCGGCAGGCGTCACCGCGTAATCTTTACCATGCCTGATCCGTAGGTCCGATCCTGTTTATGCGGTGATCGCTATTCGGGGTTTTCGGCGTGGTGTCTGGCTGGCGTCTATCCATTTCGGGGGGATGAATTCCGGCCATCCGTTGTGGATGCGGATCTCCCATCCGGCGTGGTGGATCATCCGGTGGTGGGCCCAGCAGAGCATCACGAGGTTGCTCAGGTCGGTGCGGCCACCGTGGGCCCAGGGAATGATGTGGTGCACCTCGCAATGGCGAGGGTTTTTGTTGCAACCCCGCCAGGCGCAACCTCGGTCGCGGGCGGCGATGGCGCGGCGTTGGTAGTGAGCCACGGTGCGGCGGATCCGCCCCACATCCACGACCGTGCTGTCGCCGTCGAGGACGACGGGTAGGACTTTGCAGTCGCAGGCGAGTTGCCGGATGTGCGCGGCGGTGGCCCAGCCGAGTCCGAGGGTTGCTCCGCGGACCCGTTCCCGCAGGTCTTTTTCCTGCACGATCACGGTCAGGTGGGGTCGTTCCCCACCTTGAACAGGTAGGTCTGCCTGGTTGAGTGCCTGGACACATAGGGCGCCGAGGGCATCGGCGTCGCGTTCGGGCAGGGACTTGTCCTCGTCGTCGTTGCCGCTGGTGCGGTGGCCTTCCAACGCCAAGGACAGGGCGGTGAAGGTCGGGGTGTCGAGCTGGCCTGTGATCCGGCCGCCGTGGCCGTCGCGGCAGCGGTGCAGGTACAGCTCGTTGAGTTGTGGTTTCTCGTCCTCGGGTTCGGGGCCGTCCTGGTCGAGGGTGTTCAGTAGTTGGGTGCCGAGGTGGCGTAGTTCGTCGGGCCGACACGTGGTTGCCCACTCGGCGAGTTGTTTCTCCGCGCCGCCCCACACCCCGGGGTCCAATCGCCGTCCGGTGGGGGAGTTGAGCAGGTTCTCGATGACGTCGGCGTGCGGCTGGTCGATGGTCAGCGCACCCAGCGCGGCGGCGGTGGCGGGCATGGCCGGTTCGACGGGTTGCCCGTCCAGGGTGGTGGGGAACACGGCGCGGGCGATCGCGACCATGCGTCGGGCGCGTTGTGGGTGGTAGCCGAGTAGGTCGGCGATCGCGGCGCGGGTGGTGACGCAGCGTTGGTCGAACTCTCCCAAGCGGTCCAGATCGGCGATCTCTGACAGTTTCAGGTGGGTCAGGTCCCGTATTAGCCGTTCGACGGCTTTGAGTCCTTCGATCTTGGTGGCGCCATCGGCGGTGGCGAGGTACGCGCGGAGGGCGGCCACCGCGGCGGCCGCTTCTTCCACGCATGACTCGAACATGCGTTCATGTTATCGTAGATTGCGCTTGGGGGCAAAATGATTGAGGATGGAGGTGTGCGTCGTGTGCGGTACCCGGCCGGCAACGCATGACAGGACCCGGGGCACCGGCTTTCAGCGCGGGTTTCCCCGCTGTGGTCCGGTCCAAAGAGAATCAAAAAGGCGAGGGAGGTTTTCGATCCGTCGGATGTCGGAGACATCCGAACGGCCCGGCGCCGCGTTGCGGCGCCGAACCAACCGAGAACCCAGACTCAGCGGGGGAGCGGCCGGCTGACCGGCTTGCGCTGCGCCGGGATCAGGCCGGTCAGGTCGCGCGGGGGCAGCCGGGCAAATGGCGGGCGCGGCGTTGCGCGGCGGGAGTCCTCCCTGGCCAGCAGGCCGGTGGCCGTCACGCCGAGCAGCGTGAAGATCAGGTCGCCGGTGCCGCGCAGCTGGAGGTGCGGGTCGATCACGGTGAGGATGAGGAGGAAGCGCCACACCACGTCCAGACAGGAGATGCAGGCGCCCAGCGGGCCGGGCAGCCACAGCGCCGGCCGGATCGTGCGCAGCACCCGCACGGACAGCCAGATGAACGCGGCCAGCAGGGGGATCCCGCCGATCCACAGGAAGTACAGGATGCCGGATTCCAGGTAGACCACCGAGCGCCAGGTCTCCGGCGCCTGCAGCACGGTGTTCGGTGACACCCCGATCAGCGTGGTGATCCAGTTGAAGTGGGGCAGGTAGAGATTGGTGAGGTTGTCGTAGCGGCCCAGCCAGCTCTCCGGCACCGGCAGACCCTCCACCCCGAAGCTGGACAGCCGCCCGATCAGCGCGGGCGCCCCGACCACCACCGCCACCCCGGCGAGCGGGGCGAACCGGCGGGCCTGCCGGCGCAGCTCGGGGAACCGGCGGGCCAGCAGCACGGCGGCCACCGCCGCCGCGATCCAGGTGGAGTACTGCCCGGAGGCGAGCGTGCCGGCGCCGAGCACCAGGGCCAGGCCCAGTCGTTCCTTGCCGTTCAGCAGGCCGCGGGCGCCGCAGCACAGCACCAGGATCAGGCTGATGATGATCACGTCGCCGGCGGCGATCGGTGAGCCGAGGGTGGCGCTGCCGCGCTCGCTGAGCTGGTCGGTGGAGTCCGCGCCGCCGCCGTTCCAGAACGCCTGGAGCAGCAGGAGCACCGGCTGGAACTTCAGCGTCTGCAGCACCGCGATGAGCGCCACCGCCGCGCCCGGCCAGACGATGCACCGGACGGTGACCAGCGCGCGCCGCTCATTGGTGACCGTGTAGCGGACCAGGAAGTAGATGCCGACCAGCTTGATCATGGGAAGCACGGCGGCCAGCTCGTCGACGTCCGGCATGCGGCCGCGCAGGGTCACCGAGGCCAGCGGCCACACCGTGGCCAGGAGCAGGAACACCGCCAGCGGCACGTCGACCGCCGGCAGGAACCGGGGCCGGATGCGCTCGCCGGCGACCAGCCGCAGGTAGGCGCCGAAGCACGCGCCCGCCATCAGCAGCACCAGCAGCGCCTCGTTCGGCCGGACCAGCGGGAGCAGGGTGTCCCGGTCGATGCCGGCGATCAACGGCAGGGTGCACAGGTAGGCGTAGGTGGCGAACACCGGCGTCACCGCGGCCACGGTGAACAGCAGCAACGCGAACACGAGGCCGACGAAGCCGTACGCGGCCACCGCGCTGAACCCGCCGGCCAGCGCCCCGGCCACCGCGCTGGCCAGCACCGCGCCGAACACGATCAGCGCGGTCCGGGCGGCCTGCCGCGGTGCGCGCCCCGCCGGGCCGGTCGGCTCGGTCGGTTGGACCGGCCCGATCGGCGGGGTGGCGGGGGGCACGAGCGTCTGGGTCATCGATTTCCACTTTGGCACCAAACCGCCGCTGAGGTGGCCAAACTTAGGAATCTGTCAGCGGTCGCACAGCAAATTGATAGGGTGCCACGCCGTTCGAACCGACTAGTTGGGTAAGGACGGGGTGATCACCCCGGTGATGATCAGGACCAGCGAAGCGGCGGCCAGCAACCAGCCGAGCACGATCAGCGTGCGGTCCCGCCGGCCGTCCACCAGGCGCTCGGTGGGCAGCGCCACCCAGAGGCCCGCTACCAGGCCAATCAGCCCCAAACCTTCCACCTGTTGTGTCTACACCCGGCGGGGGACGGCCGTCATCACTCGGCCGGGCACGTTGCTGATCAAAGTCAGCCGGGGTACACCGCCGTGCCGCGTTGTTTCGCGGCGAACGCCAGCTTTTCCGGGTTGACCACGGTGTGCACCGCCGCGATGCGCCCGTCGACGAACGCCGGCACGACCACCCCGCGCAGCTGGCCCCGGTCGAGCAGCAGGACCGCCGGGGCGCCGTTCACCTCGGCCGGCCGCACCTCGATCCCCGCCGCCTCCGGGTGGTGGCCGAGCGCGGCCAGGTAGCGCCCGACCTTGTCGAGACCGATGATCGGCCGGCGCGCGGCCTGGGTCTGGCCGCCGCCGTCCGCCCACGCGGTGACGTCGTCGGCGAGCAGCCGGGCCAGCCCGGCCACGTCCCCGTGCAGCGCGGCGGCCAGGAAGCGGTCCACCAACTGCCGCTGGCGTTCCCGGTCCACCTCGAACCGGGGCTGTTCGTCCAGGTGGGCGCGCGCCCTGCGGTACAGCTGGCGGGAGTTCGCCTCGCTGATGTCCAGGATCTCGGCGATCTCGCCGTGCCCGTGGTCGAACGCGGTGCGCAGCACGAACACCGCGCGCTCCGCCGGGCTGAGCCGCTCCAGCAGCATCAGCATGCCCAGGGACACCGACTCGCGCTGCACCACCGTGTCCAGCGGGCCGAGCGCGCCTTCCTCGGTGAGCACCGGCTCGGGCAGCCAGGGGCCGGCGTAGTGCTCCCGCCGGGCCCGCGCCGAGGTCAGCCGGTTCAGGCACAGGTTGGTGACCACCTTGGTCAGCCAGGCAGCGGGGGAGTGCGGCTCGGGGCTGCCGCTCCAGCGCAGGTAGGCGTCCTGCAGCACGTCCTCCGCCTCGCCGGTCTCGCCGAGCAGCCGGTAGGCCAGCCCGAACAGTCGCGAGCGGTTCGCCTCGAACGCATCCGTCCGGTTCCCCAGGTCCACGGGGGCGATTCTGCTACGCGCGGGCCGCGAGCGCCCGGGCCACGGTGCGCGCGGTGGTTCGGCCGCTCCAACCGGTCAGCCCGCCGACCGGGTGGGCGCCGGACGCGGTGTGCCACAGCCGCTCGATGGGAGTGCGGTAACCGGCCAGGGAGGGCACCGGCCGCCACGGTCCGAGCTGGGACAGGGACATGTCCGCGTGGTAGAGGCTGCCGCCGCTGGCCCGCTCCGCGTAGTCGTCGGGGGTGCGGACGTTGGGAGCCCCACGGGTCCGGCACCGCGAAGCGCAGCCCGTACCGGCGCAGGTCCAGCTCGTCCAGCACCGAGCGCTCGCTGTTGGTGAACACGGTGTCCAGCGCGGCGGTGTTCATCCGGAAGCCGGGGGGCACCCGGCACCGTCTCCTCGGTCGTGCACAGACCGCCGACCAGCGGCCGGGACTCCAGGACCAGCACGCGGTGCCCCGCGCGGGCCAGGTAGGCGGCGCAGGTCAGCCCGTTGTGGCCGGCGCCGATGACGATCGCGTCGTGGTGTTCGGGCGGTACTACCGCACCCCGGCGGACTCGCGTTCGGTGCTCGGCCGAGGGGTGCCGTCCTCCTCGGCCTGCCGCTTGATGCCGGCGTGCATCAGGCCGGCCATGGTGATCACCCAGCCGACGAACAGCAGCACCGGCAGGTAGAAGCCGACGATGCCGTTCCACGCGAACGGGCCGCTCTTGAAGAACACCGCGATGCCGCCGCCCGCGCCGCCGGCGCCCACCCAGAAGCTCAGGTAACCCGCCCAGCGCGGCCAGACCGGCCGGGGGCCGTCGTCGCTCAGCGCGGCGATCCCGACGCAGCACATCTGCAGTACGTAACCGGGGAAGACCATCACGAACATCAGCCAGCCCGCGTCGTGCAGCAGCCGGACGGCGGCCGGGTCCAGCTCGGGGCGGAACGTGGCGATGATCCAGAACATGCCGCAGAGCACGAAGAACACCTGGAGCAGGATCGCCCCGCCGAACTGCGCCAGCGCCAGCACCGGCGGCCGGCCCCGGTGCGCCCGCTCGATCCGGGCGATCTGGCCCGAGATCACCGCCCAGAACGGGATGAGCAGCACGGATGCGATCAGCGCGCCGATCTGGCCGACCCGGATCGCAGTGGTGTGCTCGGCGTAGAACGCGGCGGTCTGCGCGGCCGTCCAGGACGGCGGGGAGGGCGGGAGGAAACCGGCGACCGGCCAGAAGAACGCCCCGTAGACGACCAGGAAGACCGGGCCGGCCCAAACGCAGAGCAACTGGATCAGCGCCGAAGGCGCTGCCTGAGCACGCGCCCAGTTAGGCGCGTGCGGGTGACACGGGTTGTTCATCACGACCCCCGGCGACGCTGGACGGGACAGATAGTGATTGCTTACTTAATTTCGCAACCGTCCCACCGGGTGTCAAGGGTCAGCTGGTGAGCGGCTCCAGAAGGCGGTGCGGCTGCTCCAGCGCCCGGCTGATCGGGTCGGTGCGCGGGCGCCGGATTCCCGGCCCGGCGCGCAGCTCGATGTCCTCGGGGGGAATCCGCCGCGCGCATTTCGGGCAGGTGCCGGTCGGGTCCACCTCGGTGCCACATTCGGCATGCCGGAACACCCGGCGGCGGCCCTCGGCCGGGGTGGTGTGCCGTTCGCCCCACTGGGCCAGCGCGTACACCGCCGGCCACAGGTCGCGGCCCTTGTCGGTGAGCAGGTACTCCTCGCGCGGCGGGCTGAGCTGGTAGCGGTGCTTGGTGAGGATGCCGTGCTCGACCAGCAGGGCGAGGCGGTCGGCCAGCACCGCGCGGGGGAGATCCAGGTGAACCAGGAAGTCGTTGTACCGGCGCACGCCGAAGAAGGCGTCCCGGATGATCAGCAGGCTCCACCGCTCGCCGACGAGCTCCAGCGTCCGGGCCAGTGAGCAGTCCTGGCCCGCGTAGTCACGTGACGCACCCATGTGACCCATTCTACCAATAGTCGGTTCGTTTTCCGAACTTACACTGCTAGAGTCGGGTCGATTCGTTTTATGAACCAAGAGGGGTGTCATGAGCGCGGTTGTCGGAGAGGCGGCGGAGGTGAGCGCGCCGGCGCGCACCACGCTGGGCATAGTTGTCCTGGGCACGCTGCTGGTGCTGATGAACTACACGGCACCGATCGGCACGTTGCCGGCCACCGCCACCGCGCTGGGGGCCGGCATCACCGGCCAGGTGTGGATCCTGGGCGGCATCAACCTGGGGCTGTCCGCCTCGCTGCTGCTCGCCGGGCGGCTGGCCGACCGCTACGGGCTGCGCCGGGTGTTCCTGGCCGGCGGCCTCGGGTTCGCGCTGACCACCGCGGGCTGCGCGGTGGCGCCCGGGGTGGGCGCGTTCGTGGCCGCCCGCACCGCCCAGGGGCTGGCCAGCGCGGCGCTGCTCGCGGCCGGCCTCGGGCTGATCGGCCAGGCCTTCCCGGGCGGTCCCCGGCGCGCCTGGGCGACCGGGTTGTGGGGCGCGGCGCTGGGGGCGGGCATCACGCTGGGGCCGTTGTTCGCGGCCGGGCTGGGACTGCTCGGCGGCTGGTGGCTGGCCTACGCGGTACTCACCGCGGCCGCCCTGGCACTGGCCGCGGCCTCCCGGCGGCTGCCCGCCGACGCGCCGGTGCAACGGCGGGCGGAGGGCCTGGACGTGCTCGGCGCGCTCGCCCTCAGCGGAGCCATCGCCTGCCTGGTCGCCGCGCTCACCGGGGGGCGCACCGGTTGGACCCAGCCGGGCGTGCTGGCCTGCTTGGTCGGCTTCCTCGGCCTGCTGGCCCTGTTCGGTATCCGGCAGCGCCGGGCCCGGCACCCGATCGTGCGCCCCGGGCTGTTCCGCGCGCCGCTGCTGCGGGCGGCGACGGTCGGTGCGCTGTTCACCGGGCTCTCGGTGATCGGCTTCATGTCCTACCTGCCCACCGTGCTGCAACGCGGGCACGGCTACGGCGCGCTGGCCAGCGCCGGCATCGTGGCCGTGTGGTCCGGGGTCTCCGTGCTGACCGCGCTGCTGGCCCGCCGGCTGCCCGCCGGGTTCGGCGGCCAGGCGCAGCTGGCGGTCGGGCTGGGGCTGTGCGGGGTGGGTGTGGTGGCCGGCTACGGGCTGGCGGCCGGGACCTACCCGCTGCCCCGGTTGCTCCTGGGGCTGGCCGTGGCCGGGGCGGGCAGCGGACTGGTCAATGCGGCGCTGGCCCGGCTGGCCGTGCAGAGCGTGCCGGCCGAGCTGGCCGGCACCGGGTCCGGGGTGAACAACACCGCGCGCTACCTGGGTTCGGCGGTCGGCGTCACGGCGGCCGTGGTGGTCTCCGCCTGGCTGGACGCCGACGCGGCGCTGCTGCTCGCCGGCGCGCTGTCCCTGCTCGGCGGTTTGTGGGTGGCCCTGGTCCGGGAGCGCCGGTGCTTGAGCTGATTGCCGACCCGCGGCTTGGGCGGTGGCTGGGTTCTAAAGATGGCTTGGACGGCGCGGCGTGGCTGGTCTCCCGCGGTTCGGCGCCGCCTGTGACGTTTCGTCGGCGGTGAGTCGCCGGCTTGGGTTACGGTGCGTGACGGCTTGGCGGGGGTTCGGGCTCGCTCTGTTCATCGAGAGCAAGGTGAGTCCGGTTCGATCATGACCTGGACCGGACTGGTGTTGCACTCGATGGAATGGCGCCCCGAGTCGGCCTCCCGGCTGCCCACCGTCGCTACAGAAAGTAACCAGAGGCGCGCCGTCGAGCCCGGGACGCGCGGCCGGCGACTGAGGCCGCGGCAGACCAGCCAAGCCCGACCGTCCAAGCCGTCTGTAGAACTCAACCACCCGCATGCAGCGCGTGGACGAAGTCGGTCCAGGCGCCGATCTGGGAGTCGCCCCAGCCGGTTCGGCCTTCGTGGGTCCAGCGGGTCAGGCCGATCACCAGGAACGCGTTCGACCAGGCGCTCCAGTTGTTGCTGGCCACCACGTCGCCGTCGAGGGTGTACTCCCGGCCCTGGGTGTCGGTCATGGTCACCCGGTGCGCGGTGGGGTAGCCGGTGCTCCGGTCCCACCTGGTGCGCACCGAGGCGGAGGTGAGGCCGAGCAGCTCGCCGTCGCGCCAGATCCAGCCCCGGTTGGTGGCCTCGGGGAGTGAGTCGTCCACCGGGTAGATGTCCCGCCAGATCGGGCCGTCGCTGGGGCGCTCCATGCCCATCAGGTGGAAGGCGAAGTCGTCGTCCACCACCCCGGTCAGCCAGTGCACCGGCGGGATGGCGCGCGGGTCCTCGGTGCGGTTCTCGCCCCAGGACCGGTCGCGCACGGTGTAGCCGTCGATCACGTGCCGCTCGCCGCGCAGGCTGACCCAGCCGCGGGTGCGCATCGCCTGGTCGAAGTGCCGGTTGCTGGGCAGCACGGCCGGCGGCATGATCGCGGTGAGGGTGACCTCGAAGGCGTTGCCCCGCGCCGCGTCCTCGTAGCCGATGCGCAGCTCGCGCAGGGGTTCCACCAGCTCGACGTGGTAGCCGTTGGCCAGCTGGAACTTGTCCAGGTCGCCGTCGCGCAGCGGGGTGTCGGGCATGAACTGGCGCATGTCGAACAGCTCGCTGGCCAGCGCGTTCGGCTTCACCCCCCGCCAGGCCCACACGCCGCCGGTGAGCAGCCGCAGGTTGGGGTGCGCCCACAGGTAGCAGAGCGAGTGCAGACCGGCCGAGGGCACGCTGAACCCGAGGAACTGGGTCTCGGTGAGGTCCGGGTCGGTGAGCGTGCGGTTCAGCTCCCGGTGCAGCAGCTCGTCCTCGGCGGTGCAGCTGCCGAAGCCCGCCTTCTGCGGGTTCATGAAGAAGGACGTGTTGGTATCGGAACTCAAAGGATCTCCACCTTGCCCTGGTCGCCGTCCACTCGGATGCGCTGGCCGTCGCGGATGCGCCGGCTGCCGTCGTTGGTGCCGCACACGCAGGGCAGGCCCAGCTCGCGGGCCACGATCGGGCCGTGCGAGAGCATGCCGCCGTGGTCGGTGACCACCCCGCCGGCCACCAGGAACAGCGACACCCAGCTGGGGTCGGTGGTCTCGCAGACCAGGATGTCCCCGTCGTCCAGGTCGGTGGTCGCCGGATCGCGCACCACCCTGGCCCGCCCCTCGGCCACCCCGCCGCTCGCCGCCAGCCCGGTGATGACCTGTTGCTCGCCGGCCTCCGGAACCGTGTGCTCGGCGACCTTGGTCGGCACCGGCACCCCGACCCACGAGCTGGGCAGCCGCAGGTCCAGCCGCTCCTGGTAGCGGGCGCGGCGCTCGGCGACCAGGTCCCGGTGGTCGCCGTCGGGCCGGCCCGTCAGCTGCTGGTAGCTGAGGTGGAAGACGTCGCCCGGCTCGGCGAGCACGCCGCGGGCGGTGAGGTGGTCGCCGGCCCGGCGGGCGGCGGCCCTGGCCACGTCGAAGGCCAGCAGGTAGCCGGCCTTGCCCTGCTCGCGCAGCGCCAGGAAGCGGGCCGTCGCGTTGGTCAGTGCGGTGATCGCCCGGCCGCGCAGGCGGCCGGTGCGCGCGGCCAGCTCGGCGGCCGCCTCCCGCCGGATGCGCAGCTGCTCGGCGCTGCGCTGGCGCGGAGCGCGCGGGCTGTCCTCGGTGATCTTCCGCAGGTCGGCCAGCCGGGCCAGGATCGGTGACGGGTCCTCCCGCCAGCAGATACCGGACAGCTGGCCCTCGTTCGGGCCGTGGTAGCCGTGCCGGTCCAGAAACTCGGAGAGGGGGAGCCGCTCGTGCGCCAGCAGCCACAGGTCGTTGGCCACCTCGTTCTCGTCCGAGCCGACCCCGGAGAGCAGCCGTGCCTCCAGCCCGGCCAGGTCGTACCGCGCCAGCGTGGCGGCCAGCCGGTCGGCCAGCCCGGAGCTGACGAAGGCCACCACCATGTGCAGCTCCATGATGTCCTCGAACCGGCGGCGGGCGTCGGCGAGCAGGCGCAGCGCGGTCGGCTCGTCCGCGTCCGGCAGCACCCGCAGCTGGGCCAGCCGCCAGCGGCGCAGGTCGGCGAACATCGCGTCGTGCCGGCGGGGCAGCGTGGCGATCGCGTACGGCGCCTTGGCGGCGATCGCCGGGTACCGGTGGTAGACGTTGTGGTTCACCGTCTCCGGCCGCACGTAGCCGAACAGCTGCTGCTCCACCGCGCTGGCCGAGGTGCCGGGGATGAGCCCGGCGACGTCCCGGAACTGGTCGATGTTGGTGGCCGCCCGCCCGGCGAACGCGGTGAAGAACTGGTCCTCGATGCGCTCCCGGGTCCCAACCTGGGCCGAGGTGTACACGCCGAGCCGGTGGAACATGGTGCGCACCGCGCGGTCCGTCGGCTCGTGGATGAAGGTGAACCCCAGCGTGGTGAACACGCCGGGGAAGGCCTCGGCTACGTTGCCGGTCGTCCACGTCACCCCAGGCTCGCAGGTGTCGTGATCGAGAAGATCGGACATGGCGTGGCTGCTCCCCGTTGAGTGTGGAGAAGCAAATCTAATGACGTATGGTTTCACTGGCAAGTTTAGTTTACGCTAGCGTCAATAAGCGGTACGCCTCCTTCCAGTGGTTGATGAGGAGTGAGCAATGACGCTAGCCGCGAGTTTCACCGGGACGGAGACCACGATCCGGGTGTTCGAAGCCGTCAGCGTGGTGCTCTACCTCGCCGCGCTGGTCTGGGTGATCAAGCTCCGCCGGCCGCTCTACCTCGGCGCCTTCGTGGGAGCCACGCTGGTCTGGGCCTACGACTGGGCGTACACCACGAACGGCTTCTTCCACGCCACGTTCAACGAGCACCTGGTCCCCATCCCGGGCACCGACAACCAGGGCGTGTTCGAGCCGCTGGCCATCCCGATGAACTACGCGCTCGGCTTCGCCCTGCCGGCCATCCTGTGGGCGCGCAACGACGCCGCGCTGCGCCGGCGGTTCGGCGCCTGGCGGCACCTGCTGATCCTGGCCGCCGGCGCGGTCGGCGTGGGCATCTACGAGATCCCGGTGGTGCACGTGCTGGGCATCTGGACCTACCACCAGCGGCCGGAGTTCATGGTCCTCGGCTTCCCCTGGTCCAACTTCTGGTTCGCCGCCGGCCTGCTGGGCGGCTCGGCGATCCTGCTGGCCTAGGTGCAGCGCTGGACCGAGGCGGCGGACGCCGGCCCTTCCGGTGTCGTCGCGCCGCGCGAGCCGCCGCCGGCGGGGGCCGCCGAGGGTGGCGTGGCCACCCAGGTGCGGGCCCAGGTGGCCGCCGTCCAGGGGTGGGGCGGCGCGGAGCGGATGTGGCGCGGCATCGTGCTCGGTGCCATGCCGGTGTGGGCCGCGTTCTACGGCAGCTACCTGCTGCAGCTGTTCTGGTACGCGGCCGCCGAGCCGTGGACCACGCCTTATCTGCGCCCGTTCTAGTTGCCGGCCTGACCAGCGTCGGCGAGGCTGGCCGGCATGACCGACCGCGCGCCGATCTGGACCCCGCCCGCCGACCTGGTCGCCTCGGCCGAGATGACCCGGCTGCTGCGTCAGGTCGGCGCGGCGGACTACCACGAGCTGTGGCGGTGGTCGGTGGACGACCTGCCCCGGTTCTGGGCCACCATGTGGCGCTGGTTCGACATCCGGGCCGACGGCGACCCGTCCACCGTGCTGGCCGACCGCTCGATGCCTGGCGCGCGCTGGTTCCCGGACGTGGCGCTGTCGTTCCCCGAGCACGTGTTCCGGGACCGGGACGACGCCGGCGTGGCCGTCGTGGCCGCCGCCGAGGGCCGCGCGCCGGTGGAGTGGACGTGGGGCCGGCTGCGGGAGCAGACGGCCCGGGTGCGGGCCGGGTTGCGCGCGATGGGCGTCGGCCGGGGTGACCGGGTGGTCGGGTATCTGCCGAACACGGCGGAGACCATTGCGGCGTTCCTCGCCGTCAGCTCGCTGGGCGCGGTGTGGTCCTGCTGCTCGCCGGACTTCGGCGCGCGCACCGTGATCGACCGGCTGTCCCAGGTGGAGCCGGCGGTGCTGCTCGCGGTGGACCACTACGACTATGGCGGCCAGCGTTTCGACCGGTCCGAGGTGGTGGACCAGCTGCGCGCCGCGCTGCCCACCCTGCGCCGCACCGTGCTCCTGGGTGAGGACTGGGACGAGGCCTTCCCGGCCACCGCCGAACCGCTGGAGTTCGAGCGGGTTCCGTTCGACCACCCGCTGTGGATCGTCTACTCCAGCGGCACCACCGGGCTGCCCAAGGCGATCGTGCACGGCCACGGCGGCCCGCTGCTGGAGCACCAGAAGACCTGGCGGCTGCACCACGACGCCCGCCCCGGTGACCGGGTCATGTGGACCACCACCACCGGCTGGATCATGTGGAACCTGGTGGTCGGCGCGCTGACCACGCCGGTGTCGGCGGTGATCTACGACGGCAGCGTCGGCCACCCCGACCTCGGCGTGCTGTGGGACCTGATCGACGACACCGGCATCACCATGTTCGGCACCGGCGCGGCCTACCTGCACGGCTGCATGAAGCGCGGGCTGCGCCCCCGGGAAGGCCGGAAGCTGGCCCGGCTGCGGGCCATCGGCTCCACCGGCTCGCCGCTGGCCCCGGACGCCTACCGGTGGGTGAGCGACGCGGTGGGGGAGCACATCTGGCTGTGCTCCGCGTCCGGCGGCACCGATGTGGCCTGCGGCTTCGTCGGCGGTTCGCCGTTGCTGCCGGTGCGCGCGGGTGAGCTGCAGGCCAAGCTGCTCGGCGTGGACGCCCAGGCCTGGGATGACCAGGGCCGCCCGGTGGTGGACGAGGTGGGTGAGCTGGTGGTCACCCAGCCGATGCCGTCCATGCCGGTGAAGTTCTGGAACGACCCGGGCGGCGAGCGCTACCGGGACTCGTACTTCTCCATGTTCCCCGGGGTATGGCGGCACGGCGACTGGATCCGGTTCACCCCCGACGGCGCCTCGGTGATCTTCGGCCGGTCCGATGCGACGATCAACCGCGCCGGCATCCGGATGGGCACGGCGGAGATCTACGCGGCGGTGCTGGCGGTGCCCGAGGTGGCGGACGCGCTGGTGGTGGACGTGCCCTCGCCGGACGGCACCGGGGACGGGGAGATGATCCTGTTCGTGGTGCCGGCCGACGGCGCCGAGCTCACCGAGGCCGTGGCCGACGAGCTGCGCGCCCGGATCCGGCGGGACTGCTCGCCCCGGCACGTGCCGAACCGCCTGGTGACGGTGCCGGCCGTGCCGCGCACCCTCAGCGGGAAGGCGCTGGAGATCCCGATCAAGCGCATCCTGATGGGGCACGACCCGGGCAAGACGGTGGACCCGAGCACCCTGGCCAACCCCGAGTCGCTGGACTGGTACCTGGACTTCGCCCGGACCCGCCTCAGGGCAGTTTGATCCGGAAGCACACGCGGGGCTGGCCGCGGCCGTCGTAGTCGTCGCGGACCGGGACGCCGCCGTCGGCTTCCCGGTCACCCGGCTCCAGCTCGAACCCCATGGCCCGGTGGAACGCGATGGAGCCGGTGTTGCCCGGTGAGGTGATCGCCCGCACGGTGCTCCGTCCGGCCCGCCCGGCCCGCTCGAAGAACGCCGCGTAGAGCTCGCGGGCCAGCCCCTGACCCCGCCGGGCCGGGTCCACACCGACGAAGTGGATGTACGCCTCGTCGGCGTGGTCGGCGGAGTGGAAGCCGACCAGGAAGCCGTAGATCCCGTCGCCGTCGGCGAGCACCAGGCTGGTCCCGGCGAAGTGCTGCAGGAACAGCCGGGGCAGCAGCAGGGACAGCTTTTGGGACTCTTCCGGCGTGCGCGAGTCGTCCCACCAGCGCTGGATGCGTTCGATGATCTCCGGGAAGTCGTCCTCTCGAGCCGTTCTCATGGTTTCGAGGCTAGGTCCACTTCACGCCGTGCGCGCCCATCGCGGTGAGCAGCTCCGCCGGGTCGAACGCCTGGGCCGGGGCGAGGACCCCGGCCGGCGCCCCGCCGGCGCGCAGCCGCAGCGCCGCCTCCACCGCCGCGACGGCCGTGGTGCCGTAGGTGTCCGCGCCGGTCAGTACGCCCCTGGCCGAGCCGCCCGGGCCGCGCAGGTCGGCGACCACGGTGAACTCGTCGGAGCCCCGGACGTCCTCGCCCGGCCCCTCGGGCAGGCTCTCCACCAGCTCCGGGGTGACCGAGGAGAACAGCCCGGCCACCTCGGCCGTGGTGACCGCCTCGACCCGCCGCGCCGGCACGTGCCGGGGCACCGTGGCGATCTCCGGCACGCCGAACTTCACCACCGGCACCGGCTCGGTGGCCCCGGGCAGCCGGTACTCGGTGGTGCGCGCCGGTTCGTCGGGGCGCCACTCGCCGTCCAGGTAGACCGGGCCGCCGGTGGCGAAGAACTCCAGGTTGGCCAGCGCGGTCCGCCCGCTGCCCCGCGACAGCGCGCCCAGCCCGGACAGCCGGTGCACCAGCACCACCTCGTCCACCCGGTCGAGCGTCACGGCGGTCGCGGCGGCGAGCAGGTCGGCGAGGAACCCGCCGTCGTTGACCATCGGGACCACGCTCACCCCGGCGTCGGCGGCCGGCCCGGCGAGCGTTTCGAACAGGCGCATCACGTAGGGCTGCTCGCCGGCTAGGTCGACGTAGTGCACCCCGGCCGCGACGGCGGCCCGGGCCACCGGTTCGCCGAACCGCTCGTACGGCGCCACACAGTTGATCACTACGGACGCGCCCCGCAATGTCCCGGCCAGCGCCCCCGGGTCGTCCAGCCCGGCGGTCCGCACCGCGTCGGCGGGCAGCCCGGCCCGCTCGGCGGTGTCCCGCAGCCGGCCGGCGTCGCGGCCGACCAGCATCGGGTCGATGTTGCGGCGGCGCAGCTCGCCGACCACCAGCTTGGCGGTGAACCCGCTCGCGCCGTAAACCGCGACGGTCATCTTGCTTCTCCGATCATCGGGAACTGATGGTTTCGACGATATGAACGCCCAAGAGCACGATCCATGGTGGAACGGCTCACCTTTATGTCCAATCGTCTTGCTAGCCTGGAAGAGCTGTTCGGACCGGCCGAGAGGCGGCGATCTTGGACGTGCTCAGCGACGCGGTCACCGCCATGCGCACCGGGCGGCCGCACTCCAACCGGACGCGGCGCGCCGGCGGCTGGGCCATGCGCTTCCGGCCGGTCTCCGCCGCCGGCTTCCACGTGGTGCTGGAGGGCTCCTGCTGGCTGCTGCCGAAGGACCACGAGCCGGTGCGGCTGGGCGCGGGCGACGTGGTGTGCCTGTTGCCCCAGGTGATCGACTATGCCGTGGCCGACGACCCGGACACACCGCTCGCCGAGGTGCCGGTCAGCTCGCTGTCGGAGGCGCTGGCCGGCCCGCCCTCGGCGGCCGGCGGGCCGGTCGGGGCCACCGTGATGCTGTGCGGCGCCTACCTGCTGGACGAGCGCCGCCCGCACCCGCTGCTCGCCGAGCTGCCCCGGTTCATCCACCTGCCCGCCCGGGTGGGCAGCCGCACCGAGCTGCGGGCCGCCGTCGACCTGCTGGGCAGTGAGCTGGACCGCCCGGGCCAGGGCAGCGACGTGATCGTGCCGGCCCTGTTGGACATGTTGCTGCTCTACATCCTGCGGGCCTGGTACTCCGAACAGGTGGCGCAGGGGGTACCGATCGGGTGGGCCGGCGCGCTGGCGGATGCCCCGGTGAGCGCGGCCCTGCGGGCCATCCACCGCGACCCGGCCCGGCAGTGGACGGTGGAACGGCTGGGGGCCGAGGGCGGGCTCTCCCGGGCGGCGTTCGCCCGCCGGTTCAGCGCCCTGGTCGGCCGCCCACCGCTGGCCTATTTGACCTGGTGGCGGATGACTCTGGCGGCCCGCATGCTGCGCGAGTCGGACGCGCCGCTGCACGCCGTCGCGACGCGCACCGGGTACGCCTCCGAGTTCGCCTTCGCCAAGGCTTTCAAGCGGGAGTTCGGCACCGCTCCCGGCGGGTACCGGAAGGCTACCGAGCGGCGCTAGTCCATTCCTTCGGTCGGGGGTGTCCCGGCGCTTCCGGGTGGCAATGGCTCGGAAACGCCACGGGAAGTAACGATCACTGCCTAAACTCCTTGATCAGTGAGGAGGTACTCGGCAGGAATGAGCGCTCGTCGTCACGGAAGCAGGACGCGGCCGAGGGGCCTCTGGTGGGTGGTCACCGCCGCAGCCGCCACCTGCGCGATGACCGGCCTGGTCCTCGCGGTACGGCCCGCCGGGTCGCCGGCCCCGCTGCGGCCCGCCGCGCACTCGGTCACCGCACCCGCACCGGAGCCGCCCGGAGCGGCCGACGTGGCCGTGCCCCCCGTGCCCCCTGTGCCCCCGGCACCCCAGCCGGGCACCGAGCCCGCGGCCGCCGCCCCCTGGGGCGACGCCGGCGCCGTGCCACCCGCGAACGTGCCACCCGCGGCTGTGCCGCCCGCGGCCGGGCCACCCGCGACGTTGCCGGCCGCGTCAGCCGGCACCGAGTGCGCCGCGTCGGGGAAGACCTCCTGCCGCAACCTGCTGACCACCAACGCCGGCAAGGTGGCCTACTACAGCAACTACTCGCTGGACGGCAGCCCCGCCATCACGCACGCGATCATCATGGTGCACGGTGCCGGCCGCAACGCCCAGTCCAGCTTCCAGGGCATCCGCGCGGAGGCCGTGCGGACCAAGACCAACGCCGAGACCATCGTGATCGCGCCGTCCTACCAGACCAAGGAGGACAACCCCGGCGCCGGCCAGGTCACCTGGCCCGACCAGGCCTGGAAGGAGGGTGGCGACTCGGACAGCGGCAACCTCAGCTCGTTCGACGTGATGGACCTGATCATGGCCAGGCTGGTGGACAAGAACCGGTTCCCCAACCTGAACTGGGTCACCCTCGGCGGCCACTCGGCCGGCGGCCAGTTCACCCAGCGGTACGCGGCCGGCGGCAAGATCCCGGCGCAGACCCGGGGCGTGCAGTTCAACTTCATCGTGGCCAACCCGTCCTCCTACCTGTACTTCACCCCGGACCGGCCGCTGGCCGGCTCCGGCGGCGGGATCAAGTTCGGGCCGGTGAGCGTCGGCTCGTGCGGTGAGTACGACGACTACAAGTACGGCCTGAAGAACCGGGTGCGGTACATGAAGGAGGTGTCGGACGCGGACCTGGTCTCCCGCTACACGCACGCCAGGGTGATGTACCTGAGCGGCGGCGCGGACACCGGCGACGAGTCGCTGGACGAGGACTGCGGCGCGATGCTGCAGGGGAAGAACCGGCTGATCCGCAGCATCAACTACTTCAACTACATCCGGACCAAGTTCCCCGGCGCGCCGCACGAGCGGGCGCAGGTCTCCGGCACCGGCCACGACCGGGAGAGCATGTTCGCCTCGCCGGAGGCGGAGCGAGTGGTGTTCGGCGTGCCGGTGAACCAGGCCCGGGCGTCGAGGCGCACGGACACCGAGAGCGGTAGTTCGGACAACTAACCCAGGACGTGCGCGTCCGGGCCGGGGAAGTAGACCGACTCGTGGCCGTCCTGCCAGCGCACCCGGTAGTGCCGCTGGTCGCCGTCGCCGATCACCTCCAGTACCTCGCCCTGGCGGCGCTGCGCGTCCAGGGTGGCGGTTTCGATGACGATCCGGTCACCGGTGCTGGCGTGCATCTGGGCCTCCCTACGTGGGTCGGGGACCCGGCCGAGGCCGGTGCCGGCCAGGCCCGGACAAACCAGCGTAGTGGCGGCGTCCAGGGAGTGGAACCGCTCAGCGGGGCGCCCCGCCGGGCACCGTGCTCCACAGCGCGGACACCAGCGGCCGGTGCAGGTCCACCCGCCGCGCGCACAGCCCGATGGTGAACGGGTCCGGTGGCGGGTCGGCGTCCAGGATGACCAGCCGGTCGGCGACCGCGCTGGTGTCCAGCACCAGCCGGGGCACGATCCCGGTGCCGTAGCCGAGGGCGACCAGGCCGAGCAGCGCCTCGTGCCCGTCCGGCTCGGCGGCCACGTCCGGGTGCAGCCGGTTCGCCCGGAGCCAGCGGTCGGCCGCCGCCCGGGCCAGGCCGCCCCTGGGCAGCACGAACGGCCCGGCCCGCCAGTCCGCGTTCCGTTCCGCCGTCACGAAAACCAGCGGTGTCTCGGCCACCGGCCGGCTGACGATCGGCTCGGGCAGCCGGTCGGGCAGCGCGGCCACCGCCAGGTCCACCGCGCCCTCGTCCAGCCGGGCCAGCGCGGCGGCCGCGTCGCCGGTGTACAGGTCCAGGCCCACCGCCGGGTGCGCCTCCCGGAACGGCCGCAGCAGCGTGGGCAGGATGGCGTGGCAGGCGGTGACCGTCGCGAACACGGACAGCCGCCCGCGCAGGCGCTCCGCCGGCCGGTCGCCCTCCCGGTAGCGGTCCCACAGCGCCAACGTGTCCCGGGCGTAGTCGCGGAACCGCAGGCCGGCCTCCGTGAGCGCGACGCCGCGCGGCCCCCGGTCCAGCAGCCGTTGACCCACCTCGGCCTCCAGCCGTTGGATGGCCCGGGTCAGGGTGGCCGGGCTGACGTGGCAGTCCAGGCCGCTGCGCCCGAAGTTGAGCGTCTCGGTCACCCGGAGGAACAGCCGCAGATCACGGTAGGCCTGCATATTTCTTCCTTCGAAACGCGGCGTTGCGGTTCTTGCGCTTGTCGGAAGGCTAACCCGGGACGTAGGAAATTCCCATGACGGATTTCAGCTCAGCGGTCTTCCCGGTGGAGACGATGGCGGTGCCCGGCGGCCAGGAGACCATCGTGCGCGGCGGCCGGCACCTGTTCGGCTCGCTCGTGGAGGGCTTCGCCGGGGTGCGCCGGATCGGGGTGCTCGGCTGGGGGCCGCAGGGCCGGGCGCAGGCGCTGAACCTGCGCGACTCACTGGCCGGCAGCGGCATCACCGTCACGGTCGGGCTGCGCCCCAGGTCCGCATCGGCGGCGGCCGCGCGCGCCGAGGGGTTCACCGAGGAGGACGGCACCCTGGGCGACTGGCTGGCCGTCGCGGCGGACAGCGACCTGGTGCTGCTGCTGGTCGCGGATGCCGCCGTGGCCCGGCACTACCCGGAGATCTTCGCCGCGCTGCGCCCGGGCAGCACGCTCGGGCTGTCCCACGGCTTCCTGCTCGGCTACCTGAAGGAGACCGGCGACCGGTTCCCGGACGGGGTGAGCGTGATCGCGGTGTGCCCCAAGGGCATGGGCGACTCGGTCCGCCGGCTGTACGTGCAGGGCGCACGGGTGAACGGCGCGGGCATCAACGCCAGCTTCGCGGTGCACGCCGACCACGACGGGCGGGCCACCGACCGCGCGCTGGCCTGGTCGATCGCGCTCGGCGCGCCCTACACCTTCCGCACCACGCTGCGCGACGAGTACCTGTCCGACATCGTGGGGGAGCGGGCCATCCTGCTCGGCGCGGTGCACGGCATCGTGGAGAGCCTCTACACCCGCGCCCGGCTGGCCGGCGCCGACCCGGTCGCCGCGTACCGGCGGTCCTGCGAGAACATCACCGGCCCGATCGCCCGGGCCATCTCCGCCGACGGGCTGCTCGGCGTCCGCGACGCCCTGTCCGGTGAGGGCCGCGAGGTGTTCGACCGGGCGTACGCCGCCGGCTACCGCCCGGCCCGCGAGCTGATCGCGGAGATCTACCAGGAGGTGGCCGACGGCACCGAGCTGCGCAGCGTCGTGCTCGCCGGCGAGCGGCTGCGGTCCACCCCGATGACGCCGATCAGCGGGTCACCGATGTGGTCCGCCGCCGCCGAGGTGCACGCCCGGCGGGGCGCCGAGGCGGTGCCGGTCGACCCGTTCGCGGCCGGCGTGTTCGTGGCCACCATGACCGCGCAGGTGGACCTGTTCGCCGAGCTCGGCCACCCCTGGTCGGAGATCGTCAACGAGTCGATCATCGAGGCGGTGGACTCGCTGCTGCCGTACATGCACGCCCGCGATGTGGCGCACATGGTGGACAACTGCTCCACCACCGCCCGGCTCGGCGCGCGCCGCTGGGGCCCGCGGTTCCAGGCGGTGCTGGAGCAGATCGTCTTCCCGGCGGCCGACGGTGCGGGCGGCGGCGACCCCGCGCTGGTGGAGGCGTTCCTGGCCAACCCGGTGCACGAAGCACTGGCCGCCGCGGCCAAGCTGCGCCCGCCGGTGGACATCGCGGTCGCTTAGAGCGGAGCGGTGCCGGTCTAAGGATCGCTTGGACGGCGCGGCTCGGGCTGGTCTGCCGCGGCCCGCGTGCGGCCGTTGCGTCCCTTCTCGTTCGTCACTTGCGTTTCACGAGGGGGACATGGTGGGGCTTGCGGCAAGATCAAACCCGCATGGTGTACCCCTCACGCAACCAGAGTGACAGCTGAGGCTGCTCCGAGGTGGTGATCGCTGTCTGTGGCGGTTCAGCATCGAAAATCGAGGCTAAACCGCCACGGTTGGCGATCAAGCTGGCTCGGGCCGGGCCGTTGACGCAACGGGCGGCACCCAAGCCGCGGCAGACCAGCCCGAGCCGCGCCGTCCAAGTCGGTCTTAAACCGCACCCGTACCGCTCAGAGCGTTGTCGGGATGGTCGGGTGCCGCTCGAACACGATGGTGCCGCGCACGATCGTCTCCTTGTACCGGGCGGCCAGCCGGCCGGTGAGGATCGCCTCGCGCGGGCTGTCGTCGGCGTGCACGAACTGCACCAGGGCGTCCTTGCGGCCCAGGCTGATGCACTGGTTCAGGTAGCGGAACCGCATCGGCTTCGGCTCCCGGTCGGCCAGCCGGTCGGCCAGCGCGCGCACCCCCTGCTGGGCGGCCGGCAGGCCGGTGGCGCAGGCCATGCGCAGCTCCTGCCCGCCGGGCCGGCGCACCGCGGCCGCGTCCCCGACGCCGGTCACCTCCGGGTGCGACACCGAGCGCAGCGTCTCGTCGACCACCAGGCGGCCGTTGTGGTCCACCGCGAACCCGGCCTCGGCGGCCAGCTCGGGCACCCGGAACCCGGCCGTCCACACCACGGTGTCCGCCGCGACCCGGTCGCCACCGGCCAGCTCGAGGCCCGTGTCGTCCACCGAGATCACCTTGGCCTGCTCGTGCACCTGGACGCCGAGCCGGGCGAAGGTGCGCGCCAGGTGGCTTCGCCCGCGCCGGGAGAGCGTGTCGCCCAGCTCGCCGCCGGTGACCAGGTGCACCCGCAGGCGGGGCAGCGACTCGGCCAGTTCGGCGGCCGCCTCGATGCCGGTCAGCCCGCCGCCGACCACCGCGACCACCTCCGCCTCGGCCAGCCGCGAGCGCAGTACCTGCGCCTGCTCGACGCCGGCCAACGGGTACGCGTGCTCGGTGACGCCGGGCACCGACTCCAGGTCCGCCTGGCTGCCCAGCGCGTAGACCAGCCGGTCGTAGCGCACCGGGGCGCCGGCTCGGAGGGTGATCTCCCGGCCGGCCGGGTCGATCGCGGTGACCCGGTCCACCACCAGCCGCACCCGGGTGCCCTCCAGCAGGTCCCGGATCGGTAGGTCGCGCAGCGCCTGGCCCGCGGCCAGCTGGTGCAGCCGCACCCGCTCCACGAACCGGTCCCGTTCATTGATCAGCGTGACGTGCGCGTCGGTCCACCGCGCGGCCAGTTTCGCCGCCGCAAGCCCGGCGTAGCCGGCGCCGATAACCACGATGTGCACTTGCCGTCTCCTCTCCTCGACACGGTTTAGACCGGGCACCGGATCGGTACGTGACAGCGCTTGGTATGACCCTCGTCACCGGGTCATTGATCCCGCAATTAACATGTTGGTTCCGCGAGAAACGGGCTGGCCCGGTGGCGGCAAGGGGTGGGCATGGCTGGTGTGGCGGTGTCACGAGCTCCGGAGGCCCCACTGGTCGGGGCGTTGCCCTGGCTGGTCAGGGATCCGGTGGGGGTCTGCGAGCGGGCGGCGGTGTCCGGTGGCGGCTTCGCCCGGCTTCCGCTGGGACCCGCGGCGGTGTACGTCGTCTCCGATCCGGACCTGGTGCGCCGGGTACTGGTCGGCAACGCCGCCAACTACACCAAGGGCCGGCTGATGAACGGCATCCGGATCGCCTTCGGCGACGGACTGTTCACCTCCGAGGGCGCGCTGTGGCGGCGCCAGCGCCGGCTCATGCAACCGGCCTTCCAGCCGGCGGCCATGTCGCTGACCGCCGAGGTCACCGCCGACATCTGGCGCCGCCGACTGGACGGGTGGTCGGGCCGGGTCGACCTGCTGGCCGAGTTCCTGCACCTGGACATTGCCGTCATCCTGCGCGTGCTGTTCTCCGCCGACCTGCCGGCCGGCCGGGCCGAGGAGCTGGTGCGGCTGGCCGACCGGGTGTTCGCCGGGATGGCCGGGCAGCTGCCCGCGTTCTTCCTGCCCCGCTGGGTGCCGGTGCCCGGCCGGGCCGGCTACCGGCGGGCGGTGGACGGGCTGGGCACGGAGATCTCCCGGCTGATCTCGGAACACCGGCACGCCGGTTCCGGCGGCGAGCTGCTCACCGCGCTGCTCACCGAGCGCGACGAGACCGGCCGGCCGATGAGCGACCGGCAGGTGCGGGACGAGGTCTTCACCATGTTCATGGCCGGCTACGAGTCCACCGCGACCAGCCTGGCCTGGACCTGCGACCTGGTGGGCCGGCACCCGTCGGTCGCCGAGCGGCTGCGCGCCGAGGTGGACGAGGTCCTGGGCGGCCGGGAGCCCACCCTGGACGACCTGCCCGGGTTGGAGTACGCGGGGCGGGTGCTGTCCGAGGGGCTGCGGCTGTATCCGGCGTTCCCCATGTACTTCCGCGCCGCCGTCGAGGCCGACCGACTGGGCGGGTACCACGTGCCGGCCGGGGCGCAGCTGGTCGTCTGCCCATGGGCGGCGCACCGCGACCCGGCCTACTGGCCGGAGCCCGAACGGTTCGACCCGGACCGGTTCACCCCGGAGCGGGTGGCCGCCCGGCACCGGGGCGCGTACTTCCCCTTCGGCGTCGGCCAGCGGCGGTGCATCGGCGAACCCATGGCGCTCACCATCGCGCGCTTGGCGCTGGTAATGCTGGCGCAGCGGTTCGAGCTGGCTCCGGCCGGCTCGCGGCCGGCCGGCCGGTACGCGATGACCTACCAGCCCAGGGGCGGCGTCCCGGTGAGGGTGACGCCCCGCGATTGGTTCCACCCCACCGAGCCGGTCGGCGGCTGAAGACCGAGCTGATCATTGCTCACTTGAGAAGCTTGATCGACATCAACCTGAGGTACCTCGAACCCCGAGCAGACGTATGTGAGGTTGATGTCGATCACCTCCAGGTCGGCGACCCGGCCAGGTGGCGGTCTCCTCAAACTCCCCACCAGCCACAGCATGTGAATCCGCGTTGGCCGGTGTTGCGTATTTGTGCGCAGAGCAAAGCGGTCCGGGCGGAAGCCGTCGGGGTAGGCTTGGCCACATCTAGCTGTTGAAACGTTTCACTTTCGGGTGCGGGAGACGTGGACATGAGCGAAGCCGTGCGAGAGGCGCTGCGCGGGCAGCGGATCGAGACGCCGTCCTGGGCGTACGCCAACTCGGGCACCCGGTTCAAGGTGTTCGCGCAGGCCGGAGTGCCGCGTACGCCGGAGGAGAAGCTGGCCGACGCGGCTGTGGTGCACCGGCTGACCGGGGTGGCGCCGACGGTCGCGCTGCACATCCCGTGGGACCGGGTGGACGACTACGGGAAGCTCGCCGGCTACGCGCGGGACCTGGGCATCCGCATCGGCGCGATCAACTCCAACGTGTTCCAGGATGACGACTACAAGCTGGGCTCGGTGACCAACCCGGACCCGGCCGTGCGCCGCAAGGCCACCGATCACCTGCTGGAGTGCGTGGACGTCATGGACGCCACCGGCTCCCGGGACCTGAAGCTGTGGTTCTCCGACGGCACCAACTACCCGGGCCAGGACGACATCCGCGCCCGCCAGGACCGGCTGGCCGAGGCGCTGGGCGAGGTCTACCGGCGGCTCGGCCCGGACCAGCGGATGCTGCTGGAGTACAAGCTGTTCGAGCCGGCCTTCTACACCACCGACGTGCCGGACTGGGGCACCGCCTACGCGCACTGCGTGGAACTCGGCCCGAAGGCGACGGTGTGCATCGACACCGGGCACCACGCCCCGGGCACGAACATCGAGTTCATCGTGGCGTTCCTGCTGCGCGCCGGCCGCCTCGGCGCGTTCGACTTCAACTCCCGGTTCTACGCCGACGACGACCTGATGGTCGGTGCGGCCGACCCGTTCCAGCTGTTCCGGATCATGCACGAGATCGTCGCCGCCGGCGCCCTGGGTGCGGAGGCCGGAATCGCGTTCATGCTCGACCAGTGCCACAACATCGAGCCGAAGATCCCGGCGATCATCCGCTCGGTGCTGAACGTGCAGGAGGCCACGGCGAAGGCGCTGCTGGTGGACGCGAAAGCGCTGGCCGACGCGCAGCGGGCCGGCGACGTGCTGGGCGCCAACGCGGTGCTGATGGACGCCTTCGCCACCGACGTGCGGCCGCTGCTCGCGGAGCTGCGCGCCGAACAGGGCCTCGATCCGGACCCGCTCGCCGCGTACCGGGCGTCCGGGTACGCGGAGAAGATCGTGGCCGAACGGGTCGGCGGCGAGCAGGCGGGATGGGGCGCATGAGCGGCCCGGTCGAGGACCTGCTGGCCCGCTCGCACCGGTTGGGCGCCGACCCGCGCACCACCAACTACGCCGGCGGGAACACCTCGGCGAAGGGTACCGGCACCGACCCGGCCACCGGTGAACCGGTCGAGCTGATGTGGGTGAAGGGCTCCGGCGGCGACCTCGGCACGCTCACCGAGCGCGGCCTGGCGGTGCTCCGGGTGGACCGGCTGCGCGGTCTCCGGAACGTCTTCCCCGGGGTGGAGCGGGAGGACGAGATGGTCGCCGCGTTCGACTTCTGCCGGCACGGCACGGGCGGCGCTCCACCGTCCATCGACACCGCCATGCACGGGCTGCTGGACGCGCCGCACGTGGACCACCTGCACCCGGACGCCGGCATCGCGATCGCCGCCGCCGCCGACGGGGAGGCGCTGACCAAGCAGATCTTCGGTGACCGGGTGCTGTGGGTGCCCTGGCGGCGCCCCGGGTTCCAGCTCGGCCTGGACATCGCGGCCATCGCCGCCGAACACCCGGAAGCCATCGGGGTCATCCTGGGCGGGCACGGCATCACCGCGTGGGGCGCCACGTCCGACGAGTGTGAGGCGCGGTCACAGGAGATCATCCGGAGGGCGCAGCGATTCCTGGATGAACGGGGCACCGCGGAGCCGTTCGGCCCGGTGCGGCGGGGGTTCGAGCCGCTGCCCACGGCGGAACGCCGGGCCCGCGCGGCGGCGCTCGCGCCGGTGATCCGCGGGCTGGCCAGCACGGACCGCCGGCAGGTCGGCCACTTCACCGACAGCGACCCGGTGCTGGACTTCCTGTCCCGGGAGAAGCTCGGCCCGCTGGCCGCGCTGGGCACCTCCTGCCCGGACCACTTCCTGCGCACCAAGGTGCGCCCGCTGGTGCTGGACCTGCCGGCGGATGCGCCACTCGGCGAGGCGATCGACCGGCTGCGTGAGCTGCACGCCGAGTACCGCGAGGACTATGCGGCCTACTACCGGCGGCACGCGGAGGCGGACTCGCCGCCGATGCGCGGCGCCGACCCGGCGATCGTGCTGGTGCCCGGCGTGGGCATGTTCAGCTTCGGCGCGGACGGGCGGACCGCCCGGGTGGCCGGGGAGTTCTACCTGAACGCAATCAACGTGATGCGCGGGGCCGAGTCGGTGTCGCGCTACGCGCCGATCCCCGAGGCGGAGAAGTTCCGCATCGAGTACTGGGCGCTGGAGGAGGCCAAACTGGCCCGCTTGCCCAAGGCGAAACCGCTGGCCGGGCGGGTCGCCCTGGTCACCGGCGGCGGCTCGGGCATCGGCCGGGCCGTCGCGCACCGGCTGGCCGCCGAGGGCGCCTGCGTGGTGGTGGCCGACCGGGACGCCGAGTCGGCCGAGCGGGTGGCCGGCGAGCTGGGTTCGGCCGATATAGCGGTGCCGGTGACCGCCGACGTGACGGACGCGGCCGCGGTGCGAGCGGCGGTGGATGCGGCGGCGTTGGCGTTCGGCGGGGTTGACCTGGTGGTGAACAACGCCGGGTTGTCAGTCTCCAAGTCGCTGCTGGAGACCACCGAGGCCGACTGGGACATCCAGCACGGGGTCATGGCGCGCGGGTCCTTCCTGGTTTCCCAGGCGGCGGCACGAAGCATGATCGCGCAGCGCCTCGGGGGCGACATCGTGTACGTGGTCAGCAAGAACTCGGTGTTCGCCGGCCCGAACAACCTGGCCTACGGCGCCGCCAAGGCCGACCAGGCGCACCAGGTGCGGCTGCTGGCCGCCGAGTTGGGGGAGCACGGCATCCGGGTGAACGGGGTGAACCCGGACGGCGTGGTGCGCGGTTCGGGGATCTTCGCCGGTGGCTGGGGTGCCCAGCGGGCGGCCGTCTACGGCGTGCCGGAGGAGGAACTGGGCGCCTTCTACGCCGGTCGCACACTGCTCAAGCGGGAGGTGCTGCCGGAGCACGTGGCAGCGGCGGTGTTCGCGCTGACCGGCGGCGAGCTTTCCCGGACCACCGGCACCCACATCCCGGTGGACGCCGGCGTCCCGGCCGCCTTCCCCCGGTGACCTCGACCAGTCGGGTGGTCACCGTGGCCGCCGTGGACCTCGGCGGGTCCAGTGGCCGGGTGGTGCTCGGCCGGGTCGGCCCGGGCGAGCTGACCACCACCGAGGTGCACCGCTGCTGGAACGGCCCCATTCGGCTGGGCGGGCGGCTGCTCTGGGACGCGCTGGGCCTCTACCGGGGCGTGCTGGACGGCCTGCGGGCCGCCGGGCCGGTGGTCTCGGTGGGCATCGACACCTGGGGCGTGGACTATGGGCTGCTGGACGCCGACGGCGACCTGCTGGGCAACCCGCATTCCCACCGCGACGACCGCACCCTGGGCGCGGTGGAACGGGTGTCGGCGCGGGTGCCGCCGGGCGAGCTGTACGCGATCAGCGGGCTGCAGGAGATGCGGTTCAACACCGTCTACCAGCTGGCCGCCGCCGAGGGCAGCGCCGCACTGGCCGGCGCCCGCACGCTGCTGATGATGCCGGACCTGATCAGCTACTGGTTGACCGGCGTGGCCGGCGCCGAGGTCACCGCGGCATCCACCACCGGTCTGATGGGCGCACGCACCCGGGCCTGGGAACCCGATCTGATGCGCCGTCTGGGCATCGACCCCGGGCTGTTCCAGGAGCCGCGCGAACCCGGCACTCCGGCCGGCGAGCTGACCGGCCACGTGCTCGCCGAGACGAGGCTGGACGGGCCGACGCCGGTGATAGCGGTGGGCGGGCACGACACGGCGTCCGCGCTGGTCGGCATGCCCGTGACCGCCGCGCGGTTCGGCTACATCTCCTGCGGCACCTGGTCGCTGGTGGGCCTGGAGCTGGACGCCCCGGTGCTCACCGACGCCAGCCGGGTGGCCTCGTTCTCCAACGAGCTCGGCGTGGACGGCACGGTGCGCTACCTGCACAACGTGATGGGGCTGTGGCTGCTGTCCGAGTCGATGCGCACCTGGCGGCGCACCGACCTGGCCGAGCTGCTCGATCAGGCCGGGCGGCTGCCCGCGCTGGTCTCGGTGGTCGACCCGGACGCGCCGGAGTTCCTGCCGCCGGGGGACATGCCGGCCCGGATCGCGGAGGCCTGCCGACGGCTCGACCAGCCGGTGCCGGAAACGCCGGCCGCGCTGGTCCGGTGCATCCTGGACAGCCTGGCGCTGGCCTACCGGCGGACCCTGTTCGCGGCCTGCGAGCACGCCGGCCGGGACATGGACGTGGTGCACCTGGTCGGCGGCGGCGCGCGCAACGCGCTGCTCTGCCAGCTCACCGCCGACGCCTGCCAGCGCCCGGTGATCGCCGGCCCCACCGAAGCCGCCGCACTCGGCAACGTCCTCATCCAGGCCCGCACCCTAGGGAGCGCGCCCACCACGCTGCCCGAGCTACGCACCCTGGTCGCCACCACCCAAACCCTGACCCACTACCACCCCCGCACCCCCGCCACCCCCTGGACCGCCGCCACCCGCCGCCTCTAACTCCCGATTCAGTGCTTTCAGCAGGCTGATTCAGTGCTTTCAGCAGGGTGATTCAGTGTCTTCCGGCGCGCAGCGGCTGCTGAAGTGACTGAATCAGGGTGCTGAAGGCACTGAATCGGGCGACGCGGGAGCGCGGGTTAGTCGGCCAGGTGGGTGAGGGTGTGGAGGAGGTTGTGGGGGTCGGCGATGTCGGCCACCAGGGTTTGTTCCAGGTCGGCCAGTTTCGCCGTGACCTTGCGGTGGGTGGCGCGGCCGCGGGAGCTGAGGTAGACGCGGACCCGGCGGCGGTCGGCGGGGTCCACCTCGCGGTAGGCCACGGCGGTGAGCACCAGCCGGTCGGTGACCCGGGTCAGGGTGGGGCCGGTGACCAGGGTGGCGGCCGCGAGCTCGGTCATCGTGGAGCCGCGTGCCGCGGCCAGCGCGTCGATGACCAGCCACTGGTCCAGGGTCAGGCCCGCCGACTTCAGCACCGGTTCCACCTTGGCGGTGACCCGCCGGGCGGCCCGGGTGAGCGTGCGGACCAGCCGGACGTCCGACTGCGTCTCCACCGGGCGCCAAACTGGGCGCCCGCCCGATGCCGGCTCCGCCGCTGTTTCCATTCCGCCATCCCCGTACTTGTGTAAATCTTGTGCGATTGTAAGACTTCCACCTGAAAGTAAGCCAGCGCAGAAGGTTCCACCCTTTTCGGGAGGCGGTCACGTGCAACCCGCCGCCGTCCGCGACCGGGCCAGCACCTGGCGGGTCGCGATGGTGATCCCGCTGCAGGGGCCGGCCGGCCTGTTCGGCCCGTCGTGCGAGGCGATCAGCCAGCTCGCCGCGCACGAGCTGAACCAGGAGGGCGGCATCCTGGGGCGCGAGGTGCGGGTGCGCATCGTGGACGGCGGCGCGCCGCCCGAGCGGGTGGCCGCCGAGCTGGGCCGGCTGCTGCGCGACGGTGAGGTCGACGCGGTCACCGGCTGGCACATTTCCTCGGTGCGGCACGCGCTGGCGCCGGTGCTGGCCGACCGGGTGCCCTACGTCTACACGTCGCTCTACGAGGGCGGCGAGCGGCGGGCCGGGATCTACTGCTGCGGCGAGGTCCCCCGGTTCCAGATCCGCCCCGCCCTGCACTGGCTGCGCGAGCACCTGGCCGTGCGCCGGTGGCACATCGTGGGTGACGACTACGTGTGGCCGCGCGGTTCGGCCGTCGCGGTTCGCCGGTACGCCCGCGAGCTGGACCTGGACATCGTGGGGGAGAGCTTCGTGCGGCTCGGCTCCGGAGCGGCCGGGCGGATGGCCGAGCGGGTCGCCGCCAGCGGCTGCGACGGCGTGCTGATGCTGCTGGTCGGGCAGGACGCGGTGCGGTTCAACCGGCGCTTCGGCGCGCTGGGCCTGCACGAGCGGATCGTCCGGTACTCCCCGCTGATGGAGGAGAACATGCTGCTGGCCAGCGGCGCCGGCGCGACCAGGAACCTGTTCGTGTCCGCCGGGTACTTCCGCTCGCTGGTCACCGCCGACGCGCTCGACCTGGTCGGCCGGTACACCGGCCTGCACGGGGCGACCGCGCCGCCGTTGAACAACATGGCCGAGTCCTGCTACGAGGGCATGCACACGATGGCCCGGCTGGCCGGGCGGGCCGGGTCCGCCGACCTGCGCGCGCTGAACGCGGCGATCGACGGCGTGGCCTACCACGGGCCGCGCGGCACCGTGGAGTTCCACGGCCCGCAGGCCGCTCAGCACGTCTACCTCGCGGTGGCCGACGGCCACGACTTCGATGTGATCACCCGCCTCTGATCTGCGCCGACCCGCGCGGCAGGGGCCTTGTTGCGATCTATTAGTTTCATATGAAATAGTTCTATGTGACGGTCAACCCACGCAACGAAGCGGGAGGATGACGATGAGCAATGTCGGCCTGCTCTATGTCGGAGCGGTCCTTTTGGTCAACGGCCTGATGCTGCTGGGCCACGTACCGGCCCGGTCGGCGGCGGTGCTAAACCTGTTCGTCGGGGCGCTGCAGTGCGTCACCCCGGTGGTACTGATCATCCAGGCCGGCGGCAACGCGGACGCCATCCTGGGCGCCTCCGGGCTGTTCCTGTTCGGTTTCACCTACCTGTACGTCGGCATCGTCAACCTGGCCGGCCTGGAGCCGGAGGGGATCGGCTGGTTCTCGCTGTTCGTCGCGGGCGCCGCCGTGGTGTACGCCGGGCTGTCCTTCGGTCACCTCGCCGACCCGGTCTTCGGCGTCATCTGGCTGGCCTGGGCCGTGCTCTGGACGCTGTTCTTCCTGGTGCTCGGCCTCGGCCGGGAGCGGCTGACCCGGTTCACCGGCTGGGCCGTGGTGCTGCTGTCCCAACCCACCTGCACCGTGCCGGCGTTCCTGGGCATGACCGGCGGCTACCGGTCCACCGGCGGCCTGGCGCTGCTCGCCGCGCTGGTCTTCGCCGCCCTGTTCGGCCTGGCCGCGGTGCTCGGTCGGCACCACCAGAACGCGCCGGCACCCAACTCGATCGTTCCCGCCTGATCAACCGAAGGAGAAACGCATGCGACACGGTGACATCTCAGCCAGCCCGGACACCGTCGGCGTGGCGGTGGTGAACTACAAGATGCCCCGGCTGCATACCAAGGCCGAGGTGCTGGACAACGCGCGCAAGATCGCCGACATGCTGATCGGCATGAAGACCGGGCTGCCCGGCATGGACCTGGTGGTGTTCCCGGAGTACTCCACCCAGGGGATCATGTACGACCAGGAGGAGATGTACGCGACGGCGGCCACCGTGCCCGGTGAGGAGACCGACATCTTCGCCGCCGCCTGCCGGGAGGCCAACACCTGGGGCGTCTTCTCCATCACCGGTGAGCAGCACGAGGACCACCCGAACAAGCCGCCGTACAACACCCTGGTGCTGATCAACAACCGCGGCGAGATCGTGCAGAAGTACCGCAAGATCCTGCCCTGGTGCCCCATCGAGGGGTGGTACCCGGGCGACTCCACCTACGTCACCGAGGGGCCGAAGGGCCTGAAGATCTCGCTGATCATCTGCGACGACGGCAACTACCCGGAGATCTGGCGGGACTGCGCCATGAAGGGCGCCGAGCTGATCGTGCGCTGCCAGGGCTACATGTACCCGGCCAAGGACCAGCAGGTGCTCATGGCCAAGGCGATGGCCTGGGCCAACAACTGTTACGTGGCGGTGGCCAACGCGGCCGGGTTCGACGGCGTCTACTCCTACTTCGGCCACTCGTCGATCATCGGCTTCGACGGCCGCACGCTGGGCGAGACCGGCGAGGAGGAGTACGGCATCCAGTACGCGCAGCTGTCGCTGTCCGCGATCCGGGACGCCCGCGAGTTCGACCAGTCGCAGAACCACCTGTTCAAGCTGCTCCACCGGGGCTACTCAGGCGTGCACGCGGCCGGCGACGGGGACAAGGGCGTCGCGGACTGCCCGTTCGAGTTCTACCGCGAGTGGGTCACCGACGCGCAGAAGACCCAGGAGCGGGTGGAGGCGATCACCCGGAGCACCGTCGGGGTGGCCGACTGCCGGGTGGGCGAGCTGCCCGTCGAGCGGACCATGCAGGCCTGAGCGCGGGTGCCATGCCGTTCCTGACCGACATGTACCACGAACAGAACCGCCGGCGGGACGGCCGGGCCGACGGCGCGCCGGTCGCCATTGCGGATGGCCGGCCGCCGCCGGGGACGTTCGACGCCTCGGCGGTGGCCGAGCGGCTGCGGGCCAGGGTGATCGGCCAGGACCGGGCGGTGGCGGCGGTGTTGCGTGGGCTGGTGCTCGCGCGCGCCGGCGTCAACGACCCGGACCGGCCGTTGGCCAACCTGCTGCTGGTCGGCCCTACCGGGGTGGGCAAGACCGAGCTGGTCCGCCGGGTGGCGGCCGAGCTGCGCTCCGGGCCGGACGACCTGTGCCGGGTGGACATGAACTCGCTGGCCCAGGAGCACTACGCCGCGTCGTTCAGCGGTGCGCCGCCCGGCTACGCCGGGAGCAAGGAGGCGTTCACGCTGTTCGACCCGACCACGGTCGAGGGCGACCCGTACACCCCGGGGATCGTGCTGTTCGACGAGGTGGAGAAGGCCCACCCCACGGTGCTGCGGGCGCTGTTGCAGGTGCTGGACAGCGGCACGCTGCGGCTGGCCAGCGGGCAGCGCACCATCTCGTTCCGCAACTCGTTCGTGTTCCTCACCTCCAACCTGGGCTCCACCGAGCTGGCCCGCCGGGCCGGATCCCGCTGGCGGCGGATCCGGTACCGGGACGACGAGTCGGTGGTGCGCGGGGCACTGCGGGACTTCTTCGACCCGGAGTTCCTCAACCGGATCGACGAGACCGTCGTGTTCGGCTCGCTGGACCGCGCGGCGTGCGCGCGCATCGCCGCCCTGGAGGCGGCGCTGCTGGTCAAGCGGCTGAGCCGGCGGCGGGTCGAGCTGTCCGTGGACGAGTCGGCGATCCGCCTGCTGGCCGAGCGCGGCTTCGACCCGGTGTACGGGGCGCGCGGGCTGCGCCGGGTGGTGCGCGAGCTCCTGGCCACCCCGGTGGCCGAGCTGCTCACCCGCCCCGGCGAGCGGCCGACCCGGCTCGGTGCGACGGCGCGGGACGGGAGGATCACCGTGGGGGAGTGGGCAATCGACTGAATCACCGTGCTGAAGTGACTGAATCAGCGTGCTGAAGTGACTGAATCAGCGTGCTGAAGTGACTGAATCACCGTGCTGGAGTGACTGAATCAGGGGGGTGGGGGGCCGAAGTGGGTGGGGGTGGCGGCGGTCCAGTCGTGGGCCCAGGCTTCGGGGGGTGAGTCCAGGAGTTCGCCGGGGCGTAGCCAGTCGTAGAGCTCGGCGTAGCTGCGCACCTCGGTGGGGGAGATCCGGCGGCGCAGCAGGCCGGGGTGCAGCTCGCCGGGGTCGTGCACGCCCAGCGAGGCCATGATCCGGGTGGCGCTGGCCACCGTGGCCCGGTGGAATCTCTCCACCCGGTGCGACTTGTCCGGCACGTCCAGCGCGCGCGCCCGGCGCCGGTCCTGGGTGGCCACGCCGACCGGGCAGGTGTTGGTGTGGCAGCTCTGGGCCTGGATGCAACCGACGGCGAACATCATCGCCCTCGCCGCGTTGGTGTAGTCCGCGCCCTGGCACAGCCGCTTCACGATGTCCGACCCGCTGGCCACCTTGCCCGAGGCGCCGATCCGCACCCGGTCCCGCAGGCCGGCGCCGACCAGCGCGTTGTGCACGGTGATCAGGCCTTCGGTGAGCGGCGTGCCGACGTGGTCCAGGAACTCCAGCGGCGCCGCGCCGGTACCGCCCTCCGCGCCGTCCACGATGATGAAGTCCGGCGCGGTGCCCACCTCGCGCATCGCCTTGCACATTGCCAGCACATCGCGGCGCTGTCCGACGCACAGCTTGAAGCCGACCGGCTTGCCCTCGGCCAGCTCGCGCAGCTCGGCCACGAACTCGATCAGCCCGACCGGGGTGCTGAACGCCCGGTGTGCCGGCGGGGAGATCACCGTCCGGCCGATCGGCACCCCTCGCACACCGGCGATCTCCGCGTTCACCTTCGGCCCGGGCAGCACCCCGCCCAGGCCGGGCTTGGCGCCCTGGGACAGCTTGATCGACACGCAGCGAACCGCCGGGTGCGCGGCCTTCTCCTTGAACTGGGCCGGGTCGAAGTCACCGTCCGGGGTCCGGCAGCCGAAGTAGCCGGTGCCGAGCTCCCAGACCAGGTCGCCGCCCGGGCGCAGGTGGTACTCGGACAGCCCGCCCTCGCCGGTGTCGTGGGCGAAGCCGCCGTGCGCCGCGCCGGTGTTCAGGGCCAGGATCGCGTTGGAGGAGAGCGAGCCGAAGGACATCGCCGAGACGTTCAGCAGCGACATCCGGTACGGCTGGCGGCAGTCCGGGCCGCCGATCCGCACCGTCGGCGGCGCCTCCGGCATGGGCAGCGGGCACATCGCGTGCACGAAGTGCTCGTAGCCGACCTCGTAGACCTCGCGCTCGGTGCCGAACGGCTCCTCGGCCTCGGTGCCCTTGGCCCGCTGGTAGACCAGCGAGCGGACCTCCCGGTCGTACGGCTGGCCGTCGGTGTTGCGTTCCACGAAGTACTGCTGGACCTCCGGGCGGATCGACTCCAGCAGGAACCGCATGTGGCCGGTGATCGGGTAGTTGCGCAGCACCGAGTGCTGCCGCTGGGCCAGGTCGAACCCGCCGAGCACGCACAGAGCCAGCAGCGGGACGGCGGCCAGCCACCACCAGGGGCTGGTGGCTGCCAGCCAGATCGTCACGACGGCGCCGGCGACAACGGCGGCGACCGGGAGGTAGCGCGTCACACCCGGCACATTAGTCCGACGACGGATTGTCGCTCAGGTCACCAGGTCGGTGATCAGCCGGAGCGTGTCCGGGCTGCCGCTGACCACCATGGTGGTGAGCAGCGAGTCCCGCCACTGGGGCAGCTCTTCGGCGATCTTCGCCTTGGGTCCGATCAGCGCGACCTGCTCGACCAGCGACAGCGGCACCGAGGCGATCGCCTGGTCCTTGCGCCCGGACAGGTAGAGCTCCTGGATCTGGGCGCACTCGTCCTCGTAGCCCATCCGGGCGAACACGTCGTAGTGGAAGTTGGCGCCCTTGGCGCCCATGCCGCCGATGTACAGCGCCAGGTGCGGTCGGATCTGGTTGGCGGCGGTCTCCACGTCGTCGTCCACCACCACGCTGACCATGCCGACGACCTCGAAGTCGTCCGGCTTGCGCCGGGCACCCGGGCGGGCGAAGCCCTCGGCCAGCGCGTCCCGGTAGTGCTGGTCGGCGCGCGGGGCGTAGAACAGCGGCTGCCACCCGTCGCCGATCTCGGCGGCCATCGCCACGTTCTTCGGGCCTTCGGCGGCCAGCAGGATCGGGATCTCCTCCCGCAGCGGGTGCAGCGTGGACCGCAGGGGCTTGCCCAGCCCGGCGCCGCCCGGGTGCGGGATGGTGTAGTGATCGCCTTCGAACCGGACGGTCTCCCGGGCGATGGTGGAGCGCAGGATCCGCACGTACTCCCGGGTGCGGGCCAGCGGCTTCGGGTACGGCTGGCCGTACCAGCCCTCCACCACCTGGGGCCCCGACGCTCCGATGCCGATCACCACCCGGCCGCCGGAGAGGTGATCCAGGGTCATCGCGGCCATCGCCGTCGCGGTGGGGGTGCGGGCGGACAGCTGGATCACCGAGGTGCCCAGGCGGATCCGCTCGGTGTGCGCGCCCAGCCAGGCCAGCGGGGTGAGCGCGTCGGACCCGTAGGCCTCGGCGGTCCACATCGAGTCGAACCCCAGGTCCTCGGCGGCGGCCACCTGCTCGGCGACCCCCGGCGGGGGCCCCGCTGACCAGTACCCGAGCGCCAACCCCAGCTTCATCGCCACTACTCCTCGATCGCGGTTTGTCCTGAGATCGTGGCACGCCGGCTGCCGGCCGGCTTGGCGAACACCACCCAGCGCATGGCGCTGTAGATGAACACCGCCTCGCAGGCGCCCGCGATCAACCGGGCCACGTGGTACTGCAGGCCCAGTGCGGCGAGGCCGCCGCCGACGCCGAGCAGGATCACCGCGTAGTTGATCAGGATCACGATGAAGAACAGCAGCGCCTGCCGCCCGACCGGCGCGTGGGAGTGGAAGTTCAGCCACCGGTTCAGCACGAAGCTGAGCGAGAACGCGATCGCGTAGCCCACCGTGATGGACACCCGAACCGGCAGGTCCAGCCAGCTGTGCGCCAGGGTGAGCAGCAGCAGGTCGACGCCGAAGGTGAACCCGTTGATCGCGGCGAAGCCGAGGAAGTTCGGCGGCACCACCCGGGACAGCCCGAACGGCAGACGGCGCGCCACGGCGTCGCACAGGTCGGAGAAACGATCGGCCACAGGTTTCCGGCGCGGGACGCCGCCCTGGTCGGTCACGTCTCCAGGATGCCAGGCCGCCGCGCGCGGGGTTTCTAGGGCCTCGGGATGGAGCGCAGGTTGCTGCGGGCCAGCTCGATCATCTTGCCCACCCCGCCGTCCAGCACGGTGCGGGTGGCGGCCAGCGCGAAGCCGCGCACCTGGCTGGCCGTGATGTGCGGCGGGATGGACAGGGCGTTGGGGTCGGTGTGCACGTCCACCAGGTACGGGCCGGGGGCGCGCAGCGCCGTGCGCAGCGCCTTGGGCAGGTCGGCCGGGTCGTCGACGGTGACGGACGGCAGCCCGGCCGCCCTAGCCACCCCGGCGAGGTCGGCCACGCCGTGGTCGGTCTGGAAGGACGGGTAGCCGGCGACCATCATCTCCAGCCGGATCATGCCCAGCGAGCCGTTGTTGAATGCCACGATCTTCACCGGCAGGTCGTGCTCGGCCACGGTGAGCAGCTCGCCCAGCAGCATGGTCAGCCCGCCGTCGCCGGACATGGAGACGATCTGCCGGCCCGGCGCCGCGTAGGCCGCGCCGATCGCGTGCGGCAGTGCGTTCGCCATGGTGCCGTGCCGGAACGAGCCGATGATCCGCCGCCGACCCGTCGGGGTCAGGTAGCGGGCCGCCCACACGTTGCACATGCCGGTGTCCACGGTGACCACCGCGTCGTCGTCCATCTCCTCGTCCAGCAGCGCGGCCAGGTACTCCGGATGCACCGGGCGCAGGTTCTGGGCGTTCGCGGTGTACGCGCTGACCACCTTCTCCAGCGCGGCCGCGTGCCGGCGGAGCATGCGGTCCAGGAAGCTCCGGTCGGTCTTGCGGCCCAGCAGTGGCAGCACCGCGCGCAGGGTGGCACCCACGTCGCCCTGCACGCCAAGCTCCAGTTTGGTCCGCCGGCCCAGGTGGGCGGCCTCCCGGTCCACCTGCACGGTGCGGGCCTGGGGGAGGAACGTGTCGTAGGGGAAGTCGGTGCCCAGCAGGATCAGCAGATCCGCCTCGTGCGTGGCGTCGTAGCAGGCGCCGTAGCCGAGCAGCCCGCTCATGCCGACGTCGTACGGGTTGTCGTACTGGATCCACTCCTTGCCGCCGAGCGAGTGCCCGATCGGCGCGTGTACCCGGCCGGCCAGCTCCAGCACCTCGTCGCGGGCGTCCCGCACCCCGGCACCGACGAAGAGGGCGACGGACCCGGCGTTGTTGATCTTTTCGGCCAGTGCGCGGACCTTGTCCGGGTCCGGCTGCAGCACGGCGGTGGGGGAGACCAGGTCGCTGTGCCCGGTCGGGTGGGGGGCCGGCTCGCCGCCCAGGTCGCCGGGCAGCACCAGCACGCCGACGCCCTGACGGGCCAGCGCGGTCTGCATGGCGATCCGCTGCAGCCGGGGCAGCTGCTCCGGGCGCGAGACCAACTCGCAGTAGGCGCTGCATTCCAGGAACAGGTGTTGTGGGTGGGTCTCCTGGAAGTAGTTGGTGCCGATCTGGGTGGACGGGATGTGTGAGGCGATGGCCAGCACCGGGGCGCCGCTGCGGTGCGCGTCGTAGAGGCCCTGCACCAGGTGCGTGTTGCCCGGCCCGCAGCTGCCCGCGCACACCGCGAGCCTCCCGGTGAGCTGGGCCTCGGCGGCCGCGGCCAGCGCGGCTGCCTCCTCGTTGTGGACGTGCACCCAGTCCATGTCCGGGTTGCGCCGGATCGCGTCGGCGATGGGGTTCAGGCTGTCCCCGACCAGCCCGTACACCCGGCGCACGCCGGCCTGGGTGAGTACCTCGATCATCTGGTCGGCAACGGTCTGCGCCATGAAACCGACTCTAGCCCCGGATCTCCGACGACCCCGGCCCACGGTCAGTAGCCGACGCACACCCGACGCCGCACGGTAAGCCGTCACGCCGCGCATGGTGCGAGCTGTGCGGCGTGACGGCTTCTTGTGCGGCGTCGGGTGGCTGGCCGGCGGCGGTGCCGGGCCTCGGACCGTTAGGTAAGGCGCTCGCGGAGGGCGTCGAGCTCGTCGGCCAGAGAGGCGGGCAGGCGGTCGCCGATCTTGTCGAACCACTCCTCGATCAGGGCGAGCTCGTCGCGCCACTCCTCGGGGCGCACGGCCAGCGCCTCGTCGATGTCGCGCGCGTCGGCGTCCAGGCCGGCCAGGTCCAGGTCGGCGGCGGCGGGCACGAAGCCGACCGGGGTCTCGGTTGCGTTGCCGGTGCCCTCGATCCGCTCGGTGATCCACTTGAGCACGCGGGAGTTCTCCCGGAAACCGGGCCACAGGAAGCGCCGGTCGGTGCCGCGGCGGAACCAGTTCACGTGGAAGATCCTGGGCAGCTTGGCCGCGTCGGCGTTCTTGCCCAGGTCCAGCCAGTGGCTCAGGTAGTCGCCGGCGTGGTAGCCGAGGAAGGGCAGCATGGCCATCGGGTCGCGGCGCACCACGCCGACCTTGCCGGTGGCCGCCGCAGTCGTCTCCGAGGAGAGGGTCGCGCCGAGGAACACGCCGTGCTGCCAGTCCCGGGACTCGGTGACCAGCGGCACGGTGTTCGCCCGCCGCCCGCCGAACAGGATCGCCGAGATCGGCACCCCGGCCGGGTCCTGCCACTCCGGCGCGACGATCGGGCACTGGTCGATGGGCGTGCAGAACCGGGAGTTCGGGTGCGCCGCCGGTTCGTCCGAGGCCGGCGACCAGTCGCGGCCCTTCCAGTCGGTCAGGTGCGCGGGCGCCTCGGGCGTCATGCCCTCCCACCACACGTCGC
>NZ_BAABJP010000040.1:0-2343 GCF_039543365.1 Actinospineispora eucalypti
CCCAAATCGGAGGTCATCGAGTCGACGAACACCACCGTCAACGCACCCCACACGAGCGGGTCGATGGGCGAGAGTGGCTAGCGCTCATCGGGCGCCCTCAACGCGGTCAACCTCACCCGAAACCCACCCGACCAGGTCGCCACCGCGGTGCACGCCCAGCTCCGCCTGGACACGATATCCACACCGGGACCCGCCGTCTCGGGCCGCGCCTTGGCGGCCAACCCGGCCGAGCTATCACCCGAACGCGCAACACCTTGTTTGAAATTCCGTTAAGTATCGAGTTGTCGGTGAGCTGCTGCTTAGATCGTCACAACCGGCGTAACAGCGCTGGTTGCACCGAATGGGGTCGCCGCCTGGGGGTCGGGGGACAGTTCCCTAGGCGACGACCCCCTTCGGCCACCGCGCATCCGCGGCGCGGGGCAGGGTACAGACAGCACCCACCGCCCATTCGAGGGACGTGCGACGAAACATCTCCGGGCGGTGGCTGAGATGTCCGTTTGTGCTTCTGGCCGTTGATCTGTTGACGGATGTTGCGGAGCCGCGGTGCTCAATCGTGAACACTCGGATGGGTCGGCACCGCGACCGGCTTGTTCTCGCGGACAGGAGTGGCGAGCCGTCTATCGTCGCTTGCGTGATCGAGGGGGACGACGTTGGTTGGCGGGCGGGACCGGTACCGCCGGGGATGCCGGTGGTGCGGGTTGATGGCTGGTTGGTCGACTACGCGGGCCGGGTGTTGCTGCACGATCACGGCGACGGGATCTACCGACTGCCAGGCGGCACACCAGATGGGGCCGACACCGACGTCATAGCAACGCTGCGGCGGCATGTACTGGCGGACGCGCGGGTCACCATCGCCGAGGCCGTGCATCTGGGCTATGAGGCAACCGGCGAACCCGCGCAACCGAAGGCGCTGATCAGCATGGTCGGGCGGATCGGCGAGATCCTTCCGTGCCGAGACGACGCGCCCGGACACCGCCACGCGCGACGCTTGTTGACCTCGCTGGACGCGGCGCCCGCCTTGCTCGGTCGGCGCGCCTTTGGCGCCCAACAGGCGGTCGCCGCCGCGCTGCTCGCCGAGAGCCGCTGGGACTTGCCCGCCTGCTCACCACTCGCGTTCACCACCTACGCCGACTAGATGATCGATTCCGTGATGTTGGTGCGTGTCAGTGGTCGTAGGCGGTGAGACTGCGCTTGATGGGGGCGTTGGTGGCCCAGTTGTGCCATATCGCCGCGGCCAGGGCGAACAGGCGTTGAGCGACACGGGTACCGACACCCTGGCAGGTGCGGCCGCCGTGTCGTTCGAGCCCGAGTTGGCCTTTCAGCGTGTCGAAGACCGACTCGATCCACTGTCGGACCCCGCCCAGGTTGCCGTGTCGGACGCGTTCGTCGCGCCGGTCCGGGCGGAGCATGATGACGCCCAGCGCGGCGATCTGGCCTTCGATCTCGCGGCTGGCCAGTCCCTTGTCGGCCAAGATGGTGGTGGCCGCGCGCAGGCGACCGGTCTCGCGGGCGATGGTCAACAGGTCCAAGCACACCTCGCGTTCCCCGGTCTTGGGGTCGGCCAGACACCAGGCGATCGGCATCCCGTCCGGGGCCGCGAGCAGGTAGAGCTTGAATCCCCAGTAGAACCGGGAGTGCGCGGCGCAGTAGCCGTAGCCGGCGTATCCGGTCAGGTCCGAGCGTTTCGCGGTCTCTCGCGAGGTACCGCACGGCAGCGGTGTGGCGTCGATCAAGCGCAGATCGTCACACCACGACGGGCTGACCTTGGCCAGATGGCTGATCGCCACGGCCAGCAACGGCGCCGCCGCGACCAGACGCTTGTGATAGCCGGGCTGCTTGGGCAGATACCGAAACAGGTGACCGAGACGGCAGTAGGCAAACCGGATCCACCGCGCTTCGGTGTCGACCCCGAGCAACACCTGTGCCGCGGCCAGGGTCAACAACTCGGCGTCGCTGAGGCGGGGACGTCGTCCCCGACCCCGGCGAGCCGGCACCACATGATCGTCGATCTCCACATACAGTGCGGTAAGGAGGGCGTCCAGGTCGTTCGTCACAGTCGATCATGGCCGCCCTCCTCCCATGCCCAGGCTGATCGACACGCCACCTTCACGGAATCGATCATCTAGTACGTGAGCAGCCGAATCGCCCGCCTTTCGCGGCCTCACGGGCAGCGTTGTTCTGAGTACCGTTTCGGCCATGGACGTTGACGTCCCTACCCCTGAGCGAATCAACGCCATGACCGAGACCGACTACCAGGCCTACGAAGACCGCGTGCGTCGGATGGCTCGACGCCACGGCTGGGAGCTGCGCAGAAGCCGACGGCGCAATCTCCGAACGATGAAT
>NZ_BAABJP010000041.1:0-69422 GCF_039543365.1 Actinospineispora eucalypti
TGGACGAGATCGACTGCGGGCATCCCGGGTTGCTCGCCGAGCTCAACCAGGCGCTCGCGCTGGGCATATGCGCGTTCGCCGACGGCATGGTCACTGCCCATCCCCAGTTCCGGCTGGTCGCCACCGCCAACACCTACGGAGCCGGCGGTGACCGCCGCTATGTCGGGCGCCAAGCGCTCGACGCGGCCACCCTCGACCGGTTCACCCTGCTCGAGGTGCCGGTCGACGAACGACTCGAGCGCCGGCTAGCACTGGCCCACGCACCGTCCCAGCAGGACGCGGTCGTGCAACTGCTGGCCACGGTGCGTCGGCTGCGCGCGACCGCTGAGGAGAAGAACCTGCCGGTGATGTTCAGCCCGCGCGCCAGCATCGAGGGCGCCAGACTCCTCGAGGCCGGGGTGCCGCTGGCTAAGGTGCTGCAGTGGCGGGTGCTGCGCGGCCTGTCGCAGGCACACCGCTCGGCGTTGGGGCTGAGCCCGTGAGTGCCCTCGTGAGCGGCGCTCACTCGTTGCCGCCGCTGCGTGATTGGGCGGACTTCCTGGTGGCGGCTCGCGCACCGGACAGCATCGACAACGGCGCGGGCCGCCACGGCAGGACAGCGTGGGCCGGGGCGAGCTGGGGACGTGCGCTGGATCTGGCCACCGGTGGCTGGTTCGAGATCTTGCCGGAGCTCGAGGCCGAGGTGAGCCAGCTGCGCGCCAGGGTGGGCCGGTTGCTGCGCGTGTCCGCGCTCCGCCCCAGCTGGGACGTCACCGGCGGCGAGGTGGACATCGGCGCCTACCTTGCCGGCGTGCCCGAGTGCATGATCGACGCCGCCCCGGAACCGATGTCCACCCAGGGGCGCGTGGTGACCTTCCTCATCCCGGCCGGGTATTCGGCCGACACCCCGCACCACGCGGTGCGCAACCGGGGCCTGGCGCTGGCCGCGCTCTGCTGCACCGTGCTGGCCACCGGCCACAGCGTGGATATCTGGTCCGGATTCGCCTCCTGGATCGGTCCGCGCCGCCACGCCGCGGTGGCCAAGGTCATCAGCGCCGGCGAACCACTCGACCTCGGCCGGTTGATCTTCGCCACGGCCCACCCAGCCATGCTGCGGCGCCTGTGGCTCAGCGTCTGGGATTCCGCCGAAGCCCCGCTCGCCGCCCGGATGAAACGGGCGAACTACGGGTCACCATCCTGCGCCTGTGGACCCGACGACTTGCCCGACCAGACCACCAAGCCCTACGTCGTTCCCTACCTCAAAGCACACGACCCGCAATGGCGCTCGCTCGACACCGCCGTCACCTGGTGCCTGAGCACCGCCACCGAACTGGGCCTGCTCACCAACCCCCGATGAGCCCGCCGCAACCATCTCAGGCCGGCGCGCGTCGGACAGAGCACAACCGGGCGGATCGGAGGCGTGTCAGGGATGGGAACAAGGGCACAGGTCTCGGCGTGGGCGATCGCGATCGGGCTTACCGCGACCGCGATCGGTATCAACATGGCCAATTCACACGCGGACCCCTCCGCTATCATGTTCGACCACCAGATCATGGCCCCTGGCGACCGATGTTTCAGCAGCTTGGACTCGCACGACGGCACCTACGAAGAGTGGCTCGCCCGCGACGAGCGGTCAGCGGCGAGCAACCGGGAGGGCGGGCCACCGATCATGCTCCTCGGCATCGGGCTCGCCACCGGTGGTGTGCTCGCCCTCATCCGATACCCATCGAACCGGCCGATCCAGCAGCCGGTCGCCGCCTTACCCGGAACGCCCGCTGGACACCGTGCTGCACGTGCTGTGCTGGTCACTAGCCGGGTACTTCCTGCTCACTGCACTACTCGGGGTGACCCGCCGCGACCAGATTACCCGGGAGATCCTCGCAACCCGGCCGGCTGTGTTCACCGAGGCGGGGATGGCCCTGGCCACCGCGCTCATGCTGATAGCAATGACGTGAACGCTTGCGCCGTGGTTGAAAGAGTCACTGCGGGCGAGTTCACCGCTCGAGGTCGCCCAGGGGCTGGAGCTCCGCCGGGGTGTCGTGATCAAGATCGACTTTTGGTGCAATCGCTTACAGCGCGTAAACCCCCGACGGGGTGGGCTTCATCGGTGCCGGCGGGTTGGAGGTCTGGAGGCGGTTTTCGAATCATGCCCCGCGGCAATCAGCGTGACGGCCCAGGGACGTCCCAGAACGGTGAAACGAGCCGCTGACCTGCGACTTCTTCTGTATCCGGCTGATAGGCCGGCTCGTCTGCGCGGCAGCCGCAGTCCCCGGGCACGCTGGTCGGCCGCGTGGCGGGCTCAGATTGGTCTTCGAGCACGCTCGCGTCGCATCTCTGTGTTGAGCGGGGTGCACGTGCGAGCCGTTGCGCGGCATGGTCCGGTGAGCGGCGGTGCGGACGGATGATCTTACGAGTCGGCCATCGGGTGTGGCTGTCCGGTGAGGGCGGACAGCGCGGTGCAGCCGCCAGCACGTCGAGTCCGAGGCGACCGCCCCGAACAACTCAGCCTGGTCGCCCAACACAGCGATCTCGGAGATCGTCGTCGCACCGTCAGTGACGCGATCGCGAGGTCCACCAGCACCCGTCCCGGATCATGACGCGCCCGCGCCGGCCGCACACCATCCAGAGCCTGCGACAACTCGCCGGTCAGGGTGGTCCGGTCCGCGACGTCGGCCAGTAGACGAGATCCGGCGTGCGAGACCACCCCGGCCCCGTCGGCGGTCACGATGATCTTCGGACGGGTAGTTGTAGCCCGCACTCGGAAAGTGCCTCCTCGACCGCGGCGGACATGGCCCTCGACAAGCCTTGTCTTACCTGGTCACGAGGCACTTTCTGCTTTCGGGGTCACCTACCGCTCAGCCCGTCATGAAGAGCCCGGGCTAATGTGCGTGCTTGGACGGTGGCACAGCCGTACTAGTACGCGGCGCAATTGTTCTATGAGGCGGTCTGCGCGCATTCGTAGTTTGTGAGTGCGCCCGTCACGAAAATATCTGAGGACCGCTCCCAAGGGAATTGGACGAGCACATAATCCGCGTCCCTGCCCGACGTTCTAGCCTGCGACGGCGACGTGCCGCTCCGCACCTCCGGGCCAGCACAAAGGAGAAGCCCATGCCCCGTCGCAGATCATCGGCACCTGAGGACGCGGATAGACAAGAGCTCCCCGTACGTCGCTACCGATCAGTGGGACTCATCATGCCCGGCACGGCCGGATCGATCCAGAGCCAGGCGGTCCGCTGATCCGCAGCTCAAGGCTCGTGAGGTGGAGTACTACCTCAACGACTCCGGGATGGCGCTGGTCTACGGCTGGGAGGGATCCGGGGACGTGGTGTCCAACGCCGCGAAGGCCGTCGGTATCCCCGGGGTGATCGTGCCCGCAACCGGGCCGGCAGGGCTGGGCGGCACCCCAGCACCGGAGCCGGTCGAGCGTGCCGACGACGACACCGCGGTCATCCTCTACACCTCCGGCACGACCGGCCAGCCCAAGGGCGCCGAGCTGACCCACCACAACCTCATCTCGAACGCCGCGATGACAGTCGACACCCTGATCAGGACCACCGCTGACGACGTGATCATGGGCTGCCTGCCGCTGTTCCACGTCTTCGGCCTCACGTGTGGGCTCAACGCCGCCGTCCTCGCCGGGTCCTGCTTGAGCCTTCTCAAGCGGTTCGACCCGGTCAAGGCCCTCAGCGTCGTCGCGCGGGACAAGGTCACCGTGTTCGAGGGCGTGCCCACCATGTACGCCGCGATGCTGTACTGCCCTGAGGCCCTCGATGCCGACATGAGCTCGCTGCGCACCTGCATCACCGGTGGCTCGGCGATGCCGGTGGAGATCCTGCGCGGCTTCGAGAAGCAGTTCGGCTGCGAGCTGCTCGAGGGCTACGGGCTCTCGGAGACCGCCCCGGTCGCCTCGTTCAACCAGCACGGCCACGAGCGCAAACCCGGCACCATCGGCTTCCAGGTTCCCGGCTGCGAAATGCGGCTGGTCGACGATTTGGGCAGCGACGTCCCCGAAGGCGAGCGGGGCGAAATCGCCATCCGAGGCGAGAACTTGATGAAGGGCTACTGGAACCGGCCAGAGGCCACCGCCGAGGCCATCCCGGACGGCTGGTTCCGCACCGGCGACATCGCCACCCGTGATGCCGACGGTTACTACACCATCGTTGACCGCAAGAAGGACCTGATCATCCGAGGTGGCTACAACGTCTACCCGCGTGAGGTAGAGGAGACCTTGTACGAACACCCCGCCGTCGCCGAGGCCGCCGTCATCGGGATCAAGGACGCCGAACTCGGGGAGGAGATCGGGGCCGCGGTCGCGCTCAAGCCCGGCCAGACCGTCGACCCGGAGGAGCTGAAGGAGTTCGTGCGGGAGCGCCTCGCCGCCTACAAGTACCCCCGCATCCTCTGGCTCGTCGACGCTCTGCCCAGAGGCCCATCAGGCAAGATCCTGCGCCGCGAGGTCGAGCCGCCCGCGAGCACACCCCGCGTGGCTCCCTGCTGACCAGGACGCGGTCGATATTGAGACCTGACGTGGTCGTTCGTCGAACGCCCGCCAGGTCAGCTTCCGGGGCAAGTAGTACGGCGAGCGGTCGGCTCCCGCGCAAAACCCAATGCCCAGCCAGTTCTCCAAGCGTGAGGAAAGTGACCGATGAGTTCCGACCTGTTCTCTGTGGCCGGGAAGACCGCGCTCGTCACTGGTGGCACCCGCGGCATCGGCTACATGATCGCTGAAGGCCTGGTCAAGGCCGGTGCGCGCGTGATCGTCTCCTCACGTAAGACTGACGCATGTGCTGACGCCGAAAAGGAGCTGTCGGAGCACGGCGAGGCGACCGCGATCCCGGCCGACTTGAGCGATCCGCGGCAGTCGGCTGGGCTCGCCGAGCAGGTCGCCGCGCAAACCTCCGAGTTGCACGTGCTGGTCAACAATGCCGGCGCCACGTGGGGTGCAGGATTCGACGACTTCCCGGTCTCGGCATGGGACAAGGTGATCAACCTCAACCTGCGTGCCCCGTTCGTGCTCACCCAGCAGCTGCGCTCCATGCTGGAGAAGGCCAGCCGCGACGGCGACCCCGCCCGGGTGATCAACATCGGGTCGATCGACGGCCTCGCGGTGCCGGGCTTCGAGAACTACTCCTACGGCGCGGCCAAGGCCGGCCTGCACCACCTGACCAAGCACATGGCATCGGCCCTGGCCCCGAGCATCTTGGTCAATGCGATCGCCCCGGGACCTTTCCTGACCAAGATGATGGAGGTCCCGCTCGCCGAGCATGGTGACGAGATCCGGGAGAGGAACCCCCTCCGCCGCATCGGTGCCCCGGCCGATGCGGCGGCGCTGGCGATCTTCTTGTCCGCGCGTGGCTCCTCGTTCATTACCGGCGCCACCATCCCGCTTGACGGCGGCATGACCACGACCCTGAAGGTCGTGTGAACACCCCGAGCCGTACGGCCAGCGGATACAGGGGGCGCCGCTTGCCACCTCGGCAAACCGGGTGGGGGACTACGGCGAAGCCAACAGGTTCGCCGCTTGCTGCGGACCCTGGCACACCGATACCAGCACCCGGCGCGCTTGTTCTATGGCCCTCTGCTGACGCATTCGTAGCGTAGGAGTGTGTCCGACAGCACAACAGTGGACGGGTCACTCCAACGGAATCGGAAGTGTAGATGAACCGCGAAGACATCGAGTTCCAGGGCGAGGGTGGTGTCACCCTTCGAGGTTGGTTCTACCTTGCGCGGAACACCACCCCGGCGCCGGTCATCGTGATGACGCACGGGGCGACAGGCGTCAAGGAGATGCACCTTGACGATTACGCGGAGTACTTCGCGGAAGCCGGTCTCCACGTGGTTGCGTACGACCACCGGAACTTCGGCGACAGCGGCGGCTCACCCCGCCAGGAGATCGACCCGATCCTGCAGGTCCGTGATATCCGCAATGCGATCACCTACGCCACGACCCGATCCGAGGTCGACGCGTCGAAGGTCGGTGTCTGGGGATCGAGCTTGTCCGGCGGTCACGCCCTGATGGTTGCCGCGATCGACAAGCGGGTAAAGGCCGTCGTCTCCCAGGTGCCGCTCATCTCGGGGTCGGGCTTGCTGAGCCGGACCGTTCGGGCCGACTTCATCGCGCACACTCGCGCGGCGCTGGAGGCCGACCGACTGAACCGGTTCACCGGTGGAGATCCGGCCATGCTTGCGACCGTCACCCCTGATCCCACCGCCCAGGCCGCCATGCCCCAGGCCGATGCCTACGAGTGGTTCAGCAAGACCGCGGCGGATCGGGCGCCCAACTGGCGCAACGAGGTGACGGCGCGCAGCCTGGAGCTGGTGATCGAGTACGAGCCGGGCAGCTATATCAGCCGCATCGCGCCGACCCCGCTGCTGGTGATCGTGGCTTCGGACGACACGGTGGCACCGTTCGAGTTCGCGCTCGACGCCTATGAGCGGGCCCGGGAGCCCAAGCAGATCCTCGTGACCCTCGGCGGGCACTTCGATGCCTACACCGGAGCCGGGTTCGACGAGTGTGCTGGTGCGGCGCGAGACCACTTCGTCAAGCATCTCCGAGCCTGAGATTCAACAAGCGATCGCAACACCTTTCCGGTCCGCGCTGGCGTCGTCTGGTTTCGCCAGATCATCACGAAGGAGTGACCCATGCCCGTGTGGCACGTCTACCACCCTGAGAACGCCTACACAGCCGAAGACAAGATCGAACTCGGCAAGCGGATCACCAACATCTACGTCGACAACTTCGACCTGAATCTGCCGCGGTTCTACGTCGGCGTGTTCTTCCACGGCATCGCGCGGGAGTCGTACATCGTCGGTGGCGAGGCGCGAGACCGGTCCGTCCACATCGACATCCTGCATATCGCTCGTTCCCACGATCAGGTCGCCGAGCGCGTGGGTTTGCTGCTAGCGGAGGTCAACAAGATCTTTCTGAAGGTGGCTCACGAGGCGCTCAACCCGTACGTCAAGGACCGCGGGTACGAGTCGGAGTTGTACGTCCAACAGACGGATCGGGAAACCTGGCAGATCGACGGGATGGTCCCGCCGCCGTCGTGGTCTGAGGCTGAGCGCCAATGGGGCAAGGAAAACCACAGCTCACCCTACGACGCTGCCCTCCAGTAGGTGCGGTTCCACGCGAGCGAGCGGTGGCCGCTGATCGCGCGCGTCGAAGAGGGGTATGCGGCTCTGCGCGAGCTGGCAACTTCAGGCCGACGGCTTTCGTATGGCGGAAGCGGCCGGCGGGCAGCGCGGGTCCGCGCATTGTGCGGGTGCGGCGCGGCCGAGCTGCCGGTGGCGGCTACGGATGCGCGGGGACAGCACGGAGGCCTGCCCGTCGGTGGGTTGCCGCCCGCGTTGACCGAGCGGGCAAAGAGCGCCCGGCGTGCCGATGGTCCCCGGTCCGTTCAGCAGCCGTAGGTCTGCCGATACTCCCCCGGGGAGGCGCCGAAGTGGCGGCGGAACTCGCGGCCGAGGTGGCTGGGGTCGTAGTAACCCCAGCGGTGCGCGATCGCGGCGATGGTCAGATTCGTGTGGACGATGTCCTCGCGTACCGCGGCCAGGCGCCGCGCTCGAATTACCGAGGTCATCGTGTCGCCGGTGATCGCGAATGCGCGATGGATGGTGCGGGCGGAGACGTTGTGGGCGGCGGCGAGGTCCTCGACTTGGATCGGTCCCTTCTGGAGGTTGGCGGTGATCCACTTGTCGAGTTGGGCGCGTAGCGCGGGCAGGGTCGACCGCTCGGTTACCGAGGTTCCTCGGGTGCGGATGGCTCCGGCGGCCAGGGCGACCAACGCCGTGCGGGCCGCCTCGGTTTCCACGGCGTTCATGCCCGGTGCCTGTCGCCAGACCTGCTCGAGGAAGGAGCGGAACAGGCGCACGAGCGGCCGGTCGGGCTCGAGCAGCAGGCAAGACGGAATGATCGCGCCGCTGTCGGCCGCCTCGACGCTCGCCCTCGGTAGCACCAGGGTGCGTTTGTTGATTCGATCGGGCACCGTGAAACGGCCGCCCACGCGTCCGCTGACGATGGCCAGCGTGCCGTCCTGAAGTATGGCGTCGGTGCCGCCGAAGGTGAAGCGCTCGCTGCCGGCGTAGCCAGCGAAAATGACTATCGAGTCCCGCTCGTTGTCGAGGGTCGCTCTGCGGGACCGCACCCCCTCCAACGGTGGGCATGCCCAGTCGGTGACCAGCAGATCGCCGATGTCTCGAGACCGGACGATCCCGCCGTCGCCCCGCCGCGGCGGGACGCGCACGGTCATCGGAGCCAGTCGGTCACGTAGGGCGCCTTCCCACCGAGCCTCCTGCTCGGTCGTTTCCAGACCGAACAGATCGAGATCCATCGCCGCGGTGACGGTCATTGGTGCCCCCTCCTTCGTGCAGGACCGCGGAGGGGGCTCGTGGTTGGAGCAAGGCACAAGCCGGGGTGACGGCCGGTGACCGTGCGGGCGTTCATGACGCTGCCGGCCCTTGCTCCCGCGGAGGCGGGCCGGAGGCGCCAGATCGCGGTCGGGTTGTCCGGTCCTCCACCGCCCACACCCGCTCCGGCGGGGCCTCGATCCAGGTGCGCACCTGCACCGTCGGCTTGTCCGCATAGCGCGCACCGGTCCACTCCATCGCGGGCCAACCTCCTCTTCAAGGCCTTAACCAGAAGAGTTGCGTATTAAGACTCTCGATGTCAAGTGGCGTCAGCGGTCCGCGAAGCGGCGCTGCACCTCCGGTCGTTCCTTGAGCGGCTCCGGAAAACCCGGACCCATCCGCATCGACGTCTCCCCGGCCCGCATCGGCTGACCGCACCCGGCGCAGACGACTTCGGCATGCGTGTCATGGCCGCACGCCTTGTGATGGAAGGTGACGGGGACGCCTGCCTCACCCGCCAGCCACCGGTCACCCCAACGGGACATGGCCGCGAGCACCCCGAAGAAGTCCCGCCCCTTGTCGGTGAGCACGTAGTCGTAGCGTCGCGGCTCGGTCTGGTAGAGCCGCTTCTCCAGCAGCTCCTCGTCGACCAGCCGGCGCAGCCGATCGGTCAGCGTGTTGCGCGCGATACCCAGCGCGCGCTGGAACTCGTCGAAGCGCCGAACCCCGTAGAACGCCTCCCGAAGCACCAACGGGGTCCACCAGTCTCCGAGCAGGTCCATGGTCCGGGCGATCGAGCACGGCCAGCTCGCCAGCGACGTCCGTTTCATGAAACCAGGGTAACCGAGTCTCACAACGAAACCCCGCAGTTGAAAGCCCCGAGGGCGGACCTCGGCCGTGCGCTGATCGGGGAACGAGCTACCCCGCGTCGCGGCGTTGGATCGCGCTCGCGGCGGAGACCTGCAGGCTCCAGAGGTTGCCGTGGTGGGGGTACTTCGTCGCCATGATGGTCACCAGGTCCAGGATGTCCTTCGCGACCTCGTGCGCGGCCGCGAAGTCTTGGATGTAAGCGCGTGTCTGGGCGATCATGGCTTCGACCGCGTGGTCGTCGCCGTCGGGCCTGCGGTGCCCGGCCACGATCATCCGGGGACGGAGACGCTCGACAATGTCCACGGTCTCGAGCCAGTCTCGCCACTCCGCGGGCGTGGACAGCGCGAGCATCGGGTAGATCTCGTTGTAGATGGCGTCGCCGGCCACTACGACGTCGATGTCGGGGACATGCACGATGGACGAGGGATGGATATCGGCCTGCTTGACCTCGATGACGTTCAGCGGCGAACCATCGACGTACAGGGTGTTGCCCTCGAGCGGGTCCGGCAGCGGGCCCGGCGTCACGCACGTGTCGCCGAAGAACATCGCCCACTGCTGTTTCTGCGCCTCCATGGTCTCCTTCATGGAGTCGAGCACGTGGGGTAGTGCCACGCACTTTGCGTCCGGGAACCGCTCCAGGAGCGGACCGAAGCCCAGGTAGTGATCGGCGTGGTCGTGGGTGATGTAGATCGTGGTGAGCCGCTTGCCCGTGCGCTCGATCAGGTCCCCGAGGTCCCGGACGTCGTCCTTGAGGTAGAGCGCGTCGATCAAGACAGCCTCGGTGGCACCGCTGATGATCGTCGCGGTGGTCGGCGAGAACGTGCCGGTGGGGATCTCGGGTGAGTCGACGGCTGGGATGTCGGGCCATCGACCGGTGAAAACCGTCGCGCGAAGTGGCGGGTTGGTGGTGGCGAGCGGACGGGTGTCGGTCTCCACATGTACCTCCGGTTGCGGTCGGGGTGGCCGGCACGGCTGCGTGGTGTCGGCGCCGGCGACACCACACGCTAGGAACGCGCGGAGGGTGACTGATAGAACGAGTGGGCCCAGCCGCGGTACAGGAGTGCCAGGATCGTGTTCAGCGCGGCGGCGGTGACTGGCCCCAGGGGGACTGGTCTTTCAGTTCCTGTCCCGCGTGGCGCAGTTTCGAGGGTGATGTGTCGAACCACCGGCGTACCGCACGAGTCAGGCTGGACTGTTCGCGCATTCCCAGTCTTGCCGCGATCCGTGAGAACGACATATCGGTGGTCGTGATCAGATCCAGGGCCTGGCTCCGGCGAACGCGATCGACGACGCCGGTGAAGGTCGTGTCCTCCTCGGACAGTGCCCGCTGGAGGGAGCGGGGGTGGAGACTCAGTAGGCGCGCGACCTTCGAGAGGTCAGGTCCATCGAACCCGAGCTGCTCGCCGAGGATCGCCGCGACCAGATCGGAGATCGGTACCTCCCGGTGACGGAAGTGCGTCTCGAGATAGTCGATAGCGATGTCACGAAGCAGCTCGTTCCCGCCACTGACCGGCATCGAAGCCAGCCGGTTAGTGACACGTAGGACCGCGCTCGGACAGTCAAACCGTACGTGTGCCCCGAAGTAGTCCCAGTAGGCGCGTTCAGAAGCCAGGCGGGGGTGGGGTAGCTGCACCGAACGAAGCCCGTAGGGTCTGTGGCCGTTGATCAGCGTCAGGACTCGGTGAACGATCCCGATGCCGTAGTCGATCGTTTGTGGCGATGCGTTCATTGTCGTGGTCGCGAAGCGAAGCCCGACAATTTCCGGGCTTTCCAGCGGATCTTCGATCTCCTCGAGCGAGATGGCCGGGCTGTAGGCGAACAGATAGCGGCTCGCGCATCCGATGGCCTCGCCAATCGTCCGTGAGTTCTCCATGGCGATCGCCAGGGGGCCGATCATGTGTAGATCCTGTTGTGCCGCCATCCTCAAGCCGAGATCGGGAACCGCGAAATGCCTCGCCGCCGCCTCGAGGAGGCCCTCGACTGATTTGAGGCTGACGAACGCGTTGCCCTCCACAATCTTCGACTCGTCGAAGCCATACGCCTCGAGAAGCTCGGTGCCCGCGCCGCCAGCGCGGCTGACCAACCCGGACAGCCCTCGCAAGATCGAGGCCCGGATGGGCAGGGCAGTGTCGCGCACGGGCAAATCCTTGTCGCTTGAGGGCAAGAAAACGGCCGTCCAGCGAACCAAACTACACATTCGCGACCACACCGAGCCCTGCTGTCGAGGAAGCCGGAGCTAGACCGTGACCCTCACCCATTCGATCCTGAACCGGGCTGAGCTTCCCGTGCCCGAGGAGGTCGACTCCCGCTGGAGGCGCGCCGTCCGCGATCGCCTTGTTAGCGTGGACCTGCGGCCCATCGGGCCGGTCGCGCTCTACGGTTCAGTTCAGGAGCGAAACCTCGGAGACCTCCTCATCACCGACTGGATCTGCCCGCCGGTCGAAGGGATCCGAGGCAGAAACGTCGCACGCCGCGACGATGACGCGCTATTGCTCTTCACCGCATCCGCCGGTCGGCAGATCACTGAGATGTCGGGAAAGGCCGTCGTCCTGCGGCCAGGGACGGTTCTCATCATGAGCAGCCGCACCACCGGACAGTTCGTCATCCCAGAGCGCCTGACCAAACGAACGGTCAAGGTGCCCATGACCGCGCTGTCTCCGTTCGATACGGGGGACGGCATACCGAGTTGCCTACTCCTGGAGACCGCCCGGAACCCGTTGGCGAACCTCTTCCAGGACTTCCTATCCAGCATTGACCGTCACGTCGTGCGGATGTCCGCGGCGGAGATCGAAGGCACCCGCAACACCCTGCTCGTCCTCATCGCCAGCATGATCCGCTCGAGCCAGGCCGACGTCGGTGACAGTGACCTGTTGCCGCTGCTCCGCCGGCAGATGGAAGCGTGGATCGTCACTCATCTCGCTGGTGGCGCGATCCGAGTCGCCGACCTCGCCGCCTCGCACAAGGTTGCTTCCAGGACCGTACATCGGGCTTTCGCCTCGACCGGAGACACCGTCGGTTCGGTCGTCCGCAAACATCGCCTGGCCGCGGCCAGAGGTGACTTGGTGAATACGAACAACTCCATCGCGGCGATCGCACACCGGTGGGGCTATTGCGATTCCAGCCACTTCGGTCGGGAATTTCGCCGCGAGTTCTCGTTGTCGCCCGGCGACTACCGCGAAGCCCACGGATTCGCCTGACCGCCAGCTCACAGACCAACGCACACTGACCCGCGTCCTGCCCGACAACATCAGACGAACCACGCTAAGAGAATCGGACGATCACATTGAAGCGCGAAGACATCGAGTTCACCGGCGAGGGTGGGGTCACCCTCCGGGGCTGGTTCTACCCGGCCACGGACACCAGCGGACCTGCACCGGTCGTCGTCCTGGCCCACGGGCTGTCGGCCGTGAAGGAGATGTACCTCGACGACTATGCCGAAGTCTTCGCCCAGGCAGGCCTCAACGCGCTCGTCTACGACCACCAGAACTTCGGCGATAGCGGCGGAACTCCTCGCCAAGAGGTCGACCCTGTTCTCCAGTACCGCGATTTCCGCAACGCCATCACGTATGCCACCACCCGCACCGAGGTCGACGCGTCGAAGGTGGGCATCTGGGGCACCAGCTTCTCCGGTGGGCACGTCCTCATGGTCGCCGCGGTCGACAAGCGGGTGAAGGCCGTCGTCTCCCAGGTGCCGGCGATCTCGGGTTCAGGCGTGCTGAGCCGGTTTATCCGGCCGGACTTCCTGCCGCACACCCGGGCGGCCCTGGACGGCGATCGGCTCCAGCGGTTCACCGGCGGGGAACCCACGATGCTTCCGGCTGTTACGCCCGACCCGATGGCCCAGGCCGCTATGCCCTCGACCGAGGCCTACCAGTGGTTCAGCAAGACGTCGGCGGAGCGGGCGCCGAACTGGAAGAACGAGATCACGGCCCGGAGCTTGGAGCTGTTGACCGAGTACGAGCCCGGCAGCTGGATCAGCCGGATCGCACCGACGCCGCTGCTGATGATCGTGTCCGCCGACGACGTGGTGGCACCGTTTGAGCTCGCCCTGGAGGCGTACGAGGAGGCCCGGGAACCGAAGCAGATTCTCCTGACCCGCGGGGGGCACTTCGACGCCTACGCCGGAGACGGGTTCGACGAGTGCTCGGCGGCCGCGCGAGACCACTTCGTGAAGCACCTGCGAGCCTGAGGCGTCCACATACACCCGGTGATCGACGAGAAGATGCGCAACGCTCCCGCTCTCAAGATGCACCGCTGCTTTGCCTTCGAGGTTGCCGTCGAGGACGTCCAGGTCGCACCGCCGCCTCTGGTACGCGGTTGCTCCCACGGTGCGGAATTGCTCGATGGAAGTTCGCCATAGCACGATAGGTGACCGTGCGACTAATTCACCGCGATCGCGCACCCTTATAGATTCTGCGACGCGAGCTGTCTGGGCGCGATTTCGGACGTGAGTTCGCCGGTCACCCCGTGGGTTACTGAGAGGACTACTCGATCGACGTGGCGGTCAGATTCCAGAACTGGGCACGATCGTTCTATCAGGCGAGCGTCACACGTCCTTAGTGTTGGTCATGGCAACAGCTAGCCGCTTCAAAGATCAGTGAGGAACCGCAAATGCCGCTTTGGGAAATCTTCAGCCCAGAGAACGCCTTCACCGACGAGGAAAAGAAACAACTCGCTGAAGCCATCACTCAGTCGTGCGTCGACTTTGTGGACATTCCGCGCTTCTACGTGGTCGTCAGGTTCCACGAGATGCCCGCGAACACCATGTACGTCGGCGGCGAAGCCACGACCAACTTCATCCGGGTGGTAGTCGACACGATAGCCCGGCAGATGGAGACGGCCGAGATCCGGGCCGCCTGCATGGCCTCGACTGAGCAGATGTTGGCCCCGTTCGTCAAGGAGCGCGGCTTTGACTGGGAGATCCACTTCGACGAGACACCCATGGATCTCTGGCGAGTGCAGGGCATCATCCCGCCTCCGGCATATTCCGACATGGAGAAGCTCTGGGCCAAGGAGAACCGGCCCATCCCCTACGAGGTCTCCGCTCCCTGACCGCTGCCAACTCTTCCGTAAGCCGTCCGCCGGCCGGGCCATTACCGAGAGTTTTGAAAGGTGTCTCACGTGCTGAGAGAGCATCAAGTCAAGCTGGGACCGGTGCGCACCTGCTATTTCGAAGGTGGTAACCGCCTGGGGCACACGGTCGTCCTGGTGCACGAAGGCGGCTACGGCGGTGATGCGCCAAACACATTCGGGCGCCTGGCCGAGCGGCTGGCGGACGAGTATTACTTGGTGCTTCCGGAGATGCTGGGTTTCGGCGGCACCGACAAGGCGGTCTTCTTCGGGGAGAACCCGTATGAGCCGAGGCTCCGCCATCTCGCCGCGTTCCTGGACGCCCTCGACCTTGGGGAAGCGCATTTCGTCGGTAATTCATTCGGCGGCGGCATGGTTCTTCGGCTCTCGATTCGCGAAGAGACGTCGTGGCGCATGAAGTCCGCGACCAGCATCTCGGGAACCGGGGGTCCGTTCCGAACGCCGGAGGCGCTGAAGGAGATGGCCGAGTATCTGCCGAGCATCGAAGCCGCCTGGCGGCTCGACAGCTGGATTCTGCATCCCGGCGCGCGGGACGAGGCTCACGCTCGAGCGCGTTTCGAGAGCAGCATGCGTCCCGGCCAGTGGGAGGTCATGACCGCGCCCACGTTGCGCAACCCCGCACAGCCCGAGCAGGCGCGCCCCTGGGACTTCCCCGAGGCGCTTTCGGCCAGTGCGGTCCCGACGCTTCTCGTAGCCGGGACCCTCGACCGCATGCTCGAGGCCGGATGGGAAGACATGGTCGCGAAGCATCTCAAGCACGTTCGGGTCGAGCGCCTCGAGGCCGGTCACTCGCCGAACATCTCCCATCCGGACGACACCGCGATATTGCTCCGCGACTTCTTCGACCACGTCGACGGCCGCTGACAACTGAGCCCCGCCTGGTCGCGCCCCGCGCACCGCGTCTACCCCTGGAAGGAATCTCGCTCGTCATGTCCAGCGTCGACTACCGGCTCATCGATGGCCTAGCGGTACTCACCATCAGCCATGACCGAGCCCCCGTTCTCGGTAACGACCTCATGAGCCAACTCGGCGTGACCAGGGGGGCACGCGAGTTCATGGCCGACCCTTCGCCGGTCGAGTTCCGTGGCGAGTAGCTGGCCCATGGACAACTCACCGCGGAATCTTGTTCGGCTGCTCGACGAGCAGGCCGAGCGAGTACCCACCCATCCCGCGCTCTCGTGGCTTTCTCGGGACGGCCTGGTAACTCTCACCTGGGGCGAGTACCGCCAGCGGGTCTGGACCGCGGCCTCCGGGTTCCTGGACCTCGGGGTGAAACCAGGCGAGAGCGTGGCGATTCTGGCTCCGAACATCGCCGAGCACTACGTGGCGGACCTGGCGGCAGTCCTTTGCGGTGCGGCCACGGTCAGCCTGTATCCCACGCTCGTCAACGAACAGCTCGAGCACGTCCTGGCCGATGCCCAGCCCGCTTTGGTCATCACTGCCGATCTGACCGGGGCCGATCGGATCAGTCGCGCTCTGCCACCTGGTTCGGTTGCTCGCATCGTGTGTGTTCATGGCGAGCGCGAAGGTTCGGCCGGCTCGCACGCCGCGTGGGCCGACGTGTTCACGCGGGGATCCGAGAGCCTCGATGCGAATCGCGGAGAGCTCAGTGCCCGTCTGGCCAACTCCGGTGTAGACGACGTGGCGACCTACGTCTACACCTCGGGCACGACCGGTATGCCCAAGGGGGTGATCCTGACCCACGGCAACCTCCTCTACGAGATCGACGCCTTCGATCGGATGGGCTTTTTCGTCGGCGGGTACCGGGTGATCTCCTACCTCCCACTGGCCCACATCGCGGAACGTCTGTGGAGCCTCTACTTCCCGCTGAAGACCGGGGGCAACGTGCTGCTCTGTCCCGACCAGGGGCAGTTGGTCAAGTACCTGCGGCTGCAACGCCCGACCTACTTCATGGGCGTACCGCGGATCTGGGAGAAGCTGCGCGACGCGGCCAAAATGATCTTGGCGGCCGAGCCCTATGCCAGCCGAGGCGCCGAAGTCATCGCCGATCGCGAAGTACTCGCGCGAGCGTGGTCGGCATCCCAGGACGGCTCCCTCGGACCCGAGCACCAAGTTCGTGCGCTGAAGGCCCGCGAGGGAGTCCTGCACGATCTCCGGCGCGACCTCGGCCTCGACTGGACCGTCAATCCAGCGTGCGGCGCCGCTGCGCTGCCGGAGGACCTCAGAGACTTCTGGCGCTCGGTCGGCGTCGACCTGACGCAGGCATACGGGCTTTCCGAAACCACCGGAGTGGCCGTGTGGGAGCGGATCGGCGGCGCCAGCCGAGGTAGTGCCGGCTTTCCCGTGCCCGGCTGCCAGATCGCGATCGCCGAGGACGGGGAGATCCTTGTTCGGAGCCCCGGGAACACCCCCGGCTACCGAAACATGGAGCCGGACGAGTCGGGGCCGTTCGTCGGTGACTGGCTCGCGACCGGCGACATCGGGCACCTCGACGACGCAGGACGCCTGCACGTGACCGGCCGCAAGAAAGAGCTGATCGTCACCGGCTCGGGGAAGAACATCTCACCGACCGCGATCGAGGACAAGATCTCGGGCCACGGATTCATCAACCAGGCCATGGCGATCGGCGATGGACGGCCGTACGTCACGGCGCTGATGACGGTCGACGAATCGGCGCTGGTGGCATTCGCCAAGCAACGCGGCATGGATGGCGCCGTCTCGGAGTTGATCCTTCATCCCGCCGTGCTGCGGGAAGCACAGCGGGTGGTGGACCTGGCGAACGAGCGCCTGTCTCGACCAGAACAGATCAAGCGGTTCCGCCTGGTGAACGACCACTGGTCGGTCGACTCCGGAGACCTGACACCCACCTTCAAGTTGCGACGAGGGGCCGTCCTCGGGCGCTACTCCACCGTCGTCGACGGCCTCTACGAACAGCCAGGAAACGGAGAATCATGAGCTACGACTACGTGCGGGTGGAACGCCGCGATCAGGTGATGATGATCGGTATCAATCGTCCGGAGAAGGCGAACGCCTTCAACCTTCAACTCGTCAGCGAGCTCTCGAGCGCATACGCGGAGCTGGACGCGGACGACTCCATTCGGGTAGGTGTGCTCCACGGCGTCGGCAGGCATTTCACCGCCGGGATGGATCTCCGTGAAGTCGCTCCCGAGGTGTCTCGCGGGAAATCCTTACTTGCCCCGGGTGGCATTAGCCCGTGGCTGGTCGAGGGCGAGCAGCTGTCCAAGCCGCTGATCGCCGCCGTGCACGGAAAGTGTCTGACTCTCGGGGTCGAGTTGGTCCTCGCGGCGGATATCGCTGTGTGCGCCGCCTCGACGACCTTCGCCCAGCTCGAGCCGCAACTCGGGTTGTTTCCGTTCGGCGGCGTCACCGTTCGGCTTCCGCAAAGGGCCGGCTGGGGCAATGCCATGCGATGGCTTCTGACCTGCGACGAGTACGACGCGCAGGAGGCCTACCGCATCGGCTTGGTCCAGGAGGTGGTCGACGACGGTGACCACCTGACGCGAGCCACGCAACTGGCGGACAAGATCGCTCGCCAAGCACCGCTGGCGATTAGGGCCGTGCTCGAGAACGCCCGTCGGGCACTGCGGGACGGCGAGGCAGCGGCCGAGCTCGAGATGCCTCGGCTCGCTCAGCGGACCTTCAGCTCCGAGGACGGCCAGGCCGGCATCGCCTCGTTCCGGCAGCCGGGCGGCTCTGCCGTATTCGTCGGGCGATGACCGCGGTGGGAACCGGTGCGGCTCGACCACGGGAACGTCACGACCTGGCGTCGATGCTCTTCTCCGAGCCTCCCACCGTTCTCGACGTTCCCTCGTTCGCCTGGGGACACGGTGGCCTGCACGGTGGTTTGGCGCTGTCGCTGGTCGCATCCTCGGTGCGGCGGAGTTTTCCCGATCACTCCCTCCGCTCGGTCACCGCGCAGTTTCACCGGCCAATCCGCGAGGCATTCGCCATCGAATCGCGAGTGATTCGGTCCGGACGTAGCGCGGGAGCCGTCCAGGCCACCGGCTCCGCGTCGGCCGGGACCTGCCTCACAGCCACGGCGATCTTCGGAGCGGACCAAGCGGATGCGGTGCCGATCTACGCCCCCGAAGCGCCAGACGTGCCGGGCCCCGACTCGCTGCCGCCCCTGGAGGGTTTGGCGGAGAAGGTTCCGGTTCTCGGCCAGGTCGACGTGCGGCCCGTCGGCTCGATCCGACCGTACGCCGGCGCCGCGGATCCGACCATGACGGCGTGGATGCGGGTGGCAGGTCGTGAAGCACCGGTCGACGCCTGCAGCGTGATCTTCTTCCTGGATGCACTCCCGCCCTCCTACACGGCGGTCCTGACCCAGCCACGACCCGTGCCCACGCTCGAGTTCTCTGCCCACCTCACCTCGAGCGACCCGACGTCGCCATGGGTGCTGGTTCGGTCTCGAACCGTTCGAGCCAGCGAAGGGGGCTGGGTGACGGAGTCGGTCGAGGCCTGGGACCCCGACGGTGCGCATCTGGGGTCTGGTCACCAACTCCGCCTCGCCGCGGGAACGGACACAAGAGGCTATCGGGAGCGGGCATGACGATCAGTGCGCAGGACGTGGACCGGTTCGTGCCGGCGGGCGAATTGATTCCGCTGCTCTGCTCGGTCGCGGAACTGACAGGCGATCGCACTCTGCTCGCCGACGAGTTCAGACCCAGGTTGGAACTGGAGATGATCGCGATTCCGGAGCATGGCGGCCTGAGCGCAGAGGTCGCGGAGGAAGCGTTCGAACGGGTTCGGAACGCGTTGAAGCGGCATCCCGCGTCAGGCGACATCGGTGGACAGACCGACCTGTCCGCCGAGGAGATCATCGATTTCCTCACGAACGGAGCCGGCGACTACGCAGGGCTCATGAAGCGCGAGTTGGGCGAGCCCGTGCAAGTCACCTGGACGAAGGACGAAGTCGCCCCCGAGCGCGACTTCGTCGTCGGAATCGTGGGGGCTGGCCAGTCGGGGCTCGCGATGGCCAGGGAGCTTCGGCGCTTGGGGATCGACTACGTGTTGTTCGAGGCGGCCGACAAGGTGGGCGGTACCTGGCGGTGGAATACCTACCCTGGCTGCCGCCTGGATACCAGCACCCTCGCCTACAGCTACTCCTTCTTCCAACGGCGAGACTGGCGTCATTACTTCGCGGTGCGTGAGGAGATCGAGGACTACTACATAGAATTCGCCGAACATGAACAGCTGCTGGAGAGTATCCAATTCAACTCAGAGGTTACCCGAGCTTCCTGGAACGAAGGCGACGCCCGGTGGGAGCTGGACGTACGAGATACGCGGTCCGGCGAGGTGTCCGGGGTTCTGGTCCAAGCGTTGATCAGCGCCGTCGGTTTCGTCAACCAGCCCAAGATTCCAGACTTCAAGGGACTGGACCAATATCGGGGTGAAAAGATTCACTCCGCCGAGTGGCATTCCGGGGTCGAGTACCGCGGAAAGCGGGTCAACCTCATCGGAACCGGGGCGAGCGCCTATCAGATTGCGCCCAACATCGTGGACGAGGTCGAGTCCCTGACGATCTTCCAGCGCAGCGCGCCTTGGATGCTCCCGGCGCCGCTGTACGAGGCGGAAGTGTCGCCAGGTCGACAATGGCTCATGGAGAACATTCCGAGCTATTACCGGTGGCTCCGGCTGTGGGAATTCTGGCACTCTACAATTGGCAAGTACGCTCTGACTATGGCGGATCCAAACTGGTCGTTCACCGAGTCGGTTTCGGAGCCGAACCAACGTTTCCGCGACGCACTGGTCAGTAATATTCGGGGCCAGTATGACGGGCACGAGGACCTCCTCGGCGCGGTCATTCCGAAGTATCCCGTTGGTGTCAAGCGAATGCTGCGAGACAACGGGCAATGGGCCAGAACCCTTCAGCAGCCACATACGGTACTGGTGACCGAGGCAATCGAATCGTTCGACGAGGAGGGGATTCGCACCGTTAGCGGAGATCATCACCGCGCCGACCTGACCGTGTTCGCGACCGGATTCCACGGTACGAACTATTTGGGGACAATCGATGTGCGCGGTCGTGGCGGGCTCAGCCTGCGCGAGCATTGGGGCGATGAGTCCCGTGCCTATAAGGGCGTCACCGTCCCCGGGTTTCCCAACCTGTTCTGCGTCGCGGGGCCGAACACCGGATTGGTCGCTATCGGTAGCCAGACGTTCATGTGCGAGTGCGGAATCAACTACATCACCGAGTGCCTGCGCCACCTGTTCGTGACCGGAGCCACCGCGATCGAGCCGACACGGGACGCGTACCGCGACTACGTGAAGTGGATCGAGGAGGGCAACCGTGGCATGGCGTGGGCCGCCGTGCCCGAGCAAAGCTGGTACCGCAACGCGAGCGGAACCAACACGGTGGTCTGGCCCTACCCGCTGCTCACCTACTACGAGCTCACCCGATCGGTGGACGAGGACGAAGTGGTCATGACCTACCCGGCGAGCCAGAAGGCGTCGGCTTGAGCGTCGACCGAACCCACGGAAGGGCTTGACCGTGCCACATCACCATCGCGACTGGCGCGGCTACTTCGCGGCCGCTCCCACACCGTTCGACCGTGACGGCGCCCTGGACCCAGGGCGACTGCGGGACGTGCTGGCGTGGTTCCTCGACCAGCGCGCACACGGTCTCGTAGTCAACGGAACCACCGGCGAGTGGGTCGCTCAATCGGTAAGTGAGCGTCAGACGGTCCTCGAGATCGCCCGTGCAGCCGTGGGACCCGAAACACCCCTGCTCGTCGGGATCGGCGGCATTCGACCTGACGACAGCGTGATCCTGGGACGCCACGCCGCCAACTTGGGCGCCGACGGGGCACTGCTGACCATCCCACCAGCGCGATGGCTCCGAGGAGACGAGATCTTCGATTTCTATGCCGCCATGGCGAGGCAGATTCCGCTACCACTGCTCGTCTACAACGTACCGGCAGCGGTGGGATACGACCTCCCGACCGAGCTGCTCGCCCGTCTTCTCACCGTCGACGGCATCGTCGGAGTCAAGGACAACACCCCCTCCCGCGAGCGGCGGATCAGAACATTGCGCGACCTGGGCGGGCATCACGCGATCTTCTCCGACGTCCTCGAGCCGACGGCGTTCCCGGTGCTTGCCAACGAGCGCCGCGGCCGAGGCCAGATCGGCAGCGGAATGCCACTCGGGAGCCGACTCGCGGACGCCTTCGAGTTGGTCTGGCGTCGTGAGATCGACCACGCCCGACTCATCGTCGACGAGCTCACCGAGTTCAAGGCCGCGGTTCTGGAGCTTCTCGGCCCGGAGCAACCGTGGCACGCCCAGATCAAGGCTCTGATGTTCGCGGCCGGTGTCGACGCCGGATTTCCTCGCTTTCCGGCCAGATCCATCCGTGACGACGAGCCGGCCATGGCGAGGCTCGCCGCGATCGTCGAAAAGTTCATGGGGTGAACATGACCAAAGTCAAGTACGAGCAATCCAACCCGGCGGGCGAACCGACCGTGATCCTCGGCTCGTCACTGGGCACCGATCGCTTCATGTGGCGGGAACAGGTGGAGTCGCTGCCGCGAACCTGGAACGTCATTACCTTCGATCTGCGGGGTCATGGTGCCTCGCCGGTCGGTCCGGGGACGCCGTCGATCGATGACTTCGCCGACGATGTCGTCGCGATCGCCGACGATGTGGGCGTTCATCGCTTCGCCTTCTGCGGTCTGTCGATCGGTGGTGTCATCGGGCAGAGCCTGGGGGCTCGATACCCGGACAGGGTGAGCTCGCTGGTACTTGCCTCGACGGGCCTGACCATTCTGAGCAAGCAGGCACTGGTTGAACGCGCTGAGCGCGTGCTCGACGAAGGCATGGCCTGGATCGCCGACGTGTCGGCCCCACGCTGGTTCACCGAGCGGTTCCGGTCCGAGCACCCCGAAATCGTCGAAGCCAAGATGGACCACCTGCGCCACATGGCCCCCCGGGGGTATGCCGACGCCTGCCTCGCCCTCGCCGGCTTCGATGGTCATGACACGGCGCCGTCCATCTCGGCACCAACGCTGATCCTCTCGGGGGAGGAGGACCTCGCCACGCCACCCGAGGGCAGCGCCGAACTTGCGTCCGCCGTCCCCGGCGCCGTGCTGCGCTCGTTGCCAGCCTGCGCGCATCTGTGCAACGTCGAGCAGCCGGCCCTATTCACAGAGCTGGTCCAACGACATGTTGAAGCCAACAACTGAGCGCGTCGACACCGGCGACGACCCGTGTCGTCGCCGGCCTGGCCACAGCCGCTACTACGCGCCGCCGGCGACGCTCACGTCAATGGAGCCGAGACCCTCGACGGTGAGGTGGACCCGGTCTCCAGACACGAGATAGGGGTACTGATCCAATCCGTGGACGCGCGAGAGTTCGAGAATGCATCCCGTGCCGACGGTGCCCGAACCCAGAACATCGCCGCGGACCAAGCGAGTGCCGCGCGAGGCATAGCTGATCATCTCCTCGAATGACCAGAACAGGTCAGCCAGATTGCCCGTGCTGTACCTGACCCCGTTGACACTCGCCGTCATCGCTCTGTCGAAGCCCTTGCCGACCCGATACGGATCGAGTTCATCCGGCGTGGCGAGCCACGGACCGAAGGTGGTCGCGGAGTCCTTTCCCTTGGCGGGGCCGAGACCGACCGCCAGCTCGTGGCCCTGCACATCGCGTGCGCTCCAGTCGCACAGCAGGACGAAGCCCGCGATATGGCTCGCGGCGTGCGCGACCGGGATGTCCCCACCTGGCCGCCCGATGACGACACCCACTTCGAGTTCGTAATCGAATGCTTTGGTCATGGGAGGGATCGACACCTCCGCACTGGCCGAGTGGACCGCGGCGGGATTGCTGAAGTAAAAGGCCGGGATCTCGTACCAGACGGGGCTGAGTTTCTGGCCGACCGCCTCCACGGCCGTGACCGCGTGGCTCTCGAACGCCATGAAATCGCGGATTGACGGTGGAACGGGGATCGGCGCCGCCAGCGTCACATCGGCCACGTCTACTACCTCGACCGGATCGCGCAGAACAGCCCGGCCGATTGCCGCGAGCTCCTCGTGACCGCCGGCAACGAGTTGCGCGAGGCTGGCACTCCCTCGCCTACCGTGAACCTGGCCGTCCTGAAGCACTCCGACCCGCTGGTCAGAATCCGATCCGGTCGAGTACGTCACCCAGCGCATCGAGTTAGCTGCTCTCCGCCGTGGTTCCGCCGAGCGCCAGATACGCCATCCCACTGATCATCCGGTGAACCCGGCCTCTTCGGTCGCCCATGCGCCCAGGCTAGGAAGATCGAGGCGTCGCCACGTAGGACGGCAACGACACGAGCAAGGACCGGCGCGCCGAGGGCCGCCAGCGCAGGGCGTGATCGGAAGCTGCGACAAACTGCCGCGGATACGGGTCACGGAACGTCACGTCGGCCATCGCGACGAACCGCTGCCGTCCGATCAGCGGCCGGCCCAAGCGTGCCCAGGCATCCCAACGGGAAGGCTACAACCAACTGAGTTGCTCTTTACAACTCAGTAGGCCTAGGGTCGACGGGCAACGTAGCCACGCTCAGCTCAGGAGGAACTCATGTCGCTGGTGAAGTTCGATGTCGACGGCGATCTCGGGTATCTGACGGTGGACAACCCGCCGCTGAACCTCATGTCCCAAGGCGTGATCGACGATTTCACTGCGGCGGTCGACCAGATCAGCGTGGCGCCGATCAGGGCACTGCTCATCCGCTCCGAAGGACCGCACTTCATGGCCGGCGCGGATGTGCACATCTTCCAGGGCAAGTCGGCCGGGCAGGCGCGGGCGATGTTCGCCAGGGCACTCCCGGCGTTCGCTCGACTCGAGGAGCTGCCCTTCCCGACGGTCGTCGCCGTGCAAGGCCTCTGCCTGGCCGCCGGGCTCGAGCTGGCTCTCTCGGCAGACATCCTGGTCGCCGGCGAGTCGGCCAGGTTCGCGCAGGTGGAGCGACACATCGGCACGACCACCCTGCTCGGCGGTGTGCAGCGCCTGGCTGAACGTGCCGGTTCGGCGAGGGCGAAGCAGATCATCTTCGACGGCGACCAGTACAGCGCCGCCCAGTTCGCGCAATGGAACATCGTCAACCATGTGGTACCCGACGCGGAGCTGCACGAGCGCGCCGAGAAGCTCGCACGACACTACGCGGGCGGCCCGACCCGGGCACTCGCCGCCGGAAAGACTCTGATCCGCCGGTACCTCGACGTCGGGATCCGCAATGCCGACCACTCCGTACTCGAGAGTGCCACCGAGCTGTTCGAGACCGAGGACATGCGCTCCGGAGTCGAGAAACTACTGCGTGAGGGTCCCAAAGCGGTCGTCGGCAATCAGGCCTTTACCGGTCGGTGACGTGGCGCTCGTCCGCTCTGCCGCTCGGGTGCGGCCACGGCGGGCAGTGCCTGGTGGGTGGCCTGGAGGCGGGTGAGCGGCGCCCGGGCCGGGGTCGAGGCGCACCCCGCCGGGCGATACCGAGCCCCCGTGCGAGCAGGTGAGCATCGCCCGCAGGTGGCCGGCGCAGTCGGTGTGGTGGGCCAGCAGGGGTGGGCCGGCGGGGCCGGCGAGGTGCGCGTCGCCCCATTGCATGAGCGCGACCACGGGAACGGCCAGGCCGCGACCCATCGGCGTGAGCCGGTACTCGAAACGTTCCGGGCGCTCCCGGTAGCGAACCCGCTTCAGCACGCCGCCGTCCACCAGGCGCCCGAGTCGATCGGCCAACACCGTGCGCGCCATGCCGAGACTGGTGGAGAACTCGTCGAACCGCCGCAAGCCGAGCAGCGCGTCGCGCACGATCAGCAGCGTCCAGCGCTCGCCCACCAGCTCCAGCGCCCTAGCCAGTGAGCACACCTCACGGTCGTAGGTCCTGCCCAGCATGTTGCCTCCTCAATCGGCCCACGACGCTAACAAAGTAAGTTGCATTATGCGACTTAGCTGCTCTACAGTGCGTTGCGAAAAGCAACTGACGGCAATCGGGTGGAGGCACCGGCAGCATGGCGAAAATCGACTCGCACCCCGACGTGATCGAGGTGCGCCGGCGCGCCGCCGAGGGCACGGCCAGCCGAGCGCCGGCGGTGCTGGACGCCGACTGGCTGCGCACGCTGTGCCTGAACGCCGGCGCGGACGACGTCGGGTTCGTCGAGATCGAGCGCCCTGAGCTGGCGGACGAGCGCGTGCAGATCGAGAAGGCCTTCAAAGGCGCGAAAGCGTTGATCAGCCTGGTCGGTCGGGTGAACCAGGAGCCGGTGCGCAGCCCGGCGCGCTCGACGACCAACCTCGAGTACCACATGGGCTACCACGACATCAACGACGTGGCCCGCCACATCGCCACCGAGCTCGAGCCGATGGGGGTGCGCGCGTTCAACGGCGTCGCCGGGTTCCCGATGGAGATGGACAACTGGCCCGACCAGCGGATCTGGGTGGTGGCGCACAAACCGATCGCCGAGGCCGCCGGCCTGGGCAAGATGGGCATCCACCGCAACGTGATCCATCCGAAGTTCGGCAACTTCATCGTGCTCGCCACCGTCGTGGTGGACGTCCCGATCAGCGAGTACGACCGGCCGATCGACTACAACCCGTGCCTGGAGTGCAAGCTGTGCGTGGCGGCCTGCCCGACCGGGGCGATCAGCCCGGAGGGCCGGTTCGACTTCTCGGCCTGCTTCACGCACAACTACCGGGACTTCCTCGGTGGCTTCGGCGACTGGGTCGAGCAGGTCGTCGAATCCAAGGACGCCCCGGACTACCGGGCCCGGGTGCCCGAGAGCGACACCGCCGGGGTGTGGCAGAGCCTGGGATTCGGACCCGGCTACAAGGCGGCCTACTGCATCTCGGTCTGCCCGGCCGGCGAGGACGTGCTCGGCCCCTACCTGGACGATCGCAAGAAGCACCTCAACGACATCGTCAAACCGCTGCAGAACAAGACCGAGACGGTCTACGTGGTGGCCAACTCCGACGCCGAGGCCTACGTCAAGCGCCGCTTCCCACACAAGCCGACCAAACGGGTGGGCAACGGACTGCGAGCCCGCGGCGTCGACGGGTTCGCCGGCAACCTCCCGCACCTGTTCCAACGCGAAGCATCCAAAGGACTGGAGGCCACCTACCACTTCACCTTCACCGGCGCCGAACAACGCGAACTCACCATCGACATCCGCGACCGCGAGCTGACCGTCGCCGAGGGGTTGCACGGGACGGCCGACCTGCGGGTGCGGGCGGACACGAGCACCTGGTTCGGGTTCCTCGCCGGGGAACGCTCCCTGGTCGCGGCCCTGCTGCTGCGGCGGATCCGGCTCAGCGGCCCACCCCGGCTGCTCCTGGCGTTCGGACGGTGCTTCCCTAGCTGAACGGCGCCCAACCCGCGTCAGGCGCGCTCGCCGCTGCCGCGCACGAGGTCGGTCAGTGACGTGGCGCGCCCGGCGCCAATGCGGGGTTGAGCTCGGTGTGAACTTCGGCCGGGGCGGGCGTGGAGCCGCAGCGGTCGCAGCTGTACCGCGGTGTGACTCCGCCACCGCAGTGTCGGTGAACGATGCGCCGGGGCGGCCCGGCGGGGTGCGGGTAGTGCCGGTCACCCCAGGCCATCAGGCCGCCCAGCACCGGTAAGAGTTCCAACGCCTTGGGTGTGGGCAGGTACTCGAAGCGCTCCGGCCGCACCTGATAACGCCGCCGCTCCAGCAACCCGTGCTCGACGAGCTTCGCCAGCCGGTTGCTGAGTACGGTCCGGGTGACCCCGAGGCTCTCCACCAGGTCGTCGAAGCGGCACGGACCGAGCAGCGCATCGCGCAGGATCAGCAGCGTCCAGCGCTCTCCGACCACTTCCAGGGCGCGGGCGATCGAGCAAACCTGGCCGGGGTAGTCGCTGTCGAGCACGTCACTAACGTATCGCGATTAGTCGCGTCACGCGACCTAGCTCGTCTATAGTCCGTCGCATGACGCGATTTACCTGGTCCGCGCCTTGTTGCACGCCGACATGACGACCACCGCCGATTCCGCGGCTGCACGCCCGAGTCCCGCGCCCCCACCGCCCCCGCGGACCCCGGGGCTCGCCGAGCGGCCACCGGCCGCGCCTGGCCAGGGCTGGGGCCTGCCGCTGGTTGTGCTGATCACCGGCATGTTCATGTCGATCCTGGACGTCAGCATCGTCAACGTCGCGATCCCGACGATCCAGAAGCAGTTCGCCGCCAGCACGCAGGACATCCAGTGGATCACCACGGCCTACACGCTGTGCCTGGGCATGGTGGTGCCGGGAACGGCGTGGCTGGGCGACCGGTTCGGGCTCACCCGCACCTACCTGGTCTCGCTGCTGAGCTTCGCCGCCGCCTCAGCGCTGTGCGCGCTGGCCTGGGACCTGCCCAGCATGGTCGCCTTCCGGATCCTGCAGGCGATTCCCGGCGGCATCATCCCGGTGGTCTGCGTGACCATGCTCTACCGGATCGTCCCATCGGAGCGGATCGGCACCGCGATGGGTCTGTACGGGCTGGGCATCGTGGTCGCACCGGCGATCGGCCCCACGTTGGGCGGCTACCTCGTCGACTACGTCGACTGGCGGCTGATCTTCCTGTTGAACCTGCCGATCGGGCTGGTGGGCTGCGTGGCCGCGGCGGCGGTACTACCGCGGTTCGGGCCGGGCCCGCGGCGACGGTTCGACCTGCCCGGGTTCGCGGCGGCCGCCTCCGGGCTGTTCGCGCTGCTGCTGGCGGTGTCCGAGGGCCAGGACTGGGGCTGGACCGGATACCGGGTACTGGGGCTTACCGTCTTCGGACTGCTCGCCCTCGCGCTGTTCGTGGTCCTCGAGCTGGAGGTCGAGCAGCCGCTGCTCGACCTCCGGGTCTTCCGGCACTGGCCGTTCGTGAACTCGCTGCTACTGATCACGGCCAACTCGGTTGCGCTGTTCAGCCCGCTGTTCTACCTGCCGCTATTCCTGCAGGAGGGCCGGGGCATGCAGGCCTTCGACACCGGCCTGCTGCTGCTCCCACCGGCGCTGGTGATGCTGGTGATGATGCCGATCGCGGGACGACTGTACGACCTGATCGGGCCGAGGATCCCGACCGTTCTCGGGCTGGTGGTGACCGGCTACGGCATGGTCCTGATGGCGGACATCAGCGCCGACATCACCCGCCAGGAGGTCGTGGTCTGGACAATGGTCCGCTCGCTCGGCGTCGGGCTCTGCATGATGCCGATCATGACCGGGGGCATTTCGGCCCTGCCCCCTGAGATCGTCAGCTCGGGCAGCGCGGTCAACACGATCGTGCAGCGGGTCGCGACCGCCTTCGGGCTCGCCGCGCTGACCGCACTCGCCACCACCGTCCAAGCCCAGACCCTGGCCGATCGTGCCGCGCTACTAGACCCCGGTGCCGACCCCCGGCTGCACGAGCTGGCCGCGCGCGGGGCATCCGCGCTTTACCCGTTGATGCGGGAGCTCCAGCTGCAGACCATGGCCACCTCGTTCCACGACGTTTTCCTCGTTATCGCCTGGATGAGCTTCGCCGCCGCCGGACTGGCCCTGCTTCAGCGCCACGGCCGACCGGCCCGCGCCGGCACCGCCGAACCGGCCGAGATCGGCTGAACCGCCGCGCCGGACTTCAGGTGCCCGTTCGGCCACGCGTGGCGGCGCGATCCGGCCCGACACCGTCGTAAACCGATCGGTTTCTATTTCGCTGGAACCGAGTTAACCTCGCGGTATGACCACCGAGGTGAAGCCAACTTCCCGGGAGCGGCTACTCGAGGCGGCGGCCACGCTCACCTACCGAGACGGCGTCGGCATCGGCATCGAGGCGTTGTGCAAGGCGGCCGGGGTGTCGAAGCGCTCGATGTACCAGCTGTTCGAGAGCAAGGACGAGCTGTTGGCGGCGAGCCTGGAGCAGGGGATCGCCGCCTTCGTGGCGACGCTCCTGCCCGCGGCTGACGATGGCCGTTCACCGCGCGAGCGGATCCTGCACGTCTTCGAGCAGGTGGAGGCACAGGCGGGCGCCCCCGAGTTCCGAGGCTGTCGGTACCTGGCCGTGCAAATCGAGCTCAAGGATCAGAGCCACCCCGCGAGCCGGGTGGCGCACCGGGTCAAGGGGAACCTGACGTCCTTCTTCCGGGCTGAAGCCGAACGGGGCGGGGCGAGCGACCCGGTGCTGCTGGCCCGCCAGCTGAGCGTGGTCTTCGACGGCGCAAGCGCCCGCGCCGGGATCGGAGCCGACAGTCTGACGGGCCTCATCGCGCCCACCGTGATCACCCTGCTCGATGCGGCGGGCATGCACTGACACCGCGCGTGACATGGCTCCGCGATGAGCTCCGTGCATGAGCTTGCGCAGGGAAACCGATCGGTTTACAGTGGTGGAAACCGATCGGTTTCTCACAAAGGAGTCTATGATGACGACGCTTCGGCCGGTGGCACTCGTGACGGGTGCGTCATCGGGGATCGGGAAGGCGTCCGCGCTCGCGCTGGCCGAAGCGGGTTTCGAGGTGGTCGGCACAAGCCGTGACACCTCACGTGCCGACCCGCTCGACGGCGTGACGCTCCTCGACCTCGACGTGGCAAGTGACGCGTCGGTCGCCACTGCTGTCCGCGATGTGATCGGCCGGTTGGGGCGGATCGACGTCCTGGTCAACAACGCCGGTATGGGCGCGATCGGGGCCGCCGAGGAGAGCTCCCTCGCGCAGGCCCAGGACATCTTCAACGTCAACGTCTTCGGCGTGATGCGCATGACAACCGCTGTGCTGCCGCACATGCGCGCCCAGGGACGTGGACGCATCATCAACATCTCCTCCGTGGTCGGCTTTCTCCCGTCGCCGTACATGGCTGTATACGCCGCCTCGAAACACGCGATCGAGGGGTACTCGGAGTCGCTGGACCACGAGGTTCGCGTGCACGGTGTCCGGGCACTTCTCGTCGAACCCGCCTACACCAACACTGGATTCGAGGCCAACAGCTCGCGGCCCGACACACCCCTGCAGGTCTATGCCGACCAGCGGCGCGCCTTCGACCGCATGATGGAGTCCGCGATCAGGGACGGCGACGACCCGGCGATTGTCGCCGAGGTGATCGTCGCGGCAGCGACCGACCCGAAGCCGAAGCTGCGCTACACCGCGGGTCCCACGGCTGGACGCGCAAGCCTCCTGCGCCGTATCGCACCTGCCCGGGTCTTCGACCAGCAGATCCGCAAGCTCAACCAGCTGGCCGGCTGACGCCTGCCCGGTCGCGGTTGACGTAGCGGCACGCACTCACCCATTTCATGGAGGTCCCTGTGGACAGGTCGCTCACCCACCGCTTCGTCGAGGTGAACGGGGTCAGGCTGCATATCGCCGAGCAGGGGCAGGGGCCGCTGGTCCTGCTGCTGCACGGCTGGCCGGAGAGCTGGTACTCCTGGCGCCACCAGTTCGGGGCGCTGGCGGCGGCCGGGTACCGGGTCGTCGCCCCTGACCAGCGCGGCTACGCCCGCAGCGAGCAGCCGGCGGACGTCTCGTCGTACACCCTGCCGCACCTCGTCGGCGACGTGATCGCCCTGATCGAGGAGCTGGGGGAGGAGCAGGCCATTGTCGTCGGTCACGACTGGGGCGCACCCGTTGCCTGGATCGCGGCGATGCTGCGCCCGGACAAGGTCCGCGCGGTGGCCGGGCTCAGCATTCCGCCGATTCTGCCCGGCGGGATGGTCCCGCCCTCGATCACCCGCACCCAGTACGGCGAGGGCTTCTACCAGATCTACTTCCAGCGGCCGGGAGTCGCCGACGCGGAGCTCGCCAAGGACATCCCGGAGTCCTTCCGCCGGATCCTGGTCGGCGCCTCCGGCGACAACCCGCTCGGCAGGGAGCCCCGTCCGTTGGTCATACCCGACGGTCTCGGCCTGCTGGACACCATGCCGGAGTCGCCCGCCCTGCCGGCCTGGCTGACCGAGGCGGACATCCAGGTGTACGCCGGGGACTTCGCCCGGCACGGCGAGCAGGCCTTCACCGGAGCCTTCAACTGGTACCGGAACATCGAACGCAACAACGAACTGCTCGCGCCGTTCCGGGGACGCGGGATCGACGTCCCCGCGCTGTACGTGGTGGGAGACCGCGACATGGTCACCTCACTGCGTGGCCCGGACGGGGGCCCCTCGCTCAGCGACATGTTGCGCGGCCGGGCCGGGTTGGGCAACCCGCTGAGCGCTGTCGCTCCCCAACTGCACGGCCCGGTGGTGCTGCCCGGTTGCGGGCATTGGACGCAGCAGGAGCGTCCCGCCGAGGTCAACGCCGCACTCCTCGACTTCCTCACCCGCATCGACGGCACCGCGGAGACCAGTCTCGAACACACCGCGCCCATCGCGTGCTGATTTGCGTGCCCACTCAACCTCTGGAGTCAAAAGCCATGTCTTCTCACACCACCTCCACCATCTTCGTCATCGGTGGCACCGGGGCTCAAGGGATGCCTATCATCCGCGCTCTGGTCGCCGACAAGAAGTATTCCGTTCGAGTCCTCACCCGCGATACCACCTCCCCGCGAGCCCAGGCCCTCCTCGCGCTCGGGAATGTCTCCCTCCTCGAAGGGTCATTCGCCGACGAAGACGTGCTGCGGGAAGGATTTCGCGGCTGTGACGGAACTTTCATCAACATCGACGGATTCAACACCGGCGAGAAAACCGAGACCTACTGGGCCATCCGCGGCTATGAGATAGCGATCGAAGAAGGGGTCAAGTTCTTCGTCTACGGAAACCTCGACTACGTCCTCAAAAAGTCCGGCTACGACTCCAGGTTCCGCACCGGCCATTACGACGGCAAAGGCCGTATGGCCGAATGGGTGTTGTTCCAAAACGAAAAGAACCGGGACCGGATGGGGGCGGCGGTCTTCACCTCGGGCCCCTACATCGAGATGGTGATCTCACCGGGCACGCCCATGACACCCGGCATCGAGGACGGCGTCGTGACCTGGCGAGTCCCTCTCGGCGACGGAGCCGTTCCCCACGTTTCCCTCGAGGATTGCGGATTCTACGTTCGCTGGCTCTTCGACCATCCAGAGCGGGCAAATGGCATGGATCTCGAAGTCGCTATCGAACACATGACGTATGCCGATATGGCCGCGGCCTTCGAGAAGGTCACCGGGCATCCGGCGCAATACATCGACACTGATCTGGACACATATTGGAACGGCCCGCTGAAGGGGGTTGCTGATCTCCCTGCCGGATACAACGCCGACCCTCACGACAAAAGCACCATGAGCTTCCGGGACAATTTCACGGGCTTCTGGAATATGTGGAAGCATGGAATCATCACCAGGGATTACGCTCTGCTCGACGAAATTCACCCCAACAGGATCCGAAGTGCTGAGCAGTGGTTCAGGCGAGAAGACCAGCTAGGAAAAGACCTCGGCAAGGGAAGTCTGTGGGAGAGGGTCCAACCGGAGAACTGGCGCAGCGACTCTCCGATCCTCAAGGGTAGTGCGGATATGAGGAAGGGCATGTTGTAAAAGGGGTGAGCGGTAATAGGAACCGTATCGAAGATCCCCGAACCCCACCCCAACCAGCAGAGGACACATAGATGTCAGAACGCAATCCCATCCTGATCACCGGAGCCGCCGGCGAAGTCGGTGGTGTGAGCCAAACGATGGTCGAGATGCTGCTCGAACAAGGCCACCCGGTGCGCGCGTTCGTGCGTCGGGACGACGAACGTGCGCACTCGCTGCGCCAGGCCGGGGCCGAGGTATTCGTCGGTGACCTGCTCAACATCGCCGACGTGACCGCCGCGCTGACGGGCTGCCGACGCATCTACTTCAGCATGAGCCTCTCGCCGTACTACACCGATGCGGTCACCCTGATGGCCGCGGCGGCGCGGGCCCAGGGCGACATCGAGGCCTTCGTCAACATCTCCGAGTACGAACAGTCGTTCATGACGTTCGAGAAGATGACCGCACCAGAGCAGGAACGGCGGTCGTGGCTGGGCGGACTCGTCACGCAGTGGTCGCCGCAGCAGCGAGCCCACTGGATCGCCGAGCAGGTGCTGGACTGGTCCGGCATCCCGACCGTCAACGTGCAGGCGGCCATGTTCGTCGAGAACCCGCTGCTGACCTGGATGACGTTGGGCCCGCTGAGCAACGGTGAACTGCGGCTGCCCTTCGGTGACCGGCGGCTCGCGCCCATCGCCGGTTACGACGTGGCGGAGGTGTGCGTGAAGATCCTGACGGACCCGGCGCCGCACATCTCGAAGTCGTATGCGCTCAACGGTCCGGAGCTGAAGGACATGCACGGGTTCGCGGAGGACTACGGGGCCGCGCTGGGACGCCGGGTCGTCTACGTTCCCGAAGAGGTCGAGTCCTGGAACGAGAGCTACGTGGACAGCGCCCTGGCCGAGCTTCCGCACACCGCGGAGCACCTGAAAACCCTGACCCGACTGGTCGCCGGCGGTGGGTACCGCGGCGTCACCAACCAGCTGGAAACCCTGCTCGGGCGCCCGCCCAAGACCGTGCGGTGGGCGCTGGAGAACCACCCGCGCATCCGCACACTGGCGACAGCCTCTTCGGAGTTCTGACATGGGTCGCATGGATATCGAGCGAACGCCCGACGAGCGCTTTGACCGCCTCTCCAGTTGGCCGTACGAGCCGCGGTACGCCACGGTCGGTGAGGGCCTGCGCATGCACTACGTCGACGAGGGGCCGCCAGACGGCCCGGTCGTGGTGCTCGCTCACGGCGAGCCGACCTGGGGTTACCTCTACCGCAAGATGATTCCCGGCTTGGTGGCATCCGGCCGACGTGTTCTGGTGCCCGACCTGATCGGGTTCGGCCGCTCCGACAAACCGGTCGACCGGGCCGCGTACACCTACCCGGCCCACGTCGCCTGGACCGGTGACTGGCTGGACCAGCTCCATCTCGCGGACATCACCCTGTTCGGCCAGGACTGGGGCGGGTTCGTCTTCCTCGTGCACGTGGGGCTCACACCCGACCGGTTCGCGGGGGTGGTCGCCGCCAACACCGGCCTGGCCGCCCCGGACGTCATGGCCACGTTCACCCCGGAGCAGTTCGCGCCCGCCGCGAGCGCGTTCCTGCGCTGGCGGGAGCAGTCCGAGTCGCCCGGCCTGACCGCCTCGTGGGCCGTCGGCAGCCCCGACAGCGCCCTCAACCAAACCGCGCACGTCCTCACCGAGGAGGACGCGGCCGCCTACGACGCTCCCTTCCCGTCCGAGCGGCACTTCGCCGGAGCCCGGCAGTTCCCGTGGCTCGTACCGCTCGACGGCACCGACCCGCCCGCCTCGATGCTGCGCCGCGCCTGGGCCGGGCTGACGGCCTTCGAGAAACCGTTCCTCACCGCCTTCGCCGAACACGAGGACATCACGCGAGCGTTCGAGCGGATGCTCCAGGCCGGCATCCCGGGCGCGCGGGGGCGAGACCATCTGACGGTCCCCGACGCCGGTCACTTCCTGCAGGAGCAGCAGCCGGACCTACTGGTCGATGCCATCCTCAGCCTCGACTGACGACCGATCCGCACGGGGTCAGACCCGGCATGGGGATGGTCGGATTTCCGGTGGCGCTTCCGTACTGGAACCAGGCGCATTCGTGCTACCTGGGCGCGATGGCGAATTCCTACGGTCAGGGGTGGACCGCTGCCACACCCAGACGCGGATGACATGACCCGAGGAAAGACAGGGGACACCCGATGATCGTCGAGGCGCCGACCGACCCGTTGTCGGCACCGCAGCCGCCGCCCGTCGTCGGGCGGTACCGCTCGGCCGATGGGCGCGCCGAGGTGGCCCTGCGCAGCACCGTCTGGCTGGACGGAAAGTGGTGGAGCTGCCTCGATCGAACATTCCAGGCGGGCGCCGGGTTCCTCGTGCCGCACTCGCACGCACACACCGACGAGGTGCACTTCATTCGGGACGGCGTGGTCCGTTATGTACTGGGCGGGCGGGTGCGTACCGCGCGTGCTGGCGACGTCGTCGTGGTTCCCGCCGGAACCGTGCATACCGACCCATGGGCGACGAAGGCCGGACCGGCGACCATCACCTCGCTGCTGTCACCCGCCGGCGCGGAATGGATCGAGTTCGGCCTCCGGGTAGGGCGCGCCACCCGGCGCGGGCAGCTCACCCGCAATGGCCAGCCACCGCTGCCGTTGATGATGAGGATCGTGCACGAGACCGGGGCCGACGTCCTGGCTCCCGGCCTGCCGGCCGCGCTGCAACGACGCGTGGCGATCCCGGCGCTCGCCGCGATCGGTCGACTGTTCTGGAAGGAAGCATGAGCGAGCACCTGACCACGTGCCCCATCTGTGAGGTGGCCTGCGGCCTGAAGATCAAGATCGAGGACGGCAACGTCGTGAGCGTCCGTGGCGATACGGAGCATCCGCCTACCCGCGGGTACATCTGCCCCAAGGGCACGGCGTTGCAGGGCCTGCACCACGACCCCGACCGCCTGCGCGCCCCACTCGTCCGACGTGACGGAGAGCTGGTCGAGACCACGTGGGATGGCGCGTTCCGCTTCCTCCGAGAACGGCTGGGGCCGATCGCCGAGGGCGGTCCCGATGCGGTGGCCTGGCACTTGGGGACCCCTCTCGCACACGACTACGGTTCCTTTGTCTACGGGAAGACGGCCCTGCGGCTGTCCGGCGCGAGGCAGGTCTACACCGCCGCAACCGTGGACCACATGCCGATGATGACCGCGGCCGGGCTCATGTTCGGCGCGCGCGACACCGCGTCCTGGTCGATGGCGGCACCCGATGTAGACCGATGCGACCTGCTGGTCCTCATCGGCGTCAACCCGCTGGTCTCGAATGCCACCGGGATCTCCGCTCCGCGCGGACGGCTGAAGGCGATCAGGGAACGTGGCGGCCGGATCATCGTCATCGACCCGGTGCGCACCGCCACCGCCGAGCTGGCCGACCAGCACCTGGCGGTACGACCCGGTGGCGACGCGGCGCTGCTCGCAGCCGTTGTCAACGTCATCTTTGCCGAGGGGCTCGACCGGCTCAACCGCCTCGAGCAGCACGTCGCCGGCGTTGACGCGCTGCGCACGGCGGTTTCGCCGTTCACGCCCGAGGCCGTCGCGGGACGCTGCGGTATCGAACCGCCGGTGATCCGTGAGCTGGCCCGGGAGATCGCCGCGGCGCCGTCGGCGGCGATCTACGGACGCTGCGGCGCAATGGTGCAACAGTTCGGAAGCCTCAATATTTGGTTGATGTGGGTCATCGCCGCGGTCACCGGCAACCTGGACCGGCCCGGCGGGGTGCTGTTTCCGCTGGCGGCGGCCGCTACGCACAACACCCGAGGCGACGCCGCGCACGGGTATCCCTTCCCGACCGGCCGTTGGCACACCCGCGTCGGCGGACACCCCGAGGTCCTGGGAGAACTACCCCTCGCCGCGCTGGCCGACGAAATCCTCGCCGACCAGTCACCGATCCGCGCCCTGATCACCATCGCCAGCAACGGCGCCCGAACCGCGCCCGACAGCGCGCGCTTCGAAGACGCCCTACGTCGCGTCGAACTGCTCATCTCCGTCGACCCGTACATCAACGAGACGACGCGCCACGCCGACATCATCCTGCCGCCGCCCTCCCCCCTCCACCGCGACTACTACGACCTCTTCTACGAGCAGCTCATCAGCCACAACCACACGCGATACACCGAACCCGTGCTGCCGCTACCTGACGGCGCCTACACCGAACACCAGATCCTGATGGAGCTCGTCGGGGTGCTCGGTGGGTTCGGAGACATGGATCGCGGCGTGGTCGACGACATCATTCTGTCCGCGCTCGTGCACGACGTCGTCGAGGAACCGGGAAGCGTGCTCGCACACCTGGATCCGCAGGACGTGCTCGCGGCGCTCGGCAGCGAGCGTGGACCGCAACGCGGTCTCGATCTGCTGCTGCGCGCCGGCCCGTACGGCGACCACTTCGGCGCCCGGCCCGGCGGCCTGACCCTCGCGGACCTCAAACGCCATCCCCACGGCATCGACCTCGGTCCGCTCCAACCGCGCCTCCCGGACAACCTCCGGACACCGTCGGGCCGCGTCGAGCTCGCACCGGACCCACTGGTCGCCGATTTGGCAAGGGTGCGCGACGGACTGGGCGACGACCACGAACTCGTGATCATCAGCCGCCGGCAGACCCGTTCGATGAACACCATGCTGCACAACATTCCGGCTTTGATGCGTGGCAAGGAACGGTGCACGCTGTTGCTGCATCCCGACGACGCTGCGGCGCGTGGGCTGGTCGACGGCGCTCGGTGTGAGATCTCCTCCGCCACCGGCACAATCGAGGCGACGGTGGAGGTGAGCGACGCTGTCCGCCGCGGCGTCGTGAGCCTGCCCCACGGGTGGGGCCATGACGGTCCTGGGTTGCGGCTGCGCGTCGCGGAGAAACATCCAGGTGCGAATCTCAACGCCATTACCGGTCCCCTTGGAGTCGATCCGCTCTCCGGCACCGCCGCCTTCAACGGGGTGCAGGTTGACGTTCGGCCGCTCGGCGCGACGGCACCGGCGTAACTCTCCGGGTGCCGATCCCGAACAACATCACCCTCAGGGAAACCCATGACCGACCTGGCCCTCGATGTCTACACCAGCCCGCAACGCGAAGTCGCCGGAGGCGGCTGGTTCTCGCCGACCACCTCGACGATCCTCGCCGGGCACACCGAGACCATGCTGGTCGGCGCGCCCTACATGCCCGGCGACGTCGACGAGATCGCCCGCCGCATCGACGCCTCCGGGCGGGCACTGACCACGATCTACATCACCCACGCCCGTCTCCAGCCCCGACGAGTGGCTGCAGTGGATCGCCAGCATCGACAAGATCGCCGCGCTCCGTCGGCCGGTCATGATCAAGACCGGGCACCTACTGCCCTGCGTTCCGCGCCCGGGACGACAGAGAAGGAAGTTCCCCGATGGCCTACGTGATCACCCAGAGCTGCTGCAACGACGCGGAATGCGTCGAGCTGTGCCCGGCCGACTCCATCCATCCGACACCGTGGTCTCCGGAATACGCGACGGCCGAGCAGCTGTACATCGATCCGGACACCTGCATCGACTGCGATGCCTGCCTGTCGGTATGCCCAGTGGATGCCATCTACCCGGCGGCGGAGTTGCCGGAGTCGATGCGTCCGTATCTGAAAATCAACGCCGACTACTTCGCCGCCCGATGAGCAGCCTGCGGATCGCCGTTGTCGGATCCGGACCGGCCGGGATGTACGCGGTCGGTCACCTCCTCGGTCAGGGACCGGAGGTGGTGGAATCGGTGACCGTGCTCGACCGCCTACCGACCCCGTTCGGGCTGGTCCGCGCCGGCGTGGCCCCCGACCATCAGAAGACGAAGAAGGTGGCGGTCGGGTTCGGCCGGCTGCTCAACGACCCCAGGGTACGGTGCTACTTCAACGTCGAGGTCGGTGCCGGCATCAGGCACAACGTCACTCACGAAGAGGTGCTGGATCACCACCACGCGGTTGTCTACGCCGTGGGCGCATCGGGCAGCAGGAGCCTCGGCATGCCCGGTGAGGACCTGCCAGGTTCGGCCGCGGCTACCGAATTCGTCGCCTGGTACAACGGCCACCCGGACTTCTCCCGGATGTCGTTCGACCTGTCCTCGCCGCGTGTTGTGATCGTCGGAAGCGGCAATGTCGCGGTGGACATCGCCCGCGTCCTGACCATGCCCATCGACACCTTGCGCGCCACCGATATCGCCGACCACGCACTCCACGTCCTCGAACGAAGCGCGGTCCGGGAAGTCGTGCTCCTGGCCCGCCGGGGACCCGAATCGGCCGCGTTCTCCAGCCCTGAGCTGCTTGCCCTGACCCAGCTGCGGGACATCGACATCATCGTCGACGCGGACCTCGATAAGGTGCCGACGCCCCAGCATTACGGCGACCGACTCAAGCTCGCGCTGCTGCGCGAAGTCGCCGCGCGCCCGTCGCGGGAGGGCAGACGGAGAATCGTCTTCCGGTTCCTCAGCTCACCCGCCGAGATCGTCGGCGACACGCGGGTGCGCGGGATCCGGGTCCGCCGCAACGCGCTGCGCCGCGGCCGGCCCGTTCCCACCGACAGAATCGACCACTTCGACACCTCGCTGGTGCTGCGCTCGATCGGGTACCGAGGCCGACCGATCGCCGGGCTGCCATTCGACGGCGACAGCGGCGTCATCCCCAACCACGCCGGACGCGTTGAGCCCGGTGTCTACGTCACCGGATGGATCAAACGGGGACCCACCGGCGTGATCGGTACGAACAAGCATGATTCGGCCGAGACCATCGAGTCCCTACTCGACGACGCCCGGTCCGGTCGTCTGTCCGAGCCGACAGGTCACTTCGCCGGATTGGTCGCGAGGCGCGGCGTCGAAGCGATCGGGCTCCAGGGATGGGCGACGATCGACGCCCACGAACGCGGCCTCGGCGCCTCGGCGCTGCGCCCGCGCGTCAAGATCACCTCCACCGACCGGCTGCTAGAAGTGGCACGGGGCACCCCCAGCCTCGATCCCGCCGCGAACCGGGTCGTCGACTGAACTCCGACCGGCCGAACCGTGCTGAGGCGGCTCAAGGCTTGAGCAACGGCCGGCCGCCGTGTGCCGGAATCTCCTCGGCCGCGCGGCCGAGATATGCCACGTACTCGTCGAAGTCGGCCACGTCGTCATGGTGATTCTTCGCTTCGGGAGTGTCCTTCCAGAGCGGATTTGCTCAGGTTGAATTTGCCCTCGCCTGTGCGCCTGGACATTCGCGCCCCAAACCATTCGCCTGGCAGCCTTTCGGCGGTCACGAGCGGGAGGCTGCGGCGTGCATGGCCCGTACCGCGACCTTGTCGATCTTGCCGACCGCGTTCTTGGGGATGACGTCGACAACGACGAACGAGGTCGGTCGCTTGTAGCCGCTGAGGTGCCGCGCGGTCAGCGCGGTCAACGCTTCGGGGTCGACGCTCGCACCTGGTCGCGGTTGGACGTAGGCGACGACCAGCTCTCCCCATTTGTCATCGGGTACACCGATGACGGCTGCCTCGAGCACTGATGGGTCAGAGGTCAGGACGTCCTCGATCTCCTTGGGGTAGATGTTCTCCCCACCGCGGATGATCATGTCTTTGGATCGACCGACCAGGGTCAGGTAGCCCTCCTCATCGAGATGGCCGACGTCGCCCGTGCGCAACCAGCCATCCACGATCGACTTCGCCGTCTCTTCCGGCCGACCGAGATAGCCACGCATGACATTGGGGCCACGCACGATCACCTCGCCATCGATCCCGGGCGCCAGCTCGGCACCGCGCTCGTCGACGATCCGGACCTGCTGACCCGGAAGGGGAAGCCCCACGGTTGCGGCGCGTCGTGGACCAGCAAGGGGGTTGACGGTGGAGGCGCACGTTCCTTCGGACAGCCCGTAGCCCTCGATGAGCGGGAACCCGTACCTGGCCTCGAACCGAGTCAGCAACTCGGCCGAAGCGGGTGCCGCACCGCAGACCCCGTACCGCAAGGACGACGTGTCGGGTCGAAGGTCGGCCGGCAGCGCCGCGAGCATGCTGTAGATGGTGGGCACGGCGCTGAAGTAGGTGGGACGCGCGTGCTCGACGACGTCGAAGAAGGTCTCCGGACTGAACCGGTCGGCCACGAAGACACTGGCACCGGCGAGCAGCGGCGTCAGGACACTGATGAGGATCCCGTTGACGTGGAACAGCGGCAGAATCAGCAGGCACCGGTCCGCGGGCGCCAACTCGAGTGCCTGACCCAGCATCCCCGCCATTGCGTCGAGGTTGGAGTGGTCGAGCATCACCCCCTTCGGGACCCCCGTCGTCCCGCTGGTGTAGATCAAGAGAGCCAGCGCGGACGAGTCCACATGCGGCGCCGGATCCGGCCCCATCACCCGTCCGTCAAGGTCGTCGACGGTGAGCGTGGCGACAGCTGCAGCGGTCGCGCCGTCCTCAACCACCAGCAGCCGTGCGCCCGAGTCGTGGAGCTGTCGTTCGACCTCGCTGTCGGTCATGCTCGGGTTGACCGGGGTGATGGTGGCGCCCAGCCGCCAGGCCGCGAATAACAGCAGCACGAATTCGATGCGGTTCGTCAGTTTGAGGGCCACGACATCGCCCGAACCGATCCCGAGCTGCTGAAGGCGACGAGCCGCCGCGAGGACGCGGCGCAGCAGTTCGGCGTTGGTGAGCGACTGGCGCCCATCGGAAAGCGCGGGCCCATCCGGAGTGGATTCGGCGCGACGGTCGGGCAGCGACGCGAAATTCATGGCGAGGTCACCTATCGCGGATGGTGCTTCGGTGTGATGGCGGGAACCCGTGGACGGGTGGCGGTCCGGAAACGGAAGAGGTCCCGGGGCACGGTGAGCTGACGGTGCCTGACTGGCGCCGGGTCCTCGGCCGGGGGTCAGCTCTGGGCCAGTTGGTAAGGGATGGCCCGGTTCTCCTTGGCCCAGAGCTTCTCGGCCTCGGAATAGGGGGGAGGCGGAACCAGGCCCTGGGTGCGCCACAGGTCAATGGGGGTCTCGTCGATGTGGACCTCCCAGTCGTAGCCGCGGTCCTTCACGAACGGCGCGAGCGTCTCCTCGATGGCCGCCATGCACAGTCCCCGAATATCGGCGTTGTCCATCTGCCGGGCGATGTGATCCACGACGATCCGCACGAAGTTGTTGGCCGGCTTGCCGCCGACATACATGGAGTTTGCCGGCATGTCCTTGAACAGGACGACGACGTAGAACTTGGGCAGGCTGACGTAGTCCACGTAGATCGAGGTGATCGCCTCGGACAGCTGTTCCCTGTCCTCCAGAGTGAATGCGTTCTCCGGGGCAAAGATTTCCCAGTACGGCATCGCTGGGCCTCCTGATCGCTGGTTCGTGGACGCGGCCTCTGATGGGGATCTTCCGATTCCTCTGGACAGCGACACCTCCCAAGCTACGAACGCACGTCAGCACCTCATAGAACGATCGCGCCGCGTGTTGGTACGGGTCTGCCACGGCCCCAGGACCGTGGCGCCCCACGTCACCCCCGAGAGGAATCGGCGTGCGCTCGCGGAACCTCGCCGAGGCGGCCATCGCCGACGGCTTCCCCAGGACGACGATCAGTGCGAGACCGTTGGCCTGAATCCATAGATCTTAATGCTGAGTTTCACTATCGGACCTACAGTGGGTGCATGCGTATCGGAGCGTCCCCGCGCTTTCTCTATGCCAACGGCGACCACTCGTTGCGGATCTACCGGGAGGTGATCATCCCGCGCGGGGAGTTCGGCGACATCCCGCTGGGCGTGCACGACGCCCGCGTCCAGGCCGCTCAGCTCCTGGAGCTTGCGGCAACGACGAGGCAGGCCGGTTTCGACTTTTTCATGATCGGCGACAGCCACGCGGTCCCACACGCCAATGCTTTTGCCCCCACCCCGACTCTCGCCCGGCTGCTGGCCGCGACCGGCGAGATGCCGGTGGGACTGTTCTACCTCGCCCCGTTCCACCATCCGGTGATCGCCGCCGAGCAGGTGGGCACGCTCGCCGCATTCGCCCCAGAGCCGCTCACCCTGATTCTCGGCAATGGCGACGTGAGCAGCCAGTTCGCCGCGTTCGGGATTCCGAAGGGGAGCCGAGGGCGCCGAACTGAGGAGCAGATCCAGCTGATCCGCGGGCTGCTGGCCGGCGAGCAGGTCAGTCACGACGGTTTTCACACGCTCTCCCAGGTCCGGATCAACCCGGTCCCTCGGGTGCCCACGCCGATCTGGCTCGCCGCGACCCGAGGCGCGGCCGTGGAACGCGCCGGTCGGCTCGCCGACGGCTGGGAAGCCTCGCCCGGCAGCCCCCCGGACGAATTGGTCGAGCAGCTCGCGTTGTACCGCCGCGCCTGCGCCGCTTCCGGGCGCGCTCCCAACCCGGTACTGCGCCGCGACATCTTCGTCGCGGGCACCGACGACGAGGCGTGGGCGGCGGTCGAGCCGATCCTCACGGCCGGTTACCGGGGGTTCGGCCAGGCACGGGAGACCATGCTGGTCGGCAGCGCCGCCACGGTCATCGAACGACTCCGGTTCTACCGCCACCTCGGGTTCGACTTCGTGCTCGTGCGCCACATCGTCGGCGAGCACCAACTGATCCTGGACTCGACCAGGCGCATCGGCGACGAGGTGATCCCGGCAATCCGCGACATCTGACGCGGGGCCGGGTACGGATGGCGGGCGGATCCTTCGGTCAGTCGCGTGTGTCCTATCAGGTAAAGCCCCAACGTGCCTACCGTTTGGGTCCGGAGCAATCGGAAAGGAAACGAATATGGCTTCGGAGCCGAAACCCCTGTTCCGCACGGAGTTTGAGAATGGGGTGCTGACCGCCACCTACTCGTCGGACCCGCTCAACTATCTCAACCTGGACGCGCTTGCGGAACTCGAGCAGCTCGTCGTCGAGTGGCAGGACCCGCGATACCGGGTGATCATCCTGCAGTCCGAACCGGACGAGATCGGGTTCATGACCCATTTCAGCGTGGAGCAGCTCCACGCCATGATCAGCACACCGCAAACCGCCCGCTATTCAGCCGGGGCGGTCCGCCAGTACAAAGCTCTCCTCGACAAGCTCGCCGCGCTGCCCGGCGTGGTCATCGCCGCGCTCAATGGGGACACCATGGGCGGCGGGCTCGAGCTGGTCATGGCCTGTGACATCCGCATCGGGGAAGAAGGCGACTACCGCTACGGGCACCCTGAGGTGCGCCTCGGAATCATCCCGGGCGCCGGGGGAACCCAGCGGTTGGCACGGCTCATCGGGCAGGGCGCGGCTACCGAGTTCATCCTGCGCGGCCGCGTGGTGCGGCCGGAGGTAGCCCTCGAGCTCGGCCTCGTCAGCGAGGTTGTGCCCGACGCCAGGGCTCGGGCGCGGGAGATCGCCGACGAGATCGTCACATTTCCCGCGACGGGTGTGGCGAACGCCAAACGCGCAATCAACCTGGGCAACGACTCCGGGATCCAGCACGGATTCGAAGCCGAGAACCTTGCCTGGTTGGAGGCAATGCTTTCGGACGACGCCCTGACATCGATGACGACATTCCTGGAAGTACCACTCGACAAGCGCCGCGACTGGATCGAGAACACCAGCGGCTACCCGAAATACACCGGCCACTGACACTCCCGACCAATCGGAGCGCAATGGGCCGTGGGCCCCACCACGGCCCATTCTCCGACCACGGCACAACGATGCCGGAACGAGGCTCACCCCCGGTGCCCCGGGTTCGTCTGGCTGTTCGGAGCGGCAGTGCGGCCGCAAGTTCGAAAGGCAGCAGTAGCCCATGATCGAGGTACCGGCCTGGCCTGGCTGGGCACAGCGGACGCTGCGCTTACTTACCGGGCACCAATGGCTTCTCGGCTCCCTGCGCCAGGCCGGCGAGATGCTGATGCTGCTCGTGGAAGTGGTCGCAAGCGCCGTGCGCCGGCCGCTCGGCTACTGGTCCGAGTCCTGCGAGCAGATGGTCAACATCCTCCGAACCTGTTGGTTGCCGATGGTGATCTCCACGGTGGCATTCGGGTTCGGCGCGCCCGGGCTGCAGGCCGGCAACTTCTTCCTCCTGCTCGGCACACCGGAGCGGCTCGGTTCCTTCTTCATCATGGCCAGCGTCCGCGAGTTCGCCCCGTGGATCAACGCAATGGTGGTCGCCGGGGTGGTGGGCACCGCGATCACCGCGGATCTCGGGGCACGACGCATCCGCGAGGAGTTCGATGCCATGGAGGTTCTCGGTGTCGACCCAATAAGGGAGATCATCCTTCCGCGCGTCGTGGCAGTCACGCTCATGACCGGGTTGATGGACATGGTCGCCCTGGTCTTCGGCGTCTTCGGCGGCTGGCTGGCCGCCCTGCAGATGGGCGCGGACTCCGACACCTTCCTGGCCAACTTCTGGGCCAACGCCACGACACCCGACGTGGCAGGCAGTGTCGCAAAGACATTCATGTTCGGTCTGATCATCGCGGTGGTGTGCTGTTACAAAGGGTATCGCGCCGGCGGTGGCCCGATCGGCGTCGGCCGTGCGGTCAACCAGTCCGTGGTGATCGCGTTCGCGGCGATCTACGTGTGCAACTACTTCTTCACCTCCATCCTGCTCGGGCTCAACCCGTCGATCAGCGTCTACCGGTAGGCCGGGATGACCACAACACCACCGACGCATATTCGCCGTCGAGTCGGCCGCAACCCGCTCGAGTCCCTCACGGGTCTCGGTGAGCTGGCCGTGTTCTGTGTCAAGGTGTTGCGGGAGCTTCCCGATGTGCGCCAGTACGGCCGAGACGTGGTGCATCAGGCAGCGATCCTGATCCTCAGCAGCGGCCTGATCATTTGGGTGATGCAGGGCGTGATCGGCACCATGTGCGGTACCGAGGGGGCCTACACCCTGCGCCAGATCGGTGCTCCGCTGTACGCGGGAGCCTTCAACGCGTGGTGCGGACTGCGGGAGTTGGCGCCGTACATGTGGGGCTACATCTTCGCCGCCAAGGTCGGCTGTGGCTTGGTTGCCGAGCTCGGGTCGATGCGCATCGCGGAGGAGATCGATGCGCTGGAGGTGATGGGCATCCGGTCCCGCGCATATCTGGTCGGGACTCGGGTGGTCGCGGCGTGGTTGGCGATTCCGTTCCTGTTCACCGTGGGTGTGGCAGTGATGTTCGTCGGCGAGTACCTGATCACCGTCGTGGTGCTGCAGAGCGTTTCGGTAGGTGGCTATTTCTACATGTTCTGGCTGTACCAAAACCCGCTCGATTTCCTGTATGCGCAGCTCAAGGCCCTCGCGATGGGCACGGTGATCGTGCTCGTCGGCTGCTATTTCGGCTTCACCGCCCACGGCGGGTCCGTCGGAGTCGGTCGCAACACGGCCAAGTCGATGATGCTGAACATGGTCCTCATCCACCTCATCGGCCTGCTCGGCACCCAACTGTTCTGGGGCCTGACGCCCAACGCGCCCATAGCCAACTGACAGCCAGAACCTGCGCGCCGACCGGGCTGTTGCTCGAGGACGGGATCAAACCCGTCTTCCAACACGCGCACGTCGCATCCGCGCGCACCGGTTTCCCAGTGGCGCTCGACACTGAACCGTGGCACTGCACGACACAAATGTGCCAAGTGCCGAGCGCGATCGTCGCGTTGGAAGGAGCGAGAACGCGGTACGGCCCGTCACCAGCGCACGACGTGCGCGTCCGCCGGCGTGCGGCTTCGCGGTACGGGGGAGGCGACGCCCGCGGTGGACGTAAGCGCGGGGTTGCGGCGTGGACCGAGACGGTGGAGCAGATGATCGGATGGCCGGACTCGCGTCGGGATGACCGGCGCCGGACGCTGCCGGTCATCGCGCGCTGTGGCGTATGCCGTGCAGGGTGAATGCCCCATCCGCGTCGATCCGCACGGGGTAGGCCTTGATATCGCCCGCGTTGTCTTCCAGCACGCCGAAACCGAGGGTGCCGGTGTGGCGGTCTTCAGCGAGGCTGCCGCACTCGAACACCAACCACACGTCCGAACCGCCGCCCTTGGCGGGGGCGGCGCGGCCCGTGATCCGCAGCCGGCCGGTGCCGCCGCACACCAGGCTGGAGCCTGCCTGTTGCGCGCACCCGATCACCCCACCGTCGGCCTGCATGGGATTGTCTGGTCCGGCGAGCCAGCCGGGCGCGATAGGTGCGAGCGGTGCGATGACCGACACGCGCAACGCGGCCAGGTCGGCGGCACGAACCCGCTGGTTGTCGCTGAAGCGGGTAAGAATGGGCCCTTCGTACACCGCCCGGAACCCTTCCAGCACTCCGGTGAAGGCCTGCCACATCTCGCCGATCTCAGGGCCCGGCGGATTGAGGAAAGCGACCGCGTCCGGCTGTATGTTGCCCACGAAGCTTGTGAGCGCGGTGACCGCCAAGTGATGATGCATGGGTGCCCACAGCCTGGGCAGCACCACCACTTGCAGCGCTGGCCGCCCGTGATTCCGCGCGGTGGCCCCTCGCGCTCCGGCGCTCGCGGATGCCTCCGGCAGGGAGAAGTCCGGATCGTTGGTGGCGCTCGCTTCGCCTCCATCGCGCGCTCCGCGCGCCATGGTGGTCACCCCGGCCGGCGGGATCGGAGATGCGGAGTAGGCCGTTGTGTGCGTACGCCGAGCGTGCAAAGACCTCGGTAGAACCGAATACCGGAAGCACAACGAATTCGGTTGCGAACCCGTTCCTTTCCGCATTTCTCAGCGGGTATTAGATGCCGGCTCGGGTTCTTCGGCAAGAGCGATTTCATGGTCGGAGCGCCTCCGCCGCATTCGATCGAATCGTATTATTGCGATTGCGGATCAGGCTATTTTGCGCTGGCCAGACGGCCAACTCACCAAATAGGGATCTACACCTCTCTGTTGAGAGAGAAGACCCCACACCGGCGCCGCCCCGTGCCGCGGGCGGAACCTCACTTGACCGCCTGATGGCCGAGGGCTCCCCGACGAGCAACGAGATCCCGGACGAAGGTGAGAAGCGAGAAGGTCCCGGGCTTTGCGGGAGTGTCCCTCGGTGTGGCCGCGCGAAAGCAACGACGGGAGTGTCAGCCCAGCCTTCGCCGTTCGCGGTCGCGGGTGTTGGATGAGCGACCAGGCTCCAGCCAGAACATTCGAGAGGAGTCCGTTGTGCCGAAGACGGAACAGGCCACGATCCAGTTCACCGCGCCGAACGGGGTGAGGTGGACACGATCGGCCACGGGCAAGTCGACGGGCACTCAGCTGCTCGAGGCACTCACGGAACTGCGCGAGTTCTACGACGTGTCGCGTCAGTGGAACTGGTGGGAGGAAGGCCGCAGTGAGCAAGAGCATGGCCGCGTGTGGGCGATCCTGCATGAGTGGGAGAACGAAGCAGGCGACGGCGAATACACCAAAGAGGAACTCGAGGCCGTCATGCAGGCCCAGGCCGACGCGGTTGGTAGGCGTCTGGAACAAGACAGGAAACGTCGGGCGGAGCTCGTCAATCGCTCCTACGACAAAGAGCGCGAGAATGCGCGACTGAGACTGCTGCGAACGGAATCCGACATCAGCTTCTTCGCCCACGTTCTGGAGGCGCCCGCGAGTCCGGCGCAGCGCGCGACAGCCCTGCAGCGCGTCACCGACAGCCGGCGGCCGCGGACGAGTTGCGGAAGCAGCTCGGTGACCCGGAACAGATCATTGATCGTGACGGATACCTGCCCGCGGAGCGCCGGGAGACTAATCTTCGCGACCACATGAACTACTGGCGCCACCGTATGCTCCGCACATGGGCAGGAGAGGACCGACGACGATTCAATGCGCTGTTCAAAATGCCTATGCCGGGGCCAGCCGCCATGTGCTCGGAGTGCCAGGCACCCAGCGAATGGCACGGATACGACCTATCCCTGCGGCTATTCCAACAGCCGCCACCTCCTGGATCTGGGGCCGAGACCATTGGCAACCTCATGCCGGGCTGGTGGGATCGATGCGCGGCTAGCACCGCCTACCAGATCACGCACATCTGGGGTGGCAAGGGTGCTCTCCCTGACTTTGATGGCGAGCAATGGGTGGCGATGCTTCCGCCCCGGCTTCGGACGATCTTCGCGCCAGCCCCGCCGAAGCCGAAACGAAAGCCCCAACCCAAACCGCGGCCTCTGGCCGTCCTCGAGCCAGGACCGATCAACGACGTGATGGCGCGGCTGGCTGAGGCTCAGGCCAAGTACCCGACCGCCCAGGTACGGCGTGGCGACGGTGGCAACTGGGAGTTGTGGCCTTCCTGATCTGGCTGACACCCTCGATTATGCGCATCTCGAGCAGGACCTCGGGAGGCATGGGCATCGGACGCAGTCCTGGGATCGTCTATGACAGCCGGACGAGAGCGGGACTCTGCGCCTTCTCCTCGGTACGTGGTTGACCGAAGCCGTGTGGCTCGCTGGCCAGCGGGTGAGGCTCACCGGTGAGGGCAGCCAGCGCGGCGGCGACCTCGTGGAGATCCGCACGAACGTACGTCGTCGTGACACCGGCGTCACCGCGCCCGCTGTGGCCGGCATAGGCGCGAGCGACCGCGTATCCGAAGCGACGCTCAACCCAGGTGAGTGTCGTATGCCGTAGCCAGTGCGTGGTGATCTGTTGCCGGGCTACCCAGGGAAGGTGCTCACCAACGCGCGCCCACAGGTAGTCATAGCGCCGTGCGGTGAGGGGCCGACCGTCGCGGTAGCACAGCAGTCGAGAATGGTTGCCAGTATTGCGCTCCCGCGTGTGCGCTTCGAGATGGCGAGTCAGGGTGGGGGAGATGGGCTGCCACCGAACCGTTTGGCCCTTCTCCCGCAGCCGCAGCAGACAGTTTGCCGAGTCGAGATCTTGCTGACCGAGCGCGATCGCGCCACCCCGCCGACCCGCTGTTTCCTCGTGCAGACGCAGGAGCAACGTGTCGAGTTCGGGATCATTCCCGGTGCGCGCGGCGACCTCGTTGATCTCGCCCACCGCGCCGTCGGGAAGCGCCCGGCGTGTACTGGTCAGCCTGCGCGGTTTCGGCACACGCAAGGCGGGGTTCGCCGCTCGGGTGATGAAACCATCGTGCTCGGCGTGCCGGTACACGCACCGCAGCGCACCGATCAGATGTTCCGCGGCCGAACGGCCACCGCGCGAGTTCCGGCGCATGACTCCGGCGGTCTTCGTATGCTCCGCGAGCTGAGTGATTTCCAGCGGCGTGGGCTCGTCGAGCGCCCGGCTGCCCCAGACCAGCTGGACCCGATTCCAATAGCTCGTGTATACCCTGCGGGTCCCATCCGGGACAGCGGCGGCGACTTGCGGGATGTATTCGTCGAAGGTCGGGACAGTTCGATGGCTCGCGGCGTCGAGCAGCTGTTCAGGTTCGACGCCGAGCCGTCGCAACAGTAGGCGCGCGGCGTCGAGCTCTGGGCCAGTCGTCATCGCGGCACCTCCGCCGAGCCGACGAGCACCTGCAGCATGACGTCCAGGGCGTCGGTCGGAGCCGCCACCAGTAGCTGTCGCTCTGTGCACCCGGCAACGAGTAGTCGGTCACCGGCGACGAGCCGGAATCGATGCCGCAGCGTTGATGGCAGCCGCAGGTGGCCTTGTCGCGTCAGCGCCGCTGGCCCGTCGACGTCGCGGGTGGCAACGACGGCGTCATGGGAAACCGTCAGTGTGTATCGCTGGCACGGCTCCCAACACAGGACTCGCAGTGCTGAACGGTCCGCCAGTCGCCCGCGCGCGTCGATCGTGGTGACGGTGTAGTAGACCGAGCTTCGTGTCGCGCGGCGAAACAGCCGCGGCAGCGGCAGCCCAGGGGAGGAGCTCAATGCCTCGGCCGTGTTCGTGTTCGACGGATAGTGGCCCTGCCCGATGACCGCCCGCTCCGCCAGGGGCCGAGCTTGAAGGACGCGGTGCTGAGCGGTGTCACGCTCTGTCATCGGACACCGCTTCGCCGGACGTTGTTGATCAGGTCGGTGAGCTGCAACCGTTGCTTGCTTGCGGCAAGCCACCAGATCGGCCCTGCCGGTCCCACGTCGCCCCGCACGAGCTCTGAGTGTGTGGTGAGCATCATGACGCCACTCGGACCGACGGAACCGTGACGACGGTCAATGGCCTGGTGGAAGTTGGTTTCGCGTTCGACGGATGGGAGTTCGACGAGTACTGGCCGGCTGATGCTGTTGGCGGTGCGTACGGCGTGTTTGCGGATGCCGGCGGCGGTGAGCCGGGCGTATGCGTCGATCTTGTCGAGGAGGGTGTCGAGCACCTCGGTGCCTCGGTCGTGTTCGTAGAAGCAGCCGACGATGGCCGGTTTCGCGTTTGGCTGGTGGTGTGCCCATTCGAGGTATCCGTCGGGCCGGAGGAGGTGTCCGCACTCGGTGGCGGCGCGGGTTTCTGACCACCAGGCGGTGAGCGCGGCGCCGGGGGTGCGACGGGCGCCGGCGTGCAGACGTGAGTAGAACTCGGCCACGCCGAGCCGGTGGTCGAGTTTGGATGAGCTTTGCAGCCGGGTGACACGTGCCGCGATGTCGTTGGCGCGCGGGAACGTCGTGTCGGTTCTCGCGGCGTGCAGCAGGGCGCCGACGGGGCCGAGGCAGTAGCGCCAGGGCAGCGAGCCGGGCCGATGGAATGTTCGGAAGCGGGCCAGAACGTCGCGCTCGGCGAGTTGCTGGAGTCGGCGGCGGGCGAATCGCATGCTCACGTTGGAGAACTCGACGCGGGCGAGTTGATCAGTGGTCATGACGCGGTGGTCAGCCAGTAAGTTGATCACTGCATGATCACGATCTGTGAGCCTTCCGGCCTCGGTGATGACCTTGGTGAGGCTGCCGCGGGCGGGTGAGCTGGTGGGGTTGCTGGGCATGGTGAGGGACCTCGCGAACTGGAGTGGAGGACTGGATGAGGAAGTCCAGTGCTGGTTTGGTGCGGATGGCTGTGTCCTGGCGGGAAGCCCTAAGGCTTTGTCGGGCGGCCGGCACGGGCGCCGCACACGCACGCTGAGCTGCGACGATGGCGCGCTCAGGGGGTTCCGTTCACCGTGCCTTTCTTAGGCGGAACGGTGAACGGAACGCCAGGCGGAACGGTGAACGGAACCCCACGGCGATCGCCGTGTATTACCGGTTGTATTAAGTCGTCCGCCGCCCCGCTAGTTGCCCCACCGGCCGGACGGGGCGCGCTCAGCTCGGGTGCAGATGATCCCGCCGTCAGGCAGGTCGGGGTGTTCGCCGGGGCCGTAGAACCGGCATACCTGGGGTCCCTGGCGCTCGTTGGGGTACTCCCGCCACCCACCGCGCGGGTAGTCACGTTCCTGGTTCGGCGTACACGGGCAGCGCCGGTCGGCCACCCGACCTCGGTCTCGGTCATCCCTGTCCCGGTCCTCCCGGGCACAGTTGTCGGAGACGATGACGACATCGACGGGACCGGCGCGCAGCACGAATCCGTCTTCGCCGTCCGTGTCCCTTCCGCCGTTGTTGTGTTCCGTGGCGTCGTCACGTGTGCTGGAGTGTTTCCGACAGGACCGGTCGTTGGCCTTGATGGCTGGCAGAGACAAGCCGCCGGCGGGAGCCGGCGAGGTCGAGGCGAGCACGGTGTGCGTGGCGACCAGCTGGACCGGCGTATCCACGGTGGCGTCGTTGGGGCTGGTACCGGTGGCTGTGTGCTGGCTGGGGGCGGGGTAGGCGAGCGCGACCGCGCACATGCAGCAGGCCATCGTGATGATCAGGGCGCGGACCACTCGTGCTAGCAGTGGCCAGGTTCGCCGGGTCTTGGGTATGGGCATTGTCGGTTCCTCTTTCCTTGTTGTGGGCTTGCCGGCCCGGGAGGTTGGGTGGCTAGGGGCGCCGGCGGCGGTCGGGCGGGTTGCGTCGTTCGGGACGTCGGCCTCCTCGGCCGGTGTCGGCGCGGCCGTGTCGGGTTGGCGACGACGCGGCCGGCGTGGGCCTCGGGTTCGCCGGGCCGCCACTCGGCGCGTCACCGCCAGGCGGTGTGACTTGGCCGCCGGTGGGCTCCCCGCGCAGGACCGAGCGGTCGGTGCGCCTGTCGCGCTCGCGCTGATCGTGGGTGTCTGCGCGCTCGGCGTCGGTGACCCCGGTCCGGGCGCGTGCCCGTGCGCGGAGCCATTCGGCCCGGCCCGGGATCGGCTCGGGCAGTGGTGGCGAGTCGAGGGTGAACGGCGGCTGTTCCTGGCCTTCGTGGACGACCCGCGCGACCATCTGGAACCCGCCGCGCGAGGAGAGGTCGTGCTCGGCCAGGTAGGGGTTGATGTGGTGGGCTTTGCGGGGCGCGTCGCGGGCCGAGAGCAGGAAATAGATCTTGTTGCGGCAGTTCGCGTCGATGGCCTCGCGTACGGAGGCGTCGAGTTGGGCGTCGTGTTGGTGGGCGATCATCCAGGACACGCGGTAGCCACGGCTCTCGGCCAGGGCGAGGTCGACCCCGATGGGCAGGTTGAGGGTGTTCTGGGCCTCGTCGACGATCACAGTGGCGTCCGGTCGGTCCTCTGGTGCACGGCGGCTGCGGCGCGTGGTGTGTCCCCAGCAGCCGGCGAGCAGCAGGCCGGAGATCAGCCGGCTGGCGTCCTCCCCGAGTTCGCCTTTCGGGAGCCGGGCGAGCAGGATGCCGCCGTCGAGGATCTCGGTGAGAGAGAACGTGGTGACCGGCGAGCCGAGCAGCGCGCGGGCGAACCGGCGCGACAGCACTCCGCGTAGCCGGGAGACCAAGGGGGCGTACAGGCTGCCGCGCTGGGCGGCGGTGAGCTCGTCGTAGTCGTCCCAGAACGAGGCGAGCCAGTCGGGCAGTGCCACGGTGGCGAGCAGGTTGGCGCGGAACGGGGTGTCGGTGAGCATCCGGACCACGTCGGGCAGGGTCGAGTCGGGCCGGTGGGTGAGGGTGAGCGCGGTGCAGCGCATCAGGTCGTCCATCCGGTCGCCCCAGGAGGAGGCGTAGAGCTGGCGCAGGGTGCCGGTGAGGTGCTCGGCCGCCCACTCGCCACCGCCGCCGGGGATGGCGGGGTCGGGGGCGAGCGGGTTGAACGCCGGGATCGCGCCGCCTTCGAGAAGGTCGTCCGGGTCGAGCACGACCAGCCGGTCGGCGCAGGAGGGCGGGAGCCGGTCGAGGATGTTGCGCACCAGGTCGCCCTGGCAGTCGATCAGCACCACGCCTCGACCGGCGAGGGCCTCCGCGATCACGTATTGGGTCATCCACCAGGACTTGCCGACCCCGGTCAGTCCGAGGACCTCGAGGTGATAGCGGGCGTCGGCGACGTTGAGCCCGATCATCTCGACCGGCCCGCCGAAGTTGGTCAGCCCGAGCGGTTTCGGCCGTGCCCGGCGCGGATCATCCGGCGGGATCAACAGCAGCGGTCGCCGCGCCGAGGAACCGGTGCCGGGCTGGGGGTGGCGGCTGTTCATCGCGGCTCGCCTCCGTATCGGCGGTAGCGCCCCGCGCGGGGCGCGGGGCTGCTGGTGTCGCGGTTCGCCAAGGGTGCGGAGGTGCTGGACGGTCGAGGGGCCGTCGCTCGGATCGGCCGTCCTGGTCGGGTGGGCTGGTTGAAGCCCGGCTGGGAGCCGGCGCCACGACCAGGGGGTGACGGTGGTGGCGTCGGCCCGCCGTCGGGCCCAGGCCGCCGGTCGCCAGGGGCCGGGGCGTCGTTGCTGTTGCCGGTGTTGGTTGGGCGGGAGCTGCCGGTTCGCCGTGCCGTGCGTGGGAGCGGAAGGCGCGGGAGCTGGCGTGCCGGGGCGCGATTGCGCGCGGAGGGTGCGGGCAGCCCGTAGGTGTGTGGTTGGGCGGGCAGATGCCACAAGGCGGCCAGCTCGGCCAGCGTGGCGTTGAACCCGGCCCCGGGCGCCCGGCACCACAGCCGTTCCGCGTTGCGCGCCGGGCGGGTGTGCAGGGTGGCGTGGGTGGTGACGAGGTCGTAGCCGGCGGCGATGTCGCGGGCTAGCCGCAGCCGTGCCCGCCGCGCCCGCGGACCGGGCAGGGCTGGTGAGGTGTTGGTGGGGTGGGTGGTGACGGCCACGCGCAGCGTGGCGTGCAGGTGCGCACCGGCCGTGCGTTTGGCGTCCGCGGCCTTGCCCATTAAGCCGGTTCGGGTGCCCGTCGCCGTTGCCGGACGGGACGCACCGGCGACCGTGCCGGTGCTGCCCCGGCGGTTGGTCGAACCGCTCGAGCCGGTGAACAGGTCGAGCAGCTCGCTGACGAGGAACGACAACAGCTCGGCTGTGCCGGCGAGCAAAAACGTCGTCACGTTGCGGCACAGCTCGGCGGGGTCCACGCGATCCAGGCCGGCGACGAGTCCGGGGAGCGGTCCGCCGGTGGGGGTGATGACGAGCTGCACGGCGGCTTGTTGGCCTGGTTGGCGGTCGGCGAGTGCGTCGAGTACCGCGCGCAACGGTTCATCACCGGGCTGATCGCGACTGGCGTGGGAGGGACGATGGGCGGGATCGATCAGCGGTGCCCACCGACCCCCGGCGGGGCGCAGCTGCAGCACGCTCGGCGGGGCGTACCAGACTGGCGGGGTGGTGTGCCGGATCTGGGCGCCGGGCAGCACGCGCCGGATCGCCGCGGCCATGTGCTCGGCGCGCAGCGGCGGCGCGACCCACACGCCCGCCCGCACCCCGGCGGGATCGGCGTGGAACTCGGCGGCCAACGCCGGAGCGGGTTTCCACGGCCGGCGGGGAGCCCGGTCGAGGAACCCGGCGAGGACCCGCCACAACGCCACCGCCGCATCGGCGGGGTAGGTCGCGGGTGGGGTGATCTCCAGCCACTCCGCGCGCCCCGCGACGGCGTAGCGGGTGCGCCAGAACAGCACCGACACCACCATCGCGGCGACCAGCACCGCGACAGCGGTGACCACGATCGGCCACGAGCTGGCCCACCAGGAAGTCACACCCGCCATCGCGTCGGGGGCGACCGAGACGAACGCGCCCTGTCTCCCGTCGAGACCATCCGGCGAGGAGCCCAGCGGCGGCCCGATCATCCACTGCGCCAAGCCCAGTGCGGGTCGGTGGCCCGACTCGAGAATGCGCGTCATCTTCTTCAATTCCTTCCCGCCAGCGATCGGTCTCCGCGTCGCCTGCCGGGCTCCGTGTGGTGTTCGTCCTCACCGGCGCCGGCGATGTGCCGCGGTTGCGCATTCAGGTGTAGCTGGCGGATTCATACATTCTTATTGAGCAAATAATTCGGCCGTGTAATACAGCGCCCTTCGACGCGTGCCGAAGCCTGCTCGACACATGTGTCTACGTGGCCCTATGCCACGACATGTCGATCAGTCGGACGGCAGATGCACGAGGCGAGCAAGGAATCTCCGTGAGTTGCTGCGGCTGTTCGCGACAGTCAGGGACTCGGTTTGTATTAGATGTGCATTAATACTGTATTACTCGACCAGTCCGCTGGGTGAGCGTGTATTAATTGTGGATTCTTTTCGTATTGCCGGATGTGGCTAGCTGTTTGGTGTCCGCTCTTTTCACCGAGCACGGGAGAGCTTGTGATGGCCAAATTTGAACAACCGTGCCGCGGCGCTCACCGTTTGGTAGCGGCCGGCTCGGGTCGGGGCTTGCCTCGGCCGGTGGGGGTGTTCGAAACCCTGGAGGTGGCATTCGGGTACGTGGTGACCGGGCCGGCGCCGCTGGCGGTGAAGGGCCACCTGTTCCCGGATCTGCCCCACCGGGACATCCCTCTGCACCAGCTGCGGGTGCGGCTGCTGTCTCCGCTGGTGAGCAACTCGACCCGGGCCGCGGTGTGGTCGTACCTGGTCCGCCAAGCACGCACACGCGGCGCCCGGCAGTCCTCGTGGACGGTGGGGGCGGCGGGGATGGCGCTGCCGGAGCTACTGCGGATCGTGGGCGCGCTCGCGCGCACGTACGCCGGCGAATTGGAGGACCTCGAAGCCGCTGCGCTAGGCGCGTTCTTGGGTGAGCTGCGCCGCGTCGATCTGGACGACACCCGGGATCCCCGGCTGCGCTGGCGGCTGCTCACCGCCGCCTACCGCGCCTCCCGCACGCTGCGCGACACCACCCATAACACCGCCCCGGACACGGCGCGGGATGGAGGGCCGCGGCGATGAACCCGGAGAACCGGCGCCAGCCTCTCCACCAGCGGCCAACCCCCGCAGGGTCGCCACCCGTTCGTCCAGCTGCCACCACCCAAACAGACGCACCGGCCGGCGACACCGGCACCGACTCGATGGCCACCCAGAACAGCCCGGACACCGTGGCCGTGGCCACGGCGGCCACTGGACCCGTGGCCACAACCTCGGTCGGCAGCCCGTCCGCGGCCACCGCGGGGACCCGGTCGGTGGCCAGCGGACATGCGGACCAACCCAGCTCCGGGATGGTCAGCGGATGCGTGGCGCGCGCACCGTCAGCGGCCAGGATGCTGCGTCGGTCACCGGGTTGGGTGATGCGGGCGCTGGCGCGCGGGTGGCGTGCGAGCGCACGAGCGGCACGGCGTCTGTGTATCAGTGGCCCGCTGTTGGTTGCGTTGGCGGCCATCTACGTCGTAGTCCATGACGGGCTCGCACGCGGCTGGGCGGTTGCACCGATTGCGCAGATCCTGCCGACCCAAGGAGGGCAACAGGTCCCCATTGCACAGAATCTCGACCAGGTACTGACCGGCCTGCGGAACATGCTAATGCTCTACCTCGTCCCGGTCACGATCGTGATTTTGACCGCGGCCTGGATGCGTTACGGGGCGGCGCGGAAAGCGGAGAACGCCGAACAGGCAAAGGAAGCGGTCAGCAAAGCCCTCATTGGCTTCTGCGGCGCGGCACTGTCCCCAGTCATTGTGCAAGTACTGCTGATCATCGTGCGGGGCGGATCATGAGAACGCCCACAGCGCCCGATCGGATCAATCGCAATTTCCTTGAAATCCTCGCCTCGTGGGCGCGGAGCTCTCGATGGCCGACCGGTCGGCACGCGCCGCATGCCTTTCGTCGGTTAATCCGCGTCCTTTCGTCGGCGCCATGCGGCCTCATTCGGTGGCTGACGGTCACCGGTTTCGCTGTGGTGGCCATCGGGTCAATCGGCGGCCACGCGATGGCGACGATACCCACGTCGGCTGCATCCGGTCCGGACGAGGCCGCCATGACGGTCACCGCCTCGCACGCGACCGCAACGCCAGAAATGGCCACACGCCCGGCGGCCACGGCGGCGATGCCCGACCAGCTGGCCATGTCCACTCGCGTGGCCGACCCGGGCGCCGGTCGAGCCGGTGGCCACACGACGCAGGTCATGGCCACGACGGCCATCGTGGCCACGGATGGGCTGGCGATGGCCAACCACGCGCCTGTCTCACCCATTCGGCCCATCGAGACCGCAGGTGTCCTAGCGCCGACGGTCCCGGGTCAGGGGCCGGCGCCGCCACCCTCGGCGCCCACACCGCCCGCACCATCAGCCACCCCGCCGGTGCAGGCGCCGCCACCCAGTTCGCCACCGCCAGGCACAGCGCCGGCAGGCCCGGAGGAACCGGGCTGGATCTCGCAAGCGGTGTCGGGGGCGTTGGAGTGGGTGCTGCGCAACACCGTGATGGACGGGCTCAACCCGTTGCTGGCATTGATGGGGCGCACGGTGTTGAGCACGCCGACACCGGACTCGCTGCCGCACCTGGTCGAGCTGTGGGAAAGCACCCGCACGATCGCGGTGTCGGCATACGTGCTGCTGGTCATGGTGTCCGCGCTGGTCGTGATGGCCTACCACACCCTGCAAACCCACCACAGCCTGCGCGACGCGATCCCGCGCGTGCTGATCGGATTCCTGGCCTCCAACTTCTCGCTGCTGATCGTGTCCACCGCCATCGAGACCTCCAACGCGCTGGCCGCCGGGGTTCTCGGTGACGGCGTCAACCCCACCCAAGCCGCCACCGCGATGCGGGAGATAGTGATGGGGTCGGGACTGATGACCGGCGGAGTCGACTCCGGTGGGCTGTGGCTGGTGATCGTGGTCGCCTGCCTCCTCATCATGATCATCTTTCTGCTGGTGGGCTACGGGGTGCGGGTCGCGCTGCTGGCCAACCTGATGGTCGCCGCGCCGCTGGTTCTGGCCACCTACGCCCTGCCCGCCCCGCTGGACCGGCTCGCCGCGTGGTGGTGGCGCGCCTTCGGAGCTTTGCTGGGCGCGCAGCTGGCGCAGAGCCTCGCGTTCGCGGTCGCGCTGCGGGTGTTCTTCACCCCCGGCGCGTTCCGGTTCGACGACGGCCTCACCCAACCGCTGATGAGCCTGTTCTTGGCCATCGGGGTGGTGGTCGTGATCGTCGCGGTGCCGTTCTGGACGTTGAGCGCCGCGAAGCTCGGCCAGGGCGGCTCGATGCTCGGCCGGCTGGTCAAGACCTACCTGGTGATGAAGACCTTCGGTCTGGTCAAAGGCCGCGTCATGGGCAAGCCGGGCGCAGGTCCCCGTCGACCCACCACGAACACGCGTGGCCCGCGCCGCTCCGGCGCCAAGCCCAGCACCCGACATCGAGTACCAGGGGCCGCTGGAGGCGTGCCTGCCAGCAATGCTCATCGGAAGCCGAATCCGCCCGGGAGCGGTGCTAGGAGCCGGGTGGGCCGCGCGTTCAGTCGGTTGCGCCGCAACCGGGATGTGCAGGCGGGGCGCGGCCGGGCCGGTGTCGCCCATGCCGGCCAGTGGGCACGGATGGACCCCGCTCGCACCGCCACCACTGCCCGGCCTGGCCGATCCGGCGGGTCGGCTCGCATGCCGATCGGTGCCCGGCCCGCGCAACCAGCCCTCCGCACACCGAAAACCACCAAGCAACCCGCCCGGTCGACGCCTTACCGCGCGTCGGACTCGGCCAGCGGCGGCTCCCGCAACCTGGCCCAGCCGCTCGCCGGGACGCCTCGCCGCCATGCACCGGCGCCGGCGGGGCTCGCGGCTCGTCGTGCCACCGGTCAGCCGACACAACGCGTGCGCCGACGCACCACTGGTGATCAGCGGCGCCCGTGACCCTGCCTCGTCTGCCTAGTTCTGTGATCGCCAATTCGAGGGGATACGTCCGTGAGCAGCGTGCCCATTCCCGCCGACATCGACATCGAGGACAAAATCGTCGGGGAACTGACCGGCCGGCAGGTCCTCATCCTCACCGCTGGCGCCGTGCTGCTGTACGGGGCGTGGGCCGCTTGCCGCGCGGTACTGCCCTTCGCCGTGTTCGTCTACCTCGCGGCCCCGATCGCCGGCGCCACCCTGGCCCTGGCCCTGGGCCGCCGTGACGGCCTCACCCTGGATCGCTGGCTGTGGGCAGCGGCCCGGCACTTCGTGACCACCCGGCCCCTCCCAGCCGAGGAACACATCGAGCCGGCCGGCGGGTGGGGTGTGGTCCGCCGTCCGAGCGCACCGGTGCTCCTGCCCGATCGCGGTGTCGGTGAGACCGGCGGGATCGGGGTGGTGGACCTCGGGCGACACGGGCTCGCCGTGCTCGCCGCGGTGTCCACACTCAACTTCCACCTACGCGCACCGGCCGAACAACAAGCTCTGGTCGCCGCCTTTGCCGGCTACCTGCACTCACTCACCGACCCGATTCAACTCCTCATACGGGCACTCCCGCTCGACCTGTCCACCCACGTCAACACCCTCGACCACACAGCCCCAGTACTCGGACACCCGGCGCTGAGCGCGGCGGCGGCCGAGCACGCCGACTACCTCGCCGAGCTCGCCCACCAGGAGTACCTGCGACGTCAGGTCATCCTGGTCCTGCGCGAACCACTCCGAGTCAGCCCCACCACCCGCAACCCCCAGCTGCTCGCCGACGGTGACCGGGTCTCCCTGACCCGTCTGGCCCGGCGCCTGACCGAAGCGATCGACTTGCTCGCCCCGGCAGGCCTGGCGGTCACCGCGCTGAACGCCACCCAAGCCACCGCCGTCCTCGACCACGCCTACCGCCCCAACCCACCCGACGCCCTCCCACCGGATGACGACGACCTGCTCGACGAAGATCTCGACGAACCACTAGGTCCTGAAGACTCAGGCGGACCACCGGCCGACCACATCCCTGCAGCTCAGGAACTGCCGGCCGAGCTCCCACCCGACCGCGCTAGCCACGGCGGCGGTGAGGACTGCGACGCCAACGGTGCCGCGCGTGCTGAGCGGGCCTGGTACCCGCCGGCGGATCGGTGGCGGTCATGAGCCGCTCCTCGTGGTCGTCCGCCTGGTCGCTGCTGCGCGGTACGCGCGCTCCCGACACCGACACCGACACCGAATCGGTCACCGCCGTGGATACGGCCGTGGACGCCACCGTGAGGCAGGTGTCGGTACGGGTCGGCGCACGCTCGATGCGCACGACTTCCGGATGGGTCGCCAGCTTCGCGGTGGTCGGCTACCCGGCGGCGGTGAGCCTGGCCTGGCTGGACCCCCTGCTCAACCACCCCGGCCAGCTCGATGTCAGCGTGTACATCGACCCGGTCGACCCGACCATCGCCGCCACCCGGCTGCGCCGCCGTCTCGCCCACCTCGAAGCTGGACGTCGGCACGCCGAAAGCCATGGCCGGCTGGCCGATCCGCTGGTGGACGCCGCCGCCGAGGACGCCGAAGAGCTGGCCGCACAGCTCGCTCGAGGTGAGGGCAAGCTCTACCGATTCGGCCTCTACCTGGTTGTGCACGCCCCCGACCCGGACACCCTGGCCGACGAGGTCGCCGCCGTCCGCGCTCTCGCCGCCTCGCTGCTGCTGGACGCGCGACCGGCCAGCTACCAACAGCTCGCCGGGTGGGCCTCCTGCCTCCCGGTCGGCCTGGACGGGCTGCGCATGCACCGCACCATGGACACCGCCGCGGTCAGCGCCGCCATGCCGTTCACCTCACCCGACCTCCCCGCTCCCGACCCAGCCGACCCAGGGGCGCTGCCCGGAGTGCTCTACGGGCACAACGTCTCCTCCTCCGGGCTTGTGTTCTGGGACCGGTGGGCGGCCGACAACGCCAACGCGGTCGTCTTCGGCCAATCCGGCGCCGGGAAGTCCTACCTACTCAAAGCCAGCGACGTCCTCCGCCAGGCCTACCAGGGCGTCGAGGTCGTGGTCATCGATCCCGAACACGAATACACCCGCCTCACCCACGCCCTCGGCGGTCACCTGATCTCGCTCGGCGCACCCCACACCCAGCTCAACCCGTTCGACCTGCCGATCCACCAGCGAGAAGGCACCGACCGCTGGTTCGCACCAGCCGACGCACTGCACGTACGCGCGCTGTTCCTGATCACCTTCCTGACCGTGCTGATCGGCACAGAACCCGAACCCGACGAGCGGGTCGTGCTCGACGAGGCCATCCACACCACCTACGCCCGCGCCGGAATGACCGACGACGATCCAGACAGCTGGACACAGCCCGCCCCGATACTGGCCGATCTGGCCCAGGCACTGGCCGAGATGTCCGATCCCGCCGGGCCACGCTGGGCGGCCCGCATCCGCCCGCACACCCGCGCCGGGCTGTTCGCCGGCCCCTCCACCGCCACCCCATCCGGGCATCTGGTGTCGTTCAGCCTGCGCGAGCTGCCTCGGGAAACCCGGCCGGTCGCCACGCTGATCGTGCTCGATCTGATCTGGCGGCGGCTCAACACCGCCCACCAGCGGCCCACCCTGGTCGTGATCGACGAGGCATGGCAGCTCATGCAACTGCCCGCCGGCGCCGAGTTCGTCGCCCGCACCGCCAGGGCCATCCGCAAACGCAACGGCGCGCTCACCCTGTCCACCCAAGACACCGCCGACCTACTCAGCAGTCACCTCGGGCAAATCGTCGTCGCCAACGCCGCCACCAAGATCCTGTTGCACCAAGACCACACCTCGATCGACGACGTCACCCGCGTCTTCGGCCTTTCCGACGGCGAGCGTGAGCTGTTGCTGCGCGCCCGGCCCGGGGAAGGCCTGTTGATCTCCGGAGAGCATCGGGTGGCGTTTCGGGGCATCGCCAGCCCGACCGAACACGAGCTGTGCAAGGCCGACCGCACCTTCCTCACCGACCTCGACGAACACCAGATCGGCCTGGTCGAACTTCCCGCGCCGCCCCTGTCGGCATCGGATGAGCGGTGATCAAGGCCTGCGCCGCCGGTCTCGCCGGGCTAGCCGTCCTGGTCATCCTGCTCGCGGCTGCCGCCGGCGGGGTCATCTCAGCCGTCCTGAACCCGTTCACCAGTGGCACCAACGACCAGGCCGGAACTAACTCGCCGGCCAGCTGCGCACGCAACGGGCAACCCATCCAGCCGCCGGGCTACACGGCCGAGCAGGTGGCCAGCGCCGCCACGATCATCCGGGTCGGCCAACAGCTCGGAGTGCCGCCCCAGGGCTGGGTGATCGCGCTGGCCGCCGCACTGCAGGAATCCGGGCTGCGCAACCTCAACTACGGCGACCGCGACTCACTCGGCCTGTTCCAGCAGCGCCCCAGCCAGGGCTGGGGCAACCCCGACCAGATCATGAACCCCGACTACGCCGCCACCCAGTTCTACCGCCACCTCCTCGCCGTGCCGGGCTGGGAACGCATGTCGGTCACCGACGCCGCGCAAGCCGTGCAACGCTCCGCCACCCCCGGCGCCTACGCCCGCCACGAGCCCGCCGCCCGCACCCTCGTCACCGCCCTCGCCGCCTGCACGCCAGCACCGCCGCAGCCACCCGGGTCGTCGACTGTGCCACCGGTCGCGGCACCGGCTAACCCGACCAATGACGCCGCCACCGGGGTGATCGCGACCGTGACCGGCTACGCGCGGGCCCAGATCGGCACCCCGTACGTGTGGGGAGGTGACGGATCCAGCGAAGGCGGATTCGACTGTTCCGGGCTCGTGCACGCCGCCTACCAAGCCGCAGGCATCAACCTGCCCCGCACCGCCGACACCCAGTTCCGAGCCGGACCCGGTCTACCACCTGAGGAGAACCTTCAACCCGGTGATCTTGTGTTTTACCGCGCCCCCGGCGCGCAGAAGATTACTCATGTTGCGCTCGTGACCGGCGGCGGGAAGGTGGTGCACGCGCCCGACCGCAGCAAGCTGGTCGAAGAGGTGCCGCTGCCGCGCAAAGACTTTGCCGGCGCGACGAGGCCAGTTACCGGCCCGCCGGTGCCTGCGGGCACCGAGAAACCCACGGCGTCGTTCGCGTTGCCCATCGGCGCGCTCGGCCCCTCCTAGGATGCAGTTACGGAAGATGGCCGCCGCCCGGAACCGATCGTGGCGTGCGTCGGGCATGTCGGGGTGCTTAGCGGGACTCGATGAGGCGCGTGATGGCACCGGCCGCGAGTATGACCGCCGCGTCGGGCGTGTGGGTGTCTCTGAGCCAGCAGATGAATAGAGAGATCCCCGTCTCTCTGCCGTGCATGGCGATCGCGTCGGCGAGCGCGCTGATGTAGGTGGGCACGAGTTCGTCCGTGTGCGCGATGCACTGGTCTAGCCTCGCCACGAGGGCGGGATCAACATCAGTCACGGCGCTTGATTCTGCGCTGGCGCCACCTGTCTCGTGGCGGATTCAGGAAATCCACGCGCCCGATCGGGGCTTGCGGAGCGTCCGGCTGGCCCGCCGGGGCTGCGCGGTCATCGCGCTGGGTGGGTCAGTCTCACGGTGCACGAACGGGCGGTCTCAGTGGCTGCGGGGGGTTTCAGCCACCGAGACCACGCGCGTCGGGAACACGGTTCGGGCTCAGTGAGCCGCCTCAACCGGTCGGCTGGCTGAATCCCGCCCGTTCCGACGCCCAGGAGTCTGACACGGTGATCACTCGCGCCGTGGCGGAACGAGAAAACTCACTCGGTGATGTTGGCGAGCGGGTGGGTTGGCCGCGTGGTAGCCGGACCCGACGCCGTATGTTCAGGGCCGGGCGGGCCGCGGGACGGTCGCGATCGCGAATGTCGGCTGTGGTTTGCGCCCGCTGCTGGGCCTGTTGTGTCGACACTGCGGGCATGGCTAGTGATGTATGGGTGCGCGTGTGGGCGCGATCCGTGATCAAGACCCGGTGCGCGCCGGAGGCCCGGGCTGATGCGTTGGCGGAGCTTGACCGCACGTCGTCGGCCGAGTTGGCCGGGCTCATCCGTCGGCATCTCGACGAGTGGCAAGACCCCGTACACGAGCGCTTCTATCTGCGTGCCCTCGCTGCCGATCGCGGCGATACCGACATGGCCGAGCTGATCGACACGTGCGCCAAGAGCAGCGAGCGTCCTCAGCTCACTTCCGCGATCTTGGTTCATTGGCTGGGAGAGCGCGGAAACTGCCTCGGGTGTGGCGAGTACTGGCCGTGTCACGCGCTCAACGAGGCGTTCTCCGCGGCCTACCCAGCCGACGCCCGATAGGGGGCCGGCATCGCTGCGTGACGCCCGCCGTCGCTCCGACCCGCCCCCAGCAGCGCTCGCCTGCGTTCGGCTGGGCGCGTGGCCCGCGTGTGGTGTGGGTACAACCGAGGGTGTGTGCGGTAGGTACAGCGTGGCCAGGCCGGATGAGGACGTAGCCCGCGAGTTCGATGTCAAGGTTGTCGCAGATGAGTCGCCGGGGCCGTCGTGGAACGTCGCCCCGACGCAGTCCGCGCGGGTCGTTTTGGAGCGGCTGCCGAGCAAGCGGGGCGCCGAGGACGCCGAGGGGGTGCAGCGGATGCTCCGCACCGCGCGGTGGGGTTTGGTGCCGTCCTGGGCGAAGGACCTCAAGGTCGGCAACCGGTTGATCAACGCCCGCAGCGAGACCATCACCGAGAAGCCGGCGTTCAAGGCTGCCGCGGCGCGTCGGCGGTGTCTGGTGCCGGCCGATGGCTACTACGAGTGGCAGAACACCGAGCAAGGCAAGGTGCCGTACTTCCTGCACCGTGACGATGAGCTGTTGGCGTTCGCCGGGCTGTATGAACTGTGGCCCGACCCGGACCGCGATGAGGATGACCCGGACCGGTGGCTGTGGAGCTACACCATCCTGACCCACCCGGCCCCGGATGCGCTGGGCCACGTACATGACCGCTCACCCGTACTCGTCCCACCGGGCGGGCTGCGCGACGGCTGGCTGAATCCGGAGCTGACCGACCCGGCCAAAGTGCGCGAGCTGCTGGCCGCGATGCCCGAACCCGGGCTACAGCCCCGGCGGGTGTCCAACGCGGTGAACAGCCCGAAGAACAACACCCCGGACCTCGTGGCGCCGGTCAGCGACTAACCGGCGAGGCCGTGCGCGGGGTGGGACTGGACGGCCGTGGTCAGGTGTGCGCCGTTGAGTCGACACGTCAGGCTTCTCTCGCCGGTTCGGGGCTGTTGCTCGCGGCTCCGCTAGTTCGTCGGTAGGTCAGTTCAGGGCCAAACTCGACGGGCACCGGGTCATCTTGCGCGCGCACCCCGACAACTTCGGGGCTCTACACGCGGGCTGAAGCGGAGATCGCCGGTGCCGGCCCGCCGTGCGCAGGTCATGGTCGAGGTGACGCGCCGCCGATGCCCTACGCTGCATGCGTGCCCGTGTCCGCTCATGCTGTGGCCGAAGCGCTACTCGTGCCACGCCCACGGATCCCCGAATCGCAGAGCAGCGACGACCGACAGCGGCACGGCTCGTACTAGATCTGGGAGAAAGACAGACGAGTCGAGCAACAGCTTCTCTGTTAGCTCGCCTGTCTAGGAGAGGTCAGGTCAGGCATTCCCTTGGAGCAGATCGCTTTCGGTTTGGAGCGGAGTCCCGATGACGGATGCCGCCGGTACCTCGCGCATGCCGTCTCGTTTGACACGCGAGCGCGTATCCTCTCGATGGAGATCGATGAAAGCTGGGACGACGAGGTTCGGAAGGGCTGGCTTGGTACGCAGCAAGGCATTCGGATGTCGCTGATCCATGAGCACGGTAATGCGGATCACGAGCGCAAGATTGAGGACTTTCAGGCCATCGGACCGGCGCCGTGGACCATCATTGATAAGCATAATGTATTTTTGAAGCAGGCTCGCTCGGCATTTACTCATGGTGCGTACTATCCTGCTTTGGTGGCTGCTTGCGCGCTAGGAGAGCGACTCCTCAATGAACTCGTCATTCGCCTGCGTGACGATTACGTCGGTCACCCGGCGACCGCTAGCGTGGCTACTCAGACCACCATCACCGATTGGGTCAAATGTATCGCCGCATTGGTCGATTGGGGCGTGCTCGATGACGACACCGCCACAGTCTTAAACGAACTGCGCAAGTTGCGAAACAAGAGCATCCACTATGGCGAGCATCTGTCTGGTGCGACCATACGCGATGATGCATTGAGCGCGGTAAGATCGATCCAATCCGTAATCGAGACAGTGTTCGCTCCGCACGGGGCTCCGCCTCGGTTCATCTCCGGTACCGAGGGACACTCGTTCCTGTCGCTTGCCAGTGAGCAAGAGCCTTTCTTCAAGCGGTTCTACTTGCCTGCCTGCGTCCTAGTGAGTTCGAACTTCGAGATGCGACCCACCCCTGAGGATTCAATGGCTGTGTTTGACGACAAGACTTATCAAGATGAGTACCCAAGTCTGACGGATGAGGAATTTGCCTAGCACTACCGGTGTAAGCCTAGGGCCTCTGGCAATCTTGAGGTGGACCGTTCGGCCGGAAGTGCGCCTTAGTCAAGGGTCACTCGATGGCGGCGCCTTGTCGCTCGTAGGTCGCCCACCGATGACCTGGCTCAGGCCAAGCTAGAGCGATCACTTTCTCCACCATGGCGCCCTTTGCGGTGATTACGATTCCCCCAGGCCTGTATATGAAGTTCTCCGGCGGCTCACTGGCAACCCCGAGACCAAGCCGCAACTGTAAGGCGCCGAGAGTCACCGACCCTCCCCATAATTTTCCGCCGGGGCCGGTGTGCGCCTCAATAGCAACCGAATTGGGAGTTCCGTGTGGGTCGATTTCGTGGGCTTGCATGTACATTCCCCAGCCGTTTGGCCAATTCGACCCACGCCACAGAATGTCAGCGAGTCGCGCTTTATCGAGGCCTGTCTTGAGGTCGGAAATCGCGTCCCCATCTCGTCCGAGAGATTTGGCTTCTAGTGCGCCCCAGAATAGTTTCAGCAGCCACCGTTCCAGCTCGGACCCCTGGCAGAGCGCGAATGCGTCCTTGGCGCGATCTGGATGGTCCGGCTCAGCTAGGCTGAGCTGATCGGTTTTCGTGGCGCGGAAGAATTGGCCGGCGACTGTATCGAGCGAGCTCGAATGGTTGTTGTGTCGTTCGCAAAGAATGAACGAAAAAAGGCGACTTACCGGCAAAGACTTGGTCTCGCCGCGAAGCCATGGGAGGCCGGAAATTACGATTCCAGTATCGCTTCCGAGAATTTCTCGTAGAATTGAGGCGCTAAGCCAGTGCTCGCGGCTTATCCTGCTCGAACAGTCTTGAGACGCATTGCCGTAACAACGAGGATGCGTATACCCCGTGCGGGCGTCTGCCAGCAGCGGCACCGGAGCTTGCGCTAGCCAATAGCCGCCAGCGGACCTGTGACATGACCTGACTGAGCGGTGGGAGCCACAAGGGCAGTAGAAGTTTTTGCCCGGGCCGCGGTGAACCGGGTCACGTGGATAGTCCAGTATTCGATGGAATCCGACCAGCGGTCGCATGGTGGGATTCTAAGAGGTGTGTGCCGCCGAGTCGGCAGGTGAAGCGTCTCTTGCTGGTTCGAGACTGTTGATCGACTGTGTGATTCCCTGCCGGTCATGCTGGCTTGCGTCTGCTGGTTGTAGTCGTCGAGACAAGGGTTGAGGAGATACACGCCTGCGCGGGACTGGTCGGGACGAAGAGTGTTTCGATGCGGCTAAGGTGACGGCTCATCTGGGCCATCGGCCACTCGTGCCCCAACTCGCCGGGGGTGCGCAGGCCTCGCACGATCACGCCGATACCCGCCGCGCGGCAGTAGTCGACCAGTAGCCGGCCGGTACTGGAGTCCACCGTGACGTTTGCCAGGTCGCTGGTCATGTCGGCCAGCAGTGCCAGTCGGCCGGGCAGGGGGAGTCGGCCGGTCTTCTTCGGGTTGGTCAGGACGCACATGACGACTTCGTCGAACATGCCTGCGGCCCTGCGCGCCACGTCGATGTGTCCCTGCGTGGCTGGGTCGAAGGAGCCGGGGAATACGGCGCGCATGGCTTGCCATGCTAGCGCTCGGCGGTGTCCTGTCCCGGGGACTTCGCCGAGTCCCGCGCCACCTCCCCCGCGCTTGGCGCCAATCGGGCCGCCCGGCGCGCAAGAGCCACCCTGACGATGCGCGCTGCTCGCGCGAGGACGAGAGGGTCATCGACAGCGCTGGGATACCCGGTCTCGGGCGGTTCTGGGATCGGCCTGGTCGTCACTTCCACCTCCCATGTCGGCGTTGTTGCTCTTGCACTCGGTTACATCGTGCGACCAGAGTCCCTCAACAACGGCGCGTCAGCTAGAGAATCAGGCAGTAGCCGTCGGCCAGGGCAAGACGGTTGTTCCACTCGGTTTCTGTCCGGCGGCAGCCCGCGCACGGCACCGCCGGCACCTCAGCCGCTTGCTGCCGCGCCCTGTCGCCCGCGCCTGAGTCTTCCGCTCGCCGGCTGCGGCCTAGCCGGCAGCGCTCACATCGCGTGCGGCCTGGTGCGCGAAGGAGAAGCTTCTGGCCGCATTGCTCGCAGTCCGCAGGTAAGGCAGTCTCGGGGCCAAGCTCAACGGTCACCGGGTCATCTTGTTCGATCGGTCACCGGGTCATCTTGTTCGATATTGACGACCGACGAACGGAGTGTTCACAGATCGCACGCACTTCGGAGCGTGGAGCCCCCGCCACGCGAGTCGATCAGCGATCCTCGTGCACTGCATCACGGCCATGTGCCTCTGGCATCTACTCGTCGCCAGGGGTACTCCGTTCGGGCGGCATTTTCTCGATCAGCCACGCCCACCCACTCGACGCCAGATCGTGAGACACGTGCCGCAAACCGACCGTCGCGAGTCGGGTGAGAAGGGGGGCCGGCTGTGGAGGATGTGTGTTACGACAACGGTGAGGGGCTGCAGAAGCTGCGTGAGCAGGTGTACGGC
>NZ_BAABJP010000042.1:0-16351 GCF_039543365.1 Actinospineispora eucalypti
TGGACGAGATCGACTGCGGGCATCCCGGGTTGCTCGCCGAGCTCAACCAGGCGCTCGCGCTGGGTATCTGCGCGTTCGCCGACGGCATGGTCACTGCCCATCCCCAGTTCCGGCTGGTCGCCACCGCCAACACCTACGGAGCCGGCGGTGACCGCCGCTATGTCGGGCGCCAAGCGCTCGACGCGGCCACCCTCGACCGGTTCACCCTGCTCGACGTGCCGGTCGACGAACGACTCGAGCACCGGCTAGCACTGGCCCACGCACCGTCCCAGCAGGACGCGGTCGTGCAACTGCTGGCCACGGTGCGTCGGCTGCGCGCGACCGCTGAGGAAAAGAACCTGCCGGTGATGTTCAGCCCGCGCGCCAGCATCGAGGGCGCCAAACTCCTCGAGGCCGGGGTGCCGCTGGCCAAGGTGCTGCAGTGGCGGGTGCTGCGCGGCCTGTCGCAGGCACACCGCTCGGCGTTGGGGCTGAGCCCGTGAGTGCCCTCGTGAGCGGCGCTCACTCGTTGCCGCCGCTGCGTGACTGGGCGGACTTCCTGGCGGCGGCCCGCGCACCGGACAGCATCGACAACGGCGCGGGCCGCCACGGCAGGACAGCGTGGGCCGGGGCAAGCTGGGAACGCGCGCTCCAGCTGGCCACCGGTGGCTGGTTCGAGATCCTGCCGGAGATCGAGGCCCAGGTGAGCCAGCTGCGCGCCAGGGCGGGCCGGTTGCTGCGCGTGTCCGCGCTCCGCCCCAGCTGGGACGTCACCGGCGGCGAGGTGGACATCGGCGCCTACCTTGCCGGCGTGCCCGAGTGCATGATCGACGCCGCCCCGGAACCGATGTCCACCCAGGGGCGCGTGGCGACCTTCCTCATCCCGGCCGGGTATTCGGCCGACACCCCGCACCACGCGGTGCGCAACCGGGGCCTGGCGCTGGCCGCGCTCTGCTGCACCGTGCTGGCCACCGGCCACAGCGTGGAAATCTGGTCCGGATTCGCCTCCTGGATCGGTCCGCGCCGCCACGCCGCGGTGGCCAAGGTCATCAGCGCCGGCGAACCACTCGACCTCGGCCGGTTGATCTTCGCCACCGCCCACCCAGCCATGCTGCGGCGCCTGTGGCTCAGCGTCTGGGATTCCGCCGAAGCCCCGCTCGCCGCCCGGATGAAACGGGCGAACTACGGGTCACCATCCTGCGCCTGTGGACCCGACGACCTGCCCGACCAGACCACCAAGCCCTACATCTTCCCCTACCTCAAAGCACACGACCCGCAATGGCGCTCGCTCGACACCGCCGTCACCTGGTGCCTGAGCACCGCCACCGAACTGGGCCTGCTCACCGACCCCCGATGAGCCCGCCGCAACCATCTCCGGCCGTCACGCGTCGGACAGTGCAGAAGCTCGACGCTGAGCGCTGACCTGTTAGGGCGCTCAACCGGACTAATGAGCACGTGATGACTCGATGGCCGGCGCGGGACTGGCCACCGCACCGGACGTCCAGCTGCCGGAGCGAGCTGACGAGGATTGTCCGGTCCTCGGGATGGTCTGGTCCTTCACGGACGGCGGCGTGGCCACCCGGGTGGCTGGCCACCGCCATATGGCCACTGCTGTCCACGGCATGGCGCCGTTTGGCCATCACGCTGCCTCGCCACCGCACGTCTGGTCACCGAGGCCAGAGCTGCTCGCCCCAGCGTTCATCGATCTCGCGGCGCAGGCTCGCCAGCTGCTGGCGGAGCCGGACCGTGGTGGGCTCGTCCGGGCCTATCCGATGTTCCGCCGTGCGCACCCCCGGGTTGTCGATCACGTACCGCGTGACCGCCCGCCGCCAGCACCCCCGGATCTTCGCTGAGTGCCTGCGCGTGCTCCTCCGCACTCCTCAAACCGTCGAGATCGAGCGACCGCCGCGCGGCCCGACGACGTGTCGGCCGCTCTTGACGCGGTACGTGCGGTGCTGGCCGAACACACGCTTGGCAGAGTGCCCGCCTGGCGCCCGAGCATTGACCGGACGGGAGGAACCAGGCCGGCAGGAGCTCGAGCGTTCCGCTGAACGCTGAGTGGCTACAACCATTTCGGCCATCGGATCGTCTGACCACCCGCACAGGGTGATGGAGGACCGAAAGGCGGACCAGTGGGCGAGGCGTACGGGGCGTTGAACCGAGCCGCCGAGGCATTGCGTGGGCGCATTGCCCGGGGCGAACTGGCCCCGGGGCACCCGGCTGTCCGAGGACCAGGCCTGCCAACTGCTCGGGGTTTCCCGCAGCACGCTGCGAGAGGCGTTCCGGCTGCTCATCCAGCAGCGGCTGCTGGTACACGAGCTGAGCCGGGGCGCGTTCGTCCGCCGGCTGTCCCCGCGCGACATCGCCGAGCTGTTCGACACCCAACGCCTCATCGAAACCGCCACGCTGCGCCAGGTTGAGTACCTCGACCTGGACGGCCTGGCCGAGCTGGACGACGACGTCGCCGACGGTTGGGCGGGTGTCGAGGCGGGCCGCTGGGACCAGATCGCCGACGCCAACGCCCGGTTCCACGATGCGGTGGCCTTCGGCTTCCCGCAGCGCGGCCATCATCTGGTTTCGAGGGCCTGGCTTCTTCGGCTTCGGCGCGGAGCGCTTCCGAGGCGCGGCTACTGTGCGCGCGGCCCGCGTCAGGTTCGACCGTTGCGAATCGGCGGTCACCGCTGGGACATCAGCAGTGACAGCAATGGGACTGGGATAGGTTCCGTGGTCGAGGTAATACCTACCCTGGTCGGTCAGTGTCGCTGACCAGTCTTGTCCGTGGCCTTTGACGATCACGAGACCGCGATTGTGCAGCGCACGGGCCGTCACCCGGTGCGACCAGTCGCTGTATACCCCTTCAGGGCTGCCTTTCCCGACCCACGCCAGCACATCCGTCTGGGCCGGGTTCAGCGCGGCCTTTCGATCATTCACATTCATGCCCTCTCCAACGCCCAGGCCAGACCCAACGAGCGCTGCTGGCGCACTCGGTTGTGTCAGGGTTTGTCGGAGTCGGTGAGGCGCTGGCGCCAGTCGTCGAATAGGGCGCGTAGTCGAGTGGTGTCGGCCGGGGTAATGCCGTCTTCGGTCCAGTCGGCTGAGCTGAGTCGGTGGATGGCGCGCAGGGCGTCGAGGAACGTGTCCGGGGCGAATCCGCTGTCCTTGGCGGTGGCCAGTTCGAGGAGCCGGTCGGGGCCGTAGCGGTCGAACAAGGCGGCCACGTCGTAGAAGTCTCGAGGTCGAGCGCGTCCCCACAGGGCCAGTACCTTGTCCGCAGCGAGGTCGTCGGGGTGCAGGACCGCGCCGATGTCCAGGGTGACGCGCCCGTGGAGTCGGCCCCCGTCGGGGAACACCTCGACAGTGCACTGGGCCCCGCTGATGGGGTCGGTGGTGACGAACCGGTGGTCGGCCGGTGGCCGGTCGGCATCGTGGGTGGCGAGTCCTTGCTGGCGCAGCGCGTCACGCAGGGCCGAGGCGACCTCGATCGCTTCGGTGTCGTCGACTTCGGTGAATAGGTCGATGTCTCTGGTCGCGCGGGTGACGAAGCCGTGAACGATCATCGCGCCGCCCCCGGCCAACGCCAGCGTGCGGGCTTGGGGCAGGGCCAGGGCGGTGCGAGCGATGCGTTCCTGCAGCGGGTCAAGCGGCATAGGGTCAGGCTGCCGGACGAGCCGCGTCGATGAGGGGCCGCCACGCGGCACGCACCCATGGCGGCAAGTACATCCGATCCCACAGCCGTACCAGTTCAGCGCCGTTGACCAGTTCACGGATGTCGTCCAACGTTCCTTCGACCAGGACGATCTCGTAGAGGTCGCGGCGCCGTTGCGGGTCGGCGAGATTCCAGCGAACCGCCCGGGGGTCCGGGCCAGACCAAAACACGCGCGCAGGCAGGCCCACGCTGCCTCGCAGCGGACCAGACAGTTCCGCGAGGGCGTGCGGTATCGGCACGTCCCGCACCCAGCCAGGACGTGCACCCGAGGCAGCTTCGCCGCGCATATGTCTATGGTGCCCTACAACGGTCGTGTGGTTGTGCCGGGATCTGCTGTGATCGCGCGGTGCCACCGATACCGGCCGCGCCCGGTCGACGGCGAGCACCATGATGGGCAAAGGGTCCCTGCCGCTTCGGCGCCGACTCCGCTCTCGGCCGCGGCAGCTGGTGACGAGACGGTCCGCGCAACGCCCGTGCCCGCGCACGCCCGAGCGCGACCGGCGCTCGCTCGCCTCGACCGGCGGCGCTCATCCCGCATCACCAGGGCAGCGCTCACTGACAGTCGAGGCCCTGACGACACTGAAACTGCTCGCATCAACGATCCGGATCTTGGCTAGGCCGTCGAGAACCACGATCGCCGATTGCCTGGATCGCCTTGCCGTACGAGGTATTCCCCGTCGCACCCCACGGTGTTACGCAGCGTGCTTGATCGAATGCGCCAAACAGAACATCATTGGTTCGGAGGACGCCATGGCTACCCGGGGGTATCGCCGGTGGCAACGGGCATGGCTTCCTCACACCCAGCGTGGACGTGAGGTGCCGGCGCGCGACTCGCGTGTGGAGTTTTTCGCGGCGCCGTACCGTGACTGTCGACGTCGTTGAGCTGCTGATCAGGTTGCGTCGCCCTATCGAATCGGGGATGGCGGTATGTCTGTCGGCGGCCAGGTCGCGGGATTCCCGCACGCTGTCGTGCACGCATAGGCGAACAAAGGCCGAGCCCAGAACCGTGTGGACTAACGCGGGACGGAAACGATCGGGGCGTCGCGCCCTGGGAGACGGCACACCCCACGGAGCCGGTTACTCCCGAGCTGCTATCGATCTTGTTCTCGGCGTCGCGCGTGACCGTGGTGCGCGCCGCCAAAGTCGGTGGTGATTCGGGTCAGAAGGGAACTGAGTGTTGCGGTGGAAGGAATGAGACCAGGCCCGGGGCGTGCGTGGCCCAGTGGCGGCCCGCCCGCGGGCGCGGCGCGCGGCTCCGGCGGAGCGCGGGTGACCTCGCTCCCCCTCGCGAGGTCGGATCTGTCCGAGTGGAGGGCGGTCGGTCAGTGTGGGTGCGGCCGCGGGGCTGGCGGCGCGGAGATGTTGTTGGAGGAATGGGCGCGGCATTGGTTGGCCGCGGCGGATGTGGCGCCGGCGACGTTCGCGCAGTACCGGTCCTTGACGCGGGCGCACTTGGTGCCCCGCTGGGGCACGGTGGCATTGGGTGCGATCTCCGGGATCGCGGCGCGCCAGTGGGCGGTGGAGCTGCGCGGCCGGGGTTACGCGGACTCGACGGTGCGGGTGGTGATGCGGGTGTTGTCGATGATGTTGGCGGACGCGGCGCGGGAGGGGTTGATCGCGGCGAGTCCGATGTGGCCGCCCCGGCGGGGGCGTCGCCGGCGCCCGGCGCGGCGGGAGATGGTGTGGGCGAACCCGGAGCAGGTGCTGCGGACCGGGTTGCACGCGTGCGCGCTGGCCGGGGGCTGGGCGGGACTGCTGGTGGTGAGCGCGGCGTGGACCGGGGCGCGGTGGGGCGAGTTGCTGGGGTTGCGGCGGGAGAACCTGCACCTTGACCCCGCCGCCGGGGTGGGGGAGTTGGTCATCGACCCGGTCGACGGCGCGCTACACGAGATCGACGGGCACTTCAGCCTCGGCCCGCCGAAGACCGCCGCGTCGGCGCGCACGGTCACGCTGCCGCCGTTCCTGGTCGCGCTGTTGGCGCGGCACCTGGCCACCCACGACCATCCGTACGTGTTCGCGAGCCGCCAGGGGCGGTTCCCGCGCCGGTCGAACTTCGCCCGCCGGGCTATGCGGCCGGCGGCGGACGGCACCGAACAGCGCGCCTGGGCGCGGATCCGGCTGCCGGCGGTCGTGCCGGGGTTGACGTTCCAGGGGCTGCGGCACAGCCACAAGACATGGCTGGTCACCGATGGGATCGCGCCGGTGGCCCAGGCCCGTCGCCTCGGCCACGCCCTGCCGGACCGGATCGACGACATCTACAGCCACGTCGCCCCTGAACTGGAGGCGCGGGTGCTGGCGTGCCTGCAGTGGCGGTGGGAACAGGCGTGCCAAGCGCTCGCGCGGGACCCGGTGCGGGTGGACGCGCCGGTGTGGGCGCGACGCCTCGACGCCCTCGCCGACCCGGGCACGCCCGGTACTGGCACCGGCCGGGCCGGGGCAGCGGGTCCCAGGCGCGCTCGGCCGACAGCGTCGACGGCAAGCGGCCCGACGCTTGCGGCGCCGGCCGTCCTGGTATCAGGCGTGCCGGCGGTTCCCTCTGCGGGTGCCGCCGCGGATGCCGACGTCGCCCCCGCGGGCACGGTGCCTGACCGTGGCGCGTCTGGGACACGGCCGCCGCGACCGGCGCGTCTGCCCGCGGCCGCCTTGGCGTCGCCGCGCGTCGGCGCGATCCGCGCAGGGGCTCGTCGGCGTCCCCGGGTGGCCGGTGGAGGCCCGTCCTGGAGCGGTTCTGGAGCGGGCACGCCCGAGCAACCACGCCCAACCCGGCCGAACCCGGCGCAACCGCCCGCGACCCCTTCCGCCTAACTGGCGAATAACCTGTTCCCGCAGGTCAACAGGTCGCGGTGGCATGGCTGGGGGTAATGGGGTCAGGAAATGATGTGTTTTGTGGCGCAGTTCACATGTCCAGGCCTGTCACGGGCTCAACTGGCCGCAACTGGTTCGAATCCGGGACAACTCCCAAGGAGGAGTGCCGAATCCAGTCGGTCACGCGATAGGTGCGTGGTGCTAGTCGAGGTCTTTGGTGCGCACACCAGCGCTCTGGACCCGGAGATGGTCGGCGAGGTCGTGGAGGTCATGAAGGAACTGGTGGCGGACGGGATGACGATGATCGTCGTCGCGCACGAGATGGGGTTCGCGCGCTCGGCGGCTGATCGGCTGGTCATGTTCGACGAGGGTGTCATCGTTGAGGAAGGAACACCCGACCGGCTCGTCACCGTCGCCGAGCACGCCCGAACCAGGGCGTTCCTCCACCGGAGCGGCTCAACCGGCTAGCTAGCGCGGGCTGCGGGCAGACCCGCCGGGGTCGGCTACTCCGGTGTTGTTGGCCTGCTCACCAGGTGCGCGAGCGGTTGTCCGGTGCGGAGCCCTCGGACGTTCTCGGCGAATGTCTCGGCCATCGCGGCGTAGGACTCGACGGTGACGCCGCCGATGTGTGGGGTCAGGCTGACGTTGTGGCGCAGGAGGTCGTCGTCGGGGTCGGCCGGCTCCTGCCAGGTGACGTCGAGTCCGGCTCCGGCCAGCCGCCCGGAGCGCAATGCGGCGAGCAGTGCCTGGTAATCGACCACCGGACCTCGCCCGACGTTGACGAGGTAGCCGCCGGGCGGCATCGCGGCAAGCTGGTCGACTCCGATCAGCCCTCGGGTGTGCTCGGTGAGCGGGCAGCACACGATCAGCGCGCCGGAGCGTGCCAGGGCGGCGCTCAGTCCGGTGGTGGAGTGGTAGTCGGCCTCGGTGAGCAGGTCGGCAAGCGCGGGGTAGTCGGTGAACGCGCGCCGACCGATCGCCAGGGGCCGGACGCCGAACGCTTTCAGCCGGCCGATCACGGCGATCCCGATGCCGCCGGTGCCCAGCACGCTGATCGTCTTTCCGGCCAGGGTGGTGCCGATGGGTTGTCCGAGGCGGCGTTCGGCCACGCTGTGCTGGGCCTCGCGGTAGCGCCGCAGCAGCGCCAGCAGGTGCAGCATGGCGATCTCGGCCACGGCGTCGGCGTTGCCTGTGCCGGTCGCCGGCACGAAGGCGACGGGGATGCCCCGTGCGTGCGCCGCCTCCAGATCGACCCCTTGCAGGCCGACGCCGAACTGCTGTATCAGCCGTGGCCCCGTGGCGTCCATCAGCTCGGCGTCGACGGTCGCGCCCAGCGGGACCAGCACCTCGACCGGGGGCGGTCGGTGGCCGTCGTGACGACCGACGGGAATCTCGACCTGCTCGATGCCCGGAAGTGCCGTCCGCAGGGCACGGCGGACGTCGGGAAAGCCGCCGCCGCACAGCCCGATCATTAAGGCCGGGCCTGTTTGGGTCCCGGCAACGGGGGCGGCCGGTCCGGCGAGGGCGGCTCCGGCCTCGGCGGGAACGGTTCAGGCGGCTCGGGCATGGGCGGCACCGGACCGGGCGGCGACGGGTCCGGGTCGGGGCCCGGGGGTGGCTTCGGCAGCGGGCCGGGACCCGGTGGAACGGGATGTTCCGCGTTGCTCATCTGGCCTCCTTCTCGGTCGGTGGGTGCTCCCGATCACAGGTACCCGGAATCGAACGGCTCATGCTCACCGGCGGCATGTCCCGGGCGGCAGCGGGTAGACAGTGGGGATGCCGGCGAACCTGACCCGGAAGTTGATCGACGGTCACCTGGTCGACGGCGACGCGGCGCCGGGGGAGGAGATCGCCCTGGCCATCGACCAGACGTTGACCCAGGACGCCACCGGGACCCTGGTGATGCAGGAGCTGGAGGCGATGGGCCTGGACCGGGCCCGCACCGAGGTCAGCGTGCAGTACGTGGACCACAACCTGCTGCAGGCCGACGAGCGCAACGCGGAGGACCACGCGTTCCTGCGCTCGGCGGCCCGCCGGTACGGGTTGTGGTTCTCCAAGCCGGGCAACGGGGTGTCGCACCCGACGCACATGCAGCGCTTCGGCATCCCGGGCAAGACCATGGTCGGGTCGGACTCGCACACCTGTGCGGCCGGTTCGCTGGGCATGCCGGCGATCGGCATGGGTGGTCTCGAGGTGGCCATGGCGATCGCTGATGAGCCGCTGTTCTTGCGGATGCCGGAGGTCTGGGGTGTGGAGCTGACAGGGGAGCTGCCGGACTGGGTGTCGGCCAAGGACGTGATCCTGGAGATGCTGCACCGGCACGGTGTCAAGGGCGCGACCAACCGGATCATCGAGTACCACGGCCCGGCGCGCGTGCCGAAGGCCGTTCGGGTCACGGTCTGAGAGCACGCCGGGTGGATCGCTCGGCTTCGTCGATGATCGCTTTGACTCGCGCCGGGGGTGGGGTCGGCATCTGCTCGCACCGAGCCGTCGCGGATCCCTTCGCGGACCTTGTCGGCGAGGAGCCGACGGAAGCTGGCGTCATGTTCCGCGTAGAGCGGCATCAGGACGGGATCGGCGGCAATCGCCTCGCCCCACATCTGCAGGAACGCGCCAGGGCCGCCACCCGAGCCCCTCCCGCGCCGACGCTAGCGTCGAGTGCGCTCGCTAGCTCGCGGGTCAGGCCGGTGGGTCAGTGACCAGGCGCCCGGTCACCGGGTCGTAGCGCACCTCGACTGGCACTACCTGATCGGTTGGCAGGACTTCCATCCACTGGTCGAAGATCTGGAAGTCGGGGTCCGGGTTGCCTGGGTCGGGGTTGCGTGGATCGACCCGGAACCCGCCCTGGAGAGGGTAGAAGCCGTGTTCGTAGACCTTCTCCACTGGTGTCGACGACACCTTGTCATCGTCGTGGATGCTGACGTCATTGGGGAACTTCCGGACCCGCAACGCTTCGTTGTGCTTGCGCGCCACCTCCAGGCACAGGAAGCGGATCGCGTCGGAGAGGGTCGGGACGTCGCCCACCGGGTCGTTCGGATCGGCGGTCAGCAGGCCGTGCCTGATCTCGTCCAGTTCCGCCGCCGAGGCGGCGTAGGACTTGTCCAGCCCGTCGATGCCTTCGACGTTCATCTGTTGCAGCCAGTTGACGGCCGCGCGTTCCCGCCCCGGCCGCACCGGGATGACCGCCTTGACCCAGGGGGCGTTCAGGAAGGCGTTGCGGTGGTTGTCGCCGTCGAGCTGCAGCAGCCAGCCGAGGGAGCTGCCCAGTTTCGCGGGCTGCGAGTCATGAGTGACGTAGTAGTTGTCCTGGCGGGTCTCGTGATTGGCCCAGTCCACGACCGAAGAGGCGCCGAACGGCTGATCCGAACCGGCGTACTGGCTGTAGTGCTTGCGGGGTTTCCACCACTCGGGAGCCACGAAGTACAGCATCTTGTCCACGTCGAAGATGGCGTTGATGAGCTCGGAGAGCACGTGTCTGAGCTCGTCCGCCTCGGCGGTTGCGGGCAGGTTGTAGAAGTGGTCGGACATCAGTGTCCGGATCAGCTGGCGGTAGACGACTGTCCGTTCCTCTTCGCGTAGTTCCTCGAAGGGCCGGGGCCGGATGTCGGCGGCCTGCTCGATGCGTTCCTTGGCCGCCTTCTGGAACGCCTCCTCGGCCGCGCGCTGCTGCGCTCGGGACGCGGCCTCCTTCTCGGCGAGGATCTTGGTGTTGGCCGTGTTGATCTCGGCGATCTTCTCCGGTGTCGGGACGAAGGCCAGCTCACCGACCAGGACGTAGTCGACCCGCTTGTCCCAGCTGATGCCGGAGGCTCCCGCGAGGACGCCCACCTGGATCTGGTTGGTGCCGATGAGTTGGCCGACGAATGCGTATCGCTGGCCCTCGGAGTCCTCCCCGGCCAGGGAGCTGATCGAGAGGGGGACGCGGGCTCCTGGGTTCTCCAGTTGGTAGCCGGACTCGGGTTGTACGGGTAGGGACACGGTGTCGAGGGGGATGTACCCGAGATCCAGGTGGTTTCGTTGTCGGCGGTCGCCGAAGTTCCACACGGCGTTGACCTGGAACGACTTGACGATGCGCGGTGGAACGGGGATCTCGTTCTGGTTGGGCTGCGGCTGCAGGTCAGCGGGCTTGGCGATGTGTACGAGTTCGGCCAGGCCGAGGGCGTGCCCGGGCTCGTCGACGAAGGTCTCCCAGCACAGGAAGGTGCCGATGTCCTGTACCTGCACGCCCACCTGGCGCATCTTGCGCCGCAGTTCGTAGTTGATGAGCTGGGTGGTGGAGTTCTGCAGCACGTAGCGCTTGCTGGACACGTCGGTCGTCTCGGTGACCGTCTTGAACGTCGACTGGAAGTTCTGCCGGATCTGTGTGGACAGCTTCTCCGTCTGCTGTCGCATTCGCTTGTGCGTCTCCTCGCGCGCGGTCTGCTGGGTGCGGTCGAGGCTCAGGCTCGCCGTCGCGGTCGCGTTGCCGCTGCCCCAGGACTGGTGCACCGTCGAGCTGATCCCCAGCTTCGCGTCGTCCCGGTTGTCCTGTTTGACCGCGGCGCTGATCTCGTCCTGGTCGGTCGCGGTGCGTTCGACCGCCGACGTGGCCTCGTAGAGGGTGGAGGTCGTCCGCTCCACCGTCACCTTGCGCGTGCTGACCTCGACCAGTTCCACCGAGGAACCGGGGCTGAGCCAGATGTGGCCGGTCGGAGTGCCGAGGAAGGTGTCCAGTTCGAAGAAGTACTGGCGGAACAGGTGCACGATTCCGATCGGTGAGAGGCTCACATCGGCCAGATCGTTCGTGGGGCGGAACAGGACGAACGGGTCGTCGTACGCCTGCCGGGCCTTGGTCAGCAGCGTCCGGACCGCTTCGTCGGTCGGTACGGCCGAGGAGGGTGGGTAGAACAGGCGGTTGAGCGTTGCCAGATCGCCCACCGTGTACAGGTCGTTCAGGATCTGCGCGATCACCGACTCGCGCTCGAGGTCGGCGATGGCCGCGGCCTTGGTGGCTTCCCGCGCTACGTCCTGTCGCTTCTGGTACTGCGCATCGTCTTCGCCGGGGAGTTTCTGCACCGCGCTGGCCGCGACTTCCATCCTCGCGCGGGTCAGATCGCGCCACTGGGGGAACACGTCTTTCTCCAGGCGGAACTTAAACGAGTCCTCCAGCGAAGGCGCCTCGCCAGCTCCTCCGACGTTCGTGAAAACCCGCTGCCACTCCTGCGCGTTCCGTGGTGCCCGGGCCAGCCGCTTGAGGCTGTCGCCGACGGAGGCGAAGAACAGACTGTCGTTCTGCGACCTCGGTCGCTCACCGGCGTGCCGGGCCGGCGAGACGTGCCCCAAGCTGGCCGCGCTGCCGTCGAACCGCACGTCGACGTCCGGCACGTAGGCGTCCATCGGGATGGTGATGCCGTCGATGTCGTTGCCGACCCGGACGAGTTTGCGCCGGGACTTCCAGCCGATCAGCGGCTGGTAGACGCCGAAGATCTCGCTGGCGTAGGGCAGTTTCCCTTTGAAGCCGGTGCAGTCGGTCATGCATCCCCCGTGTTCAGTCCGGTCCGCCTTCGAAGGGTTCATCGCCAACGACCACCGCGGTGGTCAGTCGTCGCCGGAATGCGGGTACCGGACCGGCCTCGAAGTGCTCGGCCTCGGATACCGGCTCGCCTCCGGCGACTACGGCACTGCTGTCCGTGCTTTCGACCGTGACGTCGAATACGTAGGTTCCGGGGGCGTTGTGCGTGTCGTCGAGACGCGCGCTGTACCGGCCGTCGGCGACCAACACGTCGGCGCCCGACGGGTCGCCGTCGTCGACGAACCGCAACGGGGCCCGGCCGCCGTCGGGAAGACGCGCGACGCCGCGCACCCGGAGGTTGGTGACCGGGCGGTCGTAGTACGTCCGCAGGAACACCGGGACTTCGTCTCCGGGTTGGTAGGTGCCGCGCTTCACGGTCAGGCCGCCGTCGATGCGCGGGTGCTCGCTGAACACCAGGAGCCGGGCGTCGAGTTCCGCCGCGTCGTCGAGGGCGGTGACCTCGATCTCCCACGGCCCCTCGACCGGGCTGTCGACCGCGAACGCCGCGTACGGGTAGTCCCCCCGGATCTCGTGCACCCCGTCAGGCAGCGCACCGACGGCGATGGTCTCGCCGTTCGGTGCGTGCAGGGTGAGCTCGAGCGAGGCTCCGGGGGCGTTCCAGCTGACCAGGAAGGTGACGGCCTCGCTGCCGGACTCGACCTCCACGGTGCGGGTGACCCGCTGCGTGCCCTCGAGGAACGGCAGGGGTTGGGCCGCGACGATCCCGCCGTTGTTGCGTACCAGGCCGAAGACGCGTTCGAGCTCGTGGCGGATCTCCTCGGCCTGCTTGTTGCCGGGCTGGGTGGTGGCGATGCGGGCGAACTCGCCGCCGGTCGCGTCCGCGATGCGCTGCAACAGCGCGGTTCCCACCGAGATCCCGACGCCGATCGTGTAGACCCGGACCCGCGCCGCGATCAGGTCGGGCAGGACCGTTTCCGGGTCCTCCCCGGTGTTGTGGATGCCGTCGGTGACCAGGACCGCCGTTCTGGTCGGCGCGTTCGCACCCGCGGATCTCAGCGCGTCGAGCGCCGCCCGTAACCCGTCACCGATCGCGGTGTTCCCGCCCGCCGAAACCGCGTTGACCTCGTCGTGGGCCTGGGTCTTGTGCCCCGCGTCCTCCATCGCAACGACGGGCGAATCGAGGTTCGCGCGGTCGGCGAAGGACACCACGCCCAGTTGTTCGCCGGCCCTCGCGGCGTCGATCATGAAATGCGCGCCGATCTTCGCCTCGTTGAGCTTGCCGTCATCGGCCATGCTCCCCGAGCGGTCCAGCACGATGACCAGGCGCGGGTCGGAGGTCTGCGTGACCCAGTCGATGCCGGAGAAGGTGGCCCCGGCGGCGGGCGCGGCGAGCTCGGGGAAGGCGGCGACCATCGTCTCCCAGCAGGACATGCCGTGAACGCTCTGCTGCAGGGTGTCGCCGTCGGGGTCGTGGTTCTCTCTTGTGCAGAAGCGCCTGACCCGACCAGGCACGAGCGGACCGCCGGTGCCGTCGGCGCCGAACCGGTCGCCATCGGTCCAGGCGGCCTCCATGACGCACGCGTCGCTTGTGGCGTCCTCGACGCACCAGGCTGGCACGTCGCCGGGACCCACGAACTCGTCGCAGACGCCGTAGGCGTACTGCGCGAAATGCCGCAGGATCACGAACGGCTTGAACCGCTCGTCACCGTAGAGAACCATGTGCGCGCCGGCCTGGCCCAGGCCGAGCAGCGGCGAGTTGGACCGGCCGTCCTCCTCCCGCAACCAGGCGTCGGCGTCGTGCGCTCCGGCCGAGCCGTTGCAGACCCGGATCTCGCCGAACTGGTGACACCCGTTCGTCGCATCGAACAGTAGCCGCGAGGCCTGCTGGAACGAGGCACGCCATTCTTCAACTCGGCCGGCGTCGGCCAAATGGCGGAACGAGACAGTCAGATGAAAGTGACCCGTGTCGAGATAACCGATACCCATTCACGCCTCACAGCTCGGATCGCACTCAGGTTATCGGTAGCCGAATTCGCAATCCCCAACACAACAATTGATACGAAAAAGAGGCGGCATCGTAACCGTACCGCCGAACGAAACGCCTGTTCAGCGGGCTACAGGTTAGCCAACAGGGGTCGCTCCGTCAACGGCACCGGGGAAGTCCGCGATCCGCGGAAGCCTCGACGGACCGGCGAATGAGACGGTTGACCGGGCCGCCGCACGCTGTCAGAATCGTCCGGGTCTCGTGACAAGAGGGCCGAGGTTGCCGGCGTGTGGAATAGCGTCCCGCCGTTATGTGATTCGGATCAGCCTATTGCGGGCCCAGCGGGGGAAGCGGCATTTCGCCTTGATCGGCCGCGACGGTCATGAGCGGCCGAAACAGTCCGATCCGGCCGATTCCACCGATACCGCGGCCCATCCCCGCCCAGACCGCCACCCCACCCGCGGCCGTCCCGCCGCCGAGCGGCCCGGTCCCGCCACCGCCGCCCACCAGCCCGGTTCCGCCACCGCCGGTCAGCCCGGAGACCGCGGTGCCGCAAACCGAAACGGCCGCCGGGCGGCATCCGCGGGCCGCGTCGTCCGACGTGGACGTGGCCGGCCGGAGCGGAATCTACCGGCTCGAGATCGACCTCTACGAAGAGCGCGTGGCGCTCCTGTCACGGCACGGCCCGCCGCTACGTGGATACGTCTCGACGGACCTCGACGAGGGCGCCTACCTGCTCACCGTCGACCGCAGGAACAAGCGGTGGACCTTCCAGCGGGGCATGGTCAAGACCGGGCTGAGGTTCACGGTCGATCTCGACGGCCCCGATCCGTTCACCCTGGACTACGAGGAGCCGCTGACCCTGCTGGTCCGCCCCGGCATGCGCCTGTCGTCGGACGTCGACTCGGTACGCGTGCTTGTCGGGGCGCTCTACAAACTCGTCGACGAGGACCACAACCTGGCGGCGGCCTGGCTGCTGCTCATCGGGCAACCGGACGTACTGCTCTACGACATGATCGACCAACTGTGGTCGGTCGACCCGATGGGGCAACACCTCGTCATGGCGCTGCTCACGGATTTCAACCAGTCCAAGGACGTCATCGACGACACCGACGGAATGTGCCGGGTGCTGCGCGCGCTCGAGAGCTTCTCGGCGAAACCCGCGGATCTGCACGTCGACTCGTTCACGTCCTACGTGATCGAACCCGACAGTAGCCGCCCAGACCCCGAACGGAACCCGCCCCTCTCCACCCTGCAGATCAGGTTCACCTACGCCAAGTATCCGCCCCACCGCAGTCTCGTGGTCTACGCGGACGACATCTACCCCTCGGATTACGCGGACGACCTGCCGGTGTACGGACCCGGCTGTCTCCGATACCCGAGATGGTTCACCAGGAAGTCGACTCCGCGAATGCACGAGGCCAAGACCGCGGTCCTCGCACGCCTGGCCAACGAGAATCTCCTCGCCGTCATCGAACAGTCGAAACGGGCGTTCGACGAGATCTCCCTCGCATGGACCATCTACGGCCTGGCCGGGCCGCTGGCCTCCGCGGCCGCCAGGGCCAGCACGGCGACCGAGGAGTTGCCCGGATCGGTCGGCGCCGCCAAGCTGCGGGAAGCACCGTGGCGTTGGAAAGGCATCCAACCGGCGCGAGGGGGACCGGGCCGGTGGGTGCCCGACTGGGAAGCCGGCGCCAACATGCGCCCCGAGGACGCCTGGTACCAACTCACCGCCGCGGGCACACCCCCGGGCTGGGGATACCGGGTCAACGGTGTCCAGTTCGAGAACTTCATCGACGGCCGCCTGATCGACACGAAGAACTGGAGCTACTGGGGATCGGTCGGCCGATCCATGCGCGGGCTCAGCAGCTCCGAGATCGCCCTGGAAAAGGTGGCACAGGCCCGGGAACAACTGCTCGTGGCGCGCAACGCGGGCGTGCGGCTGCAGTGGCGGGTGCCCACCGAAGACATGGCCCGACTGGTGCGGGAGGGCCTCGCCCACCACGGACTCGGCGAGGTCGAAGTCATCTGCCAAGCAGCCGAACGGATGCCCCTCCGTTGGCAACCGAAGATCCCCGCGGTCCTGTTCAGCGACTAGCTCAAGAACTGGGCGCGATGGTCGACGTTGATGATGCGCTTGCCTCGGGCAACTCCACAGAGATCCTCCAAGCACAAACCCTGGCGAACACCAGACGCCCCCTCATTGCTACTGACAACCCCAAGGGCCTCGACACGGACACCGACGGCGAGGTCGCCGCTTACGGCGGTGACGGCGCCGCGCTCCTTCTGCGCCCGTTGGCACGGGTCTATCCCGTGATCGGTGTTTCCGGCGGTTCGGTTAGTAGCTCTCAGCTGCCGGCCAGCG
>NZ_BAABJP010000043.1:0-347620 GCF_039543365.1 Actinospineispora eucalypti
TTTCGCCCTTGCTCTGCTGGTCACGTTTGCCCATGTGGCAGTTTTCCACGCAGAGCCATAGCGTGGAACTCAGGGCAGCCAGGAGACGTGGCCGGCCAGCAGGGAGTAACCGACGAAGGCCACGATGTCCAGCAGCGCGTGCGCCATGACCAGTGCCCAGAGCCGCCCGGTCCGCTGCCAGAAGCGGGCGAACACCAGGCCCATCACCAGGTTGCCGACCGCGCCGCCCACTCCCTGGTACAGGTGATAGCAGCCGCGGACCAGCGCGGACACCCCGGCCGAGGCGTTCTCCGACCAGCCCAGCCGGCGCAGCCGGTGCACCAGGTAACCGGTGAGCAGCACCTCCTCCGCCCATGCGTTGCCGATCGCCGAGATGACCAGCACCGGGGTGCGCCACCAGGTCTCGGTGAGCGTGCTCGGCCGGACCGTCAGGTTCACCCCGAGGTGCCGGCTGACCAGGTACAGGGCCAGCCCGGGGATCCCGATCAGCGCAGCCAGGCCGACCGCCCGCAACGCGTCCCGCGCCGGCTGGCCCAGGTCCAGGCCGATGTCGCGCAGCGTGAAACCGGCCCGGACCAGCAGGTACCAGCCCAGCGCGCCCCAGCCGAACAGCTGCAGCGCGTAGGTCAGCTGCAGCGCCATGTCGATGTACTGGTTCACCGCCGCCGGGGCGTTCAGCGCCACGCTCTGGTCGGAGAGCGGACCGGGCCGCAGCGCCGACTGCACCAGTGACAGTGCGCTGCGCAGCGCGGACATGCCGAGTGTGATGCCGAAGACCAGCCACACCTCGACGATGCCGAGGCGTCGTTCCTCGGCGGTGGGCTCCGGCCGGGCGGGAGAGGATGGGTTGAACCATTGGCGCAGCCTGCCCGTCACGGAGCCGCACGCTACCTGGCGTTACCCTGGCCTGGTGCGCCGGTTCATCTTCAGGCCGAGTTGGATGTTCGGTCACCTTGTCACGGTGGTCGCCGTCCTGACCTGCCTGTGGTTGGGCGACTGGCAGTGGTTCCGCGCGGAGACGACCGGTTCGGTGCAGAACTGGGGCTACGCGCTGCAGTGGCCGCTGTTCGCGGTCTGCTTCGTGGTCGGCTGGTGGCGCATGCTGCTCCTGGAGTCCCGCCGGCTGGACGACCTGGAGGCCGAAGCGGCGGCGCCCTCGGTCGCTGTGGAGAGCCCGGTGGAAAACCTCGCCAGCTCTGTGGAAGACGCGGCCCACTCTGTGGACAACGCCTCCGGCCCGGTGGGAAAACCCGCCGCCCCTGTGAACAACTCCGGCACGGCTGTGGACCCAGCCGCCGACGCTGTGGGAAAAACCGCCGGTTCTGTGGAGAAGCCGGCCGAGCCTGTGGAGAAGCCGGCCGAGCCTGTGGAGAAGCCGGCCGAGCAGGTGGAGAACGGTGTCGCGCCGGGTCGCCCCAACGTCGCGCCGGGTCGCGCCGACGTGTCGTCGGCCGGCGATGCCGAGGATCCCGAGGATGCCGCGCTCGCCGCGTACAACCGGATGCTCAGGGAGCTCGCCGAGCGGGACGCCGCGTCTCGCCGCTGACGTGCTGAGGGCGGGTCCGGCGCCAACGTCCGGCCCGAAGGTCGCGGGTAACCAGCCGCCGCCCGCATTGGCCGATGCGCACCGATGGCCCGCGGCACGGGCCGGGTAAGCCACCCGGAAGCGACCGCCGGAGACGGTGATCATGTAATGGCTCGGCGCGCCCGTACCGCTGGGTGCTGGCAGGATCTCCCGGTATGACGACGCTTGAGTTGGGGCCGGACGAGCTGCTCACCACCACGCGGTCGGTGCGCAAGCGGCTGGACCTGGACCGGCCGGTGCCGCTGGAACTGGTCAAGGAGTGCCTGGAGATCGCGCTGCAGTCGCCGAGCGCGTCCAACGCGCAGAACTGGCACTTCGTGGTGGTCACCGACGCCGACCAGCGGGCGGCGATCGGCGACTACTACCGGCGGGCGTGGCAGGCCTACGTGGAGTCGAAGTACTACGCGGGCAACCTGTTCGCCGACGACCAGGCCCGCGCCCGGGTGCAGACCCGGGTCGGGGACAGCGCGTCCTACCTGGCGGAGCGGATGGGCCAGGTGCCGGTGTTGGTCATCCCGTGCATCGACGCGGGCAAGGCGGACCTGGGCACCGCCAACCAGGCCGGAATGTGGGGGTCCATCCTGCCGGCCGCGTGGAGTTACATGCTGGCCGCGCGGGCCCGCGGGCTGGGCAGCGCGTGGACCACGCTGCACCTGAACTACGAGCGGGAGATCCGCGAGCTGCTGGGCATGCCGGACACCGTGCACCAGGGGGTGCTGCTGCCCACCGCGTACTTCACCGGCGAGACGTTCAGGCCGGCCCCGCGCCAACCCCTGGAGCAGATTTTGCACGTCGACCGCTGGTAACCCGGCGCATCGTGCGGCGGGCCGGCTCCTCGACCAGCCGGAACAGCAGGTGGGCGAGCACGAAGCTGGCCAGGAACACCACCGGGGTGAGCACCACCGACAGCGCAGAGTTGGCGCGGAACGCGGGGAAGCGCTCCATCACCGTCCACCACAGCTCGAACAGCGGCACGTGCACCAGGTACAGGCTGTACGAGATCCGCCCGCCGTGCACCGCCCAGCCGGTGGCCAGCAGCCGCGCCGGCCCCCGGTCGGCCAGCGCCAGCGCGCCCACCAGCACCGGGAACAGCAGCAGCACGATGCCGCCCTGCTCGGAGCTGCCGTCCGGCGCGGCGCCCAGCGACTCGCCGTAGTACAGCCCGGCCAGGATCAGCCCCAGCGTCACCCAGGTCAGCCGGGACGCGGCCGAGCGCACCCGCGCGGTGCGCGGGATCTCTCGGACGATCAGGTAGACCAGCACCCCGGCGGTGAACCCGGTCAGGATCCGCGCCGCCCAGGAGAACGCGAAGTACGGGCTGCCGGTGTTCAGGCACTTCACCGCCACCGGCGCCATCAGCGCCACCGCCAGCACCCCGAGGACCGGCCGGGGCCAGTGCCGCATCCGGTAGAACACCAACGCGGTCAGCGGGAACAGCACGTAGGCCAGCCATTCCGCGCTGATCGACCAGGCCGGGCCCACCCAGGAAACCCCGTCGTGCCAGGGGTGGAACCACAGCTGGGTCATGGTCATCTGGTGCAGCCAGGAACCGAGCGACAGATCCGGCTGCACGTTCTGGTAGGCCGGCGAGGGGTCGCCCAGGCGCAGCTTCACCACCAGCAGGTAGGCCCCGAAAGCCGTGGTGACCAGCGCGTACACCGGCCAGATCCGGCAGACCCGGGCCCACAGGAACCGCCAGGACACTCCGGGAGAGAACCGGGGCCCGACCTTCCCGAGATAGGTGAAGGCGATGACGAAACCGGACAGCACGTAGAACAGGTCCACCCCGAGCGCGCCGGTGGTCACCACCGCAAAGACCGGGGACCGCTCGCCGAGCAGCCGGTCCACCCAGTCCCCCGGGGTGAACTGGAAGTGGAAGACCACCACCCACGCGGCGGCGAACAGGCGCAGCCCGGTGAGCGGCCGGACCTCGCTGGGATCGGAGGCCAGGGTGCTCGCCGAGGCGAACTCCACGCCGAGCTTGCCGCGCTCGGGCGTCGGCCCGGGTCCCGGGGCGATTCCCGGGGCCGGCCCGGGCGCGGCAAGACGGTCGTGCGTGCTGGCGTGGGGTTCGGGAGCCAAGGTTCAGCCGGTCGATCAGCCGTGGTAGGCGCGGACCCAGTACCGCGAGCCGGTCAGCTCGGGCAGCGAGTTGCGGTAGGTGCGGCGCATGCGGGGGAAGGCCCGGGCCAGCCGGATGTGGTTGCCGACCGCGGTGCGCAGCAGCGACCAGAACACCTTCGGGTCCCGCTTGCGGTAGGCCACCCCGCGCCCGTCGGCGGTACCCACCGTGGCGCCGTCCAGCCGGGCCATCAGGAACCAGCGGGCGTCCTGCGCGGCCACGTTCAGCTGCGGGCGGCGGTGGTGCTCCTCCTGCGCCGGCATGATGTTGTGGATAAGTCCGGAGATCAGGGTCGCGCCGATGGTGATCGGGTTCGTCGGCGGCTTCAGGAAGCGCGACGCGCGCACCCGGTCCATGGACGGCAGCGGCAGTTCCTTGGCGCTGGACAGGACCCGGCCGTCGTCGAACTCGGCCCGCTTCTTGCGCACCTCGCCGAGCGCGGTGGGCAGCGCGTCGAACAGCGCCATCGGACCTTCACAGAAGTCGTGCATGGCCAGCTCCTGCAGCGCCACCGTGGAGTACTCCAGCGACATCAGGTGCTTGAGCGTGTTCTTCATGCTGTCCATCAGCAGCGCGCCGCCGCGCCGGTACGGGCTGTGCAGCGCGGCCACCACCAGCCGGTTGCGCAGGTGGAAGTAGGCCTGCCAGTCGGTCGCGTCGTCCTTGTCCGACCAGGGCATGTGCCAGATGGCCACGCCGGGCAGGGTCGCCGTGGGGAACCCGGCGCGACCGGCGCGCAGGCCGTACTCGGTGTCGTCCCACTTGATGAACAGCGGCAGCGGCAGGCCCAGCTTCTCGGCCACCGTCCGGGGGATCAGGCACATCCACCAGCCGTTGTAGTCCACGTCGATCCGCCGGTGCAGGTCCTTGGACTTGGTGGCGTGCCGCAGCGGGTACTTGGCGAAGTCGTGGTCGTGCTCCACGTGCGGCGCCGGGCCCCACTTGAACTTGTACCGGTCGACGACCTCGCCCATGGTGTGCAGGTGGCTGCGGGCCTGCAGGTTCAGCATCTGGCCGCCCACCAGGGTGGGCTGCTCGGTGAACCGGGAGAACGCCACCGCGCGCAGCACCGAGTCCGGCTCGATGACGATGTCGTCGTCCATCAGCAGGATCTGGTCGCAGTCGGTGTTGGTGAGCGCCTCGTGCATGCCCCGGGAGAAGCCGCCGGAACCGCCCAGGTTGGGCTGGTCCACCACGTTCAGCCGGTCGCCCAGCACGGCCGCCGCCGCCTCGAAACCGGCCTCGTCACGGATCTTCCGGTTGCCCTGGTCGGCCACGGTGACCGCGCCGAGGACGTCCAGCACCTTCTGGTCCTCGCCCAGCGCGGCCAGTGCGCCGACGCAGTCGGTCGGGCGGTTGAAGGTGGTGATGCCGATGGCCACCTTGGCCCGGCCGGGCGCGTTCACCGGGGCGTACCAGCTGGCCTCGTGCAGCGTGACCGGCTCGTCGTGGCTGGTCAGGTCGAACCAGTACCAGCCGCCGTCCTCGAACGGCCCCAGGTCCAGGTCGTAAACGGCCTGCTGGACGCTCTCCGTGTCGCCGCCGAGCACGCCGCCGGTGACGTGGATCTGCGTGCCGTCCGCCTTGGAGCGGTAGATGTCCACCCGGCACTCGCCCTCGGTGGCCAGCCGCAGCTGCACCCCCTCCAGGCTGGTCCAGCGCCGCCAGTAGCTGGCCGGGAAGGCGTTGAAGTAGGTGGCGAAGGAGATCTCCGACTGCGCCGGGACGCGCAGCGTGGTGCGGCCGTCGGCGGCGGCGCGCTTGCGGTTGCCCTCGTCCTCGTCCAGGTAGAGCGCACGCAGGTCCAGCGGGTCGCCGGTGCGCGGCAGGATCACCCGCTGCAGCAGCGCGCCGGGGCCGTCCCACTCGATGCCTCGGGCGACCGCCTTCGGCTCGGTCTTGGTCGGGGTGCGTCGCTTGCGCCCGGTGCCGCCGGATGTGCCGGAACCGTTCGGCGTGGCGGTGTGCTCGGCCAGGTCGGTCATCTCAGTCCTTAAACGCTGCGGGGGAGTCGGCGGCGCAAGATCATTAACTGACCGCGCACGCCCCCCGAGAGTAGTGGTCACGCCGCGGTACCCGGCGCCCACCCCCTGGGCGCGTCAACCGATTTTGCCAAAGCCCCACGGGCCGCAGGGCCGTTCTGCTGTACTTGGTCCACTCAGTCATTCGGCGGGTTTCAGCAGCTCAGATCGGGGAGAACCATGTCGCGACCGCTGTCACCCGCCGTGGCGACCGGGTTGGCCCTGGCGTGCCTGCTCGGCCTGACCGGGGCCGCCGTCGCGGCGGAGAAACCCGTTCCGGCGCACGGCCCGCAGTGCCCGGACGGCTACCGGCTGGACGCGGACGGCCGCAACTGCGTGACCGACGGCCTGACGCCCTACAACATGCCGAGCGCCATCCCGTACGACCCCAACCGCAACAACGACAACCGCTACCAGTTCAACCCGAACTGACCACGGGTCGAACCGGCTACCGGTCGATGGCCATGGCCGAGCCGCCGCCGCGGCGGGCCGTCTCGGCGGCGGCCACCCAGCGCCCGTCCGGGCGCCGTTCCACGCCGGTGGCCGAGCCGAACTCCTCGACCTCGGTGAACTCGTGGCCCCGGGCCGCCAGCTCGTCGCGTTCGGGTTGGGCCGCCAGGAAGGCCGGCTCGGCCTCGGTCTTCGGCTCGTTGCGCTGGGACGCGCGGGGTGCGGCGATGGCGTCCACCAGTGACATGCCCAGGTCGAGGCGGTTGACCAGGGTCTGGGTGATGGTGCTCAGGATCGTGGTGCCCCCGGACGAGCCGACGGCGAGCAGCGGTTGGCCCCGGTCCAGCACGATCGTCGGGGACATGGAGCTGCGCGGGCGGTTGCCCGGGCCGGGCAGGTTCGGGTCACCGGGGATGGCCGGGGTGAAGCCGAAGTCGGTGAGCACGGTGGTCAGGAAGAAGCCCCGGCCGGGCACGACCATGCCGCTGCCGCCGATCTTCCCGATGGTCAGCGTGTAGGCGACCACGTTGCCCTTGGCGTCGGCCACGGTCAGGTGCGCGGTGTTCCGGCCCTCCGTCGCGCCCGGGGCCGGGGCGACGGTCACCGGGGCGACACAGGAGGCCGGTGCGTGGGGGTCACCGGCGCCGATGGGGCTGCGCGCGGCGTGGGCCGGGTCGATCAGGCAGGCCCGGGAGTCGGCGAACTGCTTGGAGAGCAGCGCCGCCGTGGGCACCTCGTTCGCGGCCGGGTCGCCCACCCACCGGTTGCGGTCGGCGAACGCCAGGCGGGTGGCTTCCAGGTAGCGGTGCAACAGGTCGGTCGACCGGCCGCGTGGGGTGGTGCGCTCCAGGATGTTCAGCGCCTCGGCCACGCCGATGCCGCCGGAGGACGGGGCGCCCATGCCGTAGACGTCCAGGCCCCGGTACGTGGTGTGGGTCGGGTCCCGGGGTATGACCTGGTAGCCGGCCAGGTCGGCGGGCGCCAGCTTGCCCGGGCGGACGCCCTGGCCCGGCTCGGTCCGGGGCGCGTTGGCGGCGGCGACGATGTCCGCGCCGATCGCGCCGCGGTAGATCGCCCCGACGCCTTTGGCGCCGAGCCGGTCGTAGGTGGCCGCCAGGTCGGGGTTGCGCAGGGTGGTGCCCACGTCCGGGGGCTGCCCGCCGGGCAGGTAGAGCTGGGCGGTGGCCGGGAACCGGGCGAACCGCTTCGCGTTCTCCTCGGTCTGGGCGCGGAAGGCCTGGTCGACCACGAACCCGTTGCGCGCCAGCTCGGCGGCGGGCTTCAGTAGCTCGGCCAGCGGGCGGGTGCCCCAGCGGCGGGCGGCTTCGTCCCAGGTGGCCGGGGTGCCGGGGACGCCGACGGCCAGCCCGCTGGACATCGCCTCGTCGGCGTTGATGGCCTGGCCGTTCTCGGTGAAGTGGTTCGCGTCGGCGGCGGCCGGCGCGGTCTCCCGGCCGTCCAGGGTGGAGACCTTGCCGCTGGCCGCGTCGTAGTAGACGAAGAACCCGCCGCCGCCTATGCCGGTCGAGTACGGCTCGGTGACGCCCAGTGCGGCGGCGGTGGCCACGGCCGCGTCCACCGCGTTCCCGCCGGAGCGCAGCACCTCCAGGCCGATCGCACTGGCGTACGGGTCGATGCTGGCCACCGCGCCGCCGTCGCCGACGGCCTCCGGGCGCATCGCGGGGCCGGTCTGCTGGGAGGAGGAGGTGCACGCGGTCAGGGCCACGCCCACCACCGCCGCGACCACGAGAAGCCTGCCACTGATCACCTGACAGATCCTGCCGCACCCAGGGCAACAACCGAGGTCGCACCCCGGCCCGTCAGCCTTCGGCGCCCTCGGTCCAGTGGCGGTGCAGGCGATCGGCGGCCTCCGCGCGGCTCATGCCGGCGACCTCGGCCTCGGTGAGTCCCACCCGGGTGAGCAACAGGTGGACGAGTTCGGCGGGCAGCGCGTGCGGCGGTGCCTTCGGCGCCCCTCGATCCGGGGCGACGCCGTCCTGGACACACGCCCAGAACGTCGCCTCGTCCACGCCGAGCTGGTCGCGCAGGATGTGCTTCCACAGCTTGGCGCCGTAGCCGGTGCGGTTCGGTGGGTGGGAGACCCCGGTGCGGAGCACGCGGCCGTCCGGTAGCGCCAGCTCGTAGGTCAGGTGGTGCGTACCGGTGCGGCCCCGGGCGTCACGCACCCGCCGCCAACCTTCGGCCCGGCAGAACGTGTCGTGATCTTTCCGGGTCGGCGCCGGCCAGTTCACCGGGCGGGGGCCCCGATGATCCAGTTGCGCAGCTGGCGGTCGTCGGACAGCTCGATCAGCTGCACCAGCCCCCAGTTGTCCCGGTGGTTCGGGGCGTCCAGCAGGTGGTCCTGCCAGTCCTCGGCGTACTCGCGCAGCGCGGCCAGCATTTCGTCCACCGCATCGTCGAACGTCTCGCCGTCGGCCGCGACCGGCACGCCCGGGATGAACGCCGACCAACCGCCGTCCTCCGCGACCACCTCGGCCCTGGACGGCAGCAGTGAGGCGAGGAAGTAGCGCAGTCGCTCGACGTCCACCATCGCGGTACGGGCCGAGTCCCGACGCACCGTGGCCACCCGGCCGCGCTCGGCCGCGTCCAACAGGTCTTTCAGGTGCGCGCGGGCCTCGGTGTAGGAGTTGAGCGTTGGCATGTCATCAGTCTCTGCCTGAGATGCGAGTACGTCAAGTACTTCAGGTACTTGAGCCTCAGTCGTCCTCGCCGGACAGCGGGGTGCCGTCGGTGAGGTGCGGGGCCAGGCGGTTCTCGAACATGGTCAGCGCGGAGCCGATGGCCATGTGCATGTCCAGGTACTTGTAGGTGCCCAGCCGGCCGCCGAACAGCACCTTCCGGTTCACCGTCTCCTTGCGGGCCAGCTCGCGGTAGCGCTCCAGCTTGGTCCGGTCGCCGGCGGTGTTGATCGGGTAGTACGGCTCGTCGCCGCTCTCGGCGAACCGGGAGAACTCGCGCACGATCACCGTCTTGTCGCCCGGGTACTCGGCGCGTTCGGGGTGGAAGTGCCGGAACTCGTGGATCCGGGTGTACGGCACGTCGATGTCGTTGTAGTTCATGACCGAGGTGCCCTGGAAGTCACCGGTGCCGGTGAGCACCTCCTGCTCGAAGTCCAGCGTGCGCCAGCCCAGCTCGCCCTCGCGGTAGTCGAAGTAGCGGTCCAGCGGGCCGGTGTACACGGTCGGCACGTCGGGGAGCTGGTCGCGGACGGCGAAGTAGTCGGTGTCCAGCTTCACGGTGACGCCCGGGGTCTCGGCCATCCGCTCCAGCCAGGCGGTGTAGCCGTCGGTGGGCAGGCCCTCGAACGAGTCGTTGAAGTACCGGTTGTTGAAGGTGTAGCGGACCGGGAGCCGGGTGATGATGGACGGGTCCAGCTCGGTCGGGTCGGTCTGCCACTGCTTGGCGGTGTACCCCTTCACGAACGCCTCGTACAGCGGGCGGCCGATCAGCGAGATCGCCTTCTCCTCCAGGTTCTTCGCGGCGGCCGTGTCGAACTCGGCGGCCTGGGAGGCAATCAGCGCGCGGGCCTCGTCCGGGGTGTGCGAGCGGCCGAAGAAGCTGTTGATCAGGGCCAGGTTCATCGGGAACGCGTAGACCTGGTCGGCCACCCGGGCGAACACCCGGTGCTGGTAGTTGGTGAAGCTGGTGAACCGGTTCACGTACTCCCACACCCGCTTGTTGCTGGTGTGGAACAGGTGCGCGCCGTAGCGGTGCACCTCGATGCCGGTCTCCGGCTCGGCCTCGGAGTAGGCGTTGCCGCCGATGTGGTTGCGCCGCTCCAGGATGAGCACGCGCTTGCCCAGCTCGTTCGCGGCCCGTTCGGCCACGGTCAGCCCGAAGAAGCCGGAACCCACCACTACAAGATCAAAGTCACGACCCGTCACGCCCGCCGAGGGTAGTGGTCGCCGGCCGGCCGCCGGTCGGCGGGACTGTGTCAGGCGTTGTCCTCGAGCCATTGGACGACGTCCCGGTCCACCTTGTAGATGTGCACCTCGCCGCTGATGTGGGCCAGGATCAGCCCGGGCACCCGGTCCAGCCGTTCCAGGCCGGAGACCGTGGTCATCAGGCCGCCGCCGGTCCAGTCGTCCGGCGCGCCGTCCGCGCCGATGATCGGCGCCCGCTGGTCCACGTACACCCAGGCGATGTGCATGTCCAGGATGCGGCGGCGGACCTCCGGGTCGGTGGCCAGGTACCGGAAGTTCTTCATCAGCTGGTACGTGTACGGCGAGTCCGGCACGCCCAGCGTGCTGATCTCCACGATGGGCAGGTTGTCCCGCACGTACAGGTAGGTGGACCCGTCGTTCGGGCTGTTCATGATCCGTTGGCCGGGCTGGATGTGCCGGCGCAGCCATTCGGCGGCCGCCGCGTCGTCCGAGTCCACCCGGTAGAGCTGCGGGTTGGACCAGCGCTGGGACAACGCCTGCGCGGCGGTCAGCAGGTAACCCCGGGAGACGGTCGCCACGTAGCCGATCCCGCCCAGCGTGACCAGCAGGACCGCACACACCGCCGTGAGCCCGCGCGTCCACACCGGGCCTGGACGCCGCACGGTGCCGACCGACCGGGCGGTGTCGTCCAGCGAGAGCGGGTTGAGCCGGACCTCCCAGCGCTCGTCCACCCGCCGCGCCACCCGGCCGCCCACCGCCAGCAGGGCGCACACCAGGCCGATCGCCCCGAGCGTGGCCAGTGAGGGGGCGAGCATCGCGATGTGGCTGCGCACCCGGCCGGCGCTGTTGTAGAAGAAGCCCAGGATGGGCGCGGTGACCCCGTTCGGGTCGCGGAACGAGAGCGCCACGATGGTCAGCCACACCGCCCAGGTCAGCACCAGCGGCAGCGCGCGGCGCAGCACTAGCGCGGTGACCAACCCCAGGCCGAGCAGCAGCGTCGGCCACATCTGGATCATGAACCGGTCGTCGAACATCCCCCCGTAGATCAGCGGCACCGAGTTGCGCAGCGACCGGAGCACCGACACGTGCGCACTGTCCGGTGGGAACGCCCCGATCCGCCCGCTGACCGCGAGCGCCCCGCGCAGCACCGGCGCGGCGATCACCGCCGCACTCAGCAAGGTAACCGCGAGCACCGACAGTTGCGCCCGCAGCGTCTGCCGGCCTTCCCGGAAGAACAACATGCCCAGCCAGAACACCAGCACGGTCAGCCCGACGGAAAGCCCCGAGCTGGGATGCACGGTGACCACCCCGGCGCACGCCAGCCCCACCCCCACCGCGGTGCGGAACGCGCGCGGCCGGACCAGCAGCAGCGCCGCGACCACCCCGGGGACCAGCACCAGGGCCGACGCGTTGGGCAGCAGGCCGTTGTCCCGGGCCAGCTGGTAGGCCGGCCGGTACAGCCCGGAGGCGATCACGGCGGCCATGCCGGCGGCCAGGGTCAGCCAGGCGACGTCGTCGGTGAGCCGGCGCACCACGGCGGCGGCCAGCGCGCCGGAACAACACACCCAGGCCGCGCCGAGGATCATCGCGGCGGCGGCGTTCATGCCCACGACGGGGTCGCCGAACACGTCGCCGATGGTCGCCGCGACCAGGTGGAAACCGTCCGGGTAGTAGACCGTGCCCTCGCCGGTGAGCACGTCCGCCGGCATGATCTGCCACGGCGCGCCCTTGCCGCTGCGCATGATGTACGCGGTCAGCACGGCGTGCAGGATCGTGTCGTGGTCCTGGTTCCAGGTGGCCCAGCTGACCAGGCCCCGGGACCACGCGCGCAGCGCCAGGCCGACGGCGGTGAGCAGGAAGATCAGCCCAACCAGCTGGGCGAACACGGCGGTCAGGCCGGTCAGCGGGGGCAGTACGGACGGTGTGGTTTCCGGCGTCGGCGCCGCGCCACGCCGCCGGCCGAGCCGGCCAAAACGTCTGAGCCCGCCAAAACGTCTGAGCCCGCCAAGCCGGACGGTGAGGCTGACGAGCCCGGCGAGCAGGGTGAGCACCGCCGTGCCGACTACCAGTGCGGTCGGGCCGAACCGTGCGCCGACCAGCCCGGCCCCGCTGGCGGTGAGCAGCGCGACGCCGACCGAGGCCGCCGGGACCGCGCCGAGCAGCAGCAACCGCTGGCGCACGCCGAGCGCGAGCAGCACGGCCAGCCCCGGCCCGAACACGGTGGCCGCGGCGACCGCGAGCACTGCTACCCCGCCCACGGTTTCTCGCCTCCTCCACGGCTCGAGCTAGAGCGCGTCCCGCGGATCATTCAGCCGGCTGCGCGGTGCCCAGATGGCGCCTCGCGGCGTTGTCGTCGTCGCACATAGCTCCGCTATGAGCTCCTCCTCCGCCTTGCGATGCATCCATCTGGTTCACCGCTCGCTCGGCATAGATCCACGGGACGCGCTCTACCGCGAAGGGTAGCCCTGCCCGAGGAACGGTCAGTCTTCGCCGATACGGGTCAGGGAGAGGGTGAAGCTGACCGTGATCAACTGGAAGCCGGTGACGATCAGCACCATGCCGATGATGGGCACGCGCATGGTGTCGACCACGTTCAGCGCGCCGAACCCGTGCGCGCCCCACGAGGTCAGGGCGGCCACGAAGCAGCCGGTGCCGAGCAGCGACAGCAGCCCGCCGGCCACCAGCCCGCGTTCCAGCGAGATCCGGGCCAGCAGGCGGATGATCCGGGTCGACGGGGACAGCAGCCCCAGGTGGCTGGCGTAGGAGCGGGCCACCACGGCCAGGCCCAGGCCCTGCATGCCCAGCACGAACATGGTCGCGCAGGCCAACATGCTGTGCAGGCCGAAGCCCACCCCGCCGATCACGTGCGGCCCGAAGGACAGCCAGGCCAGGCCGGTCATCCCGACCGCCATCAGCCACAGCGACGGGTAGTAGAGCAGCCAGCGCGGGGAGAACGCGAGCAGGAACCGCAGGTGCCGCCAGCCGTCCCGCCAGGTGCGCAGGTGCGGCGCGCGGCTGCGGCCGTCCGGGCGCAGGATGGTCGGCACCTCGGCGATGCGCAGCCGGGCCAGCGCCGCCCGCACCACCATCTCGCTGGCGAACTCCATGCCGGAGGTGCGCAGCCCGAGCCCCAGGATCGCCGACCGCCGGAAAGCCCGGATGCCGCAGTGGAAGTCGCTCACCGGGATGTGGAACATCATCCGACCCAGCCGGGAGAGCACAGGATTGCCCAGGTAGCGGTGCAGGAACGGCATCGCGCCGGCCTCGATGCCGCCCTGGAAGCGGTTGCCCATGACCAGGTCGGCGCCGTCCCGCAGCGCGTCGACGAAGGCGTCCAGCGACTCCAGCGCGTAGCTGTCGTCCGCGTCCGCCATCAGCACGAACTCGCCCTCGGCGGCCTCGATGCCGGCGGTGAGGGCGGCGCCGTAGCCGCGCCTCGGCACGTCCACCACCCGGGCGCCCGCCGCGACAGCGATGTCCTGCGAGCCGTCGGTGGAGCCGTTGTCGGCCACCACCACCTCGCCCCGCACGCCCAGCCGCTCCAGCGACCCGAGCGCCTTGCGCACGCAGGTCTCCAGCGTCTCCGCCTCGTTCAGGCAGGGCAGCACGACGGTCAGCTCCAGCGTCTGCCGGGCCTCCGCCGTGGTCGTCGGCGCGCTGGCCGCGGTCGAGGTCATCAGGCCGGCGCTCCCTCGGTCGTGCGGACCGGCACCGGCAGCGCGCGCAGCGCGTGCCGCAGCAGGCGGCCGGCGGCCCGGTGCTGACCGGCGGCGACCAGCTCCGGCACGGCGCTCAGCTGGTGCAGCCGGGAGGTGAGGTGCAGCCGGGCCGCCCGGGCGGCGACCGGCCAGCCGGCATCGGTCAGCTCCAGCGCCGCCTCGGTGAAGAACCGGCGCTCCTCGGCGAACCGCGAGCCGTCCTTGGCGCCCGTGCTGGACAGGCTGCCCGGGTGCCGGCGGTACTCGATGCCCGGCCGCTCCAGCAGCGCGGCCTTTCCGCCGGCGCGCAGGATCCGTAGGTAGAGATCCAGGTCCTGGACCACGTCGTAGCCCTCCCGGAAGCCGTGCGCGACCAACCAGTCGCGGCGGAACGCCACGCTGGGGAAGTACATCCAGTTGCCCCGCAGCAGCGAGGCGGCCAGCCGCTCGCCGCCGGCCAGCGTCAGGCCCGCACCCTTCGCCGGGCGGATCGAGACCGCCCGCTTCACCCGGTCCACCAGCGGCCGGGTGGGGTCGCCGGCGGCGTCGATGACCCGCGCGCCGGCGTGCACGAAGGCGACGTCGGGCTGCGCGGCGGCGGTCCGCCGGAGCGTGCTCACGAAGCCGGGAAGCAGCCGGTCGTCCGCGCCGAGCAGCACCACCAGGTCGCCCTCGGCGGCCTTGACGCAGCTCTGGAAGTTGCGGTTGATGCCCAGGCGCGTCGGGTTCGCGCGGTACCGCACCCGGTCGTCGCCGGGCGCGGCCTGGGCCAGCCACTCGCCGAGGCCGGCCGCCCGGCCCGCCGCCGGGCCGTCGTCGATCGCCGTGAGTCGCCAGTTCGGGTCGTCCTGGGCGAACACGCTGCGCGCCATCTCGCGGACCAGCGCATCATCACCGAACGCCGGCACCATGAGGTCGATCAGCACCGCCGCAGAATAGTCACCCCTATTCACATGCCTTCGTTCACCCTCCACGTACCCTTTGCGGCGATGGCCGACGGGCGGACGGGGTTGCTGTGGGCGCGGGCGCGTACCGCCGCCCCGGTTGGTGGCGGGTTGGCGCTGGTCGGCCTGGCCGCGTACGTGATCCTGGCGCTGGCCGGGCACACCCTCACCCCGCGTGACTACACCGCCGCGGCCGCGATGTTCCTGATCACCTCGATCGTCGGCCCCGGCGTGTTCGCCGCCGTGGAACAGCAGACCAACCACGAGGTCAGCGGACGGCTCGCGGCCGGCGCCCGTGCGGCCGCGACCATGCGGGCGGCCGGGCTGGTGTGCGCCGGTCTGGCCCTGCTGATGGTGGTCGTGGTGGTCGCGCTGTCCCCGGTGCTGGTGCCGAGGGTGTTCGCCGGGCACGACGGGTTGCTCGCCGCCACCGTGCTGGCGCTGCTCGGCGCGGCGGCCGCCTACCTGCTGCGCGGCGTCTTCGCCGGGCAGCGGCGGTTCCGGTGGTACGCGGGCAGCCTGGCCGCCGAGGGGCTGGGCCGGTTGCTGCCCTGCCTGGCGCTGGTCACCTTCGGCGCGGCCAGCGCGGACCGGTTCGGCTTCGGGTACGCGATGGGTTGCGGGCTGGCCGCGCTGGTCACGCTGCCCGGGCTGCTGCGTGGGCGGCACCCGGCCAGCAAGCGGCTGCGGGCCGACGTGGCGCACGGGGACCTGCCGCCGCTGCGCCCGATGGCCGCCGCCGTGGCCTGGCTGGCCGGCGCCTCCGGGCTCACCCTGATGCTGACCAACCTGGCCCCGGTGATCGTCTCGTCCCGGCTGTCCGACGTGGCCTACGAGCCGAGCGGGCACGACCTGGCGGCCAGCTTCGTGTCCCTGTTCATGATGTCCCGCATCCCGCTGTTCCTGTTCGCGCCGGTGCAGGCGTTCCTGCTGCCGGCGGTGACCTCCGCGCTGGCCCGGGGCGACCTGGCCGCCGCGCGGGAGCGGGTGCGCACCGTGCTGCGGGCGGTGTTCGCGGTCGGGGTGCCCGGGGTGGTGGCCGCCGGGCTGCTCGGCCCGTGGGCGTCCGGGGTGTTCTTCACCGCGCCGATCCAGCTGTCCGGAATCATCGCCGCGCTGTTGGCCGCCGGTGCGGTGATCATGATGATCGCCCAGGTGCTGCAGCCGACCCTGGTCGCGCTGGGCCGGCACCGGGCCGCCACGCTGGCCTGGTTGGTCGCCTCGGTGCTGTTCGTAGGCCTGCTGTTCGCACCGATCCCGCCGCTGCCGGCGGCGGTCATCGCCCAACTGGTCGCGCCCGCCGTGGTGTGCGTGCTGATGACCTTCACGCTGGTGCGCGAGGTCCGGGGCCGCGCGGCCGCCGGTCAGGGCAGCCTGGCCACCGTCACGAACTCGTTGTAGGTGAAGCGCCGCCCGGCCGCGCGCGGGAACGGGAACGAACCCTGGTCCTCCACCTCGAGCCCCAGCTCGCGGCACAGGTCCGCGTTCTCCTCGAACCCGCAGAACCACACGTGGGTGGCGTCGCTGGCGTAGCCCCGCTCCTGCGGCGTGATCACCACGACCCGCGCTCCGGGGCGCAGGTACGGCAGGTAGCTCTTGAGCACGGTGACCGCGTCCGCCCGGGGCAGGTGCTCGACCAGGTGGGCGGCCAGCATCCCGTCGAACGTCTGCGGTGCGGCGGACGCGTGGAACTCGTCCGGCGTGAACGCGGTCAGGCCGAGGGAGCGGCAGTGCTCGACGGAGTGGTCGTTGTGGTCCACGCCGACGCTGCCGGCCGGCAGGTTCACCAGGTTCCGGCCGATCCCGCAGCCCACGTCCAGGGTCACCCGGTCGCCCAGCATCCGGCGCAGCTTCCAGCGGTACGGGGCCTGCACGTCCAGCACGCGCTTCCACGCGGCGCCCTGGAAGCGGACCAGCCGCTCGGTGTACGCGCCCTCGGTGGTGTCCTTCACAGGTACACCGCCGCGACCAGTGCGGACAGCCACAGCACGGCCAGCACCTGGAGCACCCGGTCACCCAGGGCGATCTCCTCGGGCTCGCCGCCGTTGCCGCCGTCCACGTCCACCGCGTAGCGCAGCACCGCGACCACGAACGGCACGATCGAGATGATCGTCCACACCGAGTTGTGGTGCGCGGCGCGGATCTCGAACGCCCACAGCCCATACATCACGATCAGCACGGTGGCCGAGGAGGTCCACACGAACCGCAGGTAGGAGGCCGAGTAGCGCTCCAGCGACTTGCGGATCTTCGCGCCGGTCCGCTCGGCCAGGACGAACTCCGCCGAGCGCTTGCCGGCGACCATGAACAGCGAGCCGAACCCGGCGCACAGCAGGAACCACTGGGACAGCGGGATGCCCGCCGCCGCGCCGCCGGCCACCGCGCGGATCAGGAAGCCGGAGGCCACGATGCAGATGTCGATCACCGGCTGGTGCTTGAGGCCGAAGCAGTAGCCCAGCTGGACCGCGATGTACACCGCGATCACGATCACCAGCTCGGGCGAGGCGAACGCCGACACCACCAGCGAGCCGATGAACAGCAGGATCGCCGTGACCACGGCCAGCGGCACCGGTACCCGGCCGGCGGCGATCGGGCGGTTGCGCTTCACCGGGTGCGCCCGGTCCTCGGCGACGTCCACCGAGTCGTTGATCAGGTAGACCGCCGAGGCGGCCATGCAGAACGCCGCGAAGGCCAGCCCGATCTTGCTCAGCACGTCGGCGTGGGTCAGCTGCGCGCTGGCCAGCGGGGCCGCCAGGACCAGGCAGTTCTTCACCCACTGCCGGGGGCGGGCGGCCTTGATCAGCCCGCCGACCACGCCGCCGGTCGGCTTGGGGGCCGCATCGGTCGTCGCGGGCGGCTGGGTGGTTTCCGAGGTTTCGGAGGTTTCCGAGGTAGACGTCACCGTTGCTCCAGCCGGCGTTTGACCACCGTGCCGACCGCGGCGCCCAGCGCCGATCCGGCCAGCACATCGGTGGGGAAGTGCACGCCGAGCACCAGCCGGGACAGCAGCATCGGCGGGACCAGCAGCGGCGTCAGCCGCCGGCCGAGCAGCGCGCCGAACAGCACGGCGGCGGCGGTGGTCGAGCTGGCGTGCGAGGAGGGAAAGCTCAGTCGGCTCGGCGTGCCGGCCAGCACCGCGACGGACGGATCGTCCGGGCGCGGGCGCCGGATCACCCGTTTCACCGCGATGGAGGCGCCGTGCGCGGCGGCCACCCCGGCGGTCGCGCCCAGCCAGCTCCGCCGCCGTTTCCGGTCCACCGCCGCGCCCAGGAGGCCGAGCGCCAGCCAGCCGCCGGCATGCTCGCCGAACAGGGACATCCCGCGCGCGGTCCGCACGACGGTGGGGTGGTCGAGCCGAGCCTGCACCGCGCCGAGCAGCTTCGTCTCGGCGGCGCGTGACGGATCGCGCGGGCTACCGGGGTCGAGCAGGACGGTCGACGCCAGCGGGTCTGTCACGGTTCAGCCGCCTCCAGGCGCGGTATGGACACAAGCGGTGCCCGATGCTACGCGGCGGCGTACCAAGGCCTCGAACCGGTAACACTTCCCGGCCCTTGGCCGGGGGCGCCGCCGTGCCGGATACCCCGACAACCCGTACCCGAAACCCCGACTCACCGTGCACGAAACCCCGACTCGCGGGGTGGCGCTTAGCCTGTGAGGGTGCGGCAACCCTTACTTGTGGCGTCCGACGTGGACGGGACCTTGATCGGGCCGAACGAACCGCCGTCGGCGCGGACCAGGGCGGTGGTCGAGCGGGTTATCGCGTCCGGCACGCCGTTCGTGCTGGTCACCGGGCGGCCGCCGAGGTGGATTCCGCCGATCGCCAAGCACCTGCCGGGGGTGACGCTGGCGGTCTGCGCGAACGGCGCGGTGCGCTACGACATCGCCGGGGACCGGGTGCTCTCCGCGAGCACGCTCCGGCCGGAGACGCTGGCCCGGCTGGGTGAGGTGTGCGCCGAGGCGCTGCCCGGCGCGTGGCTGGCGGTGGAGCGGGTCGGCCGGTCGGCGTTCGAGGACGTGGACAAGCAGTTCGTGTGCGAGCCGGGTTACCGGCACGCCTACGCGCTGTCCGACCACGTGGTGGTCCCGAGGGACGAACTGTTCGCCCAGCCGGCGGTGAAGCTGCTGGTGCGCAACCCGGACATGACCAGTGACGAGATGGTGGCGGTGCTCGAGCCGGTGCTCGGCGGGTCGGTGGCGCTCACCTTCTCCAGCCCGAACGGGTTCGTGGAGCTGGCCACCGCCGGGGTGACCAAGGCCAGCGGGCTGGCCGAGGTGGCCGGGGACGCCGGCGTGGACCGGGCCGACGTGATCGCCTTCGGCGACATGCCCAACGACGTGCCCATGCTCACCTGGGCCGGGCACGGCGTGGCCATGGGCAATGCGCACCCGGACGCGCTGGCGGTGGCCGACGAGGTCACCGCACCGGCCGCCGAGGACGGCGTGGCCCTGGTCCTCGAACGCTGGTTCTGAGGCGCGTCGCCTAACTATCGGCCCGGATCTTCTCCAGGCGCGCCTTGTGCCGCTGGCCCCAGGCGCCCAGCGGCCCGAGCGCGTCGTTCAGCTCGGCGCCGAACGAGGTCAGCGAGTACTCCACCCTGGGGGGCACCTCGTGGAACACCTCGCGGCGCACCACCTCGTCGCGCTCCAGTTCGCGCAGGTGCTGGATCAGCATCTTCTCGCTCACCCCGGGCAGGCCGCGTTTGAGCTCGCCGAACCGGCGCCGGCCGGAGTTGGCCAGCTCCCAGAGGATGAGCACCTTCCACTTCCCGCCGACCACGTCGATGGCCGCGTCGATGCCGCACACGAACGGCGCACACTTCCGGCTCATTACTCACCTTCCGGTAAGTACCCCACTAATTCGTCAGTACTTGTCCCAGAGTAGGGCGTGGAAGCACGATCGGTCCATGACCGAAACGACTCCCGTAACCGTGTTCGGCCTCGGCGTGATGGGCACCGCGCTGGCCGAGGCCTTCCTCCGGGGCGGCCACCCGACCACCGTCTGGAACCGCACCGCCTCCCGGGCCGAACCCCTGGTCGAGGCCGGCGCAACCGCGACCGCCGGCCCGGCCGAGGCGATCGCGGCCAGCCCGCTGGTGATCGTCTGCGTCGTGCACAACGACGCGTTCCGCGAGGTGCTCACCCCGCTGGCCGGCCAGCTCGCCGGCAAGACCCTGGTCAACCTGAACAACGGCACCCCGGCCCAGGCCCGCGAGCTCGCCCGGTGGGCCGCCGAGCACGGCATCGACTACCTGGACGGCGGGATCATGGCCATCCCGCCGATGATCGGCACACCGGAGGCGTCGGTGTTCTACAGCGGCAGCCCGGCCGCGTTCGAAACCCACCGGGAGACCCTGGCCTTGCTGGGCCAGCCGCGGTTCTTCGGGGACGACCCCGGGCTGGCCGCGCTGTACGACGTGGCCCTGCTGACCGGCATGTACGGCATCTTTGCCGGGTTCCTGCAGGCGGTCAGCGTGGTGCGCTCGACCGGGTCCACGGCCGCGGAGTTCCTGCCGCTGGTCATGCCCTGGCTGGAGGCGATGCTGCCCACGCTCACCCACGCCGCCGCGCAGATCGACGGCGACTACGGCGAGGGCGTCACCTCGCCGCTGGCCATGCAGGCGGCCGCGTTCGACAACCTGCTGGACACCGCGCGGGACGCCGGGGTGCGGCCCGACCTGTTCGTCCCGCTGGCCGAGCTGATGCGCGAGGCGGTGGCGGCCGGACACGGCGAGCACGACGTTTCCAGCCTGGTCGAGGTGCTGAGGGTTGAGCCGGCGGCCACCGGGTAGCCGGCCGGCATGTCGGAACGCGAAACCGTGCGCACCCTGCTCGACCAGGCCGGCCAGACCTACGCGGCGGAGGCCGGGATCAAGCTGGCCGACAAGCCGGCGCCGCTGTACCGGCTGCTGGTGCTGTCCACGCTGCTGTCCACCCGGATCAGCGCGGACATCGCGGTGGCCGCGGCGCGCGAGCTGGCCGGTGCCGGGATGGGCACGCCCAAGGGCATGTCGGAGGCTTCCTGGCAGGACCGGGTGGACGCCCTGGGCCGTGCCCACTACAAGCGCTACGACGAGCAGACCGCCACCGCGCTCGGCGACGGCGCCCGCCACCTGCTCGACGAGTACGACGGTGACCTGCGGAAACTCCGGAAACGGGCGGACGGGTCGGCGCGGCGGGTCGGGGAGCTGCTGACCGGGTTCCCCCGGCTCGGGCCGGTCGGCGCGAGCATCTTCACCCGCGAGGCCCAGGCGGTGTGGCCGGAGCTGCGCCCCGCGCTGGACCGCAAGGTGCTGGACGGCGCGCGCCGGATCGGCCTGCCGGCCCACGCCGACGACCTGGCGAAGCTGGCGCCCAAGGGCGACGTCACCACGCTGGCCGCCGCGCTGGTCCGGGTCGCCCTGGACAAGAAGCTGGCCGACCGGGTCAACGCCGGCTGACCCAACCCGCGACATGGGCTGACCCAACCCGCGACATGCGCTGGTGGGATACGCGACATGGGCTGGTGGGATCCGCGACATGGCGGGGGTGCGGACTCGCGGGGGTAGGGTCGGGGCGGTGGCCAGCACTGCGCGCTTGATAGTCGGGTGTCTCGAGGCCGAGGGCGTTGAGTTCGTCTTCGGCGTCCCGGGTGAGGAGAACATCGGGCTGGTGGACAGCCTGACCGATTCCTCGATCCGGTATGTGCTCACCCGGCACGAACAGGCCGCCTCGTTCATGGCGGAGATCTACGGGCGGCTGACCGGTCGGGCCGGGGTCTGCTCGGCCACCCTCGGGCCCGGCGCGATCAACCTGCAGCTCGGGGTGGCCGACGCGACGACCAACTCCACCCCGCTGGTCGCCCTGTCGGCGCAGGTCGGGCTGGACCGGATCTACAAGGAGTCGCACCAGGTCGTGGACCTGGTGGGGCTGTTCCGGCCGATCACCAAGTGGGCCGACCTGGTGCCCGCGCCGGAGGCGGTGCCGGAGATGTTCCGGCGGGCGTTCAAGGTCGCGCAGACCGAGCGGCCCGGCGCCACCTACCTGGCCGTTCCGGAGGACGTCGAGGGCGCGCCGATGCCCGACGGGCTGGCCCCGTTGCCGATCAACCGGGTGCGGGCGGAGGAGCCCTCGCCGGCCCAGGTGGCCCGGGCCGCCGATGTGCTGGCGGGGGCCCGCTCGCCGATCCTGCTGGCCGGGCACGGCGCGGCCCGGGACGGCGCCGGCGACGCGCTGGTCAAGCTGGCCGAGCTGTGGAACGTCCCGGTGGCCACCACGTTCCACGGCAAGGGGGTGTTCCCGGACGACCACCCGAACGCCCTGGGCGCGGTGGGTTTCATGCGGCACGACTACGCCAACTTCGGCTTCGACCAGGCCGACGTGATCCTCGCGGTCGGCTACGAGCTGCAGGAGTTCGACCCGGCCAAGATCAACCCCAAGCGGGACAAACAGATCGTTCACGTGCACCGCTTCCCGGCCGAGGTGGACGACCACTACCCGGTGGCGGTGGGCATCGAGGGCGACCTGTCCCGCTCGTTGGCCGCGCTGGGCGCCGCCGTGCCCGGACCCTTCCCCGCCGCCCCCGGCACCGCCGCGATCCGCGACCTGCTGGCCGAGGAGCTGACCCGGGGAGCCGGCGACGACCGGTTCCCGCTGGCCCCGCAGCGGATCGTCGCGGACACCCGGGCGGCGCTGGGCCGCGAGGACATCGTGCTGGCCGACACCGGCGCGGCCAAGATGTGGATGGCCCGGCTCTACCCGACCTACGCGCCGAACACCTGCCTGATCTCCAACGGGCTGTCCACCATGGGTTTCGCGCTGCCCGGGGCGCTCGCCGCCCGCCTGGTGCACCCGGAGCGCAAGGTGCTGGCCACCGTGGGCGACGGGGCGTTCCTGATGAACAGCCAGGAGATCGAGACCGCGGTGCGCGAGCGGATCCCGCTGACCGTGCTGGTCTGGGTGGACAACTCCTACGGGCTCATCGAGTGGAAGATGAACCTGGAGCTGGGCCGGCACAGCCACGTGCGGTTCGGCAACCCCGACCTGGTCAAGTACGCGGAGTCGTTCGGCGCGCGCGGGTACGAGGTGAAGGCGGCGGGGGAGCTGCTGCCCACGCTGCGGGAAGCGCTGGCCGACGACGGCGTGTCGATCATCGCCTGCCCGGTGGACTACTCGGAGAACCTGCGCCTCACCGACCGCCTCGGCGAGCTCACCGAGCCGTTCTAGCGCGGAACGCGCTTGCCGAGCGCGCGCCCAGTTCGGCGCGCGCGGGAGACACTAGCTCGCCGGGGTCAGGACCTCTTGGCCCAGCAAGGGCCGCAGCGCCTCGGGGACCACCACCGAGCCGTCCGCCCGCTGGTGGTTCTCCACGATGGCGGTGATCCACCGGGTGGTGGCCAGGGTGCCGTTCAGCGTGGCGGCGATCTGCGCCCGGCCGTCGGCGTCCCGGTAGCGGATGTTCAGCCGGCGGGCCTGGAAGGTCGTGCAGTTGGAGGTCGAGGTGAGCTCCCGGTAGCGGCCCTGGGTGGGCAGCCACGCCTCGCAGTCGTACTTGCGGGCGGCGCTGGCGCCGAGGTCGCCGGCGGCGGTGTCGATGATCCGGTAGGGCACCTCGATCGCGGCCAGCATGTCCCGCTCGTAGCCGAGCAGCCGCTCGTGCTCCTCCTCAGCGTCCTCCGGCCGGCAGTAGACGAACATCTCGATCTTGTCGAACTGGTGTACCCGGATGATGCCCCGGGTGTCCTTGCCGTAGCTGCCGGCCTCCCGGCGGAAGCAGGACGACCAGCCGGCGTACCGGCGCGGCGTCTCGTCCAGGGAGATGATCTCGTCGGCGTGGTAGCCGGCCAGCGGCACCTCGCTGGTGCCGACCAGGTACAGGTCGTCGTCGCGCAGCCGGTACACCTCGGCGGCGTGCGCGCCGAGGAAGCCGGTGCCTTCCATGATCTCCGGCTTGACCAGCACCGGCGGGATCATCATGGTGAACCCGTTGCCGATGGCCCGCTGCATGGCCAGGTTCAGCAGGGCCAGCTGCAGCTGCGCGCCGACGCCGGTGAGGAAGTAGAAGCGCGCGCCGGAGACCTTGGCGCCGCGCTCCGAGTCCAGCCCGCGCAGCCCCTCCAGCAGGGCCACGTGGTCGCGCGGCTCGAAGTCGAACTCGCGCGGCGTGCCCACGTGGGAGAGCACCGCGTAGTCGTCCTCGCCGCCCTCCGGCACGCCGGAGACGATCAGGTTGGGCAGGGCGCGGTGGGCCCGGGCCAGCTCCTCGTCGGCCTCCGCCTGCGCGGCCTCGGCGGTCTTGACGGCGGCGGCCAGCTCCTTGCCCTGCTCGAGCAGCGCGGACCGCTCGTCACCCCGGGCCTTGCCGATCTTCTTGCCGAGCTGCTTCTGCTCGGCGCGCAGGGTGTCCGCCCGGCCGACCGCGTCGCGCCGACGCTCGTCGGCGGCCAGCAGCGCGTCCACCGCGCCGGGATCCTCGCCGCGCGCCCGCTGCGAAGCGCGCAGCGCCTCCGGGTCTTCCCGCAGCAACCTCAGGTCGATCACAGCACGCAACCCTAGCGCGCCGGGTCACCGGCCCTTACAGCACGGCCACCGCTACTACCAGGCCCAGGGCCAGGTGGGCGGCGGCGACCACGAAGGCCTGCGGGCGCCAGGTCTGCGCGGCCAGCACCTCGCCGATGTCGATCCCGGTCACCCACTCGACCAGCCGCACCGCGACGACCTGGGCGATGATGCCGACCAGCCCGTAGATCAGCGAGGCGATCAGCCCCTCGGCCAGCTTGCCCTGCACGGTGTAGATCGACACGACCACGATGAACGCCATGCTGACCATGCCGGCGCCGGTTACCACCACGGCGTTCGGCCGGCCCTCGCGGACCAGGCGGTTCAGCTTGCCGGGCGTGGTCAGGTCGATGGCGAAGAAGCCGAGCAGCAACAGCAGCAGCCCGACCAGGGCATACAGCAGGATGGCGCCGACGTTGCCGGCGACGACGGGGAAGAAGCCGGGTTCGAGCGCGAGCAGGGTGGTGGTCACGTGGCCCTCCGGGGAGTGATCGCCGACGCCGCGACTATCCCAGATCCGGGCCGGTATGCGCCTTGCAGGTGGTTGCTAAGCCACCCGGTCTAGCGTCGGGAGCCATGACCGCCCCACCCACCCCGGACCGGATCATGACCCTGGTTCGCGGGTTCATGGCCTCCCGCACGGTGCTCTCGGCGGTGGAGCTGGGCCTGTTCGGCGCCCTCGCCGAGGGCTCGCAGACCGCCGGCGAACTGCGCGAACGGCTGGGCCTGCATCCCCGCGCGGCGCGTGACTTCTTCGACGCGCTGGTCGCGCTGGGCATGCTGCGGCGCACCGACGACCGCTACCACAACACCCCGGAGACCGCCGCGTTCCTGGACCCGGCCCGGCCGAGCTACCTGGGCGGGCTGGCCGAGATGGCCGGCGTGCGCAGCTACCGGTTCTGGGGCTCGCTCACCGAGGCGCTGCGCACCGGGGAGCCACAGAACGAGTCCGGCAACGGAGGCCCGGACTTCTTCCAGGCGCTGTACGCCGACCCGGACCGGCTGCGGCAGTTCGCCGCCGCGATGAGCGGGGCGTCCCTGGCGCCGGCGATGGTGGTCGCCGAGCTGTTCGACTGGTCCGGCGTCGACACGTTCTGCGACCTCGGCACCGCGCGCGGCACGCTGCCGGTGCAGGTCGCGCTTCGGCACCCGCACCTGCGCGGCGTCGGTTTCGACCTGCCGCCGCTGCGGCCGGTGTTCTCCGAGTTCGTGGCCGCGCGCGGCCTGGCCGACCGGGTGCGGTTCGCCGGTGGTGACTTCTTCACCGACCCGCTGCCGCCGGCCGGGGTCTACGTGCTCGGCCGGGTGCTGCACGACTGGGGCCTCGCCGCCAAGCGCCACCTGTTGAAGCGGGTCTACGAGGCGCTGCCGGCGGGCGGCTCGGTGATCGTCTATGACATGCTGATCGACGACGACCGGCGCACCCACGCGGCCGGCCTGCTGATGAGCCTGAACATGCTGATCGAGACCGCGGACGGGTTCGACTACACCGGCGCGGACTGCCAGGGCTGGCTGGCCGAGGCGGGTTTCCGGCCCGGCCCGGTGCAACCGCTGCTCGGCCCGGACTCGATGGTCGTCGGGGTCAAGTAGCCAGGGATCAGCCCGGGATGCGGTGGGGCACGAAGGCGGCGCCGTCGTCGGTGACCAGCCCGGCGGTCTCCCGGATGCCCAGGCCGGCGGAAACGTCCCCGACGATCCACGCGCCCAGTGCCGGCCGGTAGCCGTCGAACTCGGGCAGCGGGTCGAACAGCTGGTAGACGAAGCCCTCCTCGCCGTACACGCCGCCGGTCTCCACCTCGTAGCCGGGCGCCACGATGGTCACGTTGGCGCCCTCCCGGCCCAGCCGGGGCTTGCGCACGTACTCGGTGAGCAGGCCGGGCTGGTCGAGGTAGGCGGGCAGCAGGTTGGGGTGCCCCGGGTACATCTCCCAGAGCACCGCGAGCAGTGCCTTGTTGGAGAGCAGCGTCTTCCACAGCGGCTCGATCCACAGCGTCTCGGGCAGCGAGCGCAGCGCGTGCTTGCCGAACTGGTCGCTGAGCACCCACTCCCAGGGATAGAGCTTCACCAGCGCCGCGATGGACGCCTCCTCCAGGTCCACGAACCGGTCCAGCGCCACGTCCCAGCCGATGTCCTCGATGGCCAGGCCGACCGTGTCGATGCCCGCCTCGGCGGCGGTCTCCTGCAGGTAGGCGGTGGTCACGTGGTCCTCGCCCGAGGCATCCCCGCCCGACCAGGAGAAGTGCACCTCGGAACCGGGCAGCTTGGCCGCGATCTCGCCCCAGCGGGTGACCAGCTGCTCGTGCAGCGAGTTCCACTGGTCGTCGTCCGGGTGGGTGTCCTTCAGCCAGTGCCACTGCAGGATGGACGCCTCCAGCAGGGTGGTCGGCGTGTCCGCGTTGTACTCCAGCAGGCGGGCCGGGCCGGAGCCGTCGTAGCGCAGGTCGAACCGGCCGTACAGGTGCGGGTCGGAGCGCTTCCAGGACGCCGCGACGCCCTCCCAGGACCACTCCGGCAGCGCGAAGTCCTTGAACCGCTCGGTGGTCACCACGTGGTCCACCGCCTCGAGGCACATCGAGTGCAGCAGCTCGACGTCGGCCTCCAGGGAGAGCACCTCGTCCATCTCGAACACGTAGTTGACCGACTCGTCCCAGTAGGACCGGGCCAGGCCGTCCTTGCCGCGCCCCGGCGTGCCGTAGCAGAGCCCCTGCTCGGCCACCTTTTCTTCCCAGCCGCTGCGCGGCGACCCCGTCTCCCGACGCATCAGTCAGTCCTCCCAGCCGCTGCGCGGCGACCCCGTCTCCCGACGCATCAGTCAGTCCTCCCAGCCGCTGCGCGGCGACCCCGTCTCCCGTCGCATCAGCTGCCGCCGGACCCGCCGGACCTGCCGGACCCGCCGGAGCCGCCGGACTTGCCGGAGACGCCGAAGCCGCCCCGGCTGATCGTGCGGCCGGACTGGGTCTTCACCGTGGCGTTGCTGGGCGCCACCGTGGTCCCGCCGCGCACCGGCTGGCCCACCTGGCCCTGGCCGCCGTAGGTGTAGTGGTACTGCCGGCCACCGCCGCCGATGAAGATCGGGAAGAAGCCGCCGCCGTAGTAGCCGCCGGTGGGAGTGGTGCCGGCCGCCGCCGGTTGCACGCAGTTCTCCTCGGGCGCGATCACGCCCCGGTCGTCGGTGCACTGCGCCTCGACCTCGTCCGGCCCGGACGCGGCGTAGCCGATGGCGATCAGCGCCGCCACCCCGGCGACCGCCCCGCCGCCGATCATGACCCGTTTGCGGGTCTTCCGGCGCTTCTCCTCGTCGGCCAGGCGCTGCTCCTCGGCCTCCTCGGCGCGGCGCTCGGCCATCTCGCGGGCCCGTCGCTCGGCCAGGGTGGGCTCGCGGGGCACCGCCGTCTCCGCGTCCTGCTGGCGGATCCGGCCGGTGCGCTTCTCCCCGGCGGCCTCCTCCGGCTCGGCCGGTTCCTCCGGGTCGGCCGGGGCAGGATCGGGCTTCACCTCCGGCGCCGGCTGGTCGGCGGACGTTTTCTCTTCGCCAGGTGTCGGCGCGGCCGTCGGGTCCTTGGGAAGGTCGACGGGCTCCGGCCAGTCCTGGCCCCCCTCTTTGCTCATCGGATCACCCCTGGCCACGGTACCGGTCCTGGTCCGCCCCCGACCACCGAAGGCCGGCGTAGCTTACCTGCGGTGAGCAGGTGAACACGGTGAGTCTTCCTGGTGGGCGGCTCGCAGCACATCGGCTACCGACCGGCGCGTTCAGCGCCCCCTCGCCCGGCCGGGGGTCACCGGAACGTGCATGATGACAGGGCCATGAACCAGCTCCCCGGAACCACGCGCGCGAGCCGGCGCGCCGAGAAGGCCGCACCCTCGGGCCGACTGGGTCAGCTGCGTCCTCGGCACTTCGGTGTGATCATCGGTGTGCTGCTCGGCGCCGGCGCCATGCTGATGGTGGCCACGCTGAACGACGTGGCGGACACGCAGGTCCCGATGCTGTCCACGCTCGCCTCCGCGCCGGTGCCGGAGAACCAGCGCCCGCTCACCCAGCGCACCCCGCCCCCGGCCGCCGCCGGCACCTGCCTGACCTGGAAGCGCCCGGACGCGGCCGACGCCAACGCCGTGGACTGCGCCAAGCCGCACCTGTTCGAGCAGGCCGGCCCGGTTCAGCTGGCCAGCTACGCGCCCGGCGCCGCGCTGCCGGACAACAACCAGTTCCGGGACCTGGTCAACAAGCACTGCACCCCGCAGGTGACGAACTACCTGGGCGGCAAGTACGACCCGGACGGGGCGTTCCGGTCCGGCGCGCTGAAGCCCTCGGCCAAGAGCTGGAAGGAGGGCGACCGCACGCTGCGCTGCGGCATCCAGCGGTTCTCCCGGTCCGGCGCGCTGTACCCGATCACCGGCAAGGTGGCCGGCCAGGACCAGGCGGACATCCGCCCGCCCGGCGCCTGCCTGGGCATCGACGGGCGGTTCATCGGCGACCCGGTGGACTGCTCGCTGCCGCACGCGGTGGAGTCGGTCGGCTGGGTGGACCTCGGCGAGAAGTTCAGCAAGTACCCCTCGGTCAAGGACCAGGACGACTACCTGCAGGCCCAGTGCGCCAAACTGGCCAGCAACTTCGCCGGCGGGGACAACGTGGTGGGCAGTAAGAAGCTGTCCGTCATGTGGGACAACCTGATCCCCGAGTCGTGGAACGCGGGCACCCGCAAGGTGGCCTGCAACCTGGCCGCGCAGCTGGCCGACCGCAGCGGTTTCGCGCCGATCACCGGCAGCGTGAAGGGTCCGGTGCAGGTGGGTGCCAACGCGGCCCCGCCGGCGCAGGCGCAGGTGCCGCCGGGCGCTCCCGCCCCCGGGTCCGGGCAGGCGGTCAACGCGGAGGACGACGCGGACAGTGCCGCCCCGCCGCCCGCCCTGCCGCCGCCGGGCGAGGCGCCGGAGCTGCCCAAGCTGCCCGGTGCCGAGGACCTGCCGAAGAAGGAGGACCTGCCCAAGAAGGAGGACCTCGACAAGTTGAAGGACCCCTTGGGTGAGCTGGGCAAGGCGGCCGACGGGGCCGGCGGGCGCTGAGCCGGCGATGGACCCCGGGGCGATCAGCCCGGCGCGGTTCGAGGAGCTGGTCGCGGACGCGCTGGACCAGATTCCCGCCGAGCTGACCGGCGCGATGAACAACGTGGTGGTGTTGGTCGAGCCCGAACACCCGGAGGACCCGGACCTGCTCGGCCTCTACGAGGGCATCGCGCTCACCGAGCGCACCACCAGCTACTCCGGCGCGCTGCCGGACCGGATCACCGTGTACCGCGCCCCGATCGTCGACATGTGCGAGGACGAGGACGAGGTGGTGCACGAGGTGCTGGTCACCGTGGTGCACGAGGTCGCGCACCACTTCGGCATCGGCGAGGACCTCCTCCACGACCTCGGCTGGGCCTGACCCCCCCTCCGCCGATTCAGTCACTTCAGCAGGGTGATTCAGTCACTTCAGCAGGGTGGTTCAGTCGGTTCAGCAGGGTGGTTCGGTCGGTTCAGCCGAGAAACCCAGCCGGAACGGTCAGGGATTGCCGGTCGGGTCGGTGGGGGCCTCGGCGGCTTCCCAGAACTTGAGCAACCAGCCGCCCGGCGTCCCCGAGGGCGCCAGCACGATCCGGCCGGTGTTCGGCACCGGGCGGTCGTCGGACGCCTCACCGATCATCGCGCTGACCGCCACCCGCATGGCCAACCCGTGGCTGACCAGCACCAACAACCCGCCCGGGTGCTCGTGCCAGATGCGCTCCACGGCGGGCAGGTAGCGGGCGTGCAGGTCGGCGGCCGACTCACCGCCGGGAACCGGCCGGCCCAGGTCACCGGCCGCCCAGGACCGGACCACGTCGTGCAGCTCCTCCAGCGCGGCCTGGTCGGTGCGGCCCTCCAGGTCGCCGCAGAACAGCTCGTGCACGCCCTCCACCTGGCGCGCGGGCAGGCTGTGCCGGGCGGCGATCGGCGCGGCGGTCTGCCGGGCGCGCACCGCGATCGAGGAGTACACCGCGCCGACCGGTTCGCCGGCCAGCGCGTCCGCCACCCGTTCCGCCTGGGCCAGGCCGATCTCGGTGAGCGGCGGGCCGGGCGGCAGCGTGTCCAGGGCGGTCACCACGTTCGACCGGGTCTGCCCGTGCCGCACCAGCACCAGCAACGGTTCCGCCGGTCGTGAGCGGCGATGCTCGCCATAGCGGCCATCGCCGCTCACGGGTGCGCTCATGCGCACACTCCCGCGCGCACGCCGGCCAGCCAGGCGTCCGCCGCCGCGAAGCGTTCCGCGTCCGGCCCGGTGCCGTCCGCGGTGGCCGCCCCGGCGGAGGCCGGTTCGGGCAGCGGCAGCGCGCAGCGCGGGTAGGAGCCGAGGTAGCGCACCCGCAGGCAGCGCCGGTGCAGCGCGGCCAGCGCCTCGCCCATCGCCGGGTCGGCCACGTGCCCGGTGCAGTCCAGGTGGAACCAGTACTCGTCGCGGCTCCCCTTGATCGGGCGGGACTCGATCCGGGTCAGGTCGATGTCCCGCAGGGCCAGCTCGGCCAGCACGCCGAGCAGTGCCCCGGGGCGGTTCACCGTGGTGGCGGCCAGTGTGGTGCGGTCCGTACCGGTGGGCTCCGGCGGCGGGCCGGGCGGCCGGGCCAGTACGAAGCGGGTGACGGCGGCGGCATTGTCGGCGATGTCGTCGGCCAGGATCTCCAGGCCGTGCACGGTGGCGGCGATGGGCGCGGCCACGGCGGCGTCCACCTCGCCCCTGGCCACCTGGGCGGCCGCCTCGGCGGTGGAGCTGGACATGCGCACCGAAGCGCCCGGCAGGTTGGCGGCCAGCCAGTGCCGGGTCTGCGCCTCCCCGTGCGGGTGGGAGGCCACGCTCCGGATCTGTTCCGTCGAAGTGCCGGGCCGGGCCATCAAAGCGAACCGCACGGCCAGCTTGAACTCCCGCCCGATGACCAGCGGCGGGTCCGCGACCAGGCCGTCCAGCACGGCCGGCACGCCGCCCTCCACGCTGTTCTCGAAGGGCACGCAGGCGGCGTCGGCCGCGCCCTCCCGGACGGCGGTCAGCGCGGCGGTACTGCTCGAGCAGGGAACGAGCTCGGCATCCCGCGCCTCCGGCAACCGGCGCGCGGCCTGCTCGGTGAACGTGGCGCGCGGGCCGAGATAGGCGAGACGGAACACCTGCGCACTCTAGCCGCAGCGATGTTGTCCGCGTGCGCCTAGCTGGGCGCACGCTCGGTGAGCGCGCTCCGCGCTCGCTACAGCAGCCCGAGACCGGCCAGCTCCGCGCCGGGGGCGGGCTCCGGGCCGCGGCCGCAGCGGGCGAGCAGGCCGCGCACCGCGCCGCCGGCCGCCTCGGAGAGCTTGCCCAGCTCCTTGGCCAGCGCGTCCGCGTTGGTCTCCCGCAGGGCGCTCTGCACGTCCCCGTTGACCAGCGCGCGGGCCACCGCGACCAGCATGTTCAGCAGGCCGTGCTCCACCAGTCCGGTCTCCGGGTCCTCCCGGCGGCTCACCGAGGTCAGCCCGAGGCTGGTGGTGAAACCCTCGGGCGCGCTGTCCGCCGCGATCAGGAACTCGGCGATCTGGTCCTCGGTCGGCACGTCCGAGGGGCGCGGGCCGCCGCAGCGCAGCTTGGGCGTGCAGCCGTGCTCGGCCACCCGGCGCACCGCGTCCAGCCAGACGGCGGTGTCCTCGGCGTCACCGTTCAGCGGCCGGCGCGGCTCCACCACGGGCAGCACGTCCTCCGGGACGAACTCGGACACCCGCTCCAGCCAGATCGGGTCCACGTCCGGCGGGGCGGCGGTCTCCACGGTGCGCGGGGTGAGCAGCAGGTCCCGGGACAGGGCCAGGGACAGCGCCTTGGGTACCGCGCCCAGACCGGTGTCCACCACCAGCGACACGTCCACCGGCTCCTTCGGGCCGGCCTTCACCAGCTCCGTGACCAGCTCGGACAGCCGGGAGACCGGGCAGACCAGCTGGCCGGTCAGCCCGCCGTAGTCGCTGCCTCTCGCTTCCAGGTAACGGGCGACCACCTGGCCCATTGCCGGCGCGGTCGGCCGCGGCAGCAGCAGTGACGTGTCGTCGACAAGTTGGGCGAACAGGGGTGGAATCCGCACGGTCGACACCTGCCGAACCTAACGGCTGGGCGAACGGCGCCCGACAACGGCCCCCGTTGTATCACCCATCACATCGGGTGTATCGCCAGTTGAATGAGACTAGGTTAGGCTCACCTAACAAATCTGGAGGTGAGTCCGTGGGCAGTACCAAACTCCGCCGGCCGCTGGCGCCGTCCAACGCGGAACGTGCGCGCAGCATCGCCCGCCGGGGCGGCCATGCCGCGCTGGTCGGCCTGGACCAGACCCAGCGGGTGGTTCCCCTGCTGCACCACGTGGACTCCGACGGCGCCGCCACCCTGCTGCTGAGCAGCGAACATCCGCTGGTCGATTCGGTGCGCACCGGGCCGCGCAGCGGGCTGCCGGCCATGCTCGAGGTGGCGGACACCGCACCGGTGGCGCTGCGCGAGCCGGTCCGGGGGCTGCTCTGGATCAGCGGCTGGCTGGTCGCGCCGGGGCCGACGTACGCGCGCCGGCTGGCCATGGAGGTCGCCGACCAGCGCCCGCACCCGCGCCTGCTCGACCTCGGGCACGGCGCCAGCATCCTGCGGCTGCGCCCCGGCTCGGCCGTGCTCGCGGACGCCGAGGGCACCGGCCCGCTGGCCCCCGCCGAGCTGTCCGCCGCCGCGCCCGACCCGTTCTGCCAGTTCGAGCACGGCTGGCTGCGCCACCTGGAGGACGCCCACCCGGACGTCTTCGACGCGCTGGCCCGGCACCTGCCCGAACCGCTGCGCCGCAAGGCCGGCTGCCGGATCCGCCCGCTCGGCGTGGACCGGCTGGGCATGCGGCTGCGGGTGGAGGCCGACGACGGCGACCACGACGTGCGGCTGGCGTTCGCCGAGGCGGCGAACACGGCGGAGCAGCTACGCGTTCAGGTCGGTCTGCTGATCGGCTGCCCGTTCCGCGCCGCCGGCGGCACCGCGCCCGGCGCGATCACCGGCAGCGGCTGAACCGCCGCGCGGTCCCATCGCCTTGACCAGCTTGGTCACCTTGCGCTCGGCCACGAACGAGATGAACGGGATGGTGCCGGCCAGCGCGACGAGCACCGCGCGCACCGGCCGCCACCGGCACCGTTCGGCCAGCACCAGGGTGCAGACCACGTACGCCATGTAGAAGAACCCGTGCGCCGCGCCGACCACCGCCACCGGGCGGCTGTCGCCCCAGATGTACTTCATCGGCATCGCGTAGCAGACCAGCACCACCAGGCCGATGCCGGTGATGTACGCCATCACCCGGTAGGCGTTCAACGCGATCTTCCGGCTATCCACGACCGGCATTCTACTACGGCGTGTAGAAGTTGGGATTCGGCCCCGGGCCAGCCACCGTGACATAGCGAGCGCTGGTTCTGTCCGCTTCGATCATGAGATCCACCGGACTGAGCCAGCGCTCGATGAAGCCGCCCGCCTCAGTCGCCGCAGCGTCGCCACAGTCCGTAACCAACACCCGACGCCGGGCGCGGAAAGCGCCGCGCAACGAAACAGGTGGCGCCCGAGCCGCGGGAGACCGCCCAGCCGCGTCGTCCAAGCCGATCTTTGGACCGGCACCCGGCTCAACTGGATGTGGATCTTCGACGGGCGACCGAGGTCGCGGATCAGTCGAAGAGCTTGGCGAAGGTCTCCAGCTCGCGCGGGATGTTGGGTCCGGCGGGCTGGTAGGCCACCTCGGTGGCGCCGGCCTCCTCCAGCTCGTCCAGCCGCCTCCGCCACTCGTCCGGACGCAGCGCCAGCCCGCCGGCGGCCAGCACCGGGCCGGTGACGAACGGGCTGTCGTGCTCGTTCACCGCCGCCAGGTGGCCGTCGTGCAGCGCCAGGTGCCGCTCCCGCTCCGGCACGTCGTCGTACGCGGCCGCCCACTCCTTGCCGTTGGGCAGCATGTCCAGCTGGTCGAACTCCAGCGCGAAGTGCAGCAGCACGCTCGCGCCCGGGCCGGCCGCCGCGACGGCGCGCGCCGAGCCGGGGTCCTCGCCCTCGTCCAGCACGGTGCCGAAGGTGAGCGCGCTGCTCCAGTCGAACCCGGGCACCGGGCGCGGCGCACCGATCACGCCGACGCCGTGCTCGCGGGCCACCGCCGCCCCCTTCGGGCCGGCCGCACCGATCACCCAGGGCACCTCGATCGGCCGTTCCGGGGCGAACCCGGGGTACTGCAGCATCCGGATCACCGCCCCTTCCCACTCCGCGTCCTCGCCGCGCAGCAGCGCCTGCACCACCTGGATGTAGTGCGCCACGTCGGCCCAGCGGATCGGCCGCTGACCCATGGCCAGCCGCGCGGTGAACCCGGAGCCGATGGCGATGGCCACCCGGTCGCCGGCCAGCGAGACCAGCTGCGCGATCGCCGCCGCCGTGGCCATCGGGTGGCGCAGGCTGGGCACCATCACGCCCGGCCCGAGCCCGATCCGGCTGGTCCGTTCGGCCGCCCGGCACAGCTGCACCCACACGTCGGCGTACAGCGCGGGCGAGTCGTAGAACCAGGCCCGCTGGTAGCCGAGCTGCTCGGCCACCCGCGCGTGTTCGTGGCTGTCCAACGCCGTGTTGAACGCGCACGACATGCGTAGGGTCATCGTCGATCCCACCTTCAAGACACGGATGCTCTGACGACCCCCAGCCTGCCGGGCAAGGAGGACACATGCCGGACGGCGGCACCGATCAGTACCTGACCGAGTTACTCGCGACCTACGACACGCCGGACGCCGCCTCGGCCCGTCTGCTGTGCGAGCGGCACCCGGCGGACGCGGTGGCGTTCACCCTGATCGAGCCGGACCTGTCCAGCCGGGACCTGACGTTCGGCGAGCTGGCCGAGCGGTCCGCGCGGTTCGCCGCCGGGCTGGCCGGGCTGGGGGTCGGGCCGGGCGACCGGGTGGCCACGCTGATGGGCAAGTCCGCCGAGCTGGTGGTCGCGCTGCTCGGCATCTGGCGGCTGGGCGCGGTACACGTGCCGCTGTTCACCGCCTTCGCCCCGCCCGCCATCGCGCTGCGCACCGAGACCAACGGCACCAAGGTGATCGTCGTCGACGCCGACCAACGGGCCAAGCTGGCCGGGCTCTCCGGCGGGTGGCGCGCGGTCACCACCGGAGAGCCGGCCGACACCGACGTCGAGTTCGCGTCGCTGCTCGAGCACGCTCCTTTCGCGGACCCGGTGGCCACCGGCGGGGACGGCACGCTGATCGAGCTGTTCACCTCGGGCACCACCGGGTCGCCCAAGGCCGTGCCCATCCCGGTGCGCGCGCTGGCGTCCCTGTGCATGTACCAGGAACTGGGCCTGGACCACCGGCCCGACGACGTGTTCTGGAACGCCGCCGACCCCGGTTGGGCCTACGGGCTGTTCTACGCGCTGACCACGCCGATGGCCCTCGGCCGGCGTGCCCTGCTGCTCCGGGCCGGGTTCGACCCGGCGCGCACCTGGGCGGTGCTGGAACGGTTCGGCGTCACCAACTTCACCGCCGGCCCGACCGTCTACCGTGCGCTGCGCAACTCCGGGCTGCCGGCGCCCTCCGGGTTCCGGCCGCGCCGCCTCTCCTCGGCGGGGGAGCCGCTCACCCCGGACGTGGTCGCCTGGGCACGGGCGGAGCTGGGCTGCCCGGTGCGCGACCACTACGGGCAGACCGAGCTGGGCATGGTGGTGGCCAGCGCGTGGCACCCTTCGGTGGCCGGCGAGGTGAAACCCGGCTCGATGGGCCGGGAGCTGCCGGGATTCGCGGTGCGGGTGCTGCGCCCGGACGCGGACCAGGAAGCGGCGCCGGGCGAGCGGGGCCGGGTGGCCGTCGACCGCCCGGCCAGCCGGCTGATGTGGTTCGACGGCTACCGGGACGCCCCGGAGCACACCGCCGCCCGCTTCAGCCCGGACGGCCGCTGGTACTACACCGGCGACGTGGCCACCCGGGACGCGGACGGGACGTTCACCTTCGCCTCCCGGGACGACGACGTGATCCTCATGGCCGGCTATCGGATCGGCCCTTTCGACGTGGAGAGCGTGCTCACCGAGCACCCCTCGGTGGCCGAGGCGGCGGTGATCGGCGCGCCGGATCAGCTGCGCGGCGAGGTGGTGGTGGCCTACGTGGTGCCGCGCGCCGGAGTCACCACCGACGAGTCACTGGTTGCCGAACTGCAGGACCGGGTGAAGACCGGTTTCGCCGCGCACGCCTACCCCCGCGCCATCCACTTCGTCGAGGAGCTCCCCAAAACCCCCAGCGGCAAGATCCAGCGCTACCTACTCCGCCAGCGCCACTAACCCATATCGCGGTTTCCCCCACCCCATATCGCGGGTTCCACCGCAGTATGTCGCGGTTTCCCCCAGGCTGTGTCGCGGGTCTCCGCACCTCCATGTCGCGGATTCCCCATGGCCATGTCGCGGATTCGGTGGCCATGGGCATCAAGCTGGGGCAACCCGCGGTGCGGGGTGGCGCAATCCGCAATCCGCAATCCGCGATACGGAATGCGGAAACCCGCGATATGGGGTGGTGGGACGCGCGATATGGCCTGGGGGAACCCGCGATATGGGTCAGGCCTGGCGGATGGTGCGCATGGCCCGGTCGAACTCCCAGAACGCGCGCAGCGAGTGGATCAGGCCGTCGTTGCCGACCTTGTAGACGAACACGCCCTCGGCGTCCAGCCGCTGCCCGCCGGGCAGGAACGAGGTGATCGTGCCGATGTTGGCCACCTCGTCGCCGGCCGCGTACGAGTCGCGCATGGTGAACTCGATGCGCTCGGCGTTGGCGATGGAGATGTCCCAGAAAGCGGAGATCTCCCCGTGGCCCCGGTGACCCTTGCCGTCCTGGGAGAAGATCGACGGTCCGACCGGGTCCTCCAGCGTGGCGTCCGGGGCGAACAGGGCCAGCCACTCCTCCTTGGCGCCCCGGGACACCGCGTCCATCGAGCGCCGGGACGCCGTCCGCGCCGGATGGTCGTCCTCCGGGCCGGACCAGTTGACCTTCATTACCCGTCCATCCTGCTCATCACCTGTTCGGCGAAGCGCCGCATGCTGTCCTCTTTGGCCGCCAGCGGCCCGTCGAACCCGATGCCGTCAAACATCCACGGCATCACTATGACGTCCGTCACGCCGGCCTCTGCTTGCAGACGGTAGCCGTCCAGTCCGAATGAGTCCACACACACGGCCTGGATCTCGAAGGGTTCCTCCGAGCGCCCGTTCTCCGCGTGCAGTTGGCGCAGCCGGTTGACCACTTCGCGCAGGTCGTCCAGCTTGATCATCGCGGATGTCCAGCCGTCGTAGCGGGCGGCCCGGCGCAGCCCGGCCTCGGTGTGCCCGCCGACGAATATCGGCACCGGCTCGCTGGGCGCCGGGCTCATCTGCAGCTGGTCGAAGTCGTAGAACTCGCCGTGGTACTCCACCATGCCGCCGCCGAGCACCAGCTGCAGCACGTCCAGGAACTCGTCGGCGCGCGCGCCGCGCCGGGCGTACGGCACGCCGCACCACTCGAACTCCTCCGGCGACCAGCCCAGCCCCACGCCCAGGGTGAACCGGTTCCGGGTCAGCGCGGCCACCGACCCGACCTGCCGGGCCAGCGGCAGGGGCTGCCGGGAGCCCAGCTTGAGCACCTGGGTGCAGAACCGGATCCGCGAGGTCACCGCGCCCATTGCGGTGGCGGCGGTCAACGGGTCCACCCACGGCGTCTCCGGCGTCCACATGCGGGAGCCGTCCGGGGTGTACGGGTACTTCGCCGACACCTTCTCCGAGTAGAAGATCGAGTCCGGCAGCGCGACCTGGTGGAAGCCGCACTCCTCGGCGATCCGGGCCAGCTCGACGATCTGGTCGACCGGGTTCATGGCCACGGCCAAGGTCCACTTCATGCCGGCTTCTCCGCTCCAACGACCCACATGGAAAAGAACTGGGAGCCACCGCCGTAGGCATGGCCCAGGGCGGTGCGCGCGCCGTCCACCTGGTGGTCGCCCGCGCGGCCCATCACCTGCCGGGCCGCCTCGGCGAACCGCAGCAGCCCGGACGCGCCGATCGGGTTGGACGAGAGCACCCCGCCGGACGGGTTCACCGGTAGCCGGCCGTCCGGCCCGGTCTCGCCGGCCTCGGTCAGCTTCCAGCCCTCGTTCTCGGCGGTGAAGCCGAGGTTCTCCAGCCACATCGGCTCGAACCAGGAGAACGGCACGTAGATCTCCGCCACGTCGATCTCGCGCAGCGGGTCGGTGATCCCGGCCTTGGCCCACAGCGCGGCGGCGGCCTCCCGCCCGGCCTGCGGGTTGGCGTGGTTGCGGCCGACCGCCACGGTCGGCTCGGTGCGCATCACCGTGGCGTGGATCCAGGCCGGGTTTTCGGCGGCGTCGCCGGCCGCCTCGTCCCCGATGACCACCGCGCAGGCGCCGTCCGAGGAGGGACAGGTCTCGTCGTAGCGGATCGGGTCCCAGAGCATCTGCGAGGACATCACCTTCTCCAGCGTGATGTCCGGCTGGTGCAGGTGGGCGTGGGGATTCCGCGCGCCGCCCAGGCGGTCCTTCACCGCGACCATCGCGCCGATGTGCTCCGGCGCCCCGGACCGGCGGATGTACGACCGTACGTGCGGCGCGAAGTACCCGCCGGCGCCGGCGTTCACCGGCATGGAGAACGGCACCGCGATGGACAGCGCCCACATGGCGTTGGACTCGGACTGCTTCTCGAACGCCACCGCGAGCACCCGCCGGTGCACCCCGGCCTGCACCAGGCTGGCCGCGACCACCCCGGTGGACCCGCCGACCGAGCCGGCCGTGTGCACCCGCAGCAGCGGTTTCCCAGTGGCGCCGATCGCGTCGGCCAGGGCCAGCTCGGGCATCATCACGCCCTCGAACAGGTCCGGCGCCTTGCCCAGCACCACGGCGTCGATGTCGTCCCAGGTCAGCTCGGCGTCAGTTAACGCAGCGGCGATCGCCTCCCGGCACAGCCCGCCCATGGACACGTCGGTGCGCTTGGACGTGTGCTTGGTCTGCCCGGTGCCCAGCACCGCGGCCAGCTTCGCCGCCATCGCTATCGACCCTCCATCACGCAGATCAGGTTCTGTTGCAGCAGCGGGCCGTTGCTGGCGTGCGCGAGCACCCGTTGTGCCGACCCGGCGTGCACCCGGGCGGCGGCCTCACCGATCCGGACCAGCCCGCCGGAGAACATCGGGTTCCCGCACAGGGGCCCGCCGGACGGGTTGACCTCCACGTCCTCGGCGAGCAGCCCCAGCTCCCGGCGCAGCAGCAGCTCCTGGGAGGTGAACGGGGCGGCCAGCTCGGCCACCTGGATGCCTTCCGGACCGGCCGCCCCCAGGGCCGCGTGAGCCGCTGCCGCCGCCGAGGGGGAACGGGTCAGGTCGCGGGTGCCGAACGCGGGGGAGTCCACCCGGTGCTCGATGCCGGTGATCCACGCCGGCCGGGCGCACAGGTCGGGCGCGCGGTGGGCCGCCGCCAGCACGATGGCGGCCGCGCCGTCGGTGATCGGCGCGCAGTCGTGGGCCCGCAAGGGGTCGGCCAGGTAGGGGGCGTCCAGCAGGGTGGAGGCTTCGAGGGGCTCGCGGAGCTGGGCGTTGGGGTTACCCGCGCCCGCTTGGCGGGCGCGGGCGGCGACCTCGGCCATCTCCTTCTCACTCCACCGGCCGGCATCTATGCCCGCGCGCGCCTGCAGCGCGGCCAGGCTGATCGCGTCCGGCCACAGCGGCGCGACCAGGTAAGGGTCGGTCTGCAACGCCAGCACGCGGTTCAGCTCGCCCGCACTGGCCTTGCCGAACCCGTACACCAGCGCGGTGTCCACCTCGCCGGTGCGGATCTTCAGCCAGGCCTCGTACAGCGCCCAGGCCGCGTCGCCCTCCACGTGCGACTCGATGATCGGCGGCAGCGCGCCGATCGCGTCCACGGCGGAGACGAACGAGAACGCGCGACCGGCCAGGTAGTCCGAGGAGCCGGAACACCAGAAGCCGACCTCGCGCCGGTCCAGCCCGGTGTCCGCGAACAGCTGTTGGAAGATCGGCACCAGCATTTCCACCCCGTTGGTGGTGCCGGTGGTCTCGGCGACCTGGGGGGACTGCGCGAAGCCGACCACGGCGACTTCGGGGAACTCACTCATAGGTGCTCCGAATACGACTCGAACGGCGCGTCCGGCTCGTCGAGGGGCTGGAAGTGGTCGATGTTGCGCAGCGTGTTGTCCCACTCCTCGCGCGGGCGCCACACCGCGCGCACCCGCATGCCCATCCGCACCTCGTCGGCCGCGCAGCCGAGCACCAGGTGCATGAGCGGGATGTCCGCGCCGTCCAGCAGCACGTACGCGGACACGTACGGCGGTTTGATCCGCTGGCCGAGGAAGGGCACGTTGACGATGCAGAAGGTGGTCACCGTGCCGGTGTCGGCCAGCTCCACCTCGTCGGTGGTGGGCACGCCGTCGGTGGGGCAGGCGCCGCGCGGCGGGATGTAGACCTTGCCGCACTCCGGGCAGCGCTGGCCCAGCAGTCGACCCTCGGCCAGGCCGCGCAGGTAGCGGCTCTCCTGCAGGGACGCGGAATGCCGGTAGTGCAGGTGGATCGGGGTGGTGATCATGGTGACCGGCGGGGTGACCGGTCCGCCGGCAGCACTGGAGCCGGCGGACCGGTCCAGCTCGCCAGGTTCGGCCGGAAGGTCCGACGGCTCGAAGCAGGCGATGTCCCGGATGTGGCCGGCGGTCTGCTCGGCCCACCGTATTTTTACTCTCATTCCGGTGTGCATGGCAGCCGATTCACCCTCTGAATCCACAGCATGTAACAAAGCTGTGTCCGCACCGTCGAGTTTGATCATCGCCCAGGCGAACGGGGTGTCCAGCGGCTGGCCCTCCACCGGGGTGGGCTGCCAGGACCAGGTGACCACGGTGCCGGTGCTCGCCACCGGCACTACCTCGGTCAACGGCTCGCCGGTGGTCGGGTCGTACTCGGCCGGCGGCACGTGCACCCGGCCGTCCGAGCCGCGGACGCCGGTCACCCGCCGGTCGCGCAGCTCGGTGAAGAACCGGGAGAGGACCGGGCCCAGCGACCGCGTGTAGTCGAACCCCACCTCCAGCGGGGCACTCAGCGGGGCTTCCATCGTGAAAGTAGAACACGTTCTCGATTTGCCTGGCAAGATGACGCGCATGCGACTGGGTCTTCAACTGGGTTACTGGGGTGCCGCGCCGCCCGCCGACGCGCCCGAGCTGGTGCTGGCCGCCGAGGCGGCCGGCTTCGATGCGGTGTTCGCCGCCGAGTCCTGGGGTTCGGACGCGTTCACCCCGCTGGCCTGGTGGGGTTCGACCACCTCCCGGGTGCTGCTGGGCACGTCGGTGGCCCAGCTGTCGGCCCGCGCGCCGACGGCCTGCGCGATGCACGCGCTCACCCTGGACCACCTCTCCGGGGGGCGGGCGGTGCTGGGGCTGGGCGTGTCCGGCCCGCAGGTGGTGGAGGGCTGGTACGGCGGGCCGTTCGGCAAGCCGCTGGCCCGCACCCGGGAGTACGTGTCGATCATCCGCCAGGTGTTGGCGCGGGAGGCGCCGGTGAGCTCCGCCGGGCCGCACTACCCGCTGCCCTACGCGGGCGCCGGGTCGGTCGGGCTGGGCAAGCCGCTGCGCCCGATCACCCACCCGCTGCGCGCCGACCTGCCCATCTGGCTGGGCGCCGAGGGGCCGAAGAACGTCGCGCTGGCCGGGGAGATCGCCGACGGCTGGCTGGCCATCTTCTACTCGCCCCGGCTCGGCCCGATGTACACGGAATGGCTGGACGAAGGGCTGTCCCGGCCCGGCGCGCGGCGCACCCGCGCGGAGTTCACCGTGGCGGCCAGCTGCACGGTGGTGGTCACCGACGGCCCGGCTGCCACGGCCGCCGCGGTGGCGCGGACGAAGCAGAGCCTGGCGCTGTACGCCGGCGGGATGGGTGCGCCGGGGCAGAACTTCCACGCCGACGTGCTGAGCCGGATGGGCTACGGCGAGGCGGTCGCCGAGATCGGCACGCTGTTCCGCGCCGGCCGGCGCGAGGAGGCGGTGGCGGCGGTGCCGGACGAGCTGGTCGAGGACACCGCGATCATCGGCGAGGCGTCCGGCGTGCGGGCGGGCCTGGCCCGCTGGTCGGCCGCCGGGGTGGACATGCTGCTGGTCGGCTGCCGGTCGGTTGCCCAGATCGAACAGCTGGCCGCCCTTGCCTCAAATTGAAACTCGTTCTAGTTTGACCTGTTGTGGACGCTCTAGGACTGTGGAACATCGCCGCCTCGTCACCCACTCGCCCCGCGGTGGTGGACCCCTCCGGGCGGACCCTCGACTACGGCTCGCTGGCCGCGGCCGCCGACCGCTACGGGCGCGGCCTGCGCGCGCAGGGCCTGCGGGCCGGGGACGCGGTGGTGCTGCTGCTGCCCAACTGCGCGGAGCTGCTCGCGGTGCACTTCGCCGCGCTGCAGACCGGGCTGTACATCGTCGCGGTGAACTGGCACCTGGTCGGGCCGGAGGTGGCCTACATCCTGAAGGACTCCGGGGCGAAGGCGTTCTTCGCGCACGAACGCTTCGCCTCGGTGGCGGCGGAGGCGGCCGACGAGGCCGGCCTGCCGCCGGAGGCCCGGTTCGCGGTGAGCGAGGCCGGTGAGCTGGCGTCCGGCGCGGCTGGAGCGACCGGGGCGTCCGCTGGCGCTGGGGCGTCCGCTGGCGCGGCGGCGTCCGGCGCGGCGATTCCCGGGTTCCGGCCGCTGGCCTCGCTCGGCGCGGACGAACCGGCCGGCCGCCCCGACGGGCGCACCATGGGCGGGCCGATGCTCTACACCTCCGGCACCACCGGGCGGCCGAAGGGCGTGCGCCGGCCGCTGACCGGGGCCGACCCGGACGACGTTCCGGGCACCGCGATCTGGTTCTTCGGCATCTTCGGGCTGGCGCCGCACGACGGGCACGTGCACCTGTGCGGCTCGCCGCTCTACCACACGGCGGTGCTCAACTTCGTCACCATCTCCATCCAGCTGGGCCACCCGGCGGTGCTCATGGACCGCTGGGACCCGGCCGCCATGCTGCAACTGGTCGAGCGCCACCGGGTCACCCACAGTCACCTGGTGCCCACCCAGTTCTCCCGGCTGCTGGCCCTGCCGGAGGATAAGCGCACCCGCTACGACCTGTCCTCGATGCGCGCGATGATCCACGGCGCAGCCCCGTGCCCGCGCGAGGTGAAGCGCCGGATGCTGGACTGGTGGGGGCCGGTGGTGATCGAGTACTACGCGGCCACCGAGGGCGGCGGCACCACCATCATGGCCGATGAGTGGCTACGCAAGGAGGGTTCGGTGGGTCGCCCCTGGCCGGGCTCGGTGGTGAAGATCCTGGACGATTCGGGCAACGAGCTGCCGGCCGGGGAACCCGGCCTGGTGTACCTGCGGATGGGCACGTCGTCCTTCGAGTACCACGGCGACAAGGAGAAGACCCGGAAGGCGCGGGTGGGCGACCTGTTCACGCTGGGTGACGTCGGGCACCTGGACGAGGACGGCTACCTGTTCCTGCACGACCGCAAGGCCGACATGATCATCACCGGCGGGGTGAACGTGTACCCGGCGGAGATCGAGGGCGAGCTGGCCGCCCACCCCAAGGTCGCCGACGTCGCCGTCTTCGGCATCCCCCACCCCGAATGGGGCGAGGAGATCAAGGCGGTGGTCCAGCCGGCCGACGGGATCGAGCCGGACGAAGCCCTCACCGAGGAACTACTGGCCTACGCCCGCACCCGCCTGGCCAAGTTCAAACTCCCCCGCACGATCGACTACCGCCCACAACTCCCCCGCGACCCCAACGGCAAGCTCTACAAACGCCACCTCCGCACCCAATACCTCTAACCCGTCGCTGATTCCCGCACCCCGTGTCGCTGGTTTCCCCAGTTCATGTCGCGGGGCCTGACCCGGTGAAACCCGCGACATGGCGTGGTGAAACCCGCGACATGGGCTGGTGAAACCAGCGATATGGGCTGGTGGGGGGCGCGATATGGGGTTAGTGGCCGTGGAAGATTGGGGGGCGTTTTTCGGCGAAGGCTTGGGGGCCTTCTTTGGCGTCCTGGCTGGCGAAGACGGCCATGCCTAGTTTGGCTTCGAGGGTGAAGGCTTCGTTTTCCGGCAGGCCTTCGGTGTCGCGGATGGTGCGGAGGATGGCCTGGACGGCCAGGGGGCCGTTGGCGGCCACCAGGTCGGCCAGTTCCAGCGCCTTGTCGAGGGCCGAGCCGTCGGGGACCACGTGGCCGATCAGGCCGACGTCCAGGGCCTCCTGGGCGGACAGGTGGCGACCGGTGAGGAGGATGTCGCAGGCCAGGGTGTAGGGGATCTGGCGGGGGAGGCGGACCGCCGAGCCGCCCAGCGGGAACAGGCCCCAGCGGGCCTCCGAGACGCCGAAGCGCGCGCTCTGCCCGGCCACCCGGATGTCGGTAGCCTGCAGGATCTCCGTGCCGCCGGCAATGGCCGGACCTTCCACGGCGGCGATCAGCGGCTTGGTCAGCCGGCGGCCCTTGAGCAGGGGTTCGATCACCGACAGGTCCCAGCCGCCGCCGGAGAACGAGTCGCCGGGGTGCGTGCGGGTCATCGCCTTGAGGTCGGCGCCGGCGCAGAACGCGCCGCCCGCGCCGGTCAGCACCGCCACCCGGATCTCCGGGTCGGTGTCGACCTGGTTCCAGGCGTCGCGCATGATCGCCATCATGTCGGCGGAGAGCGCGTTGCGCGCCTCCGGCCGGTTCATGGTGACGATCAGGACGGCGCCCCGCCGCTCGACGAGACAGTGCGGCTGTTGCTGGTCCGCCATGAACACGCTCCCTCAGAACTGTTGTCGAAAACAGTAACATGTTCTAGTTTGTTTCGAATGGCGCTGAACATCGCGGACCTCTTCGAGCACGCCGCCGACCTGGTTCCGGACCGGGTCGCGCTGATCTGTGGCCCCCACCGGGTGGGCTACGCCGAGCTGGAGGGCAATGCCAACCGGCTGGCCCATCACCTGCGGGAGCACGGCGTGGAGCCGGGCCAGCACGTGGGCGTGCAGTGCCAGAACTCCATCGAGGCGGTGACCGCGATGCTGGCCGCGTACAAGCTGCGCGCGGTGGCCATCAACGTGAACTACCGGTACGTCGAGAACGAGTTGCGGTACCTGTACGAGAACGCCGACCTGGTCGCCCTGGTGCACGACCGGCGCTACACCGACCGGGTGGCCCCCGTGCTGGCCGACACGCCGAACCTCAAGCACGTGATCGTGCTGGCCGACGACAGCGACACCGACGTGCCGGACGGGCACGGCGTGGACTACGCCGAGGCGCTCGCCGCCCACCAACCGAACCGGGACTTCGGCGAGCGCAGCGACCGGGACACCTACGTGCTCTACACCGGCGGCACCACCGGCATGCCCAAGGGCGTGCTGTGGCGGCACGCCGACGTGTGGCGCGCGCTGGGCGGCGGCATCGACTTCATGTCCGGCGAACCGCTGCCCGACGAGTGGGCGCAGTCGCGCGCCGGCAAGGACTACGCGCTGGTCCGGCTGTGCCTGCCGCCGCTGATCCACGGCGCGGCGCAGTGGTCGGTGCTGCCGGCGCTGTTCGCCTGCGGGACCGTGGTGCTGATGCCCCGGTTCGACCCGGCGGCGGTGTGGCGGGCCATCGAGGAGAACGGCGTCAACGTGGTGACCATGGTCGGCGACGCGATGGCCCGGCCGCTGATCGAGGCGTTCGAGGCCGGGCGGTACAACGTGTCCACGCTGGCCGCGATGTCCAGCCACGCCGCGCTGTTCTCCCCGGCGGTGCAGCAGCGGATCCTGGCCGCACTGCCCAACCTGGTGCTCACCGACGCGATCGGCTCATCGGAGGGCGGCTTCAACGGCATCCAGGTGATCACCAAGGACGGGGTGCGCCCGGGCGGCCCCCGGGTGAAGCCGGGTCGGGACGTGATCGTGATCGACGAGCGGAACCAGCCGGTGCCGGCCGGTTCCGGGCAGGTCGGCCGGGTCGGCCGGGGCGGGCACATCCCGTACGGGTACTACAAGGACCCGGTGAAGACCGCCGAACTGTTCGTCGAGGTGGACGGCAAGCACTACGCGGTGCCCGGTGACTACGCGCGGATGGAGACCGACGGCAGCATGACGCTGCTGGGCCGGGGCAACGTGTCAGTGAACACCGGCGGGGAGAAGGTGTTCCCCGAGGAGGTCGAGGGCGCGCTGAAGTCGCACCCGGACGTGTTCGACGCGCTGGTCATCGGTGTGCCGGACGAAAGGCTGGGGCAGCGGGTGGGCGCGGTGGTGCAGCCGAGGGAAGGCGTCGACGCGCCGGACCTGACCGCCCTCAGCGGGCACGTGCGTACCCAGCTGGCGGGTTACAAGGTCCCCCGGGCGCTGTGGATCGTGGACCAGATCGGCCGCTCGCCGAGTGGCAAGCCGGACTACCGCTGGGCGGTCGAGCACGCCGCCGCGAACGAAGGAAGTTATGAGAACTGACATTCGCGAACGGTTCGGCATCGAGCACCCGATCTTCGGCTTCACGCCGTCGGAGGAGGTCGCCGCCGCGATCAGCCGGGCCGGCGGGCTGGGCGTGCTGGGCTGCGTGCGGTTCAACGACCCGGACGAGCTGGACCGCGCGCTGCACTGGATGGACGAGCACACCGACGGCAAGCCGTACGGCGTGGACGTGGTGATGCCGGCGACCGTGCCCACCGAGGGCACGCAGGTCGACCTGGACGCGCTGATCCCCGCCGGGCACCGGGATTTCGTCGCGCGCACGCTCACCGAGCTGGGCGTTCCGCCCCTGCCGGAGGACGAGCAGAGCGGCGCGGGCGTGCTGGGCTGGCTGCACTCGGTGGCCCGTTCGCACGTGGAGGTGGCGCTCAAGCACCCGATCGCGCTGATCGCCAACGCGCTTGGTTCCCCGCCGCCGGACGTGATCGCCGCCGCGCACCAGGCCGGCGTCCCGGTGGCGGCGCTGGCCGGCACCGCTTCGCACGCCCAGCGGCACGTGGACAACGGGGTGGACATCGTGGTCGCCCAGGGCTACGAGGCCGGCGGGCACACCGGGGAGATCGCCAGCATGGTGCTGCTGCCGGAGGTGGTGGATGCGGTGGGTGACCGCGCGCCTGTGCTGGCCGCCGGCGGGATCGGCACCGGCCGGCAGATCGCCGCCGCGCTGGCGCTGGGGGCGGACGGGGTGTGGATGGGGTCGACGTGGCTGACCGCCGCCGAGTACACGCTCGGCGGCAACGGCTCGGCCACGCAGAAGGCGCTGCTCGCCGCCGGTTCCTCGGACACCACCCGCACGCGGATCTACACCGGCAAGCCCGCGCGCCTGCTGAAGACCCGCTGGACCGAGGCGTGGACGTCGCCGGACGCGCCGGCGCCGCTGCCCATGCCGTTGCAGAACATCCTGGTCAGCGAGGCGCACGACCGGATCTCCCGGTCCGGCAACCCGGAAGTGGTTTCCATGCCGGTGGGCCAGATCGTGGGAAGGATGAACCGGGTGCGCCCGGTCGCGGAGATCTTCGAAGACCTGCTCGGCGAGCTGGACGCGACGGTCCGCCGGCTCAGTTCGGACCGGTAGCGTCGCTAACCGGCGAAAGCCCAGCCGGTCGTGCCGGTGACCTCGACGAGGATCATCGGCCCGGCCGGCGGGCGCTCGCGGTACCGCGGGTACTTCGCGGTCAACCAGCCCAGCGGGTCGTCGCGCTCCGGGCCATCGAGCACGATCCGGGCCTGACCGTCCAGCCGCACCCACCACAGCCGCGACCAGTCGTCGTCGTACTCGTCGGCGAGCAGCGACACGTTCGGGTTCGACCTGATGTTGCGCAGGCGCTTCAGGTTGGTGGTGGTCTTGGGCTTGTGGTCGACGGCGATGGCCACCCGGTCACCGCGGAGTGCGAAGGTGACCGGCACCAGGTGTGGCCGCCCGTCCGGGGTCACCGTGGCGAGCCGGGCCACCCGCGCGGCGGCGAACCGCCGCCGCGCGTGCGCCTCATCCATCCCCTAATAGTGCATCGGCCAGTCGCACCAGCTGCTCGGTGGCCGCTCCCAGGGCGAACTCGTTGCGCTTGGCGGCGATGAAGTACCGGTGCAGCGGGTGATCCACGTCGATCCCCACCCCACCGTGCACGTGCACCGCGGTGTGCGCCACCCGGTGGCCCGCGTCGGCGGCCCAGAACTTGGCGGTGGCGATCGCGGCTTCGGTCTCCGGGTCGCCGGGGCCGGTCGTGGCGAGCAGCCAGGCGGCCTGCCACATGGTCAGCCGGATCGCCTCCACGTCCACGTAGCCGTCCGCCAGCCGCTGCGCGACCGCCTGGAAGGCGCCGATCGGCTTGCCGAACTGTTCGCGCTGCCTCGCGTACTCCGCGGTCAGCTCCAGCGCCCGCTCCACCACACCGAGCTGGTGCGCGCACAGCCCGACCGTGGCGTGTGCGCGCAACCAGCCCAGCGCCTCCTGGTCACCGACCAGGCGATCGGCGGGGAGTTCGACGCTGTCGAGCTCGACCAGTCCGGCGTCGTCCAGGTCGACGGTGCGCTGCCGGGCGATCGTGACGCCGGGGTCGGTGGCCTCCACCAGGAACACCGAAGTGACCGAATCACCCTGCTGAACCGACTGAATCGACTGAGTCGACTGGATTGCGGGGAGGAGGAGGGCGGAGGCGGCGGGCGCGGAGGGGACGGCGGCGGCGGTGCCGGTGAGGCGCCAGCCTCCCGTGGGGGTGGGCTCGGCGGTGACCTGGGCGTCCAGGGCGGCGGTGAGCAGGTGTTTGCCGGTGGCGGCGGGGGCGGCGTAGTCGGTGCGCTGCTGGGGCGAGCCGAAACGGGCCAGGCCGGCGGCGGCCACCGCGATCGTGGACAGGTAGGCGGCCGGGGCCACCGCGCGGCCCAGCTCGGCCAGCACCGAGCAGCGCTCCAGCAGGCCGAGGTCGTCGCCCCCCACCGTGGACGGCAGGGCAGCGGAGAGCACGCCCGCCCCGGCCAGCGCGGACCACAGCTCCGGGTCGTGCCGGTCCCTTCCGGTTTCCTCCAGCGCGCGCAGCCGCTCCGGGGTGGCGTGGTCGGCCAGGATTCCCCGGGCCAGCCCGGCCAGCTCGACCTGTTCCTCGGTCGGGGCGAAGTCCATCGAGTCCTCCATGTTCAGCGCCGGGAGATGGGTAGGCCGAGCGCGGCGGCGGCGATGATGTCCCGCTGCACCTCGTTGGTTCCGCCGCCGAAGGTGAGGATCAACGCGGCCCGGTGCATGCGTTCGATCCGTCCGCGAATCAACGCTCCGGGGGAACCGGTGCGCACCACCGACGCCGGGCCCAGCACCTCCATGAGCAGCCGGTAGGCCTCGGTGGCGAACTCGGTGCCGAACACCTTGTTCGCCGAGGCGGCCGCCGGACCCGGGCCGGCGCCGTCCTTGGCCGCCGCGATCCGCCAGCCGAGCAGCTTGAGGAACTCGGCCTTGGCGTGCACCCGGGCCAGATGCACCCGGACCCACTCGCGCTCGATCGCGCCGGTCTCCCGCGCCCACTCGGTGACCTCGCGCAGCGCGGCGAAGATCGGTGCGGCCGAGGTCAGGGCCACCCGCTCGTGGTTGAGCTGGTTGGTGATCAGCGCCCAGCCCCGGTTCTCCTCGCCGACCAGCGAGGTCACCGGCACCCGCACGTCGGAGTAGTAGGTGGCGCTGGTGCCCACCCCGGCCACCGTGCGCACCGGCGTCCAGGAGAAGCCGGGCGAGTCGGTGGGCACGATCAGCACCGAGATGCCCTTGTGTGGCGGGGCGTCCGGGTCGGTGCGCGCGGCCAGCCAGACGTAGTCGGCGAACTGGATCAGGCTGGTCCACATCTTCTGCCCGTTGACCACGTACTCCCCACCCACCTCCCCTGCCCCCTTCACCCGCTCGGCGCGGGTGCGCAGCGAGGCCAGGTCGGTACCGGCCTCGGGCTCGGAGTAGCCGATGGCGAAGTGCAGCTCGCCGCGGGCGATCCGGGGCAGGAAGAACTCCCGCTGCTCCGGGGTGCCGAACCGCATGATGGTCGGGCCGACGGTGTTGATGGTCAGGAACGGCACCGGCACGCCGGCGGTCGCCGCCTCGTCGGTGAATATCAGCTGGTCGAGCACTGACCGCGCCTGCCCGCCGTACTCCACCGGCCAGCCCAGGGTGAGCCATCCGTCCGCGCCCAGCTGCCGGACGATCTCGCGGTAGGCTTCGCCCCCGCCGTACTCGCCCTCACCCGAGGTGAGCTCGGCGCGCCGCTCTGGTGTCATCAGGATCTCGAAGTAGGCGCGCAGCTCCTCGCGCAGCGCGTCCTGCTCCTTGGTGAACGCCAGATGCATCCGCGGCTCCGTCTCGTCGATACGGGATACTGAAACGCGTTCTAGAAGTGTAGCCGCTTTACACCCGGTGGGAAATTGACTCAAACAAGAACGAGTTCTAGTCTCTGGCGAATGACGGGTATGCGCGGCAGGGTGGCCGTGGTCACCGGCGCGGGAGCCGGCCTCGGCCGGGCCGAGGCGCTGGCACTGGCCGCCGCCGGCACCGATCTGGTGCTGAACGACCTGAACCCCGAGGCGGGTGCCTCGGTGGTCGACGAGATCAACGGTTCGGCGGGCGGCGGCAAGGCCGAACTGGTCGCCGGGGACATCGGCGAGCGGAGCACGGCGGACGCGCTGGTGTCCACCGCGGTCGAGCGGTTCGGCGGGCTGGACATCGTGGTGAACAACGCCGGCCTGACCCGGGACAAGATGTTGTTCGGCCTGTCCGACGAGGACTTCGACCTGGTGCTCCGGGTGCACCTGCGTGGGCACTTCCTGCTTTCCCGCAACGCCGCCGCGTACTGGCGGGATCGCTCCAAGCGGGACGGCGGGCCCACCTACGGGCGACTGGTGAACACCTCCTCCGAGGCGTTCCTGCTCGGCCCGCCCGGGCAGGCCAACTACGCGGCGGCCAAGGCCGGCATCGTGGCGCTCACCGTGTCGGCGGCCCGCGGCCTTTCCCGGTACGGGGTCACGGCGAACGCCATCTGCCCCCGCGCGCGCACCGCGATGACCGCCGACGTGTTCGGCGAGGCGCCGGCCGGCCGGGTGGACCCGCTGGGCACCGGGCACGTCGCCCCGCTGGTGGCCTACCTGGCCTCGCCGGCCGCCGCCTCGATCAACGGCCAGGTGTTCGTGGTGCACGGCGGGAAGATCGCCCTGGTCGCCCCGCCCACCGTGGAGAGCCGCTTCCAGGCGGCGGACGGCGAGTGGTCGGCCTCGGAGCTGGAAGCCACGCTCGGCGCCTACTTCGCCGACCGCGACCCGGACCGGGTGTTCGCCGGCACCGAGGTGCTGGACCTGTGAACCGTCGCAACTGTCCCGACCGTCCCTCCGGTGCCGGAGAGTTCGGGACTCCGGAGAACGCGGTTGCCGCTTCCGGCATGTGTAACGCTGTTTTATTGCCGGAAGCGGCAAACGCTCGCCGCTGTTCCCCGGTCTCGGACCGGGAGACCGCCCGATGACCGAGACTTCGCCCGGCGGTGCGACCGCCACCGGGAGCGCGGGCGCCGGAAACGCGGGTGCCGGGAGCGCGGGTGCCGGGAGCGCGGCGGCCGCGGGCCGGCTGGCCGGGAAGGTCGCGCTGGTCACCGGGGCGGCTCGGGGCCAGGGGGCGGCGGCGGTGCGCCGCCTCGCCGAGGAAGGCGCCCGAGTGCTGGCCACCGACGTCACCGACCCGGACGGCGTGGCATTTCTGCCCGCGGAGCAAGAAGGGCGGGTTCGGTTCGCCCGGCTGGACGTTACGTCCGAGGAACAGTGGGCCGGCGCGATCGACCGGGTCATCGAGGAGTTCGGCCGGCTGGATGTGCTGGTCAACAACGCCGGCGTGCTGCACTTCGGCACCCTCGAGGACACCTCGCTGACCGACTACCTGCGGGTGATCACGGTCAACCAGGTCGGCACCTTCCTGGGCATGCGCGCCGCCGCCAAACCCATGCGCGAAACCGGCGGCGGGTCGATCATCAACCTCTCGTCCATCGAGGGTCTGGCCGCCGCGCCGCTGCTCACCGCCTACACCGCGAGCAAGTTCGCCATTCGCGGCATGACCAAGGTGGCCGCGCTGGAGCTCGGGCAGCACGGCATCCGGGTCAACTCGATCCACCCGGGCATGATCGACACCCCGATGATCAGTGAGGCGCTGGGCGGCTACCAGCCGGACCTGGCGCCGGTGGCGCGCAAGCTGGCGCTGCGCACGATCGGCCGGCCGGAGGACATCGCCGCCATGGTCGCGTTCCTGGCCAGTGACGACAGCCGGTACTGCACCGGCGCGGAGTTCGTCGCGGACGGCGGCGCCACCGCCACCCACGCACTGAACGTCACCGGTTGACGGAACGACTCGTTGTGTCATCACACACGTCACGGCGGCCCGGGAGGGCGGTATGAACCCCGCTGGAAGCACCGCGCTCCCCGGCGCGCGAGCGTTCAGCCAGGTCGGCAACCTGGCCACGCTGGCCTGGCTGGTCGTCCGAGCCATGCCCAAGCGCCCGTTCCAGGGCCGTGAGCTGCTGCAACAGGGCTGGTTCTTCGCCAGCGTGACCATCCTGCCCACCGCGCTGGTGTCCATCCCGTTCGGCGCGGTGATCGTGCTCCAGCTGGGCTCGCTGACCCAGCAGATCGGCGCGCAGTCGTTCACCGGGGCGGCCAGCGCGCTGGCCATCGTGCAGCAGGCCAGCCCGCTGATCACCGCGCTGCTGGTGGCCGGCGCGGGCGGGTCGGCGATGTGCGCGGACATCGGCGCGCGCACCATCCGGGACGAGATCGCCGCCATGGAGGTGCTCGGGGTGGACCCGGTGCACCGGCTGATCGTGCCCCGGGTGCTGGCCGCGATGTTCGTGTCCGTGCTGCTGAACGGCCTGGTCAGCGTGGTCGGCGTGCTGGGTGGTTACTTCTTCAACGTGGTCATGCAGGGCGGCACCCCGGGCGCCTACCTGGCCAGCTTCAACGCCCTCGCGCAGCTGCCGGATCTGTGGATCAGCGAGTTCAAGGCGATGCTCTACGGCTTCGTGGCCGGCGTGGTCGCCGCCTACCGGGGGCTGAATCCGCGCGGCGGTCCGAAGGGCGTCGGCGACGCGGTGAACCAGGCCGTGGTGATCACCTTCCTGCTGCTGTTCCTGATCAACCTGGTGCTCACCGGCATCTACCTCCAGATCGTGCCGCCGAAGGCTTTGTAGAGGCCCCCGAGACATGACCCTTCGCTCCCCGATCATCCCGCCGTCCCGGCGCTCGCTGTCGGCGATCGCCGCCCGCGCGGTGGACGACCGCGCCACCGGCCTGGCCGACATGGGCTGGCAGCTGGCGTTCTACGGCCGGGCCATGGCGTTCACCCCCCGGGTGCTGCGCCGGTACCCGAAGGAAGTGCTGCGCCTGCTGGCCGAGGTGTGCTTCGGCGCCGGCGGGCTGGCGGTGATCGGCGGAACCCTCGGCGTGATGATCGGCATGACCTTCTTCACCGGCGCGGTGGTCGGCCTGCAGGGCTACTCCTCGCTGGAGCAGCTGGGCACCGCCGCGCTGACCGGGTTCATCTCCGCCTACTTCAACACCCGTGAGGTGGCGCCGCTGTCCGCCGGGCTGGCCCTGTCGGCCACGGTGGGCTGCGGGTTCACCGCGCAGCTGGGCGCGATGCGCATCTCCGAGGAGGTGGACGCGCTCGAGGTGATGGCGGTGAACAGCCTGCCCTACCTGGTCACCACCCGGGTGGTCGCCGGGTTCGTCGCGGTCATCCCGCTGTACGTGGTCGGCCTGCTCACCGCGTACCTGGGCTCCCGGCAGACCACGGTCTGGTTCTACGGCCAGTCCGGCGGCACCTACGACCACTACTTCCACCTGTTCCTGCCGCCGGCGGACGTGCTCTGGTCGTTCCTCAAGGTGATGGTGTTCGCGCTGTTCGTGATCCTGGCGCACTGCTATTACGGCTACACCGCGACCGGCGGGCCGGCCGGGGTGGGCGTGGCGGTGGGCCGGGCGGTGCGCACCTCGATCGTGCTGATCGTGGTCACCGACTTCTTCCTCAGCCTGGCCATCTGGGGGTCCACCACCACGGTCAGGATTGCCGGATGAGCGGCTACGACCGCGAGCAGCGGGGCCGCTACCAGCTGCTGGGCGTGGCGTTCCTGCTGGTGGCGGCGGTGTTCCTGGTCGTGACGGTGGGCATGTACCGCAAGGCGTTCACCCCGGCGGTGACGGTGACCGTGCTGGCCGGCGAGACCGGCAGCCAGCTGGTGCCCGGCGCCGACGTGAAGGTGCGCGGCGTGCCGGTGGGCACGGTGAAGGCGATCAGCCGGGACCCCGGGACGGCCCGGCTCACCCTGGCCCTGGACCCGGAACACGCGGAGCTGGTGCCGGCCAACGTGTCCGCGCGGTTCATCCCGAAGACGCTGTTCGGCGAGCGCTACGTGGACCTGCGGATCCCCGCGCAACCGGCCGGGCCGATCGCCGAAGGAACGGTCATCCCGGCGGACCGCTCGACCGCCGCGATCGAGCTGGAACGGGTCAGCGACCGGCTGCTGCCGCTGCTGCGGGCGGTGCGGCCGGACCAGGTGGCGGTCACGCTGAGCGCGATCCGCCAGGGCCTTTCCGGGCGCGGGGAGAAGCTGGGTACCACCCTGGTCGGGCTGGACACCTACCTGAAGGGCTTCAACCCCGCGGTGCCGGACCTCATCCGCACCCTGGACGCACTGGGCCCGGTGGCCGACACCTACGCGGCCGCCGCGCCGGACTTCTTCGGCGGCCTCGCCGACCTCAGCACCACCACCGGCACGATCGCCGACCGGTCCGACGACGTGCGCGGGCTGCTGGCCGACGTCACCGGGTCGTCGGACGACCTCGGCCAGTACCTGCGGGACAACCAGGACAACCTGGTCAAGGTGCTCGAGCAGTCGCGGCCGACGCTGGACATCCTGGAGCGGTACGCGCCGGAGCTCCCGTGCATCTTCCACCACGCGGTGTACGAGATCCCCGCCTCGGACATCGCGTTCGGCAAGGGAACGGCGCACCCCAACCAGCACAAGGTGCAGATCGGCGTGGCGGCCAACCGGGGCAAGTACCTGCCCGGCCTGGACGACCCGAAGAACGCCGATGACCGCGGCCCGCGCTGCTACCCCCTGACCGCGTCGACCGATCCGGCCCCGCAGTACCAGCCGGGCGGGCCGCTCAAGGACGGCAGCCGCCACCCCGCCCCGCCGCTGGACATCCCCAACCCACTGGATCTCACGGGTCTGCTGGGGGGTCGCCGGTGAAGGTGCTCGGACCCGCCGTCAAGCTGGGCATATTCGCGGTGGTCACCATCGTGCTCACGGTGATCCTGGGCGCGACCATCGCCAACTCCTCCGTCTCCTCGGCCGCCGGGTACACCGCGATGGTCACCGACTCGTCCGGCCTGCAGGTGGGCGACGACGTGCGCATGCGCGGGGTGAAGATCGGCCGGGTGACCTCGCTGGAGGTGGCCGACAACCAGTACGCGGCGATCGCCTTCGAGGTCGACAAGAGCCGCGCGCTGCCGGCCGGGGTGACCGCGGTGATCAAGTACCGGAACCTGATCGGCCAGCGCTACCTGGCCCTGGACGCGCCGAAACCGGCCGAGCCCGGGGTGCTCCCGGTCGGCGGCACCATCCCGCTGGAACGCACCCGCCCGGCGCTGAACCTGACCGACCTGTTCAACGGCTTCCAGCCGCTGTTCCAGGCCCTCACCCCGGCCGAGGTGAACAAGCTCTCGGGGGAGATCATCGCGGTGTTCCAGGGCGAGGGCGAGACGGTGACCGACCTGCTCGCCACCACCGCCTCCCTGACCGGCACCATCGCCGACCGGGACCGGGTGATCGGCCAGGTGATCACCAACCTGAACACGGTGATCGGCAACGTGAGCGCCCGGTCACCCGAGCTGACCGACCTGCTGGACACGCTGCAGCGCCTGGTCAGCGGGCTGGCCGACGACAAGGCGGCGATCGGTTCGGCCATCGAGTCGATCGACGACCTCACCCGCACCACCGCCGGCCTGGTGCACGACGCCCGCCCGCCGCTGAAGGCCAACATCGACGAGCTGGGCGAGCTGGCCGAGCTGCTGAACAAGTACGAGGGCACCGTCGAGCCGCAGCTGCGCAACTGGGGACCCAAGCTGGACAAGCTCATCCCGACCGCCAGCTACGGCGGCTGGTTCCAGTACTACGCCTGCATCGTCAGCGGCAAGATCTCCATCGAGCAGCTGGGCATCACCGTGCCGATCCTGCCGATTCCCGGCACCGAGCTGTCCCCGAGGTGCCGCCCGTGAAGCCCTTGCAGGACCGCAACCAGGCGACCGTCGGCCTGGTCACGCTGGTGGTGATCGTGCTGCTCGTGGTCGGGGCGTTCCACGCCGAGGACATCCCCGGATTCGGCGGCGGCACCGGCTACTCCGCCCGCTTCGCCGAGTCCGCCGGGCTCAAGGAGGGCGACGAGGTCCGGGTGGCCGGCATCAAGGTCGGCGAGGTCACCCACGTCGGCCTTTCCCGTGGCCAGGTAGCGGTCGAGTTCCGGGTGAAGAACGTGCGGGTGGGCAACCAGTCCCGGGTGGCCATCGAGATCAAGACCCTGCTGGGCGAGAAGTTCCTCGCGGTGCGCCCGGCCGGGGTGATCCAGCAGGACCCGGACGCCCCCATCCCGGTCGAGCGCACCAGCACCCCGTTCGAGGTGCCCGAGGCGTTCAACCAGCTGGCCAACACCGTCGACCAGATCGACACGGCCAAGCTGGCGCGGAGCTTCCGGGTGCTCTCGGACACGTTCGCCAACACCCCGGCGCACTTCGGCAACACGCTCACCGGGCTGTCCCGGCTGTCCGAGACGATCACCTCGCGGGACAAGGAGGTGACCGCGCTGCTGGCCAGCACGGCCAAGGTGAGCGGCGTGGTCGCGCAGCGCAACGAGCAGGTCGCGCGGCTGGTCCGGGACGGGAACAGGCTGCTGGACGAGCTGAGCCGCCGCAAGGAGGCGATCACCGACCTGCTGGAGAACACCCGGCGGCTGGCCGACGAGCTGCGCGGCCTGGTGCGGGACAACCGGGGCCGGATTCACCCGGCACTGGAAGAGCTGGACCGCACCACCGACATGCTGGCCCGCAACAAGGCGTCCCTGGAACACGGCATCGCCTCGCTGGCCAACTACACCCGGGTGTTCATCGGCGCGGTGAGTGCCGGCCGGTGGTTCGACGGCTACTTCTGCGGGATGTTGAACCCGAACATCGTGGCCGGCGGCATCCAGTTCAACCCGCACACCTGCGCGCCGCCGAAGGGGCTGTCCAGCGGGAAGCCCGGGCCGGACTCCCCGCTGTTCCCCCTGCTCGGAGGTGGCAAGTGAACCGGCGTCTGGTTGCCGTCGTCGGCGTGCTGGCGCTGGTCGCCGTGGCCACCGGGTGGTGGCTGCTGCGGCCCTCCGGGGGGACAACGCTGGCCGCCTACTTCGACCGGGCGGTCGGGCTCTACGCCGGCTCGGACGTGCGGGTGCTGGGGGTCAAGGTCGGCACGGTGGACCGGGTGACGCCGGAGGGCCCGGTGGTCCGGGTGGACATGACCGTGGACGACGAGTTCCCCATCCCGCCGAACGCCTCGGCGGCGGTGGTGGCGCCCAGCCTGGTCAGCGACCGGTACGTGCAGCTCACCCCGGCCTACGTGGAAGGCCCGAAAATGGCCTCCGGCACGGTGATCCCCCGCGAGCGCACCGGCACCCCGGTGGAGATCGACCAGGTGCTGAAGAGCGTGGACACCCTGGCCGTGCAGCTCGGCCCCAACGGCGCCAACCGCACCGGCGCGCTGTCCCAGGCGCTGAACACCGGGGCCGCCAACCTGGCCGGCAACGGGGCCAACCTGAACGCCTCGCTGACCCGGCTGGGCGCGCTGGCCGACGTGCTGGCCCGGTCCCGGGGCGACTTCGCCGCCACGGTGGACAACCTGGACAAGTTCACCGGCACGCTGGTGGAACACGACGCCGAGGTGCGCCAGCTGCAGAGCCGGCTGGCCGACGTGATGGGCCACCTGGGCGGCGAGCACGAGAAGGCGGGCGACGCGCTGAACGCGCTGGCCGGCTCGCTGAGCGAGGTCAACTCGTTCGTCAAGGACAACCGCGAGCTGCTGGCCAGCAACGTCGAGGCGCTGAGCAAGGTCACCGAGGCGCTGGCCAACGAGCGCAAATCGATCGCCGGGGTGGTGGACACGGCCGCGCTCGGCTCGTCCAACTACCTGAACGCCTACGACGCGGCGTCCGGCTCGATCGCCGTGCGCGGTGCCTTCCCGGAGACCCAGCTGGGTCCGGTGGTGCTGCTGTGCACGATCCTGCAGCGGTACTCGCCCTCGGTGTTCCAGCAGCTCACCCAGACCTGCGTGGCGGCGGCCGACGGCCTGGAGAAGGCCACCGGCATCCCGTCGATCGGCGACATCCTCGGCAACCTGCAGGCGGGCCGCCCGCCGGTGAGGACGGGCCGATGAAGCGTGCGTTGCTGGTGGTTCTCGCGTTTTTGTTGACCGGTTGCGGGTCGTCCGGCGTGTACGGGATGCCGCTGCCCGGCGGCGCCGACCTCGGTGACTACCCGTACAAGGTGACCGTGGAGTTCCCGGACGTGCTGGACCTGGTGCCGCACGCCGCGGTCAAGGTGAACGACGTGCCGGTCGGCCGGGTGGACGAGATCACCCTGGCCCCGGACGGCTCGGCCGCCCGGGTGGTCGTGCAGGTCAACGGGAACGTGGTGCTGAACGCCGACACCCGGGCCGAGCTGCGCTCGGCCAGCCTGCTGGGGGAGAAGTTCGTCGCGCTGGTGCCGCCGCCCTACCCGGCGTCGGGCCGGCTCCAGCCCGGCGCGGTCATCCCGCTGTCCGGCAGCAAGCGCTACCCGGAGGTGGAGGAGGTGTTCGGCGCGCTGTCCATGCTGCTCAACGGGGGCGGCGTGGGCCAGGTCCGGGACATCGTGCACGAGCTGAACCTGGCCGCCGGCGGCAACGAGCCGCAGCTGCGCGACCTGCTCACCCAGCTCGGCCGGACCACCGGACAGCTGAACGCGCGGCGCGACACCATCGTGCGCTCCATCGACGCGATCGACCGGCTCTCCGCCTCGTTCGCCCAGCAGACGAACAACATCAACACCTCGCTGGACCGCCTGGAGCCGGGGCTGGGCGTGCTGGCCGACCAACGCGGCCAGCTGGTGGACGCGCTGCGCTCGCTGGACCGGCTGGGGGTGGTGGCCACCAGCACGGTCAACCGGGCCGGCGACGACCTGGTGGCCGACCTTCGCTCGCTGGAGCCGGTGCTGCACCAGCTGAACAAGGCCGGCCCGGACATCCCGAACTCGCTGCAGTTCCTGCTCACCTTCCCGTTCACCGACTACGCGCTGAAGGCGGTCGGCGGCGACTACGTGAACGTGGACGTGCTGGTGGACCTGGACCTGAGCGCCCTGCTGGGCTCGCTGCTGCGCTCCTCGCAGCCGTTCCTGCCGATCCCGGGCACCGCGTCAAACCCGCTGCCCGGCCCGCTCGGCGAGCTCCTTCCCGCCCCGAAGCCCAAGGCACCGGCCGGGCTGGGCGGTCTGCTCGGCCCGTTGGGGGGTGGTGACCGGTGATCACTCGCAAGGTGGTCGTGCAGCTGTGCATCTTCGCGCTGATCGCGCTGGTCGGCACCGGTTACCTGGGCGCCCGGTACGCCGGGCTGGACCGGCTGTTCGGCGCCGGCGGCTACCGGGTGGACGTGGAGCTGGCCGACTCCGGCGGCATCTTCCCCAACGCCGAGGTGACCTACCGGGGCGTGGCCATCGGCACGGTGAACGCGCTGCGGCTCACCCCCGGCGGGGTCACCGCCGAGCTGTTCATCCGAAACGACGCGCCGCCGGTGCCTTCCGATGCGCACGCGGTGATCGCCAACCGCTCGGCCATCGGCGAGCAGACCGTCGACCTGCGCCCCGAGCACGCCGGCGGGCCGTACCTGGCCGAGGGCGCGGTGATCCCGGCCGCCCGCACCGCGCTGCCACCCGCCCCGGAACAGGTGCTGGCCAACGCGGACACCCTGGTCCGCAGCGTGAACACCGATGCCCTGCGCACCCTGGTCACCGAGCTCGGTGCCGGCTTCAGCGGCACCGGCGACTCGATCGGCCGGTTGATCGACGGCGCCGACGAGGTCACCCGCACCGCCAACCAGTACCTGCCCCAGTTCGTCTCGCTGCTGCACAACTCGCAGGTGGTGCTGCGCACCCAGCAGGCGGCCAGCCAGGACATCCGCGAGTACAGCCGGGGGCTGCGCCAGGTGGCCGCCGAGCTCAAGAAGTCCGATCCCGACCTGCGCACGGTGATCGACGACCTGCCGGAGACCACCGACCAGGTGGACTGGGTGGTCGACCACGTCGGTTCACCGCTCTCGGACGTGCTGGAGGACCTGGTCCCGGTCACCCGGGTCGTGGAGGAGCGGGGCGCGGCGGTGAAGCAGCTGCTGGTCGCCTACCCGATGGTGCTGGCGATGAGCTCCACCTTGCCGGACAAGACGACCGGCCGCGGCCGCCTGGCCTTCGTCCTCCCGTTCTACGACCCGCCCCCCTGCACCAAGGGCTACATCCCCCTGAACGAGCAACGCGCCGCCGACGACCTCACCCCCAACACCCACGACCTGAGCAAAATCGGCTGCCAAGAACCCAAGGGCAGCCCCATAGGCGTCCGAGGCCCCCAACACGCCCCCCGCCCCAGCCGCTAACCCCTCCGATTCAGTGCGTTCAGCACCCTGATTCAGTGCGTTCCGCACCCTGATTCAGTCGGTTCAGCACGCTGATTCAGTGCGTTCTGCAGGCTGGCCCCGGCTCGGTTAGCGTCAGCGCGTGGGGCTACTCAACGGAAAATGCGACGGCCGGTTCGCGGCGCTGCGCGATGCGCTGGAACGCAACCTGGAGTCCGGCGCCGAACTGGGCGCGTCGCTGGTGCTCGACCTGGACGGGGAGATCGCGGTCGACCTGTGGGGCGGGCACCGGGACGAGGCGCGGACCGTGCCGTGGACCGAGGACACGCTGGTCAACGTGTGGTCCACGACCAAGACGGTGAGCGCGCTGGCCGCGCTCATGCTGGTCGACCGGGGCCAGCTGGACGCGTATGCGCCGGTGGCGAAGTACTGGCCGGAGTTCGCCGCCGCCGGCAAGGAGCGGGTGGCGGTCCGCCACCTGCTGTCCCACACGTCCGGGGTGTCCGCGCTGGAACCGCCGACCACGGTGGAGGACCTGTACGACCCGGTGGCCGCCGCCGCACGGATGGCCGCCCAGCCGCCGTGGTGGGAGCCGGGCACGGCCAGTGGCTATCACGCGCTGAACTACGGGCACCTGATCGGCGAGCTGGTGCGCCGGGTGGACGGGCGCTCGCTGCGCGCGTTCGTGGCCGAGGAGATCACCGGCCCGCTGGGCGCCGACCTGAGCATCGGCGCGGCCGAGGCCGACCGGGGCCGGATCGCCGACGTGGTGCCCCCGCCGCCGCTGCCCATGGACCTGGCCGCGCTGGACCCGGACACGCCGATGGTCAAGACGCTCGGCGCGCTGGCCGCCGGCGCCGGGGTGGCGAACACGGCGGGCTGGCGGCGCGCGGAGATCGGCGCCGCGAACGGGCACGCCAACGCGCGTTCGGTGGCCCGGACGCTGTCCGCGGTGGCCCGGGGCGGCACGGTGGACGGGGTCCGGCTGGTCGGCCCGGAGACGTTGGAGCTGATCTTCGACGAGCAGGCGCACGGGGTTGACCTGGTGCTGGGCGTGCCGCTGCGCTGGGGAATCGGCTTCGGGCTGCCGCAGGCCGAGACCGTCCCGTGGATCCCGGACCAGAAGATCTGCTTCTGGGGCGGCTGGGGCGGCTCGATGATCATCATGGACCTGGGCCGCCGGATGACCATCTCCTACATGATGAACAAGATGGGCGCCGGCATCATCGGCTCCGACCGCAGCGCCGAGTACACCCAGGCCATCTACGCGGCGCTGTAGCCACCGTCCTGGGTGGGTAGCCTGCGGCGGCATGGAGCAGGGGTTGCGAGGGAAGGTGGCGGTGGTCGCCGGGGCGACCCGGGGCGCGGGGCGGGGGATCGCCGCCGCGCTGGGGGAAGCCGGGGCGACGGTGGTGTGCACCGGGCGCAGCAGCACCAACCGCCGGTTGGCCTCCGACTACGCCGGCCGGCCGGAGACCATCGAGGAAACCGCCGCGCTGGTCACCGAGCTGGGCGGGGTGGGCATCGCCGAGCCGGTCGACCACCTGGACCCGGAACAGGTGCGCGCACTGGCCGAGCGCATCGGCGCCGCGCACGGGCGGATCGACGTGCTGGTGAACGACATCTGGGGTGCCGAGGTACTCAAGGGCGGCCCGCCCCAGTGGAACACACCGATCTGGGAGCTCGACCTGGCCGACGGGCTGCGCATCCTGCGCCTGGCCGTGGACACCCACCTGATCACCTCGCACCACCTGTTGCCGTTGTTGATCTCCCGTCCGGGCGGGCTTCTGGTGGAGATCACCGATGGCACGGCGGACTACAACGCGGACCGGTACCGGATATCGGTGTACTACGACCTGGCCAAGGTCGCGGTCAACCGGCTGGCCTTCTCCCAGGGCCACGAACTGGCGCCGCACGGCGCCACGGCGGTCGCGGTCACCCCCGGCTGGCTGCGTTCGGAGATGATGCTGGGCAACTTCGGTGTCACCGAGCGGAACTGGGCGGACGCGCTGCGGGAGGGTGCGGTGCCCGGTTTCCCGACCGCGCCGCCGGGTTTCCGGCACTCCGAGTCGCCCCGGTACGTGGGTCGTGGGGTCGCCGCGCTGGCCGCCGACCCGGACCGTGCCCGGTGGAACCAGCGTTCGGTGACCTCGGCCGACCTGGCCCGCGACTACGGCCACACCGACATCGACGGCAACCAACCCGACTCCTGGGCGCACACGACCTAACCCATGACCAGCCACCCGGCGAGCGGCACCGTGAGCACACTGACCACGGTGGACAGCGCGGTCGCCGCCGAAACCAGGTCCGGGTCGGCGCGGTAGCGGCTGGCCATCGCGTACACGTTGCCCGCCGAGGGCAGTGCGGCCAGCAGTACCCCGGCCTGCACCCAGAAACGGTCCAGCCCGAGCAGCCCGCCCAGGGTGAACCACACGACCAGCGGGTAGAACAGCAGTTTCGCGGCGGTGAGCGCGGAGGCGGCGAGCAGCGTGGACCGGCCGATCCGGAGCCCGGCCAGTGCGCCGCCGAGGGCGAACAGCGCGGTCGGGCCGGCCGCGCCGCCGAGGAAGGCGAGGAACTTCGCCACCGGCCCGGGCAGCGTCACGCCGAGGGCCGCGACCACCGCGCCGAGCGCGATGGCCACCACCACCGGGTTGCCCAGTACGCCCCGCCAGAACCGCCCGCCGTCACCGGTCGCCGCGCGGCTCATCAGCATGCCGCCGACCGACATGAGCACCATGACCTCGGCCAGCACCGCCATGGCCAGCGGCCCGGCGGCCCGCTCGCCGAAGAACGCCAGCATCAACGGAAGCCCGAGGAAGCCCAGGTTGCTCACCGTCGCCACGCTGGCCCGGGCCGCCGCGTCCGGCCCCGGCTGAACGAACCGTTCCGCCGCCGCGCGCCGGTGGCCCAGTAGCCGGGACGCGCCGAACACCAGGGCGAACACCAACCCGCCGGCGGCCAGGTAGCCGGCGTAGAAAGCCGGGTGGAAGGACTGCCGGATGGGCTGGGCGGCGATCAGCCCGGCGACCAGCGCCGGCAACCCGAAACGGAAGGAGAACGCGCTCAGCGCCTCCACCGCCCGCGCGTCCACCAACCCGGTGCGCGCGGCCGCCCAGCCCAGCGCGACCACGCCGAAGACCGGCAGGCTGAGCAGCGCGAACTGGATCACCGGAGCGCGGGCCGCTCGGTGCCCTCATGCCGCTCGGTGTCCCCGTTCCGCTCGGTGCGCCTGTGCCGTTCGGTGCCTCCGTCACGCGCGGCGGCCGCGTCGGTGCGGGCCTGGATCGCCCGGATCACGGCCACCATGTCCTCCTCGCCGAGGCCGAGCGCGGCGGTCTCCGCGTACAGCCGGTGGCAGGCGTCCAGCAGCGGGGTGGCCAGGCCGGCCGCCCGGGCCGCCCCGGCGACCAGCCGGTTGTTCTCCAGCACGTTGGTGATTGACGCCTGCGCGGCATGGTCGCCGTACAGCAGCTTGTCGATCTTCACCCGGGAGATCGGGCTGGCCATCTGGCCGCCGTTCAGCACCTCGCGGAACCGGTCCAGGTCCAGGCCGTGCCGCTCGGCGAAGTGGGTGGCCTCGGCCAGCCCGGTGACCAGGGTGATCAGGAAGACGTTCACCGCCAGCTTCATCACCAGCCCGTTCGGCACCGGACCGCAGTCGATCACCTGCCGGCACATCGGCCCGAGCAGCGGGCGGATGTCCCGCCCCGCCTCGGTGTCCCCGGCCAGCATGGCGACCAGCTCGCCGGCCTCGGCCGGCTTGCGCGAACCGGAAACCGGCGCCTCCAGGTAACGGCCGCCGGCCCGCCGCACGTCGGCCTCCAGCGACCGGGAGTACTCCGGCTCGGTGGTGCCCATGTGCACGACGGTGTGGCCGGCCACCCGGGCGGCGAAGGCCGGCGTGCCCCGGGCCAGCGTGGCGTCCACGGCCGCGCCGTCGGCCAGCATCAGCAGCACGGTGGCCGCGCGCCGGAACACCTGGTCCACGCTGGCGGCCACCTCGGCGCCGGCCGCGCGCGCCGCTTCGGCCTTGCCCGGCGTGCGGTTGTACACGACCAACGGCGTGCCGGCGCGGGCCAGGTTCGCCGCCATCGGCTGCCCCATCACCCCGAGCCCGACAAATCCGACGTCGCCCATCCGGCTCTCCCCTCGAACGACTGAATCAGCCTGCCAAACCGACCGAATCGGCTTGGGGGCTTATGACAGCTGTCATAGGACAGGTGTCATAGTATGCGAGCATGGGCGAACGGGCAGCGCGCGAGCGGATGGTTTTCAGCGCGGCGCAGTTGATGCGCCGCCACGGCGTGGTCGGTACCGGTCTGCGCGCGGTGTTGGCGCACGCCCGCGCCCCGCGCGGGTCGCTCGGCCACTACTTCCCGGGGGGCAAGGAACAGCTGGTCAACGAGGCGGTCGCGTGGGGCGGCCGATACGCCGGCCGGCGCGTCCCCCGGTTCATGGCGGCGCTGGGCGAACGCCGGACGCCGAGCGGGCTGTTCCGCGCCATGACCGCGCAGTGGGCGGACGAGTGGGCATCGGCCGGCTACCAGGCCGGCGGCTGCCCGGTGGTGGCGGCCGCCGTGGACTGCGCGGACAGCGCCGAGTCGACCCGCGCGGCCGTCTCGGCGGCGTTCGACGAATGGCGCTCACCGGTGGCCGCCGCACTGGTGGAGATGGGCGTGCCGGCCGAGCGGGCGCCGGCGCTGGCCACCCTCATGGTGAGCGCGGTGGAGGGGGCGGTGCTGATCTCCAGGGCCGAACGCAGCCCGGACGCGCTGCACACCGTGGCCCGCGAGCTCGGCCCACTGCTCGACGCGGCCCGCGGTTGACCACGCTGAACGGCTCTACAGCTTTCGCCCGGTGAAGGCGAGCAGGCGGATGCCGGCCGGGTCGCCCGGCGCGGCCGGCTGCTCCGGGCCGAACGCCTCCGGGCTGCGCCCGCCGGAGAGCAGCCCCTGACCGATGGCCAGCGCCGACTCGAGCAGCTGGTCGGCGGGCATCGGGCGGCCGGTGGCGTGCGCCAGGTCCGCGCAGTGCGTGGTGATGTCGAAGACCGCGATGTTCATCGCCAGCTCGCCGGGCACCTGCCCGAAGTGGCCGAGCTCGACGGTCGAGGTGAGCGAGTCGGCCGGGCGGAACGCGGCGGCCAGCCGGTCGGCGGCGGTGGAGAAGACCTCGGCCGGCTCGGCGTCGCCGAGCAGGTCGGCGCCCATAGTCCCGGTGAGCTCGTCCTTGGTCAGCGAGCCCCGCTCCCGCGCGCCGCCCATCGTGGTGGTCGTGGCGACCATGTGGTTGACCAGCGCGCGCACCGTCCAGTCGGTGCACGGGGTCGGCCGGCCGAGCTGCTCGGGGGACAGGTCGGTGATCAGTGCGGTGGCCTCGCGGTTGGCGTCGTCGAACAGTGCGCGCAGGTCCATCGGGCTCTCCTTTGAGCGTGAGACTGCGAAACTACCGGGGGGCGACGAGCAGGGGTTGGCCGGCGGTGCCGACCGGCCCGGTGGCGTCGGCCAGCTCGCAGTGGGTGAGGCCGATGCCGTCCGGGCCGTAGTCGCTGCGGGCGGCCAGGTAGGTCCACTCGGACTCCGGGTGGCGCATCAGCGTCACGGTGAGCGCCGGCGGGATGAACAGCCATTCGTCCAGCGGCAGCGCGGCGGAGACCCCGTTCGCCGAGTCGACCACCAGCAGCACCCGCTGCGACCCGGTCAGCGGGCGGTCGGGCAGCAGCGGCACGCGGACCCGGGTCCACACCCGCGCCGGTCCCGGCACGTGGTATCCGCCGGTCACGAAGCGCCACTCGATCGCCTCGCCGTAACCCCACTCGGTGAGCCCGGGGAAGTACCGCTGCGGCTGGGGGCCGGGCAGCGGCGGCGGAGCGGTCCCATCCGCCGGGTCCGCGCCGTCGGGCCGAGCGCCGTCGGGCCCGGCGCCGTTGGGACGAGCGCCGTTCGGGCCGCTTCCGGTGGCGATGAACCAGGCGCGCGCGGTGACCACCAGCCGGCCGTCCACCCGCAGCGCCGCCTCGACCAGCTGGGTGCGCCGGCCCGGCCGGGGCACCGAGGTGCTGACCTCACCCACGCGCCGGGGGATCGGGCCGTGGAAGTCCACCGCGATGCGGGCCAGCCGCAGGTTCGGGGTCTCACCCCGCACCAGGTCCTCCAGCACGGTGCCGAGCAATGCGGCCGGCGGCCCGCCGTGCTGCATCTCCGGGTCCCACGGACTGGTGGTGGCCTCGGTCGGCAGGTACCGGTTCGTCCCCACCGGCCGGTAGAAGCTGCCCGCCTCGCTCACCCGGCCGACCTTACCCAGCCGTCCCGGGCATCGCCCGGGTAGTTCGGTGGAGGCACGAAGCGGAACGAGTGCGGACCGGGGGGTCACCCGCCTAGCCCCGCTCCGTGCCGTTTCCCAGCGACCGCCAGGGGGTGCGGCGGCCGCTGCGCTGGGTAGCGAGGTCAATTGTGCCCGCCCGAATCATGATCTGCATCACACTCGGATGGATGTCAGTCGAATGGCCGCTCACTCTCACCGGAGTGGCAGTTCTTACTTCGGTGATGTGCGTGTGGTGCATGCGACGGGTCGGTTAGGCCGAACCGGTCACGTTCCGCGCGCGGGTCTCATCTGTGGGTCTGCCCCCGCTGCTCGGCGGCGGTCACGGCGGAGGCGATCTCGGCCACGCCCCGGTACTCGCCGGGGGGCAGCGCCCAGAGCGCGTGCCGGGTCTGCGCGTCCACGCCGTTGTAGTCGGCCCAGGACAGGATTTCCCAGGTTTGCGCCGGGAAGCGGATGCCTTGCAGTGCGGCGGCTATGAGCTGGATGGTGCGGTCGGTCACGGCCCACCTCCGGGAGCGTCGCAGCGATGTGTCCTACATCACACTACTCCCTCGCCGGCGAGGGTGCCCGCGGCTTTTGCGACTTTTGAGGCCAATGGTGTGAAAGTGACGCGTGAGATTTGATCTCCGATGTGGCCCCGGGTCCGGGCGCGTCCCGGTTGTTGTCTGTGCAATCGAATCAAATTCCCGGGCCTGAGCGCCATCGAATACTAACTCCACGCTAAGAATTTCGGCCGACCTGTGCTATCACGGGTGGATCTCGAAAACCTTGCACTAGATCTCTTTGAGCGGTGCGTGGATCGCGGTACTTTCCGATCATCGTGACGTGTGGTGCTGGATGTGACTAGTGATGAGTGCATCCGGACCCGCGTGACGGGGGGTTAGGGCCGGTCGCAGGGGTGGTTCTCGACCGGTCCGCGTAACGAGGGGGCTCGTTGCGCCGTGACGCCGGTCGTTATTGGCCGGCGTGGTTCGCGCGGCCTGGGTCGCGCGTTCGGTGACCGGTGTCGCGCTGGCGTGTGCCGGTATCTGGGCTGGTCAAAGACGTACGGGTGTTGTCCTGTGCGCTCGCGGCCGGCCACGAGGGGTAGTCGGGTCGGGACCGGGTGACCGGTCGCGGCGGGTCGGCAAACGGGTTACCTGGATGCCGGCTGTCCGCGAAATGAAAGCAGCCTAAGAACTACGTTCCGTGTGGAACATTTTTCTTGCGGTTACCTAAGTTCTGCGGTAGCAATAAAGGGCACTAAAACCTCCCGGCGCTCGCCGGGAGGGTGGTTTCCACGAAGGAGAAATCTCGTGCGCAAGCTTCACAAGGTGGCGGTCCCGGCGTCCGTGACCACCGCCGCGATGCTTATTGGCAGTGGCACTGCGTTTGCCCAGGACGCGGGCGCTGGTGCGGCCGCGGGTGGCAGCGTCGACGTCGGTGGCCTTTTGGGTGGCCTGGGGAGCGCGCTGGGCGGCCTGCCCATCGTGGGTGGCCTGCTTTCCAGCATTCTGGGGCTCATCGGGCTCTGATCCCACCGAGCCGTTTACCCCTGTTGAACGGCTCGAGGGGAGCAAGGTGCACGTGAGTTACGGCAGCCGTTGCGCGCGGTGATGAGGTCCACCGCGCGCAACGGTTCGCCGAAATTGTCTGATTGCCCGCGTGGGGTAGTCGCGTCCTTATTACGGGACTATCTCGACCGTTTTTTCCGCACCGCGAAACCGCTGCCCGGATTTCCCCGATTCAGTCCGGCAGCATGGGCATGTCCGCATCCAGCTCGCGGCCCAGCAGCACGCCCCGGGTGACCGCCGTCCGGCCGAACCGGGTCCGGGCCAGGTCCACCGCCGTGTCCAGTTCCGGCGGTGGCCGGTCGAAGGGCAGGGTCAGCTGCCCGGTGGATGCCTCGGCCAGGTTGCCCACCGCGATGCCGATCAAAGTCAGGCCCCGGCTGTCGATCATCGGACGGGCCGCGCGCAGCAGCGTGCGGGCCGAGGTGAGGACCGTCTGGGTGTGCGCGGTGGCCTCGGCCATCGTGTGGGACCGGGTCGCCCGGGTGTAGTCGGCGAACCGCAGCCGCAGGGTCACCGTCCGCCCGATCCGCTCGGCCGCCCGCATCCGCCGGGTGACCCGGTCCACCAACCCGATCAGCATGGTTTCCACCTCGGCCCACGGCCGGGGGCGGCGGCCCAGCGCGCGCTGCGAACCGATGGAGCCGCGCCGGCGCCCGGGTTGCACCACCCGGGGGTCCCGGTTGTGCGCCAGCGCGTGCAGGTGCCGCCCGGACGCCCGGCCGAGCAGGGCCACCAGCGTGGCCTCGGTGAGCTCGGCGACCTCGGCCACGGTGGTGATGCCCCAGCCGTGCAGCTTGCCGGCGGTGACCTCGCCGACCCCCCACAGCATCCGCACCGGCAGCGGGTGCAGGAACGCCAGCTCGCCCTCGGTGGGCACCACCAGCAGCCCGTCCGGCTTGGCCACCCGGCTGGCCACCTTGGCCAGGAACTTGGTGCGCGCCACGCCGACGGTGATGGGCAGCCCGACCTGCTCCGCCACCCGCGCGCGCAGCCGGGCGGCGATCCGCTCCGGGGTCTCCCCGGTCAGCCGCCGCAGGCCGCCGACCTCGAGGAACGCCTCATCGATGGACAGGCCCTCGACCAGCGGCGTGGTGTCGTGGAAGACCTCGAACACCGCCCGACTGGCCTCGGTGTACGCCTCGAACCGGGGCGGCACGACGATCGCCCCCGGGCACAGCCGGCGGGCCTGCGCACCGCCCATCGCGGTGCGCACGCCATGGGCCTTGGCCTGATAAGAGGCCGCCAGCACCACGCCCCCGCCGACGATCACCGGCCGGCCGCGCAGCCGGGGGTCGTCGCGCTGCTCGACCGAGGCGTAGAAGGAGTCCAGGTCGGCGTGCAGGATCGACTCGGACACGAACAGATGTTCGCATACCTCACCCCGTGACGGCCAGTTCCTCCAGTGCATGGAACGCGGTGGACGGGCGCCACCGCGGTGCCTCGTCCACCGGGCGCAACCCGGGGTACCGGGAGAACAACCTCGGCAGCATCTCCGTCGCCTCCAGTCGCGCCAACGCCGCGCCGAGGCAGAAGTGGATGCCGCCGCCGAAGCCGAGGTGACCGGCCGGCACCCGGGTCAGGTCCAGCCGGTCCGGGTGGTCGAACCGGCGCGGGTCCCGGTTGGCCGCATGCAGATCCAGTACCACCGTCTGGCCGGCGCCGATCCGTGCGCCACCCACCCGCTGCTCCGCCACCGCCGTGCGAACCAGCGCCTTGACCGGCCCGGTGAACCGGATCAGCTCCTCCACCGCGCGCGCCGGGTCGGCCAGCAGGTGCGGCACCTGCTCGGGGTGGCGCAGCAGCTCGTGGGTGCCGGTGGTGATCAGGTTGGTAGTGGTCTCGTGGCCGGCGGCGAGCAGCAGGATGCAGGTGGCCAGCACCTCGTCCAGGGTCAGCCCCTCCAGCCCGAGCAGCTCGCTGATCAGGTCGTTTCCCGGCCGGTCGGACCGCTCCACCAGCAGCGGGGTGAGGAACAGCATCACCTCGGTGGACGCGGTGGCCGAGCGCATCAGGTCGTCCCGGGTGGGGTTGAACTCGAGCAGCCGGACCAGGTTCGAGGTCTGCGCGGCGAACAGCTCGGCCCCCTCGGTGCCCACGTCGAACAGCTCGCAGATCACTGCCAGCGGCACCGGCGCGGCCACCTCGGTGAACACGTCCACCTCGGGGCCGTCGGCGAACAGGTCGTCCAGCACCGCGTCCACCACCGCCGCCACCCGGGGCCGCAGGGCCTCGATGGCCCTCGGGGTGAACGCCGGGGCGAGCAACCGGCGCAGCCGGGTGTGCTCGGGCGGGTCCATGAGCAGCAGCGAGCCCTGGGGCAGCTCGCGCAGCGCCTCGTTGGCCCACTCGCCGTTGCGCGGGTCGCTGCTCCAGCCGCTGCCCCGCAGCACCCCGGTGACCTCCTCGAACCCGGTCACCCGGTAGGCGTTGGTGGCGGCGTCCCAGTGCACCGGGGCGTCGGTCGCGCTGGTCATGTCCGGACCCCCCGGAACTCGAAGTCCAGCTCGCCGTACTTGGTGGCCGGCGGGCCGCCGTTGTCCCACTCGTCCTTGATGGCGGCCCACGGGCCGGTGCCGCCCAGTGCGCCGAGCACGGCGGTCATGCCGGTGTCGATGCGGGAGATGAACAGGTAGTCCGAGCGGGTGGTGAGCTTGCGGACCACCCGCGCGTGCGGCCCGTTCGGGGAGAACTCGGCGTTCACCACGGTCCGGGCGAACTCCTCGGTGTAGGTGTAGGGCTGCGGTCCGACCAGCGGAGCCAGCGAGTCGACGAACCAGGCCAGCAGTTCCCCGGCGTCCGGCGGATCGGCCAGGTCCACGAACCCGCCCTCGGCGGCCTCCCGCAGGATGGCCTCGGGGTCCCGGGCGGCGGTGGCCCGGATGATCGCCTGCATGGTCCGCACCTGCTCCGGGCGGAACCGCTTCACGCAGCCGAAGTCCAGGAAGGTGACCGTGCCGTCCGGGTGGAACAGGTAGTTCCCGGGATGCGGGTCGGCGTTGAAGGCGCGCAGCAGCCGCAGGTTGCCGGCGGTGAACCGGAAGATCGCCTCGGACCACCGGTCGCGCAGGTCCTGGCCGGCGCGCAGCGCCTCGGCGTAGCGCTGCCCCTCCACGAACTCCATGGTGAGCACCCGGCGGGTGGTCAGCTCGTCGAGCACCTCGGGCACCCGGATGAACGGGTGGCCCCGGTAGAAGTCGGCGAACTCGCGCTGGTTGGCCGCCTCGGTCAGGTAGTCGATCTCCTCGCCGATCCGCTCGCTGACCTCGGCGGCCATTGCCCGCAGGTCCATGTTGGTCAGCCCCGGGGCCATGCCGGCGAGCAGCCGGAAGAAGGTGGCCAGCAGCTCGGTGTTCTTCAGGTCGGCCCGGATCGCCCGGTCCACCCCCGGGTACTGGATCTTCACCGCCACCGCCCGGCCGTCCGGCAGCCGGGCTTTGTGCACCTGCCCGATGGACGCGGCGGCCACCGGCTGCGGGTCGAACTCGGTGAACACCTCGCCCGGAGAGCGCCCCAGCTCCTCGGTCAGCGTCCGGACCGCCAGCTCTGCCGGCATCGGTGGAGCGGAGTCCTGCAGCCGGGCCAGCGCCTGCTGGTAGATGCCCCGGTACTCGTCCTCGACGGCGGTGGAGAAGGTGACGAAGGACAGGATCTGGCCGGCCTTCATCAGCACGCCCCGGGAGCGGCCCAGCTGTTCGGCGTACCGCTCGGCGTTGCGGGTGTGGCGGTCGGCCGCCTTGACGCCCCGCCGTTGGTTGCGCAGCGCGGCGACCACGGCCTCGCCGGCGGTCCGCCCGGCCAGCCCGACCAGCGGGGCCACCCGGGCCACCCGTCCGCCGGGGATCTCCTCCGTCATTTTCCGTCCCCTCAGTTCCCTCTTGGATGAGCTAAGTGTTTACTTAGGAACATGGCGGTGTCAACCAGGGAACGGATCCTGGACGCGGCGATGGAGCTCTTCGGCCGGCAGGGCTACAAGGGCACCAGCGTGGTGCAGATCGAGCGGGCGGCCGGGCTGAGTCCGGGCGCGGGCGGCATCTACCACCACTTCCGCACCAAGGAGGAGCTGCTCGCCGCCGGGATCGAGCGACACCTGTCCCGGCTGGCCGCGCTGCGCGACATCCGCGCACTTTTCACCGGCCTCGGCGACCTGCGCGCCGAGCTCACCCTCACCGCCCGCTACGCGCTGGCCGAGCTGGACCGGGAGGCCGACCTGCTGCGCATCCTGGCCTCGGAGAGCCGCACCCGCCCCGACCTGGTCGAATCGGCCGTCCGGCAGTTGGTGCAGGCCACCTACGCCGGCTTCGCCGACTGGCTGGCCGAGCGGGCGGGATTGTCGCCCGAACGTGCGGAGGCAGTGGCCGCGGTAGCCCTGGGTGCACTGTTCTCCACTCGGTTGTTGCGGCTGTTGCTGGGCGCCGATCCGATCGGCGTGGACGACTCTCAGTTCGTGGAGACCTGGGTGGAGATGGTTGCGGCTTTGCTTGGGTGACGTCTTGTGGTGCTTTTGGGTGGGCGGGTGCGGCTTTAAAGATTGGCTCGGACGGCCGGGTGGGGTGGTCGGTTGGGGTGGGTGCCGGCCGTTGCGGTTCGGGCGGCTGTTGCCGCTCGGTTTCGGGGGTTGGTTACCGGGTGTAGTCGCCGGTCGTCATCGAGAGCATGCTGAGTCCGGTCCCGCCCATGATCGAACCGGACTGAGCCAGCTCTCGGTGCATACGGCCCCGAGCTTCCGCCGCCTCGCCGTCGCATTTGTCCCAACCGTCACAGAACTGGTCACTCAGGGTGGCTGCAGGTTCAGGCTGGAGCGCACCGAAAGGCGACGGGCGGCACCTCAGCCCGGCAGGAAGCCGAGCCGCGCCGTCCAAGCCGATCTTTAAAACCCGCACCGCACCGAACGGACCCCAACTTGGGCGAGACATGTGGAGTGTGTACGTACTACGCTGTGTCGCGCGCCCCGGCTTGCTTCAACGGTGAAAGGAACGCGGTCGTGACCGATAAGGAGACGCGCCTCGGCATCTACGAGCGCATGTACCGGATCTTCCGGACGGACGAGTCGATGCGCCAGCAGATCATGAAGGGCGCGGTGTCGGTGATCTACTACTCGCCGCGTGGCCAGGAGGGCATACCGGCGGCCGTCTCGGCGGCGCTCACCGCCGATGACTACATCACCACCACCTACCGGGGCCTGCACGACACGATCGCCAAGGGCGCCCCGCTCAAGGAGGTCATCGCCGAGATCATTGGCCGCTCCACCGGCACCAGCAAGGGCAAGGGCGGCATCATGCACCTGAACGACCCCCGGGTGGGCGTGATGGCCACCTCCGGGATCGTCGGCGGCGGGGTGCCGATCGCCAACGGGCTGGCGCTGCGCTCGCAGATGACCGGCTCGCCCAACGTGACGGTGACCTACTTCGGCGACGGCGCCTCCAACATCGGCGCCTTCCACGAGTCGCTGAACATGGCGGCGGTGTGGAAGCTGCCGGTGGTCTTCGTCTGCCAGAACAACGAGTACGGCGAGTTCACTCCGCGCATGGAGTCGATGAACGTCAAGGAGGTCGCGACGAGGGCGAGCTCCTACGGCATGCCGGGCGTGACGGTGAACGGCAACGACCCGGACGCCATGTACGACGCCGCGCGGACCGCCGTGGAACGCGCCCGCGCCGGCGAGGGCCCGACGCTGATCGAGGCCATGACCTACCGCTTCATGGGGCACGTGTTCGGCGTGGACACGATGGAGTACATGCCGAAGGAGGAGATGGCCGCCGCGATGGCGAACGACCCGGTGCCGGCCTACCGCCAGCGACTGATCGATCAGGGGGCCACCTCGGAGGACGAGATCGCCGCCCTGGAGGCCCGCGTGGACGCCGAGGTCGCGGAGGCCGTCGAGTTCGCGCTCAACTCGCCGCCACCGGACCCGGCGGATACCTACACCGACGTCTACGCGGAAGTGGTGCCGGCATGAGGCCGGCGACTCCGGCAGGAGCTTCCCGCGCCCGACGGAACCACAACGAGGTGGAGAAATGAGCGAGTCCAAGCAGTCGATGGTCGCCGCCCTCAACTCAACCCTGCACGCGGCGCTGGAGAACGACCCGGACGTGTTCCTGCTGGGCGAGGACATCATCGACCCGGTGGGTGGCGCGTTCGGCATCACCAAGGGGCTGTCCACCAAGTTCGGCCGCGACCGGGTGCGCGAGACGCCGATCTCCGAGCAGGCGATCATCGGCGCGGCGATCGGCTCGGCGATGCTCGGCGGCAAGCCGATCGCGGAGATCATGATCGCCGACTTCTACGCGGTCTGCTTCGACCAGGTGGCCAACCACGCGGCCAAGCTGCGCTACATGTCCGGCGGGCGGACCACGGTGCCCATGGTGGTGCGCGGGATGCTCTCCGGCGGGCTCAACTTCGCCGCCCAGCACTCCCAGTCGGTGGAGGCCTGGATGATCCACTCGCCGGGCCTGAAGGTGGCGATCCCGTCCACCCCGGCGGACGCGAAGGGCATCCTGAGCACCGCGATCGACGACCCCGACCCCGTGATCATCTTCGAGCCGGTGATGCTCTACGGGTCCACCGGCATGGTCCCGGACGGCGCGCACAAGGTGCCGTTGGGCAGCGCGAACGTCGCCCGCGAGGGTTCGGACGTCACCGTGGTCACCTACGGCTCGCAGGTTCCGCTGGCGCTCGGCGTGGCCGAGCAGCTGGCCGGCGACGGCATCGACGTCGAGGTGGTGGACCTGCGCTGGCTGCAGCCGTGGGACGAGGCCACGGTGCTGGAGTCGGTGCGCAAGACCACCCGCGCGGTGGTGCTGCACCAGGCGGTCAGGCGGGCCGGGTTCGGCGCCGAGCTGGCCGCCGTGCTGCAGGAGAAGCTGTGGGGCACGCTGCGCGCGCCGGTGCTGCGGGTGGCCGCCGCGAACACCCCGGTGCCGTTCGCCACCGAGCTGGAGCAGACCCACTTCCCGACACCGAACGACCTGGTCACGGCCGTCCGCCAGGTGACATCCGGCTGAATTCCACCGATTATTATATGTCTATATAGGCTACTGATTCCGTTTCGGCCGGTACGCGTCCGCCCGGTGGCTGACCCGGACGGCCAACACGGTCCGTGCCCGTTCGTCCAGCCGAACTAGCACTCGGTAGTCGCCCCGGCGCGCGGACCGGTACGCGGTGAGCTCGTTGCGCAGCGGCACGCTGACTGCCGCCGGGTCGGCCGCCAGTGGTCCGGTGAGGAACGCGTCGATGGCCGCCGCCACCCGGCCGGGCAGCCGGTGCAGCCCGCGCCGGGCCTCGGCGGTGAGCGCGATCCGCCAGCGGGTCGCCCCCGGGGCGGCCGGGCCGGCGGACCGCGAGCCGGGCGCCCCGGCGGCCACCCCCGGGGCCTCGACCGGTGGGTCCGGCCACGGGCGGGGAAACCGGCTGGGTGGGCTCGGCCTGGCCCGATTCCGCGAGTACGGGGGATGGCTCACCGCTGGGCCGGGGTGGTCTCGCCGGACGCGTACTGCGCCTCGGCGGACGCCACCGCGTCCGCGATGGCCGGCTGGGAGAGCCAGTACAGCGTCTCGTGCAGCGAGTCCAGGTCGTCCGCCGCCATCAGCACGGCGGCCAACCGGCCGTGCCTGGTGATCTCCACGATCTCGTGCGTGGTCTGCACCTCTTCGACCAACGCGGAAAGCTTGTCCTTGGCCTCGCTGAGCGGCAGGTTGCGGGGCATGGCGGAAATGATAACAGTTCTAGCCAGAATTCAGGCTAATCGCTGGCCAGAATCCCGGCCGATTGCGAGCTACTTCTGGTCTATATTCGTGCCAGATAGAGCGAATACTGTAGCCTAGACGGTGCATTGCGATGTTATAAGGCCTACTGTTCTCCGTTGCCTGTGCAAGGATATAGCCGCAAGTCCGATACCCTCGGAGAGATGATGACAAGCGCAGCGGCGTTCGTTCGCCCGGTTGAGGCAGCCTCGGTTGTCGAGCGGGTCACTTCGGAGATTCGTAGTTCGATCCTGTCCGGCCGCTTAGCGCCGGGGCAGGAGTTTTCGCTGCGCCAGATCGCCGGACAGCTCGGGGTCAGCTTCATTCCGGTGCGCGAGGCGTTGCGCAGCCTGGAGGCGGAGGGCCTGCTGGTCACCCGGCGCGGCCGCAGCGCCGTGGTGGCACCGCTGGACGCGGACGAACTGCACTCGCTGACCCGGTTGCGCGGGTTGATCGAGCCGGACCTGCACGTCAAGTCGTGTCAGGTCATCGCGGCCGAGGAGCTGGACCGGCTGGAGCAGTTGCTGCAGGTCAGCAACACCGGTGGGCACGACACGGACGAGGCCTTCGAGCTGTACCACGCATTCCGGGTGGGGCTGGTCGCGCCGGTGGCCACCGCCTGGGACCTGCGGATCATGGAACGCGTGTGGCGGGCGATGGACCGCTACTACCGGATCGCGATGAGCCGGGCGAGTGAGGCCGACGTTGCCGAGGCCGACTCGCTGCGCCGGGCACTGCTCGCCGCGTTCCGGGAGCGGGACACCGAGGCGGTGTGGTCGGCGACCATGCGCCGGGTGGAGTTCGCCGCGTCCATGGCCGAGCGTTCCCTCACCCCCTGAGAGCCCCGGGTTCGTTCGACCCGGCGGCCCGGTCGTCGGTGTCGTCCGCCCTGCCGCCCGACTACGACCGCGACCCCGGTCGTTTTCTCGCGAACCAGCGCGCCACCGCACGGTTCTCGCAGGTCGGTGACCTGCACCCGCTGGTGGCCGACCAGTTGGCCAGCCTCGGCGCGCACTCCGTGCTGGACCTCGGCGGCGGCTCCGGCCCGCTGGCCAGGCTGCTGGGGGACCGCCGGGTGTGGACCGTCGTGGCGGACCGGGCCCGGCATGTGCGCATGGCTCCCGCGCCCCGGGTGCGCGCGGATGCGCTGGCCCTGCCGTTCGCCGACGGTTCGTTCGACGCGGTCGCCGCGCTGTGGATGCTCTACCACCTGGACGAGCCCGCGCGGGCTCTGCGCGAGGCGCACCGGGTGCTCCGCCCGGCCGGCACCTTCGTGGCGTGCACGTCCAGCCGGACGAACGACCCCGAGCTGGCCGAGGTGCTGCCCGACTGGGGCCGGCGGACCACGTTCGACGCGGAGGACGCGGTGCGCATCGTCGGCCGGTCGTTCCACGTCATCCGGGTAATCACCTGGGACCAGGCCTTCGTCACCCTGCCCGACCGGTCGGCCGGCGCGCTGTTCCTGCGCGGCCGGGGCCTGTCCGAGCGGCGGGCCACCCGTGCGGCCGCTGAGCTGCGTTACCCGATGAGCGTCACCAAGCGCGGCACGTTGATCTGGGCCCGGCGGCGGTCCCACCCCGCGCACGCCTGACTCGGGACACGCGCCAACCGGTTTGGTCGCGGCGAAATCACGGTTGGGTGTTGATGCGCATCTTGATCGCACATGTGGGGTATGTGTAGGCGGTGGGGGTACGCACGGTAGTCACTTTCGGGCTGGGGGCGCTGCTGACAGCCGGCTTCGTCCTCGGATGGGTGCAAGCCGGAAACGAGCCCGAGCTGACCAACCTGCCGGTGCCCCGGTTCGGCTCGGCCAACGGCGGTGACCCCAACGCCGCGCGCGCCGCCCGCCGGGAGACCCTGCTGCCGGTCGACTGCGGCGAGGTGCTGCCCGGCCCGGTGGACGCCGCCGCGCTGCTCGCCATGCCCACCGGCAGCGTGACCGCGCGCGGGATCATCGGCGTGGGCTCCCCGTCCGTGGGCCTGCTGGAGCGCCTGACCTGCAACTTCTTCCCGGCGCACAAGGCCAGCGGCCCGCCGCTCATGGTGATCGGGCTGGCCGCGTTCACCGACCAGGCCGGCGCCCGGGCGCAGCGGGACCGCAACATCGCCGCCGAGCGCGCGGACACCTTGGCCAGCCGGCCGGTTCCGTTCGGGGACGCGGTGGCCACCCTGCTCAGCCAGCGGGACAACTACCTGCTGATGGTCACCTACGACCGGTACACGGTGACCGCCAGCGTGGCCCGGCGGCTGGTGCCGGAGGCGAACGCCGAGGCGGTGCTGGTGGATCTGGTCCGCCGGGTGTGGCCCGGGGTGCTGCCGCCCGGTTCCATCCCCGCGTCGACCGGGCCGCCGACCACCGGGGTGGCCGATGCGCGGCCCCTGCGTGCGCCTGGGTGAGACTGACCGGGTGAGCGAGCAGCCGGAACTGGTGGTGGCGGACGCGTCGGCGTGGCGGGAGTGGTTGGCCACTCACCACGGCGACTCGGACGGCGTGTGGTTGGTGCTGGCCCGCAAGGGGGTCACCGAGCCGACCTCGCTGACCTACGCGCAGGCGTTGGACGAGGCGCTGTGCTTCGGCTGGATCGACGGCCAGGCGCGGGGCGGGGACACCCAGGTCTACCGGCAGCGGTACACCCCGCGCCGGGCGCGCAGCATCTGGTCGGTGCGCAACGTCTCGCTGGTGGAGGCGCTGCGCGCGGCCGGCCGGATGCACCCGGCCGGCGAGGCGGAGTTCGAGCGGGCCCGGGCGGACGGCCGGCTGGCCGCCGCGTACGAGGGGCCGGCGCGGGCCCAGGTGCCGGCGGACCTGGCCGCCGCGCTGGCCGGCGAGCCCCGGGCGGAGGCCATGTTCGACATCCTGACCAGCCAGAACCGGTACGCCATCCTGCACCGGTTGCACAACGTGAAGCGCGCCGAGACGCGCGCCCGCCGGCTGGCCCAGTTCGTCGAGATGCTCGCCCGGGGCGAAACCATCTACCCGCAGAAACGCACGTTGGGTTAGTGCGTGACCGCCGGCACGCCGGGTGCCGGTAGGTCGTCCCGCTGCCACGGCCGGGCCATGAGCACCAGGAACAGCGTGGCCACCACCGTGCCGGCGGCCATCACCACGCCCATCGCCGGCGCGTCGTTGCCGAGCAGTCCGACCGTCGGCGAGGTGATCGCGCCGACGCCGAACTGGACCGCGCCGAGCAGCGCGGCCGCCGTGCCGGCCGCCTCCCCGTGCGCGGCCAGCGCCACGGCGGGCGCGTTCGGCAGCACCAGGCCGGTGAAGAACAGCACGGTCCACAGCGGAATCGCGACGCCGTACAAGCCGCCGAAGCCGGTGCCCGCCGTGACCAGCAGCAACAGCCCGGAGGCCGAGGCGAACATGCTGCCCGTGACCAGGATCTGGTGCGGCGCGAACCGGCGCAGCAGCCGCGCGTTCAGCTGGGTCGCGGCGATCAGCCACACCGCGCTGGCCCCGAACATCAGGCCGAACTGCCCCTGGTCCAGCCCGAACTGGCCCTGGAACACGAACGACCCGCCGGCCACGAAGCCGAACAGCCCGGCCATGGCGAACCCGGCGACCAGCACCAACCCGACGAACCCGCGATCACGCAGCAGGCCTCCGTAGGTGCGCAGGGTGTCCCGCAGCTCCAGCGGGCGTCGCCGCGTGCGCGGCAGCGTCTCGGGCAGCGCGAACGCCGCGTAGACGGCGATGAGCAGCGAAAGTGTGCCCAGCGCGACGAACACCCCGCGCCAGTCCGTCCAGCTCAGCACCGCTGAGCCGAGCGTCGGAGCCAGTACCGGGGAAACCCCCATCACCAGGATCAGCCGGGAGAGCAGCGTGGCACCCTCCCGCTCGTCGTACAGGTCGCGCACCATGGCCAGGGCCAGCACCATGCCGGCCGACGCGCCCAACCCCTGCAACACCCGCGCCACCATCAGCAGCTCGATGTTGGGCGCCACCAGGCAGGCGACGGAGGCGATCACGTGCACCGCGGCGCCGGCCAACAGCGGCCGCCGCCGGCCCAGCGCGTCGGACAGCGGGCCGACCAGCAGCTGGCCCAGGCCGAGCCCGAGCAGCGTCCCGGTGAGCGTGAGCTGGATGGTGGATTCGCTGGTCAGCAGGTCGGCCGCGATCTTCGGCAGGGCCGGCAGGTACATGTCGATGGACAGTGGCCCCAGTGCCACCAGCGCGCCGAGCACCACGGCCAGCCGGAGCTGGCTGGGTCGGCGGACGCCGTTCGAGTCAGTCTGTGTTAATCGATCGTCGGCGAGAGTCACGGACGGTTGTCAACGCTGTGCGTTCCCGGTTGTTCCGGCCACCCGTCCGGATGTGAAGTAACCCAATTCAGTTGACTCGGATCCCGGGAAAGCCGCAGGGTAGTGCCGGTTCCGCCGGACGCGCCACCACACGATCGGGGGGCGCCGGTATTCAATCCGCACGGACAGGCGATAGTTCATTCATGAGGCTCTCCCGCATCGCGCTCATCCTGGTGTCGTTCGCCGCGCTCGGCGTCGGCGTGTGGCTGGGGCTCACCCCGATCCGCGCCCAGATGACCGCAATCAGCCCCGACCTGCGGCGGCTCGACGTGTCCTGCGGCAATGGCTACCTGGGCGAGAGCCCTCGGGTGCTACCCGGCGACGCCATCGAGCCGCCCGGGGAGCGGGGCGTGCTGGTCCGGGTTTCCGATTACCGCGCGTACTGTGACCCGGCGGTCGGCCAGCGCCGGCTGGGCTCCTGGGCGCTCACCGCGCTGGGCGCGCTCGGGTTGGCCATCACGCTGGCCGGGGCAGGCCAGCGCGGCCCGGTCGAGCCGCCCGCGCCCAAGCCCGCCAAGTCCCGCCGCAAGTCCTCCGACGACGACCCGGAACCCGACGCCGACCCGGACCCCGGCCCCACCCCGCCCAAAACCGTAGGCGAACTAGCCGCCGAGCGCGGCCTAACCACCCGCCCCACCGACTGATTCAGTCCCTTCCGCACCCTGATTCAGTCGGTTCCGCACCCTGTTTCAGTGGGTTCCGCACCCTGTTTCAGTCGGTTTGGCACCCTGTTTCAGTGGGTTTGGCACCCTGATTCAGTGGGTTTGGCACCATGTTTCAGTGGGTTTGGCACCATGTTTCAGTCGGTTTGGCAGGGTGGTTCAGTCAGTCGCCGGCCAGTTCGGAGCCGGTCGGGATCCACCGGCCGGAGTCGCGCCAGCGGACCGCCTCGGCGAAGCCGTGCTCGGCGGCGTAGTCGCGGAACCAGCGGCCCTCCGGGGAGTGCCGGGTGATGCCGTCGAACAGGGTGGCGAGCAGTTGGGTGCCGGCCATGCCCATGTTGTCGTAGGCCTGGTTGATCATCAGTTTCTGCATGACCAGCTGGTTCACCGGCACCCCGGCGATCCGGTCGGCCAGACCCTCCACGGCGGCGTCCAGCTTGCCCGCCGGCACCGCCTCCAGCACCAGCCCCCACTCGGCGGCAGTCTCCCCGGAGATTGTGTCGCCGGTGAACAGCATCCGCTTGGCCTTTTCCGCGCCCAACCGGTAGACCCACATCGCGGTGGTCGGGCATCCCCACACCCGCGCCGGCATGTACCCGATCCGGGCGTCCGTCGCCATGATCACCTGGTCGCAACAGAGGGCGATGTCGCTGCCCCCGGCGACCGCGTATCCGTGCACCTTGGCGATGGTCGGCTTGAGCGAGCGCCACAGTGACATGAAGTGGTCGGTGTTGCGCTTCATCATCTGGAAGTCCTTGATCGGGTCCCAGACCGGCGGCTGGAAGGCCTCGCCGGCCTCCGCGTACCGCTTCAGGTCGTAGCCGGCGCAGAACGCGCGGCCCTCCCCGCTCAGGATGATCACGTGCACGTCCGGGTCGTCGTTCGCCCGGGCGACGGCCGCCGACAGCTCGACGGCCATCTCGGCGGTGATCGCGTTGAGCTGTTCGGGCCGGTTGAGCGTGAGGTACGCCTTGCGGTCGGCCACCCGGTAGCGCAGCGTGTGGAACTCTTCGGCGGACATGCCGCCATGGTTTCACAGTCAGGTCGGACTGTGAACGGGCGTAGATGTGCCATCTCGACTGAATCACCCTGCTGAAGTGACTGAATCGGGGTGCTGGAGTGACTGAATCAGGGGGGTGGTGGGGGGTGGGGGTGGAGGTGGGGGGCGAGGATGGCGTCGGCCAGGGCGGGGTCGTCGCGGAGGATTGAGGTGAGGGCCAGGCCGCGCAGCACCATGAGCAAGGACTCGAGTTCGGTGCGGGTGGGGAAATCGGGGGCCAGTACATCGCGTACCGCGCGGCCGATCTCCCGCTGCGAGGGCAGCAGCGCGGCGCGCAGCTCGGGGTCGGTGCGGGCGGCCAGCCAGAGCTCCAGCCCGGCCTGGAAGAACGGGCCGGACATGGCCGCACGGACGGCGGCGACCCGTTCCGAGCGGGTGTCCGGCGCGGTGGCGCGGATCTGCCCGAGCTGGACCTCGGCGATGTGCCCGATGGCGGCGGCCAGCAGGTCGCCCTTGGACCGGAAGTGGTGCAGCAACGCGCCCCGGGACACCCCGGCGCGCTGCTGGATGCGCTGCGTGGTCGTGCCGGCGTAACCGTGCTCGATCAGGCACTCCACCGTGGTCTCCAGCAACAGCCGGCGCGTCCGGTCGCGCTGTTCGCGCCGGGTCATGGTGGCCACTCGGGGGAGCCTACCGGCGCGGGATGCTAGACAGACCGTCCAGACGGACTGTTAAATCCGCGGTCATGGTTGAGGTGACCGAGGTGAGCATTCCGGTGCGGTTCCGGGGCGGCGCCGGGGCGCTGGCGGGCACGCTGACCGTGCCGGACGGCGGCGCGCGGGCCGTCCAGCTGCTGGTGCACGGGTACAGCTACGCGCGCTACTACTGGGACTTCCCGTACCAGCCCGAGACCTACTCCTACGTGCGCGCGGCGACGGCCGCCGGGTACGCCACGCTGGCCGTCGACCGGCTCGGCGACGGCGCGTCCACCCGCCCGGCCGGGTACCGGCTGACCTGGGGAAACGCCGCGCTCACCGTGGCCAGGGCGGTCACCGCGCTGCGCTCCGGGGAGCTGGGCCACCGGTTCGACCGGGTGGTCTATGCCGGGCACAGCTACGGGTCGGCGGTGGGCTTCCTGGTGGCCGCCCGACACCCCGGGGTGAACGCGCTGATCAGCACCGGCGCCACCCACCGGCCGAACGTGCCGGAGATGACCAAGCTGCAACTGATGTCCCCGCCGGTCGGGCGGAACCCGGAGACCGGTGCCCGCGACCCGCTGTACACCACCACGGCGGCGGGCCGGCGCGGGTTCTTCTACCGGGTGGCCAACGCCGACCCCGAGGTGATCGCCGCGGACGAACGGCTCAAGCAGACCGCCGGCGCGCTGGAGATCCCCACCGCCGTGCCGATGATGTTCAACGGGGTGAGCCGGGAGACCAACATCCCGGTGCTGGTGGTGCTCGGCGACCGGGACGCGATCTTCACCGGCCGGTTCTGCGCCGACGTCTCATCGGACGAGGCGCTGGCCGCCTCCGAGCGGCGCTTCTTCGGGCCGCTGGCCACCGTGGAGGGCGCGGTCATCCCGGACGCCGGCCACGACCTCAACCTGGAGCGCACCGCCCCCAAGACCTACGACCGCATGCTCGAGTTCACCGCCCGCCACGCGCCCGCCTAACCCCATATCGCGCGCCCCGCCAGCCCATATCGCGCGTTCCACCATGTCGTGTCGCGGGTTCTGCCGGCCACGCGCAGCCGCGAATTCCGCGACACAGCACGGAGAGACCCGCGATATGGGCTGGTGGGATCCGCGATATGGGGTTAGTCGTAGGTGACGGACAGGTTGGGGGTTACGGGGAGGGACTGGCAGGCCAGGATGTAGCCGTCGGCCAGGTCGGTGGCGTCGAGCACCTCGTTGCGGCGCATCTTCACCTCGCCCTCGGTGACCTGGCAGACGCAGGCGCCGCAGCGGCCTTCCTCGCAGGAGGACGGGGCGTCCAGGCCGCGCAGGCGCAGCAGCTCCAGCAGCGTGGTGTCCGGAGGCCAGTCGTGCTCGGTCTCCTCGCCGTCCATGCTCACGCGGACCCGGTGATCAGTCATTCGGAGATCACCAGTGCCCCCTCGAGAACCGCCGACTCCACCGTCCGGCGCAGGTGCGGGCAGCCGTCCCGCACCGTGAAGGCGGGGCAGCGGCGCATCGCTTCGGTGCTCCACTGGATGCTGGTCTGCGCGGCGCTGCTCTTCGCCACCTCGACCTTGCCGCCGCAGTTTACGCAGGTCAGCGCGATCAGCGGGCCCAGCCCGTCCGGTCCGATCACGTGACGGGCTCCTTGCGCGCCATGTTCTCCCGGACCTCCTCCTCCCAGGCCGCCACGGCGTGGGTGGTGTCCACCTCGAACTCGAACCGCCCGGTCATCTCCTCGGTGACGTCCTCGACGTCGGTGTAGAACTGCTCGTACCAGCGGCGCAGCTGGTAGACCGGGCCGTCCTCCTCGCACAGCAGCGGGTTGTCGATCCGGGCCTTGTTCTTCCAGATGTGCACGTCCTGCAGGAACCCGTCGCCCAGGCCCTTGGCGAACTGCCTGGCCAGCTTGGCCGCCTGCTCCTCGGTCAGCCCCGGTGGCTGCCGCAGCGCCACCGCCCACTGGAGCATGAACGAGTCCGGCGTCACCGGGTAGTGACAGTTGATCATGATAGTCTCGAGCTCGAAACCCTTGAAGTCGTGCCACAGCCAGTCGATCATGTAGGCCGGCCCGTAGTAGGTGGCCTCGGAGCGCAGCGCGTTGTCCTTGTCCGAGTAGGCCGAGTTGGCGTAGACGTCCGGACGGCCCCGGTTGTTCAGGTACTGCGTCGCGGTGTGCCCCTCGAAGACGTTCTTGAAGTAGGTCGGGAAGCCGAAGTGCACGTAGTAGAAGTGCGCCATGTCGGAGACGTTGTCGATCAGCTCCCGGCAGTTCACCCCGTCGATGAGCTCCGAGTTCCAGGTCCAGTCGCTCCACTCGCCGGAGTCCAGGCCGTCGATCTTCGGGATGATCACGTCCGGCGGCGGCGGGTTGTTCTGGGGGTCGTGCCACATGAACAGCTGGCCGTTCTCCTCACAGGTCGGCCAGGTGCGGGTGCGGGCCAGCTTGGGCACCCGGCGGGCGTAGGGGATGTCCACGCAGCGCCCGTTGCCGGCCCACCGCCAGTCGTGGAACGGGCAGGCCACCGCGTCGCCCTTCACGCTGCCCTGGGTGAGGTCGCCGCCCATGTGCCGGCAGTACCCGTCCAGCACGTTCAGCTTCCCGGTGCTGTCCGCGAACACCACCAGCTTGGTGCCGAACGCCTGGATGGCGTGCGGCTTGCCGTCCCGGAACGGCTCGGCCAGCCCCAGGCAGTGCCAGCCCCGGGCATATCGGGTCGGCGGTGTTCCCGCCTCGATGTCGCGTACGTCGGTCATGGTGTACCTCCGGCCAGATCGTGCGCGGCCAGGTAGCCGCCGACCATCGCCGGCCCGATCGTGGCGCCGGCACCCGCATAGCTGTGTCCCATCAACGCCGAGCTGGCGTTGCCCGCCGCGTAGAGCCCGGGAATCGGGCTGCCGTCCTCGCGCAGCACCCTGGAGCGCTCGTCCACGTTGAGGCCGCCCTTCGTGCCCAGGTCGCCCGGAACGATGCGCACCGCGTGGAACGGTCCGACCTCCAGCGGGGCCAGGCACGGGTTGGGCCGGCACTTGGGGTCGCCGTAGTAGCGGTCGTACGCCGAGTCGCCCCGGTGGAAGTCCTCGTCCCGGCCGTTGCGGGCGTATTGGTTGAACTGGTTGATCGTGGCTTGGAGCGCCTCGCCGGGCAGGCCGATCTTGGTGGCCAGTTCGTCCAGCGTGTCCGCGGTGAACACCGCGCCCGCCTTGTGCCAGCGTCCGGGGAACGGCTGGCGGGGGCTCAGCCCGGCGAACGGGTAGCGGTTGCGGTAGCGCTGGTCGGCGATCAGCCATGCCGGGATGTGGTCGGTGCCGGTGGCGTGCCCGTCGTACATCGCGTGCACCGCGTCCACGTACGGCACCGCCTCGTTCACGAACCGCCGGGCGGCCCCGTTGACCATGATGCACCCCGGCAGGGTGCGTTCGGCCAGGCAGAAGTACGGCCCGCCGGTGAGCGGGATGGACGGCCCCCACCAGGCGTCGTCCATCAGCCCCAACGCCCCGCCGACCCGTTGACCGGCCACGATGCCGTCCCCGGTGTTCTCCCTGGCGCCGGTGGTCCACGCGGTGCCGATCGGTGCGCGCTGGTACTGGGCGCGCATCTCGGCATTGTGCTCGAACCCGCCGGAGGCCAGGATCACGCCGCGCCGGGCGCGCAGCGTCTCCTCCTGGCCGTTCTTGGAAACCAGTGCGCCGGTGATCCGTTCGCCGTCCTTGGTCAGCTCGACCAGCGGGGTGTTCAGCCACACCGGCACGTTCAGCTCGCGCAGCCCGATGCGCAGGCCGGCGGCCAGGGCCTGGCCCATGGCGATGGTGCGGCGGCGGCGCAGCGCGCCGACGGCGCGGCGGGCGGCCACCCGTCCGGCGCGGAGCATCCCGCGGGGGTGCCGGGCGACCAGGTTCAGCCACTTGTAGTCGGCGGCGGTCACCGTGATGCCGGCCGGGCTGGCCAGGTACGGCGGGTTCAGCCGGGGCAGCTCGTCGCCGAGCAGCGCGGCGTCCAGGGGTTTCGGCTCGATGGTGCGCCCCTCCGGCATGCCGCCGGGCAGCTCCGGGTAGTAGTCCGCGTACCCGGGAACCCAGGCGAAACGCAGCGGGGTGAGCTCCAGGACCAGGTCCAGCGTGGCCGGGCCGTGCTCGATGAAGGCGCGCCGCCGCTCCTCGGGGATGTCCGCGCCGAGCAGGGTGGCCAGGTAGGTGGCCGCTCCGTCCGGCGTGTCCCGCACCCCGGCGCGGCGCAGCACGGCATTGTTGGGAATCCACACGCCGCCGCCGGACCGGGCCGTGGAGCCGCCGAAGGTGCCGGCCTTCTCCACCAGCACGACGTCCAGGCCGAGGTGCGCGGCGGCCAGCGCGGCGGTCATCCCGGCCGCGCCGCTGCCCACCACAACCACGTCGCATTCGCGCATGCCCGACTTCCTTTCGGATATCCTCCGTCGGCGGCAGTCTACTAGAACGTGTTCCATTTTGTGGAGGTGTCCCGTGGTGGAGGAGCTGGTCGCGGATGTCGTGGTGGTCGGCTTCGGTGCCGCCGGCGCGTGTGCGGCGATCGAGGCGGCGCGCGGCGGGGCGTCGGTGGTGGTGCTGGACCGGTTCTCCGGCGGTGGGGCGACGGCGCTCTCCGGAGGGGTGGTGTACGCCGGCGGCGGGACCTCGGTGCAGCGCGCGGCCGGGGTGTCCGACACCCCCGAGGACATGTACCGCTACCTGCGCGAAGAGGTCGGTGACGGGGTCCGGGAGGAGACCCTGCGGCGGTTCTGCGAGGGCAGCGTGGAGATGATCGACTGGCTGGCTTCCCTGGGGGTGCCGTTCCGCCCGGACCTGTGCCCGTACAAGACCTCGTACCCCAGCGACCGCCACTTCCTCTACTACTCCGGCAGCGAGGCCGCCGGCGGTTTCCGCGATGTGGCCACTCCCGCGCCGCGCGGCCACCGCGCCGTCGGCCGAGGCATCTCCGGCGCCGCCCTGTTCGGCGCACTCGCCGGCGCGGCCCGCCGCGCCGGCGCCCAGGTGCTGACCAGCACCAAGGTGGTCGCGTTGGAGGTGGAGTCCGGCCCGCACACGCGTTCTGGTGCTGGCCCAAGGGCAATCGCCGATGGGCCGGCGCCAAACGGTGTGTGCGAGCCGGAGGGCGAGGTGGCGGGCGAGTCGGGGACGCGCGAGCGAGTGGCCGGGGTTACGGCGGTGCGGGTTACGGGGTGGGCGGGGTGTGTGCATCGGGTGGTGTCGCGGTTTGCGGCGAAGCCCGGGTTGTACTACCCGCCTTTGCGGCGGGTGTTGCATGCGGGCGCGGAGTGGGTGGAGCGGCGGTACGGGCGCCCGGTGCGGGTGCTTGCGCGGCGGGGGGTGGTGCTCTCCTCGGGTGGGTTCATCGCCAATCGGGAGCTGGTGCGGGAGCATGCGCCGGCGCATCGGGGTGGATTGGCGCTGGGTACGCCCGGGGACGACGGGACGGGGCTGCGGCTGGGGCAGTCGGTGGGCGGGGCGACGGCCGAGCTGGGGTCGATCTCGGTGTGGCGGTTCATCACGCCACCCAGTGCGTTCCTCGGCGCGGTGCTGGTGGACGCGGCGGGGCGGCGGGTGTGCGACGAGTCCCGGTACGGCGCCGCGCTGGGGCACGCGCTGGTCACCGAGCACGGTGGCCGGGGCTGGCTGGTGGTGGACGCCGCGCTGGTCCGGGAGGCGCGCCGGCAGCTGGGTGAGCAGACCGTGTGGTTCCAGCGGCTGCAGGCCGAGTACCTGCTGCGTTCGCGGGCGTCCAGCGGCGCGACGCTGGCCGAGGCGGCGGCGGCCGCCGGGGTCGACCCGGAGGGCGTCTCGGCCACGGTGAAGGCGCACAACGAGGCGGCCGGCGCCGGTCAACCCGATCCGGCGGGCAAGCCGGCGGAGTTCGTCCACCCGCTGGTCGAGCCGCCGTTCGCGCTGCTGGACATCTCCATCGCGCCCAGCGCGTTCTACCCGTGCCCGATGATGACCCTGGGCGGCCTGGTGGTGGACGAGGAGACGGGCGCGGTGCTGAGCGAGGGCGGCCCGATTCCCGGCCTGTACGCGGCCGGGCGGACCGCCGTCGGCATCTGCACCCGTTCCTACGTGAGCGGCCTCTCCCTGGCCGACTGCGTCTTCTCCGGCCGCCGCGCCGGCCGTGCGGCGCTCTCCCTCGACACAAACGAGAACGTGTTCTAGTCTCGCTGCATGAGCGAGCATGCCGTCATTGCCGCCGTCCGGGATCTGCTGCCCGTCTTCCGGGAACGCGCGCAGGACGCCGAGGACGCGCGCCGACTCTCCGAGGAGTCGGTCAAGGCGTTGCAGGAGGCCGGGGTGTTCCGGCTGCTGCAGCCGAAGCGGTTCGGCGGCTACGAGGCCGACCCGGTCACGTTCTACGAGGCTATCCGGCTGATCGCCGGCGCCTGCGGGTCCACCGGCTGGGTGGCCTCGGTGCTGGGCGTGCACCCGTGGCAGCTGGCGCTGTTCCCGGCCCGGGCGCAGCAGGACGTGTGGGGCGACGACCCGCACACCCGGATGTCCTCCTCCTACGCGCCCACCGGCAAGGCCAAGCTGGCCGAGAACGGCTACTGGCTGAGCGGCCGGTGGAACTTCTCCTCCGGGTGCGACCACGCCAGCTGGGTGCTGCTGGGCGGGATCGTCACCAACGACGAGGGCCAGATGGTCGACTTCAAGACCTTCCTGCTGCCCCGCGAGGACTACACCATCGACGACGTGTGGGACACCGTCGGCCTGCGCGGCACCGGCAGCAACGACATCGTGGTCGACGACGTGTTCGTGCCGGCGCACCGCTCGCTCAGCTTCGCCGACACCTCCCGCTGCCGCTGTCCCGGGCAGAAGGAGAACGACGGGCCGCTGTACAAGCTGCCCTTCGGCTCGGTGTTCTCCTACACGATCACCACGCCGATCATCGGCATGGCCACCGGCGCCTACGAGGCGCACCTGGAGTACATGCGGGCGCGGATCCGGGTCTCCTACGGCTCGAAGGCGTCGGAGGACCCGTTCGCGCAGGTCCGGATCGCCGACGCGGGCGCGGAGATCGACGCCGCCTGGCTGGCCCTGGAACACAACATGACCCAGCTGATGGGCCATGCGCGCGCCGGCGAGCCGATGCCCATGCCGCTGCGCCTGCGCATCCGGCGTGACCAGGTGCGCGGCACCGGCCGGTCCATCGCGGCGGTGGACAAGCTGTTCGAGAACTCCGGCGGCAAGGCGCTGCGGGTCGGCACGCCGATCCAGCGGTTCTGGCGGGACGCCCACGCCGGCCGGGTGCACGCGATCAACGACCCGGAGCGGGCGATGTCCCTGTTCGGCGCGGGCGAGTTCGGCCTGCCCATCCAGGAGGCGATGGTGTGAATCTGCACTTCGACGAGGCCGGCGCGGACCACTCGGACAGCGTGGTGCTGCTGCACGGCGGCGGCCCGGGCGCGTCCGGGGCCAGCAACTTCGGCCGCAACGTGCCGGTGTTCGCCGGGTCCTTCCGCACCCTGCTGGTGGACCAGCCCGGCTACGGCCGCTCCGACCCGCCGACCGGTGAGGCGCACTACTTCACCGAGTCGGCCGATGCGCTGGCCGCGCTGCTGGACAAGCTGGGCATCGAGAAGGCCCACCTGGTGGGCAACTCGCTGGGCGGCGGCACCGCCGCCCGGTTCGCGCTGCGCCACCCGGACCGGGCCGACCGGCTGGTGCTGATGGCCCCGGGCGGGCTGTCGGTGAACGTGTTCGCCCCCGACCCCACCGAGGGCATCAAGCGGCTCTACGAGTTCGGTGCTCCGCCCGGCCCCAGCCGGGAGAAGCTGGCCGCCTTCCTGCGCACCCTGGTGTTCGACCCGCGCCTGGTCACCGACGAGCTGGTGGAGGAGCGTTACGCCGCCGCCAGCGACCCGAACGCGCTGCGGGCGATGGCCGCGCTGGGTAAGTCGTTCGCCGACTTCCCCGAGGACGGCATGCTCTGGCGGGAGGCGCACCGGCTGCGCAACCGGGTGCTGCTGGTGTGGGGCCGGGAGGACCGGGTCAACCCCCTCGATGGCGGGCTGGTGGCGCTGAAGATGATCCGGAAGGCTCAGCTGCACGTGTTCGGCGGCTGCGGGCACTGGGCGCAGCTGGAACGGTTCGACGAGTTCAACCGGTTGGTTCTGGAGTTCCTTTCATGATCCGTTCGCTTGGTTACATGCGCATCGAGGCCACCGACGTGGCCGCCTGGCGCGAGTTCGGCCTCAAGGTGCTGGGCATGGTGGAAGGGCAGGGCACCCAGCAGGACGCGCTGTACCTGCGGATGGACGACTTCCCGGCGCGACTGGTGATCACCCCCGGGGAGAAGGACCGGCTGGCCGTGGCCGGCTGGGAGACGGCCAACGCGGCCGGACTTGACGCGGTGCGTAAAGCGCTGACCGGCGCCGGCGTGGCGTTCAAGGAGGGCACGGCCGACGAGCTGGCCGACCGCCGGGTGGCCGAGCTGATCCGGTTCGATGATCCGTCCGGGAACACGCTGGAGGTGTTCCACGGCGCCGCGCTGCAGCACCGGCGGGTGGTCAGCCCGTACGGGCACCGGTTCGTCACCGGCGAGCAGGGGCTGGGGCACGTGGTGCTGTCCACCCATGACGACGAGGCCGCGCTGCGCTTCTACCGGGACGTTTTGGGCTTCCGGCTGCGCGACTCCATGCGCCTGCCGCCGCAGCTGGTTGGCCGCCCGGCCGACGGCGCGCCCGCCTGGCTGCGCTTCTTCGGCTGCAACCCCCGCCACCACAGCCTGGCGTTCCTGCCCATGCCCACGCCGAGCGGGATCGTGCACCTGATGGTCGAGGTGGAGAACGCCGACGACGTCGGGCTGGCGCTGGACCGGGCGCTGCGCCGCAAGGTGCCGCAGTCGGCCACCCTGGGCCGGCACGTGAACGACCAGATGCTGTCGTTCTACATGAAGACCCCGGGCGGGTTCGACGTGGAGTTCGGCACCGAGGGGCGGCAGGTGGACGACCACACGTGGGTGGCCCGCGAGTCCACCGCGGTCAGCCTGTGGGGGCACGACTTCAGCGTGGGCGCCCGGGGGTGACGCGGGAGCCGCCGGACGCGGCCCGCGGCGCGCCGGATGCGGTGCTCCCGACCGGCGCCGCCCCGGACTCGGCGCTCTCGACCGGCGCCGCGCCGGAGTCGGCGCTCTCGACCGGCGCCGCGCCGGACGTCTTCGCGCCGGCCGGGCTGGGGCCGGTGCGGCTGCGCAACCGGATCATCAAGTCGGCCACGTTCGAGGGGCTGACCCCGCGCGGCGAGGTGACCGACGCGCTGATCGATTTCCACCGCCGGGTGGCCGAGGGCGGCGCGGCGATGACCACCGTGGCCTACTGCGCGGTCGCGCCCGAGGGGCGCACGGAACGCCGGCAGATCGTTCTGGGGCCGGCCGCCGTGCCCGGGTTGCGGCGGCTGACCGACGCGGTGCACGCGGCCGGCGCGGCGGCGTCGGCGCAGCTGGGGCACGCCGGACCGGTTTCCGACGCCAGCTCTACCCGGCTGCCCGCGCTCGGCCCGTCGCGACGGCTGAACCCGATGAGTTTCCGGGTGACTCGGGCGGCCACCTCCGAGGATCTGGCCCGGATCGTGGCGGCGCACGCCGACGCGGCGTGGTGGGCCGCCGAGGCCGGGTTCGACGCGGTGGAGCTGCACTTCGGGCACAACTACCTGATCAGCTCGTTCCTCTCGCCCCGGTTCAACCGGCGGTCCGACCGGTGGGGCGGCACGTTGGAGAACCGCGCCCGGCTGGCCCGCGACGTGGCGCGCGCGGTGCGAGACCGGGTGGGCGGCCGGCTGGCCGTGCTGGCCAAGCTGAACATGTCCGACGGGGTGCGCGGCGGGTTGGAGGTGCCGGAGAGCCTCCGCGTGGCCCGGTGGCTCGAGGACGACGGGACGCTGGATGCCCTGGAGCTGACCTGCGGCAGTTCGCTGGCCAACCCGATGTACCTGTTCCGGGGCGGGGTGCCGCTGGCCGAGTTCGCGGCGGCGTTCCGGCAACCACTGCGCGCCGGGATTCGCCTGTTCGGCCGTTCCGTTCTGCGCTCGTACCCGTACCGGGATGGGTATCTGCTGGACGACGCCCGCCGGTTCCGGGCGGCCCTGGACATGCCGCTGGTGCTGCTCGGCGGGGTCACCGACCGGGCGGTCATGGACCGGGCGATGGCGGAGGGCTTCCAGTTCGTGGCCATGGGGCGCGCCCTGCTGATGGAGCCCGACCTGCCCAACCGGCTGCGCGCGGACGCCTCGGTGCGCTCGGCCTGCACGCATTGCAACCGCTGCATGCCGACCATCTACTCCGGCACCCGCTGCGTACTTCGCGGCTAGCGCGGCCGGGCGTTGACCGCGCGCCGTATCGCTGCGCCGAGGTAGCTCTCACAGACCCTTTTCCTTGGGCGAACGTCTCTCCTCGCGACCTCGGCGTCATTCGAGGGCCTCTGCCACCGGTTGCCTACTCAGGCCCCCTGCTGAAGTGACTGAATCAGCGTGCTGAAGGCACTGAATCAGGTGGTGGGGGCGGCCCAGCGGTTGCTGATCAGTTGGAAGGTGGGGAGATCCTTGAGGGAGAGCATGGCTTCGTAGATGCGCTGGTAGCCGGTGTGGGTGAGTAGCCAGCGGTCGTTTTCGTCGCGGCGGTAGCGGTCCTCGTAGTAGGCGGCTCCCCGGATCACCACCTGGTGTTCGGGGGCGATCACGGTGTCCTCGAACGCCCACGTGCCGGTGGCGGTGTCGCCGTCTATGCGGATGTCGGGGTGGCTGGCGACGTGCATGGTGATGACGCCGCCGGACAGTTTCTCCCGCAGGAAGCCGACGATCTCCTCCCGGCCGGTCAGCTCGATCGGCTTGCCCAGCGCCGCGGTGCCGTAGGTCGCCGTGGCCTCCGGGGCGAGGGCGTCGGCCAGCTCGTCCCAGCGCTTGAGGTCCATGCCGCGCAGGTACCGGTACTTGACCCGCTTGATCTCTTCCAGCGCCGCCAGGTCCATGCGTCCTCCTACAGGTCGGGCAGACCGAGGTCCAGGTTGGGTTGTTGCAGGCCGCCGTCCGCCTCGAGCACCTTGCCGGTGAGGTAGCCGCCGGCCGGGCTGCACAGGAAGCGCACGGTGGCGGCCACCTCCTCCGGGGTGCCCAGGCGGCGCAGCGGGGTGGCCCGCTCCATCGGCGCGCGCAGCTGGTCGTTGCGCAGCACCACGTCCAGCGCGGAGGTGCCGATGGCGCCGCAGGCGATGGCGTTGCACCGGATGCGCGGCGCCAGGTCCGCGGCGGCCAGGCGGGTGTAGTGGGCGAGCGCGGCCTTCGCGGTGCCGTAGGCCAGGTAGCCCCGGCCGGCGAACCGGCCGACCGACGAGGAGATGTTCACCACCGAGCCGCCGCTGCCCGCCAGCATCAACGGCACCGCCGCCCGGGTCAGCGCGTGCGCGGTGGCCACGTTGAAGTGGAACGCCCGCTGGAGCTGCTCCGGGGTGGTGTCCAGGAACGGCCCGGGCATTGCGCCGCCCAGGTTGTTCACCACCACGTCCAGCCGGCCGAACCCCTTGTCGGCGACCTCGGCCAGGCGGGCCGTGTTGTCCAGGTCGGCAAGGTCGGTGGCAACCACCTCGGCGCGCCGGCCCGTGGTTCTGATCCGGGCGGCGACCGCTTCCAGCTGCTCCGCCGAGCGGGCGGCGATCACCAGGTCCGCGCCGGCCTCGGCCAGCGCGACCGCGCTGGCCGCCCCGATGCCCCGGCCGGCGCCGGTGACGACGGCTACCTGGTCGGTCAGGTCGAAGTGGGTCACTCGAACTCCTCGGCGATGCGGTCCAGGTGCTCGTGCGGCTGGCCGAACAGTTGGGCGCTCCCGTGGGCGCGCTTGAAGTACCGGTGCGCCTCGTGTTCCCAGGTGATGGCGATGCCGCCGTGCAGCTGGATCATCTCGGCGGCCGTGCGGTGGAACGCCTCCGAGCAGTGCACCTTGGCCACGGCGGCGCGCAGTTTCAGCTCGGCCGGGTCTTCGGCGCGGGCGGCGGCCCAGACCGCCGAGCGGGCGGTTTCGACCAGCACGTGCAGGTCGGCCATCCGGTGTTGCAGCGCCTGGAAGTGCGCGATCGGCCGGCCGAACTGCACGCGTTGCTTGGTGTACTCCACCGTCCGCTCCAGGCAGTGCGCCGCCGCGCCGGCCTGCTCGGCGGCCAGCGCCACGCAGGCCACGTCCCTGGCGTGTCCCAGCGCGTGGCTCAGGTCCTCCGCCGGGTCGTTCACCGGCCGCGCCTCGGCGTCGGTGAGGCGCAACGTGGCCAGCGGGCGGGATGCGTCCAAGGACGCCTGTGAGTGGCGAGTGACGCTATAGCGGTACTCGCCACTCACGGGGGCCTCGAAGAGGCCCACCCCCGCGTCGGTGCGTGCCGCCACGATGAGCAGGCCGGCGTGGCCGTCCGGTGCGTCCGCGGGGTCGCCGTCCAGTGGGCCGGCGGCGCGGCTGTCCAGGACGTAGTGCGCCTCGCCGTTCAGGCGGCCGGCCGTCCAGGTGCAGGCCGGTGCGGACGGGTCCCAGCGCCCCTCGGCGCCCGGCCAGGCCAGTGCGGCGGTGGTCTCCCCGGAGGCCAGGCCGGGAAGCAACCGTTCCCGGGTCGGGTGGTCGGCGCCGGTCAGCAGTGCGGTGGCGGTGAGGACGGCGGAGCCGAGCATCGGGCTTGGGACGAGCGCCCGGCCCAGCTCCTCCTGCACCGCGCACACCACCGGCAGGCCCGCGCCGGCCCCGCCGTACTCCTCCGGCAGCGCCAGGCCGGCCACGCCCACCTGGTCGCGCAGCTTGGCCCAGACCTGGTCGGCCGGGGTGCGCGCGATCACGGATCGGACCGCTTCCCGCAGCTCCGCCTCGATGTCGGTGATCAGCTCGGCCGTCACCGGCTCGCCTCCGCGCGCAGCTCGGTCTTCAGCACCTTGCCCGAGGCGTTGCGTGGCAGCTCGCCCCGGAACTCCACCTGCCGGGGCACCTTGTAGCCGGCCAGCCGCTCCTTGCAGTGCCCGACCACGTCCTCGGCGTGCAGCGTTGCGCCCGGCCGAGGCACCACGTAGGCCCGGCCGACCTCGCCCATCCGCCCGTCCGGCACGCCGATCACCGCCGCCTCGGCCACCCCGGCCAGCCGGGCCAGCGCCTGCTCCACCTCGGCCGGGTACACGTTGAACCCGCCGCAGATGTACATGTCCTTGAGCCGGTCGGTGATGGTCAGGTAGCCGCGTTCGTCCAGCCGGCCGATGTCGCCGGTGTGCAGCCAGCCGTCGGCATCCACCGCCGCCGCGGTGGCGGACGGGTCGGTGCCGATGCTCGTTCCGCCGACGCTGCTCTCGTCCAGGTAGCCGAGCATCACGTTCGGCCCGCGCAGCAGCACCTCGCCGGTGCCGTCGATGCGCAGCTCGAAGCCGGCGGCCGGGTGGCCGCAGGTGTGGGACACGGTGTCGGCGTCGTCGCCGGGTTCGCACATGGTGGCCACCACCGCCTCGGTGAGCCCGTACGCGGTGAGCACGGTGTCGAAGGTCAGCTCGGCGCGCATCTCCTCGATCAGCGCGACCGGCACCGTGGTCGCCCCGGTCACCGCGATGCGCAGGCTGGACAGGTCGTAGCCGGAGCGCTTCGGGGCGTCCAGCAGCGAGCGGTACAGCGTGGGCGCGCCGGGCAGCACGGTGACCCGTTCCCGCTCGATCAGCTCCATCGCCTCGTCGGCGTTGAACACCGCCATGGGCAGGATGGTCGCCCCGGTGAGCAGGCAGGCCAGGATGCCGGCCTTGTAACCGAAGCTGTGCGAGAACGGGTTGATCACCAGGTAGCGGTCGGTCAGCGTGAGCTCGGCGCGCTCGGCCCAGGCCGCCGCGACGCCGAGGGCCTGGGCCTGCGCGCTCATCGCGCCCTTGCTCCGGCCGGTGGTGCCCGAGGTGAACAGGATGTCGCTGACCTGCTCCGGGCGCACCGCCCGCCCGGCCGCGACGGCGTCGGCCGCCGGCACGCCCGCCGCCACGCCCGCGACCTCGGCCCAGTCCAGCTCGCGGACCACCAGCGCCGGCCCGGTGCGCTCGAGGATGTCCGCCACCTCGGGCGGCGCGAGCCGGGTGTTCACCGGGACCAGCGTGGCGCCGACGGAAAGCGTGCCGAGCGCGCCCACCACCCACTGCCAGCGGTTCGAGTCGTGGATGGCCACCCGGTCCCCGGAACGGACTCCCTTGGCCAGCAGGTACCGGGACATCACCTGGACCCGGTCCGCCAGCTCGGACCAGGTCAGCCGGAGGTTGCCGTCGACCAGGGCTTCGGCATCCGGCCACTGGTCGGCGGCGTGGGCGAGCGCGGTGGGCACGGTCTGCACGTTGAACTCCCAAACTAGAACGTGTTCTTGTAATGTAGCCGTCATGGGCGCACAGCTCCAGGGGAGCGCGGCGGAGTTTCGCCGGTCCGTGGCGGACTGGTTGGAATCCGCGCTGGCCGGCGAGTTCGGCGCGCTGCGCGGAGCCGGCGGTCCGGGGCGCGAGCACGAGGCGTTCGAGGAGCGGCTGGCCTGGGAGCGGCACCTGGCGGCGGCCGGCTGGACCTGCCTGGGCTGGCCGGTTTCCCATGGTGGCCGGGGCGCGACCCTGGAGCAGCAGGTGGTGTTCCACGAGGAGTACGCGCGCGCCGACGCCCCGGCCCGGGTGAACCACTTCGGCGAGCAGCTGCTGGGGCCCACGCTGATCGAGTTCGGCACGCCGGAGCAGCAACGGCGGTTCCTGCCGGAGATCGTCGCCGCCCGCGAGCTGTGGTGCCAGGGTTATTCGGAGCCGAACGCCGGCTCGGACCTGGCGGCGGTGCGCACCCGGGCGGTGCGCGACGGCGACCAGTGGGTGATCGACGGGCAGAAGGTGTGGACCTCACTGGCCCACGAGGCCGACTGGTGCTTCGTGCTGGCCCGCACCGGCCCGTCCGGGCAACGCCATCGGGGGCTGTCCTACCTGCTGGTGCCGATGCGCCAACCGGGCGTGGAGGTGCGGCCGATCAGGCAGCTCACCGGCACCGCCGAGTTCAACGAGGTGTTCTTCACCGGTGCCCGCACCGACGCGAACCTGGTGGTCGGCGCGGTCGGCGACGGCTGGCGGGTGGCGATGGGGACCCTGGCCTTCGAGCGCGGCGTGGCCACGCTGGGTCAGCAGGTGGGCTTCCGCCGCGAGCTGGACCGGCTGGTCGAGGTGGCGAGGCGGAACGGGGCGATGAAGAACCCGGCGATCCGGACCGGCCTGGCCCGGGCCCGGGTCGGGCTCGAGGTGATGCAGGCGCACGCCCGGCGCACCCTCGGCTCCACCGACCCGGGCGCCGCCTCGGTGTCCAAGCTGGTGTGGGCGGGCTGGCACCGGGAACTCGGCGAGCTGGCCATGCGGGTGCGCGGCGCGGCCTCGCTGGCCACCCCCGGGGACGGCGCGGCCGGCTACGACGAATGGCAGCGGCTGTACCTGTTCAGCCGGGCGGACACGATCTACGGAGGTTCGGACGAGGTGCAGCGGACCATTCTCGCCGAGCGGGTGCTCGGTCTACCCAGGGCGGGCCGATGACCACCCCCGGCCACGACCTGCTGGCGGGCAAGGTCGTCGTGGTCACCGCCGCGGCGGGCACCGGCATCGGCTCGGCCACCGCCGAGCGGGCGCTGGCGGAAGGGGCACTGGTGGTGGTCAGCGACCATCACGAGCGACGCCTGGCCGAGACCGCCGGCCGCCTCGGCGACACCTTCGGCAAGGACCGGGTGCACGCCCTGACCTGCGACGTCACCGTCGAGGAGCAGGTCCAGGCGCTGGTGGACGGCGCCGTCGCCGAGTTCGGGCGGCTGGACGTCATGGTGAACAACGCCGGCCTCGGCGGCACCCGCTCGGTGCTGGACATGCCCGACGAGGAGTGGCACCGGGTGCTGGACGTGACCCTGAACGGCACCTTCCGCTGCACCCGCGCGGCTCTGCGTCAATTAGTCGAACAGGGCACGCGTGGCGTGATCGTGAACAACGCCTCGGTGATCGGCTGGCGGGCGCAGGCCGGCCAGGCCCACTACGCGGCGGCCAAGGCGGGCGTGATGGCCCTGACCCGGTGTTCCGCGATGGACGCCGCGCCGCACGGCATCCGGGTCAACGCGGTGGCCCCCAGCCTGGCCATGCACCCGTTCCTGGCCAAGGTGACCAGTGAGGAGCTGCTCAGCGACCTGACCGGCCGGGAGGCGTTCGGCCGGGCCGCCGAGCCGGCCGAGGTGGCGAACGTGATCGTGTTTCTGGCCAGCGACTACTCGTCCTACCTGACCGGCGAGGTGGTCTCGGTGAGCAGTCAGCACCCGTGAGGAGCGGTAGATGGACGCGTACCTGATCGACGCCGTGCGGTCGCCGGTCGGCCGGCGGAATGGTGCCCTGGCCGGGGTGCACCCGGCCGACCTGGCCGGGCAGGTGATCACCGCGCTGCTGGACCGCACCGGGGCCGACCCGGCGGCGGTGGACGACGTGATCCTGGGCTGCGTGGACACGCTCGGCCCGCAGGCCGGGGACATCGCGCGCACCGCCTGGCTGGTCGCCGGGCTGCCCGAGCACGTGCCCGGGGTGACCGTGGACCGGCAGTGCGGCTCGTCCCAGCAGGCACTGCACTTCGCCGCGCAGGCGGTGGCCAGCGGCACGGCGGACCTGGTGGTGGCCGGCGGGGTGCAGAACATGAGCGCCGTGCCGATCGCCTCGGCGATGTTGGTGGGCCAGCAGTTCGGCTTTGCCACCCCGTTCGACCGGTCGCCGGGCTGGGCGAAGCGGTATGGCGACGAGGAGATCTCCCAGTTCCGTGCGGCCGAGATGATCGCGGCCAAGTGGGACCTGTCCCGCGAGGCGATGGAGGCGTACGCCCTGGAGAGCCACCGGCGGGCGGTCGCCGCGATCGACTCCGGCGCGTTCGACCGGGAGATCGTCGGGGTCGGAGAGGCAGTGGTGGACGAGGGGCCGCGCCGGGACACCAGTGCGGAGCGGATGGTCGGGCTGAAACCCCTCACCGAGGGCGGCCGGGTCACCGCGGCCACCGCCAGCCAGATCTCCGACGGGGCGAGTGCGGTGCTGGTCGCCTCCGGGCGGGCGGTCCGGGAGCACGGGCTCACCCCGCTGGCCCGGGTCGCGCACCTTTCCGCGCGCGGCGCGGACCCGGTGATGATGCTGACCGCGCCGATCCCGGCCACCGAGCACGCGCTGCGCCGGGCCGGCCTGAGCATCTCCGACATCGACCTGGTGGAGATCAACGAGGCGTTCGCCAGCGTGGTGCTGGCCTGGCTGGCCGACACCGGGGCCGACCCCGCGCGGGTGAACGTGCACGGCGGCGCGATCGCGCTGGGCCATCCGCTGGGCGCCACCGGCACCAAACTGTGCGCCACCCTGGTGCATGCGATGCACGCGCGGGGCGCGCGGTACGGGCTGCAGGTGATGTGCGAGGGCGGTGGCCAGGCCAACGTGACCATCCTCGAACGGGTGTGAGGGATACCTTCGTCGCCCCGGCTCGCCGAGTGGGTCGGGGACGGCGGATCGTGATCACACAGGTAGTTCGCCTACCGAGCTGTCGACGAAATACCGGCAACTATTAGACGTTAGCTGCCCCGGCCGTCGTGACTGGTACTAAAGTCGCCAACGAGGCGGGTACGCGGCGATACCGCTCGCGGTGTATGCAATACCGGAGTGAATCGAAAACGGTCCCGCAAAGCCCTTGCATTAGGCACGTTCGGCGGCGCGCAGTCCCTTGTAACGCATTTTCAGCCAGTGGTCCTTGTTGAGTGGGGAATGCGCCTGGTCCGGCTCGGTATCGTTGGTGTTGGCAATGCGGTTGAGGGTGCGGTACATGCGCACCAGATGCGCGATCCGGACCTCGTCCGGGTCGGTGGCAATCGGAGTCTCGGTAACCGCGAGCGTCATCGCGCGGTCCAGCCATGGAACCTCGCCGTGCAGGCCGGACCGCTGCAGCGCCACTGCTAGGCGGTGTCGGATGAGCGCGGGCGACTGGCCACACAGCGCGTTCACGGAGTTTTCGCACAGTGGGAACAGCTTGCCGTGGTTGCGCAGGTAGGCGAGCTGCAGGCCCAGCCCGTCGCCGTGCACGCAGTACGGGCAATTGTTGACCAGGGAGATGGCCAGGCACATCAAATGCGTGCGCAACGCCCCGAACGCGTCGAACGTGCGGCGATAACGGGGGATGTTTCGGCCGAACCAGGCGACCGCTCCGTACGGTCCCAGATCGGTCACGATCTCGCCGACCAAACGCGGCGGAAAACCCCAGAGGCGGCGCACATTCCATTCGAGTACGGCTGTGGCAACGCGGTCTACCGCGCTGGATGCCATCGCTGACTCTCCCGCCACGCCGAATCAGTTGAGAGGGCAAAAAGTATACCCCACGGGGCTTACTCGGGGGACAGCTCGGTAAGCACTTCGCGCGCTCGAGTGGTGATATCGGCGATCAGGTCGGCGCAGCTGGGTAGGTCCCCGAGCATGCCGGCCACCTGACCGGAGGCGAGGACCCCGGCGTCGGTGCGACCCTCGACCATTGCGGCCCGCAGCAGCATCGGCGTGTTGGCCGCCATGATCACCTGTGCCCAGGTGAGGTCGCGGCCGTGGCGCATGGCCCGGCCTTCGCGGATCATGGCGCGCCAGGTGAGGCCGGTGAGCGAGCGGAACCGGGCGGCATTCCGCGCGGCCAGCAGCAAACCCGGAAGCCCCCCGCGCCGCTCCAGCGAGTCGACCAGTTCGGTGCGCAGCACCCGGTGCGGCAGCCCGTCCACCCGGGTGGTGACCACGGTGCCGTCCAGCTTGGCCGCCAGGTAGCGCGCCTTCACCTCGTCCGGCACGGTGCTCTCCTTGGTGAGCAGGAACCGGGTGCCCATGGCCACCCCGGCCGCACCGTAGGCCAGCGCGGCGGCCAGGCCGCGCCCGTCGAAGAACCCGCCGGCCGCGATCACCGGGATGTCCACCGCGTCCACCACGCTCGGCAGCAGCAGGGTGGAGGCCACGCCGCCGGTGTGCCCGCCGCCCTCGCCACCCTGCACGATCACCGCGTCGGCGCCCCACGCGGCGACCTTCTCCGCGTGCCGGGCCGCGCCCACCGACGGGATCACCACCACCCCGGCGTCCTTCAGGCGCGCGATCATCTCCGCCCGAGGGGCCAGCGCGAACGACGCCACCGCGACGCCTTCGTCGATGAGCAGCTCCACCCGCTCGGCCGCGTCGGAAGCATCCGCGCGCAGATTCACTCCGAAGGGTGCGTCGGTCCGCCCCCGGGTCTCCTTGATCGCCGCTTGGAGCTCGTCGAACCGCATGGTCGCCGAGGCCAGGATGCCCAGCCCGCCGGCGTTGGCCACGGCGGACACCAGGCGCGGCCCGGCCACCCAGCCCATCCCGGTCTGCACCACCGGGTGCCGCACCCCGACCAGCCGGGTCAGCGCCGTGGGCAAGGTCATGACGGGACCACCTTCTCGCGGGTTCCGTCGGGGTCCAGCCGGGTGCGGATGAGGTCCAGTTCTCCGGGAGTTGGCACGCGGGTGGCCGGGACGCCGTCCAGGACCAGGGGGAACGACGTCCGGGCGGCCACCTCCTCGGGGTCGACCCCGGGGTGCACGGAACGCAGCCGGATGGACCGGTCCGGGTTGTCGAAGTCGAACACGGCCAGGTTGGTGACCACCCGGTGCACGTCGTGGAACGTCAACCCGCCGGCCCGGTCGTAGCCGACGCCGGACACGACGTCCACCGCGTCCACGAACACCCGCCGCGAGTGCCGGGGCACGAAGTACGAGGTCCGGTGGTTGGCGGTGTTGCCGGGCGCGCCGCGCACGCCCAGCAGCTGCCGGGTCGGCCGGTCGTGCGGGCCGATCGCGGAGATGTTCTGGTTGCCGAAGCGGTCCACCTGGTTGGCGCCCATCACCACGTGCCGCCGCCCGTGCGCCACCACGTCGAACACCTGGCGGAACGGCAGCCAGCCCTCCGGCTCACCGTCCGGCCCGAGGAGCGTGGCCTCGCCGTCGGACAGCAACAGCTCGGGCGCACCGGTCAGCCGGGCCAGCTTCGCGCCGAGCTGCGGGATCAGGCCCATGGGGGAGGCGAGGATCTCCCCGTCCGACGCGAAAAGGTCCGCGCAGGCGGCCACGCATACCTCGGCCCGGGTCACGTCCAGCTCGCCGCTCATGCCGAAGCCCCCGCATACTCGCGCAGCCCCGCATCGTCCCGCCCATAATCGGGCACACAACTGGTCGGCAACGCCCCTCCGGCGGCCTCCACCACGCCGTCCACCATCATCCGGTTCAGCAGCAGGCTCTGCGGCGCACCGCCACCGACCAGTTCCGCCGTGGGAACCAGCCGTTCGCACGACACGTACCGCCGCTTCGCCGCCAGGCAGAAGAGATCGTCGAAGTACGGATCGGGACCCAGGTACTGGGCGTTCCCGTGCGCGTCGGCCCGGTTGAGGTGCACCAGCGCGGCGTCCAGGTACAGCGCCGGCATGGCCACCAGCTCCTCCCCGTCGTCGTAGGGCGAGCGGACCGTGCGCAGCGACGGGTCGAGATCCAGCACCGAGGAACCCAGGCCGGCCCGGATGGGCAGGAACGGCAGCCGGTGCGCGGCGGCGCGCAGCCCGGTCTGCAACATGCCCTCGTCCAGCTCGCTCACCTCGATCGCACCCTCCTGGCGAGCCCGGGAGAAATGCGGGTCGTAGGCGATGCTGTCCAGGGTGACGAAGCCGAACACCAGCTTGCGCACCTTGCCGGCGGCGCACAGCAGGCCCACGTCAGGGCCGCCGTAGCTCACCACGGTGAGGTCCTTCGGGCCGGAAGCGCAGAGCTCCCGGACCAGGGCCATCGGCTTGCGCCGGGCACCCCAGCCGCCGATCCCGATGGTCATGCCGTCGGAAAGCTCGGCGACCACCTCGGCGGCGGTCATCCGCTTGTCCCTCACCTGTCCCCCTGAACGAACCGCTGACGAGCTTCGCCGCCGGCCCCGAGCAGCGTCATCTCGTAGGTGAACCCCTGCTCGAACCGGTAGCTGCGGCGCACCGGCTGCGGGTCGATGCCGTTCAGCGCCTCCTTGGCCGCGCGGATCACCCGGGCGTCCTTGGCCGCCACCTCGCCGGCCACCGCCAGCGCGGCCTTGTCCAGCTCATCCCGCGTCACCACGTCGAGCACCGATCCGTGCCGGTGCAGCTCCTGGGCGCCGACCGTGCGGGCGGTGAAGTACAGCGCGCGCAACAGGTGCTGCGGCACCAGCCGGGCCAGGTGGGTGGCCGCGCCGAGCGCGCCCCGGTCCACCTCGGGCAGCCCGAACGTGGCGTCGTCCGAAGCGATGATCACGTCGGCCGACCCGACCAGGCCGACCCCGCCGCCCAGGCAGAACCCGTGCACCGCCGCCACCACCGGCACCGCGCAGTCGTAGACCGCCCCGAACGCCGCCGCGCAGCCCCGGTTCACCCCGACCAGCGCGGTGTGGTCCGGGTCGTCGGCCAGCTCCTTGATGTCCACGCCGGCGCAGAACCCGCGCCCCTCCGCGCGCAGCACCACCACGTGCACGCTCTGGTCCTCGCCGGCCTCGCGCACCGCGCGGGCCAGGTCGAACCAGCCGCGCACCGGCAGCGCGTTCACCGGCGGGTGGTCGATGGTGACCAGCGCGATCGCGCCGTCCCTGGTTGTCGTGATGCCCATTGATCAGCTCCCGTAGACCGGTTCGGGTGGGTTCGACTCGGCGAGCAGCGCGGGTACCACCGCGGAAAGCTCGCCGGGCTCCCAGCGTCGCCCTATCTCGACCGTCGGCCCGCGCCGCCAGCCGTCCGCGACCGTGATCCGGCCGCCGTCCAGCTCGAACACCCGCCCGGTCACCTTGGCCGCTTCGGCGTCGTTGCCACCCAGCCAGACCAGCAGCGGGGAGACGTTCTCCGGGGCCATCGCGTCGAACGCGCCCGCCTCGGGCGCGGCCATCGTGTCGGCGAACGCGGCCTCGGTCATCCGGGTGCGCGCGGCCGGCGCGATGGCGTTCACGGTGACCCCGTAGCGGGCCAGTTCGGCCGCCGCGACCAGGGTCAACCCGAGGATGCCGGCCTTGGCGGCGGAGTAGCAGCCCTGGCCGACGCTGCCCAGCAGCCCGGCCCCCGAGCTGGTGTTGATCACGCGCGCGTCCACCGGCCGGCCCTGTTTTGCCTCGGTGCGCCAGTACGCGGCGGCGTGGTGCAGCATCGCCGCGTGCCCCTTCAGGTGCACCCGGACCACGGCATCCCACTCGGCCTCGTCCAGGCTGACCACCATCCGGTCGCGCAGGATGCCGGCGTTGTTGACCAGCACGTCCAGCCGGCCGAACTCGGCCACCGCACGCTCTATGACGCCGCGCGCGCCGGCCCAGTCGGCCACGTCGTGCCCGTCCGCCACCGCCTCGCCCCCGGCCGCCCGGATCTCCGCCACCACGTCATCGGCCGGCCCGGAAGACCCGCCGGACCCGTCCAACGCCGCGCCGACGTCGTTCACCACCACCTTCGCCCCCTCGGCGGCGAACGCCAGCGCATGCGCCCGCCCGAGCCCGCGCCCCGCGCCGGTGACGATCACCACCCGCCCCGTGCACACCCCGCTCACCGCACCCCCTCCGTTCGTGCTCGCCCACACACACCCGATTCAGTCACTTCAGCACCCCGGTTCAGCCAACACCGTTGACTGAACCACCCTGCTGAAGTGACTGAACCACCCTGCTGAAGTGACTGAACCACCCTGCTGAAGTGACTGAACCACCCTGCTGAAGTGACTGAATCGGGGTCATGGGGCGGCGTCCAGGAAGCGGGGGCGTTCCCCGCCGCCGTGTACCTGGAGGGCGGCGCCGGTTACGTAACTCGCCATCGGGCTGGCCAGGAAGACCGCGCAGGCGCCGATCTCCGAGGGCTCGGCCAGGCGGCCGAGCGGCACCGTGGCACCCACCGCGGCCACGCCGGACTCGTCGCCGTAGTGCAGGTGCGCGAGCTCGGTCCGGACCATGCCCACGACCAGCGCGTTCACCCGGACCTTGGGCGCCCACTCCACGGCCAGGGTGGCGGTCAGGTTCTCCAGGCCGGCCTTGGCCGCGCCGTACGCGGCGGTGCCGGGGGAAGGCCGGCGGCCGCTCACGCTGCCCACCATGACGATGGAACCGCCGCCGTCCTGCTCCTGCATCACCGCGTTGGCCGCCTGGGAGACGGTCAGCGGGGCGAGCAGGTTCAGCCCGACCACCGCCGCCGCGAACCGGGGCGAGGCGTCCGCCGCCGAGGCCGAGGGCGACCCGCCGGCGTTGTTGACCAGCACGTCCAGCTGCCCGTGCCGGTCCACCACAGCGGCGACCAGGTCGGACACCTGCTCGGGCTCCCGCACGTCGCACCGGATGAAGCCGTCGCCCGAGGCGGGCGGCGTCCGCCCGCAGGTCAGCACGGTGGCGCCGGCCGCGCGGAACGCGTCCGCGATGCCCGCGCCCACCCCGCGCGCGCCCCCGGTGACCAGCACGACGGCGCCGTCCAGTTTGATCATCAAATGCGCTCGAGGATGGTGCCGGTGGACAGGGCGCCGCCGGCGCACATGGTGACCAGTGCGGTGCTCGCGTCCCGGCGTTCCAGCTCGTGCAGCGCGCTGGTGATCAGCCGGGAACCGGTCGCGCCGACCGGGTGGCCCAGCGCGATCGCGCCGCCGTTCACGTTCACCCGCTCCGGGTCGGGCCGGTGGACCGAGGCCCAGGACAGCACCACCGAGGCGAAGGCCTCGTTGACCTCGAACAGGTCCAGGTCGCCGATCTTCATGCCGGTCCGTTCCAGCACCCGCTCGGTGGCCCGGACCGGCCCGTCCAGGTGGTAGTACGGTTCGGCCCCGACCAGGCACTGGGCCAGGATGCGGGCCCGAGGCCGCAGGCCCAGCGACCGCGCGCGGTCTTCGTCCATGAGCAGGACGGCGGCCGCGCCGTCGGAGATCTGGGAGGAGGTGCCGGCGGTGTGCATGCCGTCCGGCAGCACCGGCTTCAGCCCGGCCAGCGCTTCCAGGCTGGTCTCCCGCAGGCCTTCGTCCCGGGTGACCGAACCGACCGGGACGATCTCCCGGTCGTACCGCCCGTCCGCCCAGGCCGCCGCCGCCAGCCGCTGCGAGCGCAGCCCGAACTCGTCCACGTCGGCCCGGCCCAGGCCGCGCCGGGAAGCGATCCGCTCGGCCGCCTGGTACTGGTTGGGCAGGTCGATGTCCCAGGAGTCCGGGCGCGGCATGCCGGCCGGCGGCGGGTCGCCCTCCGGGATGTTGCCGCGCAGCGGCACCCGGCTCATCGCCTCGATGCCGCAGGCCACGCCCACGTCGATGGCCCCGGCCGCGATCAGCCCGGCCACCAGGTGGTTGGCCTGTTGGGAGGAGCCGCACTGGCAGTCCACCGTGGTCGCGCCGACCCCCTCGGGCAGCCCGGCGTGCAGCCACGCGGTGCGGGTGATGTTGTTCGACTGTTCACCGGCCTGGGTGACGCAGCCGCCGATCACCTGCTCGACCAGCTCGGCCGGAATGCCCGCGCGGTCCAGCAGCCCGCGTTGGGCCGCGCCCAGAATCTCCGCCGCGTGCAGCCCGGAGAGCGCACCCCGGCGCCGGCCGATCGGGGTACGCACGGCTTCGACGATCACCGGATTTCCCATGCCGACAAAAGTAGAACACGTTCTTATCCGAGACAACCGGGCGAAGACTTCAACTCGGTGGGACGATGTGCTCTACTGAAACTAGAACCTGTTTCAAATGGTTACCGAGCGAAGGAGCGAGGGTGGTCGTCGGGATCCCGAATGGCTTCGACTTCACCGACCCGGACCTTTACGCGCAGCGGGTGCCGCTCGCGGAGTTCGCCGAGCTGCGGCGTACCGCACCGGTCTGGTGGAACGCCCAGGAACCCGGCACCGGGGGGTGGGACGACGGCGGGTTCTGGGTGGTCAGCCGGCACGCCGACGTGAAGGCCATCTCGCTGAACAGCGAGGTGTACTCCACCTGGGAGAACGGCGCGATCATCCGGTTCACCGAGGGGATCACCCGCGAGCAGATCGAGATGCAGCGGTTCATCCTGATCAACAACGACCCGCCGCAGCACACCCCGCTGCGCCAGATCGTGTCCCGGGGGTTCACCCCGAAGGCGATCAACAGCCTGCGCGAGGCGCTGGCCGACCGGGCCGAGCGGATCGTGCACGAGGCGCGGGCCAAGGGCTCCGGTGACTTCGTCACCGACGTGGCCTGTGAGCTGCCGCTGCAGGCCATCGCCGAGCTGATCGGCATCCCGCAGGAGGACCGGCACAAGATCTTCGACTGGTCCAACCAGATGATCGGCACGGACGACCCGGAGTACCAGGACATGGACCCGACGGCGGCGTCCATGGGCCTGCTCGGCTACGCGATGAACATGGCCGAGGAGCGCAAGTCCACCCCCACGGAGGACATCGTCACCAAGCTGGTGAACGCGGACATCGACGGCCGGGGCCTCAACCCGGACGAGTTCGGGTTCTTCGTGCTGCTCCTGGCCGTGGCCGGCAACGAGACCACCCGCAACGCGATCACCCACGGCATGATCGCCATGCTCGAGCACCCCGAGCAGTGGGAGCGCTACAAGGCCGAGCGCCCGGCCACGGCGGCCGACGAGATCGTCCGCTGGGCGACGCCGGTGGTGGCCTTCCAGCGCACCGCGAAGGTGGACACGCACATCGGCGAGCAGGAGATCAAGAAGGGCCAGCGGGTCGGCATCTTCTACGGCTCGGCCAACTTCGACGAGGAAGTCTTCGACCACCCCGAGCGGTTCGACGTCGGCCGCGACCCGAACCCGCAGCTGGGCTTCGGTGGCGGCGGCGCGCACTACTGCCTCGGGGCCAACCTGGCCAAACTGGAGATCGACCTGATGTTCAACGCCATCGCCGAACACCTGCCGGACATCACCATGACCGGGACGCCGAGGCGGCTGCGGTCCGGCTGGCTGAGCGGGATCAAGGGTCTCCCGGTGAGGTACGCCTGATGCGCACGAAGGCGGCGGCGCTGCTGGAGCAGCCGGGCAAGTGGCAGGTAGTGGACGTGGAGGTGGCTCCGCCTTCGGCCGGTGAGGTGCTGGTGCGGTTCGCCGCGGCCGGGTTGTGTCATTCGGACGACCACGCCGCCACCGGTGACATGCCGGTCGGCCGGCTGCCGCTGATCGGCGGGCACGAGGGCGCCGGCGTGGTCGAGGCGGTCGGCCCCGAGGTGCGCTCGCTGGCGGTGGGGGACCACGTGGTGGCCCAGTTCGTGCCGTCCTGCGGGCGCTGCCAGCCGTGTGTGTCGGGCGGCGGGAACCTGTGTGACCTGGGCATCTACGCGCTGTCCGGTTCGCTGGCCGACGGCACGTTCCGGGCCAAGGTGAACGGCTCCGACGCCGGCCAGATGACCATGGTCGGCACGTTCGCCGAGCACGCCGTGGTCTCCGAGCACTCCCTGACGAAGATCGACAAGGACATCCCGTTTCGGGTGGCCGCGCTGCTGTCCTGCGGAGTGCCGACCGGCTGGGGCTCGGCCGAGTACGGGGCCGGCGTGAAGGCCGGCGACACGGTGATCGTGATGGGCACCGGCGGGGTGGGCATGAACGCGGTGCAGTCCGCCGCCGCGCGGGGCGCCGCGCACGTGATCGCGGTGGACCCGGTGGCGTTCAAGCGGGAGAAGGCGCTGGAGTTCGGGGCCACGCACGCGTTCGGGGAGATCAACGAGGCGGCCGACTTCGGCCGCTCGGTGACCAACGGGCAGGGCGCGCACGCGGCCATCGTCACCGTCGGCGTGACCACCGGGTCGCACGTGGCGGACGCGGTGAACGCGATCGGCAAGTTCGGCACCGTGGTACTCACCGGCATCGGCGACGTCCGGGCCGAGGGCCTGCCGATCAACCTGTGGGCCTTCGCCATGATGCAGAAACGGCTACAGGGCGTGATCTTCGGCATGGGCACGCCCCGGCACGAGATCACCAAGCTGGCCGCGATGTACAAGGCCGGCAAGCTCAACCTGGACGGCCTGATCACCACCACCTACCGCCTGGACGAGGTCAACCAGGCCTACGCCGACATGCACGCCGGCCGGAACATCCGGGGCGTCATCCTGCACGAAGGGGGCGCGGCGTGAAGCTGGGTTTGACGATCTTCCTCACCGACCAGGTGATGAACCCGGTGCGGTTGGCGCGCGAGGCCGAGGCGCGGGGTTTCCACTCGATCTACTTCCCCGAGCACACGCACATCCCGGTGGCCCGCAACACCCCGCACCCCGAGCAGGGCCACGACTTCGACCCGTCCTACCGGCGCACCCTGGACCCGTACATCACGCTGGCCGCGTGTTCCTCGGTCACCTCGACGATTCGCCTGGGCACCGGGGTCGGCGTGGTCGCCCAGCACGACCCGATCATCCTGGCCAAGGAGCTGGCCACGCTGGACCTGCTGTCCGGCGGCCGGCTGACGCTGGGCATCGGCTACGGCTGGAACCGGGACGAGATCGCCAACCACGGCATCGACCCGTCCCGGCGGCGCGGCCGGCTGCGCGAGGTCATGCTGGCGATGACCGAGATCTGGAGCAACGAGGTCGCCGAGTTCCACGGCAAGCAGGTGGAGTTCCCGCCGTCCTGGTCCTGGCCGAAGCCCATCCAGCAGCCCCGGCCGCGCGTGCTGATCGGCGGCCCGGCCGGACCCCGGCTGTTCGGGCACATCGCCGAGTTCGCCGACGGCTGGATGCCGATCGGCGCCTCCGGGTTCAAGGAGGCGCTGCCCGAACTGCGCCGGGCGTTCGAGGAGGCCGGGCGGGACCCGGCCTCCGCCGACGCGGTGCCGTTCGGCGTCATGCCCACCCCCGGCAAGCTGGAGTACCTGGCCGGACTGGGCGTGCGCGAGGCGGTGCTCGCCCTGCCCTCGGGCGGCGAGGACGAGGTGCTCCCGGTGCTGGACGCCTACGCGAAGCTGGCGGTCAGCTGAAGTCGGTGGAGTACCAGCGGTCCGGGCGCATGTGCAGCTGCACGACGCGCTCGTTCTCCAGGGTCTTCAGGTACTCGTCGGCGTCCGCCTTGGAGAAGTAGCGGTAGGCCATCGCCCGGAGATCCTCGGGCGAGGTCTCCTGCTCGATCTCGGTGACCGGTCCGGACACGCTCACGTACTTGTACCCCGGCGGCGTCTCGGTCTGCACGGTCAGGCTGAACGCCCGGGCCTTCTCGAGCAGCCTGTACTTGACCGACTCCGGCCCGGTCTGCACGATCACGTCCCCGCCGGGCTGGTACTGGTACCACACCGGCACGGCCAGCGGCGGCCCTTCCGACCTCGCGATACTGATCACGCCGACGTGCTTCTCCGCCAAGAACCGCTCGCGCGCCTCCGCGCTCATCGCTGCCATACCGGGGACAACACCCCACTTGTAGTGATCATTCCCTCGTGGGCGTTCCGGAGCGGGTCGGGTCTCCTACGGCTTGGACAGCGCGGCTCGGGCTTTGATGGGCTTGGGTACGGCCCCTTGCGCCCGGGGGCGGCCGCGGAATGCGGTGGGACGGCTCAGCGCGCCACGCCTAGGGTCGTGCGCGGCTTGGTCACGGAATGCAACCGTGTGTTCGGCGCGCCTTTGCCGAGTGCCAGCTCAGTTCGGTTTCGATCAAGGAACCACCGGACTCAGCTTGCGCTCGGTGCTCCGTGACCGGGTGCCCGGCGCCAGCGGACTCGCTCCGCGTTACTGGATCGGGAGCCGGCGGAAGATCGGCCTCGGGATGTGCCGGAGCACGGACATGACCGCGCGGAACTGGGCCGGCGCCCAGACCAGCTCCCGGCGGTTGCGCACCGCGTCGGCGACCACGTCGGCCACCTGCTCGGCGGTCACGGCCAGCGGGGCGGCCGGCATGCCTTCGGTCATCTTGGTCTTCACGAAACCCGGCCGGACCACGGTGACCCGCACCCCGTGCGGGCGCAGCGCCTCGCCGAGGCCCTGGTAGAAGCCGTCCATGCCGGCCTTGGTGGAGCCGTACACGAAGTTGGACCGGCGGATCCGCTCGCCGGCGACCGAGGAGAGCGCGACGATCGTGCCGTGCCCCTGGTCGCGGAAGTTCTGCGCCAGCGCGACACCCACGGAGACCGCCGCCGTGTAGTTCACCGTGGCCATCTCCACGGCGGCGTCCACCGACTGCCAGGCCGCCTCCGCGTCACCGAGGATTCCGAAGGCCACGATCGCCACGTCGACGTCGCCGCCGGCGAACGCCTTGGCCACCACGCCGGCGTGCGAGCCGGTGTCGGTGGCGTCGAAGTCCAGCGCCTCCACCCGGCAGCCGGTGCGTTCCAGGTCGGCGGCCGCTTCGTCCCGCCGGGAGGACGGCCGGGCCGCCAGCACCACCCGCACCGACCGCCCGCCGGCCAGCCGGCGCACGGTGGCCAGCCCGATCTCGGAGGTCCCGCCGAGCAGCAGGATGGACTGCGGAACGCCCACGGCGTCGATCATGATTAACACAGCTCCAAGCGTCGGGCCAGGTCAGAGGTGAAAATGCCGTCCGGGTCCACCGAGGCGCGCACCTTCCGCCACTCCTCTAGCCTCGGGTAACCGCGCCGGATCGCCTCGGGCGAGGTGCGCGACTCCTTGGCCAGGTAGTGCCGCCCGCCGGCGTCCAGCACCAGGTCGTCCAGCCGCTCGCACAGCTCGTGCAGCCCGGCGGCGATGGGGAAGTCCACGGTGATCGTCCAGCCGGCGAAGGGGAAGGACAGCGGCGCGGTGTTGCCGGCGCCGAACCGCTTGAGCACGTTCAGCCCGGACGCGTGGTCGGACGCCGCGATGATCTCCACGATCCGACGGAAGGTGTCCTCCGCGCCCATCGGCACCAGGAACTGGTACTGCAGGAAGCCGCGCTTGCCGAACACCCGGTTCCAGTTCCCGAACATGTCCAGCACCTGGTAGAAGGCGGTGATGTTCTGCACCGAGTCCCGCTGCAGGCGGGGCGCCTTGCGCCACCACAGCTCGGAGAACGCGCGCAGCGTGGTCGGGTTGGCCAGGCCGTTCGGGAAGACGTCCGGGAACCGCAGCAGCTGCGGCGCGGCGAACTTCAGCGGGTCGCGGCGCAGCTTGGCCGGGAGTTCATCGGCGCGCGCGAGCGAGCCCCGGGTGAGCACCGCGCGGCCCAGCGCGGCGCCGGTGGTCGTGGTGTCGAACCAGGCCGCCGAGTAGTCGTACCGGTCGTCCGAACCGTCGGTGAGCAGGGCCATCAGCTCGTCGAGGTTGTCGGTGCGGTCGGTGTCCACCACGAAGTAGGCCGACTCGGTGGGGTGCAGCCGGACGGTCGCGCGCAGCATCACGCCGGTCAGGCCCATGCCGCCGACGGTGGCCCAGAACAGCTCGTCCTCGGGGGTGATCGTGCGGACGCTGCCGTCGGCGAGCGCGATCTCGATCGAGCTCACGTGGTTGCCGAAGCTGCCGGCGGTGTGGTGGTTCTTGCCGTGGATGTCCGACGCGATCGCGCCGCCCACGGTGACCTGCCGGGTGCCCGGCAGCACCGGCACCCACAGCCCGAACGGCAGCGCCGCGCGCATCAGCGTGTCCAGCGAGACGCCGGCGTCCACCACGGCCAGCCCGCTGTCCGCGTCGATCGAGTGGATCCGGTTCAGCCCGGTCATGTCCAGCACCGTGCCGCCGGCGTTCTGCGCCGGGTCGCCGTAGGAGCTGCCCAGCCCGCGCGGGGTGATCCCGCGTGGACCCGGCGCGCGCAGCGCCTCGAGCACGTGTTCGTCGGCGCTGACCGGCGCCACCGTTGCGATGCTCGGCGCCGTGCGCCCGAACCCGGTGAGGCTGCGACGTTCTTGCTGGTTGGCCATCGTCGCCCAGGCTACCGACCGGGTGTCCTCGGCCGACCGCTACCCTGTGCGGCGTGGCAGGAGCCCAGTTGGTAGCGGACCGCTCGCAACCGCGAGTCGGCCTGCTCTCGCAGCTCACCAGGTTCGTGCTGGTGGGCGGGCTCTCCGCGCTCGTGGACTACGGGCTGTACCAGGCCCTGCTGCACACCGGCCTGTGGGTGCACGGGGCGAAGGCTCTCAGCTTCGTCTGCGGCACCACCACGGCTTACCTGCTGAACCGTCGATTCACGTTCACCCAGACCGCCGGCGGCGCGACCCGGTTCACCGGCTTCCTGCTGCTCTACGGCACCACGTTCTTCGTGAACGTCGGCATGAACGCGCTGGTCCTGCACCTGATCACCGAGGGCGCCCCGTTCCGAGTGACCATCGCCTGGGTGTTCGCCCAGGGGACGGCGACGATGATCAACTTCCTGATGCTGAGGTATGTCGTGTTCCGGCGCTGAGGCGGCGGAACACGACCCGTGAGTGGCGAGTGACGCTATAGCGTTACTCCGCACTCACGAGCGCGCGGGCACGCGCGCAGGGGACCGACCCAGCCTCGACGCCAGAGCACCTGCGCTACCTCGACGGCAGCCGCGCATGGCTTCCTGGACAGCTCGGCCCAGCCGAACTGAAGCCGCGACCGGCCCGATACCTCCGCGACGTTGTCCCGTCGCCGATCGCGGTGTGCGACGTCGGCTGCCAAGTGAGAGGCGCCGTCGAGCCGCACGGTCAGCGGGATGCCGATGTTGTCGTACACGGCATCCTCGATCAGCTTGCGTCCGTCCACCATCAACGGCTCCTGTCGTCGAGCCGACGGAATTCCGTGCGCGGCCTCGACGTCCACTGCGTACAGTTCTTCCAGCGGAGAGTGCACGCCGGTCTGGATCCGGTCGAGCGCCGTTCGTAAGGCCTGCCGGTACCGACGAGGCGGCCGTTGCTCGAGGCGTTCCCGCACACTCGCGGCGGCGGCCCGGCGCGCGGTGACCAAGGTCGTGAGCGTACGCATGGCCAGACGGGCGGTGGGTTCGGCAACCGCGAGATCAATGACAGTGTCGGGTCGACTGGTCAGTGGCGGTACGCCGACGACCGCGATGTGCCGGAACGCCCGTGATCGGTGGATGACAACGAGCGGTGGCTGGGATACCGCCGAACAACCGTACGGGACTGTGACATGTACCGGTCCATCGGACAAAGGGTGCATGTGCCACAACTCGGCCGCCGTCTGATGGCTGAGTAGCCCGCTCGGCCCCGCGTAACTCAGCGCGGCGGCAACGCGCGCCTCATGGGTGAGCGGACCGGTGAAGGTGGCGTACACGCGGGGTGCCACGCACTGCCAGCGGCCGGCTCGCACGTTTGCCGTGATTGCGCTGCGGGAGACCCCGAAGTAGCGCAGCTGTTCGGTGTTGAGCACGCCGCACTGCTCAGACAGCACGCGATGCCATTCGGCGTGACGGCATAGCGGTACCTGCGGTGGCGCGGATCGACGCGGTCTTGACATAACGCGAGGTTGCACTTTGCCGCGACCGGTGTGGTGGCGTTTGAAGCCCCTGTGGATAACTCGTGAGTGGCGAGTGACGCTATAGCGCTACTCGCCACTCACGGGCGGCGCAGCCGCATTAGCGGCAGCCGACGCCTACCCAGGAGAATCCGGCGCGGCGCAGGACGTCGGGGTCGAGCAGGTTGCGGGTGTCCACGACGGTGCGGTTGGCGGCGAAGCGGGCCAGTTCGGGCCAGTCGAGCGCGCGGAACTCGGGCCACTCGGTGAGTACCACGATGGCGTCGGCGTCCTTGGCCACGGCGGACGGCTCGTCGGTCACCGTGATCCCGTCGGTCATGCCGGGGACGGCGGACGGGCAGCCGGGGTCGTAGCCGGTCAGCTCGGCGCCCTCGTCGCGCAGCGCGCCGGCCACGGTGAGCGCGGGCGAGTCGCGCAGGTCGTCGGTGCCGGCCTTGAAGGTCAGCCCGAGCAGCCCGATCCGCTTGTTCACCAGTGAGCCGCCGACCGCCGCGCGCACCTTCTCCACCATCCGGGCGCTTTGGCGCCGGTTGGTGTCCAGCGACGCGGAGAGCAGCGGGAAGTCGAACCCGGCCGCCTCGGAGATCTGCACCAGCGCGTTGGTGTCCTTGGGCAGGCAGGAACCGCCCCACCCCGGCCCGGGCGAAAGGAACGCCTGGCCGATCCGCTTGTCGTAGCCCATTCCCTCGGTGACCTCGTGGACGTCCGCGCCGAGCCGCTCGCACAGCTCGGCCAGGGCGTTCACGTAGGACAGCTTCATCGCCAGGAAGCAGTTCGCCGCGTACTTGACCATCTCCGCGCTGGCGGCATCGGTGAGCAGGGTGGGTGCGCCCAGCCGGGAGTACAGCGCGGCCACCCGCTCGGCGGCGTCCTGCTGGTCACAGCCGACCACGATCCGGTCCGGGTTCAGGAAGTCGCGCACCGCCGAACCCTCGCGCAGGAACTCCGGGTTGCTCACCACCGCCACGTCCCGGCGGCCGAGCAGCTGTTTGGTGCGCGACGCCGTGCCCACCGGCACGGTCGACTTGTTCACCACCACGCAGCCCCGGGGCAGCAGGTCCCGGACCTCCTGGGCCACCGCCTCCACCGCCGCCAGGTCCGCCGCACCGCCCTCGCCCATCGGCGTGGGCACGCACAGGAAGACCACCTCGACCGGATTGTCCGAGTCCTCCCCGGGGGCCGCGATGGCGTTGCGCGCGCCGACCACGAACTTCAGCCGGCCGGCGGCCATGCCCTCGGTGACCAGCTCGGACAGGCCGGGCTCGAGGATCGGCACCTCGCCTCTCTTGAGCTTGGCGATCTTCTGTTCGTTCACGTCGGCGCACACCACGTTGTGGCCGAGGGATGCCAGGCAGGCTCCGGTGGTCAGGCCAACGTATCCGGTGCCGATTACGGCGATTCGACGGACGAACATCGTTCTCCTAGGGGAGCCAGGTTACGAACAGTCGATATTGGTGAGTCCCTTGCCGGCGGACTCCGCCTTGTTGCTGCAGGTGACTCGGTTGCGGTCCTTGTTCTTGGTGACGTTGATGCCGTAGCCGGGGCCGTCCACCACGGCGGTGTTGCCGTCGAAGACGTTGTCCACCCCCCAACCGTCCAGGATTTGGTGCACGGAGAATCCGTCCTGGGAGGATCCACGCCCGGTGTTTCCGAGGATTTGCCACCCGTTGCCCTTGACGTTCACCCACGATTCAGCGTCCGAGCTGGGCCCGGTGAAGGTGTTGCCCCGGACGATGCCGCCGGTGGTTCCCTCCTTGATGTCCACCGCCTCCGAGGTGGTGTCGGAGATGGTGTTGGCCTCGATCAGGTTGCGGTCGCTGCGGTCCGGCTGGCCGCCCGTGTAGCGCGGCCAGTTCTTCTCCGCCGTGCCGATGTAGACGCCCTCGCCGAACTGGGAGTCCTTCAGCCCGGTGTTGTGGATGACGTTGCCGCGCACCACGTTGTTGCTGCTGTTCTTGCGCAGGTGCAGCGCCTCCTGCTCGACCTGCTCGATCTCCAGGCTGTCGATCAGGTTGTGCTGGCCCTGGTCCACCATCAGGCCCTTCTGGCCGCCCCGGATGGTGAACCCGACGACCTCCCAGTAGGAGGCGTTTTCCAGGTGCAGCGTGTAGTTCGCGCCGGAACCGTCGAGGACCGCGTCCCGCTTCCCGCACAGCACGATCGGCTGTGCCTTCGAGCCGGAGGCTTCGGCGGCGAACCCGCCGGTGTAGGTGCCGGCGGCCAGCTCGATCACCGCGCCCGGCTTGGCTCCGGTGAGCGCGGACTTGAGCTCCTGCGCGTTGTGCACGGTCACCGTGCCCGGCTTGGGACAACCCGGGCCGAGCGGCGGCACGGTCGGCGCGGCCGGTGCCGCCTGCGGCGGACCGCCCGGCTGGCTGGGCGGCTGGGGCTGCTCCGAGTCGCCGCCGCAGCCGCTCAGCGTGAAGGCGAGCAGCGCGGCCGAGGCTCCGGCGAGGCCGGCCCGCCGGGACCAGTTGGTATGTGGGTTCATGCTTCAGGACACCGCCGTGTTTCGGTTTCCGCCGTCGCCTGGCGGCGGGGGGTTCTGGGGTCGAGGTCCACCCTGCCGCGGCCCGGGGGACGACCGGGGCTCGGGGGAGGGCGCCGACCGTTCCGCCTGGGGTTTCGGCAACGGCAGCCCGGCCTGCTTGGCCCCCGCCGGTTTCGCGGGGCCGGCGGGTTTCGCCGGCGGAATGGCCGCCGGTTGCGCCGGGCCGTTGGCTGGCTTGGCCGGGGCGCCGGCCGGCTTGGCCGGGGCCGAGGGCAGCGCCGGGCGTGGTGGCGCGGGGCGGGCGGGCGCGGCCGGTTTGGCCGCCGCTCCGGCCGGTCGGGTGCCCGGCGCGGCGGGCTTCATGCCGTACACCGGTTGCTTGGCCGGCGGGCGCGGGGGGTTGCCGGGCGGCAGCCCGTTGCGGGACGGCTTGCCGGTGCGCCCCGGGACCGGTGCGGCGGCCCCGTTGACGCCCTTCGCCGCGGCGGGCCTGGGCGGACGGCCCTTGTTGCCGAGCTGGCCGCGTAGCCCCTGGGGGATCGCCGAGGCGTTGCCACGCGCGCGGACGGGCTGGGCGGGTCGGGGCGTGCGCCCGGGTTTCGCCCCGGGGAGCACCTTGGGCGCGGCGGCCGCGGCCGCCGCCACCGCACTGGGCGGGGCGCTGTTGCGGTACGGGTGCTGGCCGATGCCCTGCCTGGACTGCCGGTGCTTCCAGTAGATCCGCCCGGCCATCGGGATGAGTAGGATCAGGGCCCAGAGCAGGATCAACGGGTTGCTCCGGATCCGGCTGCCGATGTACTGCAGGTTGTCCTTGTCCTCGACCCAGTTGCGCTTGTCGTTGCCGGACTGGGGGACCAGGTTGCCCGCCGCGACCCGGGTCGTGTCGATGTCGCTGGGTCCCCGGCCGGCCAGCCGGTTGTCCACGACGGAGGAGCCGCCGGCGGCGCCGATGAGCGAAACGGCGTGCATGGTCATGCCGCTGATCTCGTTGCCGGACACCTTGGCCACCGAGTTGTTCAGCTGCACGGCGGTGAGCGCATCGGTGATGATGTTCTTGTCCACCAGCGCGTCCTTGGACCCGTCCCGGATGGCCACCGCGAACCCGCCCGGCGAGCTGATCTTGTTCTCCCGGATCACCAGGCCCTCGGTGACGCCGCGCACGATCACGCCGTCCCGGTTGGCGGCGACGGTGTTGCCGCTGAGCACCACCTTGTTCGCGCCGGACACCAGGACGCCGTGCTCCGCGTTGCCCCGCACCATGCTGGCGTCCACGGTGAACCCGGCGAAGTGCGCGGTGGTGGCGCCGCCCGCGTTGGGGCCGGCGGCCGGCGGCGCGCCGTCGATGAAGATGCCGTTGCGGGCGTTGCCGGTGGAGGTGACCTCGCGCAGCGAGATGTTGTTGGCCCCCTTGGCCAGCGCGATGCCGTTGCGGGCGTTCTGCGCGCTGGTCACCCGCCACAGCTCGGCGCCCTCGGCGTCCCGGTTCACCGCCACGCCGTCCATGGCGGAGTTGGTCACCTGGGCGCCGTTGATCAGCAGGCCGCGGCTGCGGCGGGTGAAGATGCCGTAGTGGTTGCCGGTGAGGTTGACCTCGCGGGCCGAGCCGGTGGCCACCTCGGAGGCGCTGCCGGTCCAGGCCACGCCGCCGGTCGAGCCGCTCCAGAAGCCCAGGCTGAACGTGTTCACCGCGCGCAGGTCCATCCGGCCGCCGATCTCCCGGATGTACGCCCGGCCGTCGCTCACCTCGCTGTCCGCCGCGTTCTTCGCGGTGTCCCAGCTGGAGATGGACAGCGGCGAGCCCGGGGCACCCTCCAGGTTCAGCGATCCCTTGAACGCCACCAGCGAGGTGAACCCCGCCGCGCCGGAAGACATCCGCAGGTTGCCCCTGGGCAGCGAGATGTGCAGCTGCGCGCCCGGGCCGACGATGACGTTCTTCTGCAGCAGCGCGCCGTCCGGCAGCCGGGACGCGGCGCCGGCGTTGACCAGCGTGTCCAGGTCGTAGGGGGCGATCCGGGCCGGCAGCACCAGGGTGGGCAGCTGGGTCCCGTAGGGGATCTCGCGCATGGGCGTGCCGGGCTGCAGCTGCCCGACGGCGGCGAAGATCCGCTTGTCCTCGGCGTCCACCAGCGCGGCCTGGCGGGGGTCGAAGCCGGGACCGTTCGGCACGGTCGGCGTCTCCTGGCTCTGCGCCGGGTCCGCCTCTTCCACGCTGATCGACGGCGCGGGCGGCGCCTCGGGCTGGGTGAGGCCCAGCGACAGGGTGGCGAGGCCGAGGCTCAGGCTGGCCAGGATGGACAGCGCGGCCAGCCAGTGGCCGGCTCCCGGTCCCTTCGGTCGCCTAGGCGGGGCCACGAGTGGCTCCGGCCTGCAGGCTCGCGTTGTCTTGTCCCTCACCGCCGACCAGATCCTTGCGTCTGGTCATCCAGCCCTGCTGGTTCATCGTGACGAAGGCGTAGGTCTTGATCGGCAGAGCGACGAAGATGATGAACGCCGTGACCACCGGCAGGATCAGGATGTCCTGGGGCCGGGTGCGCAGATGCGAGATGCTGCGGATGGCCCGGCCGATGAACACCCAGCTCACCGCCAGGGTGAGCGCCACGTAGCGCTGCGGGCTGAACCACGTGGAACACACGAAGTAGACCATCGCGAACATGGTCACCGGGGTGCAGAGGATCTGGAACACGGTCAGCTGGGAGATGAAGGGCACCCGCCACAGCCAGCCCTTGTAGATCGCGGTCAGGTAGCACCGGTAGGAGTTGCGGCTCCAGCGCACCCGTTGCTTGCGCATCGCCTTGAAGCTGGCCGGGAACATCGACAGCGCCCGCGCGGTGTCCTGGTGCACCGTCTTGTAGCCCTGCGCGAGCACCAGCCAGGTGAGCCGGCCGTCGTCCCCGGCAATGCACTTGCGGCCGAGGAAGATCTCGTTCTCCAGGTTCTCCAGGACCGGCAACACCACGGCACGCCGGTACGCGGCGGTCCGGCCGGACAGGCAGACCACGGCCCCGCGCATGCCGGTGGCCGGCACGTAGTCCAGGTAGCGCAGGTCGATGATCCAGTCGGCCACCCGGCGCCAGATGCTGGAGAACGGGTTGTACACGTTCTGCCGGGTGCCCACGCCGCCGACCGTGGGGTCAACGAACGGCATCTGCACCGCGGCGAGCAGGCCGGGCTGCCAGCGGGTGTCCGAGTCGGTGAGCACCAGGATCTCGTATTTCGCCTGCTTGATGGCGACGCCCAGCGCGGACCGCTTGCCCTCGTGCGCGAACATGATCACCTTGAGCCGGGGGTCGCCGAGGGCGAGCAGCTTGCGCTGCGCCTCGAGGTCCTCCAGGTCCAGTACGATGATGATCTCGGTGGGGTTCTGGGCCAGCCAGGTGTGCAGGCAGTCGACCAGCACGTCCGGGTCTTCCCGGAAGGACGGCACACAGACCGAGGTGGTGGTGCGGAAGTTGTTGATGGTGGGCCGGTAGAACATGGACATCACCTTGCGGATGATCCAAATTCCCCAGGACAGGGCGCCGATGATGCCCACCGGGATCAACATGTCCCAGCGGTCCGAGATCAGGTCTATGACTGGATTGAAGATGCTCAATGTCCCGGCCGCCCCCCGGTCGGTGCGTGGTCAAACGTCAGTCCGCGTCGCTGCCGAGACTGCCTCTTTCGCTGATAACGATTCAGTGAAGCACCGGGAACGTAGCACTCTTTGAGGTGGCAACCGTCACCCACCCGTTTGATGTAGCAAGCTCGCGAAGCGTAAGGAAATCGTCGGCCCTGGTTCACTCATCTGGCGGCGCTACACCGTCAGACACTGCGCTAGGTAGGTTTACCAGACGAGGTGACCGGCGCGCGGAGGAATCGCTCGCGACGCCCCATACGTACCAACCGGAGCCACTCCGCGAACCCGGCCGGGTCCCGCTTGGAGATCAGGAAGTACCAGCCGAAACGGATCACTTCCAGCTTGCCGATCAGGCGCATGCCGCGCTGCCCGAACAGGTAGCCCCGGTTGCGGTACGTGTAGTACCGCTTGATCGGGTCCTCCGGATCCTGGGCGTGCAGCCGGCCGCCCAGCATCGGCTTGAACTCGTCCGAGCCGTTCGGGTGCACGTAGCTGGCCCGCAGGCAGGTGCCGAACGGCAGGCCGGACTGGGCCACCCGCCGGTGCATCTCCACCTCGTCGCCCCGGACGAACAGGCGCAGGTCCGGCACCCCGACCACGTCCAGCGTGGTCGCCCGGAACAGCGCCCCGTTGAAGAAGCTGGCGATGCCGGGCAGCAGGTCTGTTTCGCCCAGGGCGTCCCGGCCACGGTGCCAGCGCAGACCCCGGCGCAGCGGGAAGGCCAGCGTCTCCGGGTCGGCCTGGTCGGCCACCACCGGGGAGACCACGGCCAGGTCGTGCCGGCGCGCGGTGTCCAGCAGGGTGGCCAGCACGTGCTCGTCGCCGGCCCGGCCGTCGTCGTCGGCCAGCCACACCCAGTCCGCGCCTAGCGCCAGCGCGTGCAGCATGCCCAGCGCGAAGCCGCCGGCGCCGCCCAGGTTGTGGTGGCTCGGCAGGTAGCTGAACGGCAGGCCGGCCGCCTCGACCACGTCGCGGGCCGGTTGGTCGGGGCCGTTGTCCACCACGACCAGGTGAGTCACCGGGTGGGTCTGTTTGGCCAGCGCGGACAGCGAGTCGACGAGCAGGTCACGGCGGTGACGGGTGACCACCACGGCGACCACCGAGTCCGGCGGGAGCCGCTCGGCGTCGGCCCCGGTCCCGGTCACGTCCGCTCCGCCAGCTCGGTCACCACGTCGCGGCCCTTGTACGCGTTCAAAACGTCGCGCAGCGGGCCGTGCTTGCGGATCTCCCCGTGGTCCATCCAGATCGCCGAGTCGCACAGCTCGACCAGGAACTCGTCCGAGTGGCTGGCGAACACCAGCATCCCGGCCCGCTCCACCAGCGCGTTCAACCGCGTGCGGGCCTTGGCCAGGAACTCCGCGTCCACCGCGCCCATGCCCTCGTCGAGCAGCAGGATCTCCGGGTCGATGCTGGTCACCACGCCCAGCGCCAGGCGCACCCGCATGCCGGTGGAGTAGGTGCGCAGCGGCATGGACAGGTAGTCGCCCAATTCGGAGAAGTCGGCAATATCCTCGACGCGTTCCTGCATCTGCTTGCGGGTCATGCCCAGGAACAACCCGCGCACCATGATGTTCTCGTAGCCGGAGATCTCCGGGTCCATGCCGACGCCCAGGTCGAACACCGGCGCCACCTTGCCCCGGATGCGCGCGCTGCCCCTGGTCGGCTCGTAGATGCCGGACATCAGTCGCAGCAGGGTGGACTTGCCGGCGCCGTTGTGCCCGACCAGCCCGACCCGCGCGCCCTGCGCCAGGTTCAGGTTGATGCCGCGCAGTGCCTCGATGATCGGCACCCGACTGTCCGTGCCGATCTTGCCGCCGGCCTTGCCGAGTACCCGCTTCTTCAGCGAGCGACTCTTCGCGTCGAAGATCGGGAAGTCGACGTAGGCGTTCTGGATATCTATGGAAACCATCGGCTACACCCAGTAGGAGACGCGTGCTCGGTAGTTGCGCATGACCAGCAGCGCACCGGTCCAGCCGAGCACGGTGATCGCCCCGGCCACGTACCAGTGGTGCCAGATGATCTCCCGGCCCAGCAGCGGCTGGCGCAGGATCTCCACGAAATGCATGATCGGGTTCAGCTCGGCCAGCCGGGCCCGCTCGGCGATGTTCGGGTTGGAGTGCTTCAGCAGCTGGTCGTAGTCCCAGACGATCGGCGTCAGGTAGAACAGCAGCTGGGTCACGCTGGCGATGATCGGCGGGATGTCCCGGAACCGGGTGGCGATGATCCCGGCGAAGATCGTGATCCACACGCCGTTCAGCAGCAGGATGGCGAACGCCGGGATGGCCAGCAGCAGGGTGATGCTGATCGGCTGCGGGAACAGGATGATCAGGGCCAGCCAGATCACCAGGTTGTGCAGGAAGAACAGCGCCTGCCGCCAGACCAGCCGGTACACGTGCAGGCTCAGCGGGGCCGGCAGGAACTTGATCAGGCCTTCGTTGGCGATGAAGACCTCGGCGCCCTCCAGGATGCAGCCGGACACGAAGTTCCAGATCAGCAGTCCGGTCGCCACGTAGGGCAGGAAGGTCTGGTACGGCATGTTGAACAGCGCGGAGTACAGGATGCCCAGACCGGCCGCGATCACGCCCATGCTGATCGAGATCCACAACGGCCCGATCACCGACCGCCGGTACCGCTGTTTGATGTCCTGCCAGCCCAGATAGCCCCACAGCGACCGCTGTCGCCACCCTTGTCGCAGGTCACCGACCGCCCGCCGCAGACTCCGCGACGGCGCGGTCTCCTCGCTCAACACGCCGGTAGACATCGCCGAGAAGCCTACTTGCCGGTCACCGCGCCGCCCCCACCACGGTGGTTCAGTCACTCTGGCACGGTGATTCAGTCACTCCGGCAGGGTGATTCGGTCACTCCGGCCCGGTGATTCAGTCACTCCGGCAGCGTGATTCAGTCACTTCGGCAGCGTGATTCAGTCACTTCGGCAGCGTGATTCAGTCACTTCGGCAGCGTGATTCAGTCACTTCGGCAGCGTGATTCAGTCACTTCGGCAGGGTGATTCAGTCACTCCGGCCCGGCTGTTTCGGAGGCCACCCGCCGGGACTCAGGCGGGTTCGCCGGGCAACGCGGTGATGGCGTCCCGGCAACGCCGGTGGGCGCTCGCCTCGTCCTCGGCCGGCCACAGCAGGCCGATCGGGCTGCGGCTCCACCAGTGACCGTTCGCGTCCCGGAAGGTCATCGCGGTCCACAAAGCGCCCGAGTCGCGTAGCGCGACGAAGTCCTGACCGTCCACCAACGTCCGCAAGGCGCGCGTCGGCCGGCCCATGCGCCGGCGGCCCTCCGTCGGTCCGACGTGTACGTAGGGGGCAAAGGCGCAGCCCAGGGGGGTCCCGACATAGATGGTGACCTGGTACAACGGGACGTCGTTCGAGTTGACCAGCACCACGGCCGGAAGATCGGGCTCGGACTCCCACCCGGAGATCCAGCAGACGAACCGGGTGGCGTAGCGGGCCGTGGCTTCCGCCCGCCGACGCTCCTCGGACTCTTCCAAGGCCCGGATCTGCGCGGTCTGCTGGCGGTTCGTGGCCTGCGCGGCCTTGACCGCGGAGCGCGCGAACAGCAGCGCCGAGATCGCACCCAGCCCGGCCAGCCAGTCCGGCACCGAGCCCCAGTCAACTCCCGGCACGGTGCCGGAGTTACAGGTACTGGCCGGTGCCCCGGGGTCCGCCCAGGCCTTCCGGCTGGGGGCCGGCGGGCAGGCCGCGGCGCATCTGCTCGAGCTGCTGGCGGGCGGCCATCTGCTGCGCGAACAGCGCCGTCTGGATTCCGTGGAACAGGCCCTCCAGCCAGCCGACCAGCTGCGCCTGAGCGATCCGCAGCTCGGCGTCGGAGGGGGTGTTCTTCTCGGCGAACGGCAGGCTCAGCCGGTGCAGCTCCTCGCGCAGCTCGGGGGCCAGGCCGTCCTCGAGCTCCTTGATGGAGTTCTCGTGGATCTCCCGCAGGCGGTTGCGGGAGGCCTCGTCCAGCGGTGCCGCGCGGACTTCCTCGAGCAGCTGTTTGATCATCGTGCCGATGCGCATGACCTTGGCCGGCTGCTCGACCATGTCCGACACCCCGCCGCCGGAGCTGTCCTCGTCCTTGCCGTTCGGCACCCTGGCCATCCCGACCGGTGAGCCGTCCGGCCCGATCACCATGACCTGCTGCTCGCCGTTGTCCGCCGATTCGTCTGGCTGGCTCATGACTCCATCCTAGTGTCGCCCTAAATCGGCCCCTTGTGGCCACGGTTACCGTATGACGATGCCCTTCGACGTCGCTCGAATCCGTGGCCTTACCCCGGCGATCGGCGATGGCTGGGTTCACCTGGACGCGCCGACCGGTGCCCAGTGCCCGGAACAGGTGGCGCTCACCATGGGCACCGCCGTGCGCGCGCCGATCTCGCTGCCGGGGGAGGTGTTCCCCTCCTCGCAGCGGGCCGAGGTGATCGAGGACGCGGCCCGCCAGGCCGTCGCCGACCTGGTCGGGGCCGACCCGCGCGGGGTGGTGCTGGGGCCGGGCCGGGAGGTGCTGATCGGACGGCTGGCCGACGCGCTCGCGGACAGCTGGCAGCTGGGTGACCAGGTGGTGCTCTCCCGGCTGGACGACGTGGCCAACCTGGCGCCGTGGCGCCGCACCGCCGCCAGCAAGGGCATCGGCGTGCGCTGGGCGGAGATCGAGATCGAGACCTGCGAGCTGCCCGAGTGGCAGTACGACGAGCTGCTGCGCGGGCCGGTCAAGGCGGTCGCGGTGACCGCCGGTTCCGAGCACGTCGGCTCCCGGCCGGCGGTGGACCGGATCGCCGAGCGGGCGCACCGGGCCGGTGCGCTGGTGGTGGTCGACGGGTACGCGGCCGCCGCCTGCGGCCCGCTGCGCATCGCCGACCTCGGCGCGGACGTGCTGGTGCTCTCCCCGGCGTCCTGGGGCGGCCCGCAGTGCGGCGCGCTGGTTTTCTCCGACCCGAAGCTGCTGGAACGCCTGCCGTCCTGCTCGCTCGACCCGCTGGCCGACGGGCCGGAACGGCTCGAGGTGGGGCCGCACAACTACCCGATGCTGGCCGGCCTGGTCGCCTCCATCGACTACCTGTCCACGCTGGACGACGAGGCCGCCGGGGAGCGCCCGCAGCGGCTGGACCGGTCACTGCGCTCGCTGGCCGAGTACCAGACCGAGCTGATGGCCAAGCTGGTCTACGAGCTGGGGTTCGTGCCCCGGATCCACCTCATCGGCAACCCCGGGAACGGGGTGCCCGCGCTGGCCTTCACCCACGAGACGCGCAAGGCGCAGGACGTGGCCGCCTTCCTGGCCGACCGGGGGATCTGTGCGGTCGCCGACATGGGCGACTCCGGGGTGCTGGAGCATCTCGGCTGCGGCGAGGTCGGCGGGGTGGTCCGGATCGGGCTGGCGCACTACAGCACCGTCTCGGAGATCGACCAGCTGGCCCGCGCGCTGAACGAGATGATCTAGGCGCGGCGCCCGCTTGCCGAGCGCGCGCCCGGTTCAGCGCGCGGGAGACCTAGAAGTCGGGGTTGGCCAGCACCAGCTTGCCGACCACGCCGCCGTCGGTGAGCAGCTGGTGCGCCCGGCCCGCCTCGTTCAACGGCAGGGTTTCCTGGACCACCGGCTTGACCTGGCCGGACTCCAGCAGCGGCCACAATCCGGCGCGCACCGCAGCGACGATCGCCGCCTTGCCGTCCGGGCCGGCGGTGGGCCGCCCGCGCAGGTTGGTCGCGGTCACGCTGGCCCGCTTGCGCAGCATGGCGTTCAGGTTGATCTCCGCCTTGACGCCGCCCTGCAGCCCGATGATCACCAGCCGGCCGCCGGGGGCCAGCCGGTCGATGTTGTCGGCCAGCGCGGCGGCGCCCATGTTGTCCAGGATGACGTCCGCGCCCCGGCCCTCGGTGGCCTCGCGGAGCTCCTCGGCGATCTTCTCCGACCGGTAGTCCAGGGCCAGCTCGGCGCCGAGTGAAAGGCACCGCTCGCGGCGGTCCTCGGACCCGGCGGTGGCCGCCACCCGCGCGCCGACCGCCGCCGCCACCTGGATCGCGTGTGTGCCGATGCCACCCGTGCCGCCCTGGATGAGCACCAGCTCACCGGCGCGCAGGTTCGCGACGTCGAACAGGTTGGACCACACCGTGCAGGCGACCTCGGGGAGGCCGCCGGCGTCGGTCAGGCTCCAGCCCGGCGGGGCGGGCAGCACCTGCCCGGCCGGGACGGCCACCTTCTGCGCGTACCCGCCGCCGGAGAGCAGCGCGCAGACCTCGTCGCCGGTGTGCCAGCCCTCGACGCCTTCGCCCAGCGCGGCCACCCGCCCGGCGCACTCCAGGCCGATGATCGGCGACGCGCCCGGCGGCGGTGGGTAGAAACCCTGTCGTTGCAGCAGATCCGCGCGGTTCACCGCGGTCGCCGCGACGTCGATCAGCACCTCACCGGGGCCGGGTGCGGGATCGTCCACCTCGGTCCACTCGAGCACCTCGGGGCCGCCTGGTTCGCGCACGGTGATCGCGTACATGGGTTCGACCGTACCGTTGGCCCATGCGGATTCGCCGTGCGGAGGACGGGGATGTGGCCGAGCTGGCCCGGTTGCGGGAGCACTGGCACCGGGAGTCGACCGAGGAGGGCTTCGCGGACCGGTTCGCCGAGTGGTTCGCCGGTCAGCGGGGCAGCAGGGTGGCGTTCGTCGCGGAGCCGGATTCCGGGGCCGGCCTGATCGGGATGATGCACCTGGCGGTGTTCGAGCGGATGCCCCGGCCCGGGCAGCCGGACACCCGCTGGGGCTACCTGAGCAACGCGTTCGTGCTGCCCGGGCACCGCGACCACGGCGTGGGCCGGGCGCTGCTGGACGCCGTGCTCGCGCACGCCAGGGAGCGCGGCTGCGTGCGGGTGGTGCTTTCCCCGAGCGACCGGGCGGTGCCGTTCTACGCGCGCGCCGGCTTCGGCCCGGCCACGATGCTGATGGCCCAGGTGCTCGAGTGATCGCCGAGCACCGGCGCTAGCCGGATCCGCCGGCGCGCGCGAGGTCGGTCAGCCGAGCGGTGATGTCCGACCGGAGTGTGGCCAGCCGGTCGGGCGGCAGCGGGGCCGGACGATCGTCCGGCGGGTAAAGCCAGACCGGCATCCGGCGGTACCGGTCGGGTTCCCAGCGGTAGCGGGGAAACACGTGCGCGTGCAGCTGCGGCCACGAGTTGCCCAGGATCTCGTAGTTCACCCGGCCGAACCCGGCGTCGAACGCGCTCGCCGCGGCCCGCAGTGCCTCGCCGAGCAGGGACATCTCGGCCAGGAACTCGGTTCGCCCGGCCAGCGGCAGCTCGTCCAGATGCCGCACCCGGTCCCGGTGAATCAGCAGGCAGTAGCCGGGAAGCCACTGCTCGTCACCGAACACCGCATACCCGGAGCGCAGCTCGGCGATCAGGTTGTCCGCTTCGCCTCGGGCCAGCGCGTCCAGCCGGGCGTACAACTGGTCGTTGTCCACCGGGGCGAGCCTAACCGGGTAGATCGTCGTCCGAGCGCACGGCAGACTTGCCGACCGTGATCGCCGAGCACTGGCCGCCGCACGGTCTGCGGCTGCGTACCCCCCGGCTGGAGCTGCGCCCGGACGACGACCCCGGGCTGGGTGAGCTGGTCGAAGCGGCCCGCGCCGGCGTGCACCCGGCCGACCAGATGCCGTTCGCCGTGCCGTGGACCGACGCCGCCCCGGAGCACCTCGGCGGCGGCATGCTGCGGTACTTCTGGTCCGAGCGCGCGGCGGTGGCACCGGAGCGGTGGTCACTCAACTTCCTGACCCGGCTGGACGGCCGAGTGATCGGCACCCAGGGGCTGATGGGCGTGGACTTCGCGGTCACCCGGGAGGTGTCCACCGGGTCATGGCTGGGGGGCCGGTACCAGAAGCAGGGGTTCGGCACGGAGATGCGCGCGGCCGTGCTCGGGCTGGCGTTCGACCACCTCGGCGCGCGGTTGGCCCGGTCCGGGGCGTTCGTGGACAACGCCCGGTCGCTGGCGCTGTCCCGCCGGCTCGGTTACGTGGACGACGGCACGGAGACGCTGGCCCGGCGGGGATGTCCGGCGACGCAGCGGCGCCTGCTGCTCACCGAGGCCGACTACCGGGCGCACCGCCCGGAGTGGCGGGTCGAGGTCACCGGGCTCGAACCGTGCCTGCCGATGCTGGGCGCCGTGTGATCTAGTCCCTCCGGCTGAATCGAGGGAGGATGGCCCGATGGCGGACGAGCGGGAGCGGGCGGAGCACGGGCGCCGGCTGGGCGAGGAACTGGCCAGCAAGGACGTCACCGCGGTCGCGGTGACGTTCGTGGACAACAGCGGGATAACCCGGTTCAAGGGCGTTCCGGTCGGCGTGCTCAAGCGGGCGGCCGCGTTCGGCGTGGGCGCGACCCCGGTGTTCGACGCGTTCGGTGCGGACGACCTGATCGCCGATACGCCGATCGCCAACCCGGCCGGTGACCTGCGGCTTCGCCCGGACCTCGACCGGCTGGTGCCGCTGGCCGGGCAGCCGGGATGGGCCTGGGCGCCGGGGGACCGGTACGCGCAGGACGGGTCGGCGCACCCCGGTTGCGCGCGGTTGCTGCTCGGCCGGATGGTCGAGCGGCTGGCCGGGCGCGGCCTGGTCGCCTCGGCCGGCATCGAGCTGGAGTGGGTGATCTTCCAGGAGGGCCACGGCGACGAGCCGGAGCCGGTGGCCACCGGGCCGGCCTACGGCCTGGGGCGGCTGGTCGAAGTCTCGGACTACGCCGCCGACCTGCTGCGCGCGCTGGCCGCGCAGGGGGTCCAGGTGGCGCAGTTCCACCCCGAGTACGCGGCCAGCCAGTTCGAGCTGTCCGTCGCGCCGGCCGACCCGGTGGCGGCGGCGGATACGTCGGTGCTGGTCCGTTCGACGATCCGGGCGGTGGCCGCGCGGCACGGGCTGCTGGTGTCCTTCGCCCCGACGGTGTACCACCCGGGGGTGGGCAACGGCGGCCACGTGCACCTCTCGCTGGCCCGCGACGGTCGGAACGTGTTCGCCGGCGGCCCCGGTCCCCATGGGCTGACGCCGGAGGCCGAGGCGTTCACCGCCGGCATCCTCGCCCGGTTGCCCGCGCTGCTCGCCGTCGGCGCGCCCAGCGTGGCCAGCTACCTGCGGTTGCTGCCCTCGCACTGGGCCGGCGTGTACGCCTGCTGGGGCTGGGAGAACCGGGAGGCGGCGCTGCGGCTGGTCACCGGTTCGGCCGCCGAGGCCGCCGAGTCGGACCGCGCGGCCAACCTGGAGATCAAGTGCTTCGACCTGGCCGCGAACCCGTACCTGCTGCTGGCCGCGCTGCTCGCGGCCGGGTCGGCCGGGCTGGACGAACGGCCCGCGCTGCCCGAACCGGTGCAGGTCAACCCGGACTCGCTGACCGGGGAGGAGCGGGACCGGCTGGGGGTGACCCGGCTGCCCACCGAGCTGGCCGCGTCGGTGGAGGCGTTCGCCAAGGAGGCGGCGATCACCGATGCGCTCGGCCCGGTGCTGACCGAGACGCTGCTCGCGCTGCGCCGCGCGGAGATCGACAAGTACACCAACGCGACGCCACAGGAGATCATCGCGGCGACCCGGTGGCGGTACTGAGGTGGCGGAGGAAGCGCCCGCATGGGTGACCGAGTTGCGCCTGGTCGACCACCACTGCCACAGCGTGGTCGGCGGCGAGCTGGACGCGGCCGCGTTCGGCGCGCTGCTCACCGAGGCGCACCTGCCGACCGTCCGGGCGCCCGCTGTCGCCGAACCCGGTGCGCCGGAGGGGATCGACCCGTTCGACTCGAAGCTGGGGCTGGCGGTGCGCCGGGAGTGCGCGCCGCTGCTGGACCTGCCCCGGCACGCGCCGGCGGCGGACTACCTGGCCCGGCGGGCCGAGCTGGGCGCGGAGGAGGCGGCCCGGCGTCTGTTTGCCGCATCGGGCACCGAGCTGCTGTTCGTGGACCACGGATACCGGGGTGAGGAGCTGCTCGACCTGGACGCCCTGGCCGCGCTGGCCCACGCGCCGGTGGCCGAGGTGGTCCGGCTGGAGGCGGTGGCCGAGGACCTGGCGGCGCGAGGGGTGAGCGCCGAGGCGTACCCGAACGCGTTGGCCGGCGAGATCGCCCGGCGCGCCGAGACGGCGGTGGCCTGCAAGTCGATCCTGGCCTACCGGTACGGCTTCGACGTGGCACCGACCCGGCCGGCGCCGGCCGAGGTGGCGCTGGCCGCCGAACGCTGGCTGGGCTCGCCGCGCGGCGGCCGCCACTCCGCCGTGCCGGGCGCCGAGGGCCGGCACGCCGCAGCGGTGGCGCAGGGCCGGCACGCCGCCGGAGTGGCGGACGCGCACACCGACCCGGACGGCCGGGGCGCGCTGCCGCTGACCGACCCGGTGCTGCTCCGGCACGCGCTGTGGTGCGGCGTGGACGCCGGCCTTCCGCTGCAGATCCACACCGGTTTCGGCGACTCGGACGAGGACCTGCACCGGGCCAACCCCGCGCTGCTCACCGCGTTCTGCCGGGCGACCCAGGACACCGGCACGCCCATCGTGCTGCTGCACTGCTACCCGTACCACCGGGAGGCGGCGTGGTTGGCGCAGGTGTTCCGGCACGTGTACTTCGACGTGAGCCTGGCGTCCAGCTACGCCGGTCACCGGGCTTCGGAGCTGCTGGCCGAGGCGCTGGAGCTGGCGCCGTTCGGCAAGCTGCTGTACGCCTCGGACGCGTTCGGGCTGCCGGAGTTGTACCTGATCGCGGCGCGTGGTTTCCGGCGTTCACTGGCCGAGGTGCTGGGGGGCTGGATTGCCTCCGGCGAGGCGACGGAGGAGGACGCGCGCCGGGTGGCCGGGATGCTCGCCGCCGGCAATGCGCGCAGGTTGTACCGGGTCTGAGCACGTTGCTCAGATGTTGGTGAAAATACGGTCCGGGCTGAGCCGGGAGATCGGTTTGTTGCTGACCTGGGTGAGGTCCGGATAACCGAGAGCGAGTAGCACGGTGGTGGTGTAGCCGTCTTCGCGGATCTTGAATTCCGTGTCGACGGTCTGAGGGTCGAAACCTTCGAGCGGGGGGGGGGGGGCTTCGATGCCGAGTTCGGCGGTGGCCATCATTGCCAGGCCCACCGTCATGTAGGTCTGTTTTTCCATCCAGTGGGTGATGTCTTTGAAGTTGTAGGTGCGCCAGTCGAGGAAGGCGTGGACCGAGTCCTGCCACTTGTCCCGGTAATCACCTTCGGGGAACCGGCCGTCCGCGTTCTCCTGGGCGAACACATGCCGTAGGTGACTGTCTTGCCAGGCGCTGTTTCGACTGGGGAGAGCTCATCACGTAGAAGTGTCAGGGCTGCACTTGTTGAAGGTTACCTCTGAGATGGACCGGTTCGGGTCAAATGCCCGCGTGAGGTGCTTATCCATGAGTTTGTCGAGATTCATGACGCGTCGCTCCTTCCGGGTCCTTACGGACGGATGCTGATGATCGTCTTCCCGCTGATCCGCTTGGTCGGGTTGAAGGCGGCGACGGCGTCGTCGAGGGTGGCGATGGTGCCGATGTTCGTCCGCACTCGTCCGTCCCGAACGCGCTGGGCGATCTCACCGAGTTGGGCGCGGTCGGACACGACGACGAAGTCGATCGCCAGTCCGTCGGCGGGCCGAGCCTCGGGCGGCCCGGTGACGGTGACCAGCGTTCCGCCGGGTCGGATCAGGCCCGCGGACCGCTTCTGGATGTCTCCGCCGAGGACATCGAAGACCAGATCGACTTCGCCGACGTCTTCCAGGGCGTCGTTCTCGAGGTCGACGAACTCCCGCGCGCCGAAGTCGAGCGCGGTCTGACGGCTGGCGGCGCGCCCGGTGCCGATGACGTGGGCGCCGGCTTCGCGGGCGAGCTGGGCCGCCATTGATCCGACCGCGCCGGCCGCGCCGTGCACGAGGACGGTCTGCCCATCGCGAAGGCGGCCGTGGTCGAACAGACCTTGCCACGCGGTCAGCCCTGACATCACGACACCCGCGGCCACCGTGAAGTCAACATCACCCGGCAGCGGCGCGAGGTTACGTGCCTCAACGACCGCGTATTCCGCCAGCGTGCCGTCGCGGGTCCAGTCCGCGAGGCCGAACACTCGCTGTCCTATCGACAGGCCAGTGGTTCCATAGCCGAGAGCGCTGACCACTCCGGCCAGCTCGTGCCCGGGAATCGACGGCGTCCGGTCCCGGCCGAGCCGGTCGATCCAGGTCGAGGGCCACGCCAGCTCATCCCCGGTGAATCCCGATGCATGAACCTGGACGACGACATCGCCGTAGCTCGCGCCCGCGAGGCTGGCGAGCCTTGCCGCATCCGGATCGGGCCGCTCCACCAGCGCCATCCCGGCCGTTCCGGCGGCCTGGTCGGTCACCACGATCGCCTTCATCTGAATACCTCCCTGTATCCGTCCGTGCCCACCCGGCTGCCGCCCGGCGATCGCGTCCCGGAGTCCTTACGGACGAACGCGAATGATCGTCTTTCCCTTGATCCGCTCGGTCGGGTTGAAGGCGGCGACGGCGTCGTCGAGGGCCGCCACGTTGCCGATATTCGTGCGCAGCCGTCCATCCCGTACCCGGCGGACGATCTCGCTCAGTTGGGTGCGATCGGCTTCGACGACGAAGTCGATCGCCAGTCCGTCGGCGGGCCGAGCCTCGGCCGGGCCGGCGATGGTGACCAGCGTTCCGCCGGCTCGGATCAGGCTCGCGGACCGCTTCTGGATGTCTCCGCCGAGGACATCGAAGACCAGATCGACCCCGCCGACGTCTTCCAGGGCGTCGTTCTCGAGGTCGACGAACTCCCGCGCGCCGAAGTCGAGCGCGGCCGGCCGGTCGGCGGCCCGTCCGGTGCCGATGATGTAGGCGCCGGCTTCGCGGGCGAGCTGCGTCACCATCGATCCGACTCCGCCGGCCGCGCCGTGCACGAGGACGCTCTGCCCGACCTGGACGCGGCCGTGCACGAACAGTCCCTGCCATGCGGTCAGGCCCGAGATCGGGAGACTCGCGCCCACCGTGAATTCGACGTCGCCGGGCAGCGGCGCGAGGTTGCGCGCCTCGACGGCCGCGTATTCCGCCAGGGTGCCGTCGCGGGTCCAGTCCGTGAGGCCGAACACCCGTTGGCCCACCGACAGCCCCGCCGTGCCATAGCCGAGCGCACTGACCACACCGGCCAGCTCATGCCCGGGAATCGACGGTGTTCGGTCCCGGCCGAGGCGATCGGTCCAGGTCCCGGGCCAGGTCAGTTCGCCCGGGGTGAAGCCGGATGCATGAACCTCGACGACGACATCGTTCCCCGCCGCTACCGGCTCGGGCCGCTCCGCCAGCGTCATCCCCGCCGTTCCCTCGGCTTCGTCCGTCACCACAATCGCCTTCATCTGGCACCTTCCCGTATCCGGTCCCCGTCGCCACGCGGCGAACGGAGGAGGTGGACCATATCGTCCAACCTGGTTTCGATACAAGCAATGCTTGTAACTTAAACGTGCGACGTGCTGGCCCGGTCGCGGGTCGGCAGCCCGGGCGTCTTGCGCCATGAGCTAGGCCTCGACGTTCTCGGCGATGACGTCGGCTCCGATGCCCAGTCACCGACCGCGGCGCCCCTCGGGCGCGCCTTCGTCGTTCACTAGAAGGACTATACAGTCCAGTTTCTGACTCGCACGGCGGGCCTCCAGATCGGACAACACGAGGCCATAGCGAGGGAACAAGTGCGAGCTGTGCCGCGTTGATGGACTACATGGTCCTCTTAATGGGCGTCCACGACGACGGGAGCGTAGCCGTGATGAGCATCCTCGGGCGGCCACCAGGACCGCGATCATCAGAGGCGCCGCGGCGCCCGGACGGAACCCGACCCGATGACTTTGCGGAAGAAGCGCGTCGGGTGGGGCGCAATGTAGGAGAGGTGCCGGAATGTGCCGGCGCGAAGATCGGCGACATCGGGCAGGTTCGCAAAGAATTCAGCTTCCACGGGCCGACCTATATGCTTGCCGCGGTTCCGCGGACGGTCCGATCCGATCTCCGAGTCGCGGTCGCGGTGGTGCCAGGCAGTGCGACGACAGGTCAGGACGCGTGAATTGGGATGTCTGGATCAAACGGTAGCGGCGAGACCGCGGAGATACGTCACACCGCACGCGGACTGCAAACCCGCTCGCGGATCATCGATTCCGCGCAGCAGCTCTTCTACATCAAAGGCGTGAACGCCACCACGCTCGATGACATCCGGCTCGCCAGCAAAACCAGCAAGTCGCAGCTGTACAACCACTTCCCGGACAAGCTGGCGCTGATCCACGCGGTGATCGACGTGACATCGCGGTTCGTGCTCAATCGAGAAGAGCAGCGACTGCGTGGCGTGCGGACTCTCGCCGGACTGCGACGTTGGCGTGACGCGCTGGTCCAGTCCAACGCTCTGCAGGACGGCTCCTACGGCTGTGCCCTTGGCGGCATGTCGATCGAGTTGTCCGACGTCGACGAGCGGTCCCGCGCAGCGCTGTCGGAGACGTTCCAAGCCTGGGAACGGCTGCTCATCGATACCCTCGCCCGACTGCAAAAACTCGGCGTGCTCACCAAAGAGGCCAACCCCACGGCCCTCGGGACGGGGTTGCTCGCGGCCCTGCAGGGCGGATACCTGCTCGCGCAGAGCGCGCACAATTCCAAGCCCATGGGCATCGCGCTGGACATGGCGCTTGATCACATCGACTCCTTCGCCACCGGCTGATACCCGCTGGCTGTCGCGCCGGGAGGGGTCCGGCCGCCGTCTGAAGTGACCGCGCGGCGGGCGCTACCTTTCCGGATGAGCTACCGCGAAATGTATTCGAAGTGGACCAGATGGACGAGCGTGAAGTGGACCAGCCCCGTCGAGTGCTGAATTAATACGCTCACCGCATGGGAACAGTTGCCACGAACATGACCTCGGACGACCTCCTCAAGATCGATGGGTTTACGCTTCCGGCCGGCGCGCACGCCATGATTCGCCTCCTGGAGCTTCCGCCTGGTGATCCCGGAATTGCTCCACACCGCCACTCGGGGCCGGTGTTCGGCTACATGGTCGAAGGGGAAATGCTCTTCGAAGTGGAGGGTGGAGCCCCCTATCGCATCAAAGCCGGAGAAGGATTCTTCGAACCTGGCGGTGATGTGATCCATTACACCGCGGCCAATCTTCTTTCGGACCGAACCAGCCGATTCGTCGTGGTCATGCTGTGCGCACCCGACGTCGAGATGATCACCATGGTCGCCGATGACGAGCTGGCCGCGAAGGCCGGCTCCAGGATTCCGGTCCCCGCGGATCTGTAGCCGCCGCTCCGGCAGTGGTGCTGGTCAGAAGGACACCGCCGGAAGCGGTGGCATAGCGTGAGGTTGCGCAATGTCTGGGATTCGGGATGGCGAACCCGAAACTGTCGGGGGGGTCGGACATGCTTGATGGGCAGGTCGCACTGGTCACCGGGGCCGGTTCGGGGATCGGCGCGGCGAGCGCCGCCGCGCTGGCCCGGGCCGGGGCGGCGGTGGCGGTGACGGATCTCGACGTGGCGTCGGCGCGCGCCGTGGCGGACCGGATCACCGCCGACGGAGGGCGGGCCCGCGCGTTCGGGCTGGACGTGACTCAGGAGGCGGATTGGATAGGCGCACTCGAACGAACCAGTGACGAGCTGGGCACGGTCACCGTGCTGCACAGCAACGCCGCCCTCACCACCCGCGACGCGTTCATGGGCGACCGGGGCGTGGTCGACCTGTCGGTCGAGCTGTTCGACCAGGTGATGGCGGTCAACCTGCGGGGCGGAATGCTCGGCTGCAAGCACGCGGTGCCGGGCATGCTGGCCGCCGGTGGCGGGTCGATCGTGCTGACCAGCTCGGTGAAGGGGCTGACCGGCAGCGCGCACCGCACCGCCTACTCGGTTTCCAAGGGCGGCCTGGATGCGCTGGTGCGCGCGGTGGCGACCGGTTACGGCAAGGGCGGGGTGCGGTGCAACGCGATCGCCCCGGGCATCGTGGCCACGGACGCCATCGCGGCCGTCCCGGCCGAGCAGCGGCGCGCCCTGGAGGACGCGCACCTCACGCCGAGGCTGGGCCGGGCCGAGGACATCGCGAACGCCGTGGTGTTCCTCGCATCCGAGCAGGCCGCGTTCATCACCGGGCAGGTGATCTGCGTCGACGGTGGTCTGGCCGCGCACACGCCGGCGCTGTCCCCGCCGGGCTCCCGCGTCTCCGGGTGAGCGTGCGCCGGAGTCGTCGTGGCGACTGCGCGTGGGCCGTCGCCGGGCAGCCTCAGCCGCCCTCCAGCTTCGCGCGCAGGTCGGCGAAGAACGACGCGTAGATCCCGGTGAACGTGTCCCGCAGGGTCTGCTCCAACCCGGGCGCGCACTCGTACTCGCCGTACCACTCGAGAAACGTGCCGCCGGTGTCGGTGATCGGCAGCAGGTGCACGGTCCCCCGGTACGCGCTGGCCGGGAACGGGATCTCGTCGGCGAACTCGTAGCTGTACCGCCGGCCCGGGTCGTCGTGGCTGACCAGTCGCTCCCGCGCCACCAGCCCGTCCGGGTCCAGGGTCAGCCGGCGGACCGAGCCCACCCCGGTGCCGTCCTCCGCCTCCGAGGACCGGATGCGCCGCACCCACCCGGCCAACCCGTGGAAGTCGCCGAGCACCGACCACACCACGTCGGGCGGCTGGGCCAGGGCCACACTGGCGTACGCAAGCTCCATGCGCCGGACGCTAACCCCATCCGCCCGCCGCCGCGCGCCGGCTACCTGACGGTGAAGCCGGCGTCCACGGGGAGGTTGACGCCGGTTACGTAGCGTGCGTCGTCGGAGACCAGCCAGGCGATCGCGTTGCTGATGTCGACCGACTCCACCATGGGGACATCCAGCAGGTTGCCCATGTCCGGGCCGTCCGCCGGCATCGACTCGAGCACGGCCGCCATCGCCTCGTTCATGATCATCGGCGTGGCCACGCCGGTGGGGTGCACCGCGTTCACCCGGATCATGTGCGGGGCCAGCCAGTTGGCCCAGCTGCGCATCAGCCCGACCAGGCCGTGCTTGGCGGCCACGTAGCCCTGCATGCCGGGGAGGCCGCTGCCGCCGCGCCCGCTCAGCCCCATCACCGATCCGGTCAGCACGATCGCCCCGCCCCGGCCGCCCTCGATCATCACCGGCGCGGCCGCGTGCACGGTGTTCCACACTCCAACCAGGTTGACCTGCAGCAACGTGTTGAATGCGACCGCCGGGTCCAGGCCCTCGCGCACCATGCCGATGCCGGCGTTGGCCAGCACGATGTCCACCCCGCCGAGCTCGGCCGCCCCGTCGGCGACCGCGCGCGCCATGGCCTCGGCGGAGCGCACGTCCGCCTCGACCGACACGATCCGCCGGTCCAGTTTTTCCACCTCGGCGACCGTCTCGGCCAGCTCGGCCGGGGTGGCGAGCGGGTAGCTCACCTCGTCGAGCTGCCGGCAGATGTCCACCGCGATCACGTCCGCGCCCGCTTCGGCCAGGCGCACTGCGTGGCTGCGGCCCTGCCCGCGCGCCGCCCCGGTGATCAACGCGACCTTGCCGGCCAGCTTCCCGCTCATGCCCAACCCCTCCAGAGACTCGCCGATGCGATGACCTTACGGACAACGCCGGAACGAGCTCGCGGGGTTTTCCTTGACAGCTGCAGTCACCCATGGTTATCTAACTGAGTCGTTAGATAACCGATTGGTTTGATACGGATGACAATCGACCAAGCCGGCGCGAAAGACCCGCTGAGCGTCACCTTCGCCGCGCTGGCTGACCCGACCCGCCGGGCGATCCTGGCCCGCCTTATCGAGGGGCCGGCGACCGTCAAGGAGCTGTCCGCGCCGTTCGACATGAGTGGCCCGGCAGTTTCCAAGCACCTGCGCGTGCTGGAACGCGCCGGCCTGATCGCCCGGGGCCGGGAGGCGCAGTGGCGGCCGTGCCGGCTGGACGCGACGCCGTTGCGTGAGGTCACCGAGTGGGCGGAGGGCTACCGGCGGTTCTGGGACGCCAGCTACACGCGACTGGACGACTATCTACAGAAGATGAAGGAGCAGGAGAAATGACCACCGCGAAACCCACCGGCAAGACCGAGTTCGGCACCCCCTCGGACACCGAGGTGACCATGAGCAGGGTGCTCGACGCCCCGCGCCGCCTGGTGTTCGAGGCGTTCACCAACCCCGAGCACCTGCCGCACTGGATGCTCGGACCGGACGGCTGGACCATGCCGATCTGCGAGATCGACCTGCGCCCCGGCGGCAAGTGGCACTTCGGCTGGCGGAACGTGAACGGGGAGGGCATGGAGATGACCGGGGAGTACCGCGAGGTCAGCCCGCCCGACCGGCTGGTGCGCACCGAGTCGTGGGGCCCGGAGTGGCCGGAGACGCTGTGCACGCTGGTGCTCACCGACGCGGACGACGACCCCGGGCGGACGCTGCTGGTGGACACCATTAGCTACCCGTCGAAGGAGGCCCGGGACGCCGCGCTGGCCACCGGGATGAACGACGGCGCCGACCGCAGCTTCGACCTGCTCGCCGATTACCTGCGGAAACTGCTCGACTGAAGGCATAGGCTCGACGGACGTGACCACTTCCGAGATCACGTCCGTCGAGCGCCTGCGCGAGTTGCTCGGTGGTCCACCGCTGCCCAGGGTGGCCGACAAGGCCCGCGACCGGCTGCACCCGATGCACCGGCGCTGGCTGGCCGCCTCGCCGTTCTGCCTGGTCGCGACCAGCGGCGCGGACGGCACCTGCGACGTCTCGCCGAAGGGCGACCCACCCGGCTTCGCCCGGGTGCTGGACGACCGCACGCTGGCCTTGCCGGAGCGACCGGGCAACCGGCGGGCCGACGGCTTCCACAACGTGCTGGCCAACCCCCAGGTCGGGCTGATCTTCATGGTGCCCGGGCGCGGCGACACGCTGCGGATCAACGGCACCGCTCGGCTGATCGCCGACGCGCCCTACTTCGACGAGCTGGCCGTGGCGGGAAAGCGGCCGCTGCTGGCCATGGAGATCGTTATACAGGAAGTATTCTTCCACTGCGCCAAGGCGTTCCTGCGCTCGTCGCTGTGGACCGCGCCGGCGCCGTCCGACCTGCCCTCCCGCGCCCAGATCGCCAAGACGCTGGAGCGCCCGGACGACTCGCTGGCCTCGCTCGAGGAGTACTACGGCCCGGCCTACGCGACCAAGCTCTACTGATCGAGGCTGGTCTCCACCCTGCGCCAGGCGTCCAGGTCGTAGAAGTGCCGCGCGTAAAGGTCGGCGGTGCCGCCGCCGAGGTCCTCGTCCAGCGGCTCGTTGACGTCCACCACCTCGATCAGGCGCAACGTGATCGCCTCGCCAAGATCGTTATACACCGTGCATTCCTGCGCGAGGCCGTGCGCCCGCGCGCGCTCCACCGCGCGCTCATGGCCCTCGGCGTAGACCAGCGCGATGTCCTCGCGGTACAGCGGCCGGTAGCCGGGCGACGGCGAGCTGGACTCGAACAACAAGATCGCCACGTACGGCCGTGGATCTTCCATACCGGGGAGTCTGTCACCCGGGCGCAACCAAGAATTGGCTGGTGAGAGCGGATGACGGGAATCGAACCCGCGTTCTCAGCTTGGGAAGCTGACGTTCTACCATTGAACTACATCCGCACGAGATGACCCGCGTTCCGAGCCTAGCATGCCGGCCGGGCGGCCCCGTTGATCGGTCCATTAGGGTGGCTGGGTGCTGCTTTCCGACGGTGACCTGCGCAAGGAGCTCGACTCCGGCCGGCTGGTGCTGGACCCGTGGCACGCCGAGATGCTCCAACCGTCCAGCATCGACGTGCGGTTGGACCGCTTCTTCCGGGTCTTCCAGAACTCCCGCTACACGCACATCGACCCGAGGGAACGCCAGGACGAGCTGACCACCTCGGTGGAGCCGGAGGGTGACGAACCGTTCGTGCTGCACCCCGGCGAGTTCGTGCTGGGGTCCACGTTCGAGAAGGTCGGGCTGCCGGACGATCTGGCCGGGCGGCTGGAGGGCAAGTCCAGCCTCGGCCGGCTGGGGCTGCTCACGCATTCCACAGCGGGGTTCATCGACCCGGGGTTCAACGGGCACATCACCCTGGAGCTGTCCAACGTGGCGAATCTGCCGATCATGCTCTGGCCGGGCATGAAGATCGGCCAGCTGTGCCTGTTCCGGCTCTCCAACCCCGCCGAGCACCCCTACGGCTCGGCGTCGGTCGGCTCCCGCTACCAGGGCCAACGCGGCCCCACCCCCTCCCGCGCCTACCTCAACTTCCACCGCGTAGACACCCGGCGCTGATCGCTGCCCGGCCGGACCGGCGGGTGCTGAGGGTCAGAAGCGGCGGTTGGTTAGGACGGGGACGGCTTGGCGGGCGGCGGTGACCTGAGCCGGGTCGATGTCGGTGATCAGCAACCCGGGTTCGGCGTCGAGTTGGTCGATGAAGTCGCCCAGCGGGCCGGCGACCGCGCTCGCTCCGATGCCGGTGGGAGCCTTGCCGGCGGGGCGGCCCACGGTGGTCGGGTCGCCCTGGTCGCAGGCGGCCACGAAGGACGTGGAGTCCAGCGCGCGGGCGCGTACCAGCAGGTCCCACTGCGCGCGCTTGCCCGGGCCGGCGCCCCAGGAGGCGGGGGCCACCATCAGCGTGGCGCCGGCGTCGGCCAGCCGCTGGTAGAGGCCGGGGAAACGCAGGTCGTAGCAGGTGGTCAGGCCGACCACCAGATCGTCGACCTTGATCGTCACCGGCTCTTCGCCGGGTGCGACGGTGTCCGACTCTGCGAACCCGAAGGCGTCGAACAGGTGGATCTTGTCGTAGCCGGCTTCCACGCCTTCGCCGGTGGCCAGCAGCGTGTTGCGCACCCGGCCGTCCGGTGCCGGGGTGAACATGCCGGCCACCACGGTGACCCCGGCTTCCCGCGCGATTTCCCGCACCGAGGAGGCCCACGGGCCGGTCAGCGGCTCGGCCACCGGGGCGAGCTTTACCCCGAAGCAGCACATGGTGGCTTCCGGAAAGACCACCAGCCGGGCGCCGGCCTCGGCCGCCGCGCGGGTCCGGTCGGCCACCTGCTCCAGGTTGGCCGACGGTTCCGGGGTTGACACGATTTGGGCAAGCGCGATGCGCACCGGCTTCCTCCCATGCATTGCTGCTGTATACCTACTGTATGCCTGTTGTCCGTGGGTCCGGCCGTGACCGAGCGTTGAACTACCTGCGCGAGGTGGTGCTCTCCGACCCGGAGGCGCAGGGCAGCTTCCTCAACGAGGTCGAGCTGGCCGAGCGCATCGGGGTCTCCCGCACGCCGGTGCGCGAGGCGTTGCTGCTGCTGGTCGCGGACGGCCTGGTGGAGATGCTGCCGGGCCGGGGCGCCTACGTGCCACCGCTGACCGGCCGGCAGATCCGTGAGCTGATGGAGCTGCGCGGGGTGCTGGAGCGCTACTCGGCCAGCCGCGCGCTGGCCGACAAGACGGTGCCCTTCGACTTCCTGAACAGCACGTTGGACGCCCAGTACCAGCTGGCCCACGCCGACGAGTCGCCCGACCGGGACCGGGTCGCCGCCGCGACCGCGTTCATCGACCACGACATGGAGTTCCACCAGGTCCTGGTGGACGCCTCCGGCAACGCCACGCTGGCCCGCACCTACGCCGGACTGCGGGTGCGCCAGCGCCGGCTGGGCATCAAGGCGGTGTGCGGCTCGGCGAACCGGCAGCTCGCGGTGTGCGCCGAGCACGAACGGATCGTGGCCGCGCTGTCCGACGCCGACGAACAGGCCGCGCACGCCGCCATCGACGAGCACCTCGCGCTCACCCTGCGGGTGCTGCTGGACGTCTGAGCCCGGCACGGTTCAGCGTGTCGCGGCGAGCAGCTGCTCGTCCTCGGACGGCTCCGGGTCCCGGCCGATCGCCAGTCCGCCCAGCGTGACCAGGCTGGCGACCAGCAGGTACCCTGCCACCGGGAACCAGCTGCCGAACTTCCCGTGCAGTGCGGCGAAGGCCAGCGGCGCGACGGCGCCACCGAACACGCCGGCGATGGTGTATGCCAGCGAACTGCCGGTGTAGCGCAGCCGGGGCGCGAACTGTTCGGTGATGAACGCGGCCTGCGGGCCGTACATGAACGCGTGCAGCACCAGGCCGACCAGTACACCGATGACCAGCAGCGGGAACGAGCCACCTTCGATCATCGGGAAGAACGCGAACGGCCAGATCGCCGTGCCGGCCACGGCGACCGCGTACAGCCCTCGGCGGTTGACCCGGTCGGTGAGTGCGCCGGCCAGCGGCATCAGGCCCAGCTGCGCGGCGGCGCCGATCAGCGTGGCGGCCAGCACCTGGGTGCGGGTGAACCCGTGCGCCGTGCCGTAGGCCAGTACGAACACGGTATACAGCGCGTATGCCACGTCCGGGCAGATGCGGCAGAGCACCCCGGCGAGCAGTCCGCGCCGCTCGTGGGCGAACACCTCACTGATCGGTGCGCTGGGCCGGTCGCCGGACTGCTGGATGGCCTTGAAGACCGGGGTGTCCTCCAGCTTCAGCCGGATCCACAGCCCGAAGGCGACCAGCACGGCGGACAGCAGGAACGCCAGCCGCCAGCCCCAGCTCAGGAACGCCGCGTCGGACAGCACGGCGGTGAGCAGCGCGAGTACGCCGTTGGAGAGCAGGTTCCCGGCGGGCGGGCCGACCTGCGCCGCCGATGACCAGAAGCCGCGCCGCCGGGGATCGCCGAACTCGCTGGACAGCAGCACCGCCCCGCCCCACTCGCCGCCCACCCCGACGCCCTGCGCGAACCGCAGCAGCACCAGCAGGGTCGGCGCGGCCACCCCGATGCTCGCGTAGCTGGGCAGCAGCCCGATGGCGAACGTGGCCACGCCGATCAGCAGCAGGGTCAGCACCAGCACCTGCTTGCGGCCGATCACGTCGCCCAGCCGGCCGAACACCACTCCGCCCAGCGGGCGGGACACGTAGCCGACCGCGTAGGTGGAGAACGCGAGCAGCGTGCCGGTCAGCGGATCGGACGCGGGAAAGAACAACACGGGGAACACCAGCGCGGCCGAGGCCGAGTAAACCGCGAAGTCGTACCACTCCAACGAGGTCCCGGAGAGGCTGGCGAAGAACGCCTTGCGCAGGTCCCGGCGGTTGGGCGGAACCCGCGGCGATGAGGGCGGCGGTTGCAACGACATGTGCTTATACTTCCTGTATACACAGAGCATGCGCAAGGGCTGGTGAATTTTGAGTACTTTGAACTTCGCGCTACCCGACGGCGAGCGGCGCTCGGTGGCCGTGCGGCGGCTGTTCAACGCCGGGTATGCCGGCCGGGCACAGGAGGAGGTCGCGGCGCACGTCGCCGAGCTGGCCGAGCTGGGCGTTCCCGCGCCTTCGGTCACCCCGGCGCTGTACCCGGTCGCTCCCTACCTGGCCATGCAGACCGACCTGGTGCCGGCGCAGCACGAGCGCACCTCGGGCGAGGCGGAGTGGGCGGTCGTGATCGACGACCGGGGCGATCCGCTGCTCACCGTGGCCTGCGACCACACCGACCGGGCGCTGGAGGTGCACGGCGTGGCGTGGAGCAAGAACGCCGCTCCGGACGTGCTGGGCGCACAAGCTTGGCAGCTGGCCGAGGTCACCGACCACCTCGACGCCATCCAGCTGCGCGCCTGGGTGCGGCACGGCGACGGGCCGGAGCAGCTGATCCAGGACGCCAAGCTGGACGCGCTGCTACCGCCGTCCTACTGGCTGGACCGGCTGCGCGAGCTGGACCTGCTCACCCCCGGCACCGTGCTGCTGTCCGGCACGGTGGCCATGGTGCCCGGCGTGGACCAGTTCGCCGACGACTGGCGCGTCGAACTGGCGGACCCGGTCACCGGCCGCACCCTTGAGCTGGCCTACGCCGTCGACCGGTTGCCCCCGCCGATCGGTTGACCGGCGGGGCCTTCAACGGCCGCCCAAACCCACTGACCAGCCTGCTGGATCCACTGAATCGGGCTGCTGAATGCACTGAATCAGCCTGCCGGATCCACTGAACCAGCCTGCCGGATCCACTGAATCAGCGTGCTGAACCGACTGAACCAGCGTGCTGAACCGACTGAATCAGGTCGGGGCGGGTGGGGCGGTCAGATGGGGGCGCGGCCTACGGTCAGGCCGGCGGTGCTGTCCAGCATCGAGCCGGCCAGGTCGACCCGGACCGTGTCGCCGTCGGTGATCTCGCCGGCCAACAGCGACTTGGCCAGCGAGTCACCGATCGCGGTCTGCACCAACCGGCGCAGCGGGCGGGCACCGTACAGCGGGTCGAAGCCGTTGATGGCCAGCCACTCGCGGGCGCCGTCGGACACGTCCAGGGTCAGTCGCCGGGCGGCCAACCGCCGGCCGAGCTGGCGCAGCTGGATGTCCACGATCTTGGTCAGCTCCTCGGTGGCCAGCGCGTGGAACACCACCATGTCGTCCAGCCGGTTCAGGAACTCCGGCTTGAAGTGGCCGCGCACCACCCGCAGCACCGCGTCGCGGCGGCCGGATTCGTCGAGCCCGGCGTCGGCGATCGCGGTGGAGCCCAGGTTGGAGGTGAGCACCAGGATGGTGTTGCGGAAGTCCACCGTGCGGCCCTGGCCGTCGGTGAGGCGGCCGTCGTCCAGCACCGCGAGCAGCACGTCGAACACGTCCGGATGGGCCTTCTCCACCTCGTCCAGCAGCACCACCGTGTAGGGGCGGCGCCGCACCGCCTCGGTGAGCTGGCCACCCTGGTCGTAGCCCACGTACCCGGGCGGCGCGCCGACCAGCCGGGCGACGCTGTGCTTCTCCGAGTACTCCGACATGTCGATGCGGACCATGGCCCGCTCGTCGTCGAACAGGAACTCGGCCAGTGCCTTGGCCAGCTCGGTCTTGCCCACACCGGTCGGGCCGAGGAACAGGAACGATCCGGTGGGGCGGTTCGGGTCGGCCACCCCGGCGCGCGCCCGGCGCACCGCGTCCGACACCGCGCGGACGGCTTCCGCCTGCCCGATCACCCGCTTGCCGAGCTCGTCCTCCATGCGCAGCAGCTTCGCCGTCTCGCCCTCCAGCAGGCGGCCGGCCGGGATGCCGGTCCAGGCGGAGACCACGTCGGCCACGTCGTCCGGGCCGACCTCCTCCTTGAGCATCAGCTCTTCCTTCTTGGCCGACAGCTCGGTGGCCGCGGCCAGCTGCTTCTCCAGCGCGGGGATCTTGCCGTAGCGCAGCTCGGCGGCCCGGCCCAGGTCGCCGTCCCGTTCGGCCCGCTCGGACTCGCCGCGCAGCCCCTCCAACTGCTCCTTCAGCTCGCGGGCGGACTCGATGGCGGTCTTCTCGTTCTGCCAGCGGGCGGTGAGGGCGTTCAGGGTCTCGCGCTTCTCGGCCAGCTCGGCCCGCAGCGCGGTCAGGCGTTGCGCCGACGCCGGGTCGTCCTCCTTGGCCAGCGCCATCTCCTCGATCTCCAGGCGGCGCACCGCGCGCTCCACCTCGTCGATCTCCACCGGCCGGCTGTCGATCTCCATGCGTAACCGGGACGCGGCCTCGTCGACCAGGTCGATGGCCTTGTCCGGCAGGAACCGGGCGGTGATGTAGCGGTCGGAAAGCGTTGCGGCGGCGACCAGTGCGGTGTCGGTGATGCGCACGCCGTGGTGCACCTCGTAGCGCTCCTTCAGGCCGCGCAGGATGCCCACGGTGTCTTCCACACTCGGCTCGCCGACCAGTACCTGCTGGAAGCGGCGCTCCAGCGCGGGGTCCTTCTCGATCCGCTCGCGGTACTCGTCCAGCGTGGTCGCGCCGACCATCCGCAGCTCGCCCCGGGCCAGCATCGGCTTGATCATGTTGCCGGCGTCCATGCTGCTGTCGCCGGTGGCGCCGGCGCCGACGATGGTGTGCAGCTCGTCGATGAAGGTGACCACCTGGCCGGCGCTCTCGGTGATCTCCTTGAGCACCGCCTTGAGGCGTTCCTCGAACTCGCCCCGGTACTTGGCGCCGGCCACCATGGAGCCCAGGTCCAGCGCGACGACCCGCTTGTTCTTGAGGCTCTCCGGCACGTCACCGGCCACGATGCGCTGGGCCAGGCCCTCCACGATGGCGGTCTTGCCCACGCCCGGCTCGCCGATCAGCACCGGGTTGTTCTTGGTGCGCCGGGAAAGGACCTGGACGACGCGGCGGATCTCGGTGTCCCGGCCGATCACCGGGTCCAGCTCGCCCTTGCGGGCACGCTCGGTCAGGTCGACGCCGTACTTCTCCAGCGCCTGGTAGGTGCTCTCCGGGTCCGGGCTGCTCACCCGGCTTGCGCCGCGCACCTTGCTGAACGCCTCCTTGAGGGCGTCCGGGGTGGCGCCGTAGCGCTTGAGCAGGCGGCCGACGTCGTCGTTGTTGTCGGACAGCCCGACCAGCAGGTGCTCGGTGGAGACGTACTCGTCGCCCATCTCGGTGGCCAGCTGCTGCGCGGCGTTCAGCGCGGCGATGGCGTCCCGGTTGGGCTGCGGCGCGCTCACCGTGGCGCCGGCGGCGGACGGCAGGCGGTTGCCGAGCGTGGTCAGCTCTTTACGGATGGTCGCCGGGTCGGAGCCCACCGCCTCCAGCAGCGGCGCGGTGATGCCGTCCGCCTGGGCGAGCAGCGCGGCCAGCAGGTGGGTCGGGCCGACGTCCGGGTTGCCGGCGAGCGTCGCTGCCTGGACGGCCGCCGACACCGCCTGCTGCGTCTTGGTGGTGGGGTTGAACGAGTCCATCCTCGTCGGTCCTCCATAGCGGTCTCGTAGGTTCTCGCTATGCACAACGTCAGCAAACTTGAGTCTGTTCCACTCAAGTGATGCGAAGTTTGTCCGTCGCCCAGTCTGGACGATCCGCCCGCCAGGTTGGGGAAGCTGCGCCCGCGCGTTCAGCGGAACGCGGACGTGCAGGTGCCCCCGCACCCGGGGCAACATGCCGCTGCGGCTCGGCTACCCGCCGGTCGCCGCCGACGCCTACCGCCAGGCGCCGCGCCTGGACCCGTCGCACGCCGGCGCGGTTCGGCTGCTCGCCGCGCTGGCCCTGCCGCTCGGGTTGGGGGTACCTGCGTGGCCGGTCGGGGCCGGACCGCTCGGCGCTCGTCCAGCTGGTGCGCACCGAGCCGACCCCGCGGGTCGACTACATCGCGGTGGCCGCGCTGCTACGGCTTGCGGGCGACCGCGCCGTAGGCGTCGGCCACGGACACATCCTTGTCCGGCTGGCGCCACTGGGAGATGGAGACCACGCCGGGCTCCACCAGCTCCAGGCCCTTGTACAGCTCGCTCAACTGCTCCGGGCTGCGCAGGTTGTAGGGCACCGCGCCGGTCTTGTTGTAGTTGGCGGTGGCCTGGATGCGGTCGGGGCTGGTGTTGGTGCTGTCCCAGTGCACCAGGTAGCTGCCGGACGGGGCGGCGTCCAGCACGCCGTGCACGATCGACCGGGCTTCCTCGATGTCGGCCACGTGGCCCAGGATGCCCATGAACATCACGGCCAGCGGCTTGTTGAAGTTCAGCAGGTTGCGGGCGTCGGCCACGATCAGCGCCGGGTCGTGCACGTCGGCGTCCACGTAGGCGGTGACCCCCTCCGCCGTGGTGTTGGTGAGCAGGGCGCGGGCGTGCGCGAGCACCAACGGGTCGTTGTCCACATACACGATCCGCGACTCCGGCGCGAAGGCCTGCGCCACCTCGTGGGTGTTCTCCATCGTCGGAAGCCCGGTGCCGACGTCCAGGAACTGCCGGATGCCGCACTCCTCGGCCAGGTACCGGACCGTCCTGATCAGGAACTGCCGGGACTGGGTGGCCTGGAAGAAGATCGCCGGATAGATCTGCGCGAAGGCGTCGCCGGCGGCACGGTCGACCGGGTAGTTGTCCTTGCCCCCCAACCAGTAGTTCCAGATCCGCGCCGAGTGCGGAACGTCGAAATTGATCGCCGGAGTGCGCTCCGTGGATTGTCCCCTATCACCCATGTGGATGACCCTACCGGGGTGATGGCGGATTTCGCAGCGCTGTGAGAGTTCGCCCGGAGACGCGTTAGGGGGTCGTCGCCCAGTGGCGCGGAACCTCGTTTCCGCGCCACTAAGAGGTCAACCAGCGCGGTCGGCGACGGTCGCGGGGGCCTACCGAGAGCGGGCGGAGCGGACGGGCCGTCGCCGCGCCGGCGGGCAGGTGGGTGGTGGACGGGAAGCCGGACCGGCCGCGTTGGCGGGGCACCTGGATCGGCCCGGTCGGGTCGTCGGCGGGGCTCGGGGCCGGCGCCTTGGCCGGCGCTTCATCGACGGGGGCTTCCTTGGCGCCGAAGTAGTCGCCGCCCTTGCGGGCCGGGTCGTCGGTGCCCCACTCGCGCTTCTCGTGCACCCGGGTCATCCGGGGAATGTGCTTGCGGCAGTGGATGTAGGCCTCGTGCACCTCGACCACCACCCAGCGCTCCGCCCGCCGCCCCGGCGCGCCGTCCAGCGGCAGCTCCGGGTGGCGCGCGCGCAGCCGCTCGTCGGTCTCCACCCGGGCCGGGCCGTTCACGTGCAGGCCGATCAGGTCCCGCTCGAAGTCCATCATGAGCAGCCCGACGTGCGGGTTCTCCGTGATGTTGCCCAGGCTGGCGTGTACCCCGTTGCCCCGGTACTCCGGGTAGGCCAGGTGCCGCTCGTCCAGCACCTGGATGAACCCGGGCGGACCGGCGCGCAGCGAGGCGTCGCACTCGCCGCTGTCGTCGGACGTGGCCACGAACACCATTTCCATCCGCCCGATGAACTCCACCATCCGGGGCAGCAGCCGGTCGCGCACCTGGTCGGCATAGAACCGGGCCGCCCGGTCCTGGCTGCCGTAGGCGCACTGCAGTAAGTGCTCTCCGGCCGAACCGGGGAGCGTGGGGCGGGGTTCCGTGGTCACGGCGTCGGGCGGCGCGGTGTCGGGGAGCACACCCAATACGGTGCCATGTCGTGGCCGACTCGTGACGTTCGGGGCCAGAAGTAATACCCTTTGCAGCCGGCGGGGCGTCGAACTACTACCATCGTCCCGTTGATGCACCCACACGAGTGAAGGCATAGTGATCGCGCAGTGACTCGTTTTATGGTCACGGTATCGGCCGGTCGGCGTTCGGCCTGTCGGTGCGACAACCCCCGTACGTCGCTCCCCGAGGAGAAAGACCGCCGATCGCGATGAGCGCACAACCGCTGCTGAGCGACTACCCGACGCCCCGACGAGGGGCCGGGATGTCGGCGCCGCAGGTCCCGCACATTCCGGCGCAGGCCGGGCCGCACATCCCCACCCAGGGTGCGCCCGGTGTGCCGCCGCCCAGCCCGGAGCGCGCTTCCCAGATGGTGGAGCTGATCCGGGGCAGCTGGGCGCTGGTGGAGGACCGCGCCGAGGAACTGGCCAAGGATTTCTACGCGTTCCTGTTCCAACGCGCGCCGGAGACGCGCGAGCTGTTTCCGGCCAACATGCAGGTGCAACGCAGCCGGCTGCTGCGGGCCCTGGTGCACGTGGTGCAGATGGTGGATCGGCCGGACGAACTGGGCACCTTCCTGTCCCAGCTGGGCCGGGACCACCGCAAGTTCGGCGTGGTCGCCCGGCACTACCAGGCGGTCGGCGCGGCGCTGGTTGGCGCGATCGAGATGCACAGCGGCTCGGCGTGGACCCCCGAGGTGCGCGGCGCCTGGCTCGAGGCGTACGGCGTCATCTCGCAGACCATGTGCACGGCCGCCGAGGCGGAGCACGGCCCGGCTTCCTGGCTGGGCCGGGTGCTCACGCACCGCCGGCTGAGCTGGGACGTGGCCCTGGTGCAGGTGCAGACCGGTGCGCCCATCCCGTACCGGGCCGGCCAGTACCTGAGCGTGGAGACGCCGCGCCGCCCCCGGCTGTGGCGCTACCTCTCCCCGGCCAACGCGCCCCGGGATGACGGCGTCATCGAGTTCCACGTGCGCGCGGTGGAGAACGGCTGGGTCAGCCGGGCCATCGTGGCGCACACGCAGCCCGGTGACGTCTGGCGCCTGGGTCCGCCCATGGGCGGCATGACGGTGGACCGGGAGTCCGGCCGCGACCAGCTCATGGTGGTCGGGGGCACCGGGCTGGCGCCGATCAAGGCGATCCTGGAGGACATGTCCCGGCAGCCGGACAACCCGCGCACCGAGGTGTTCGCCGGCGCCCGCACCTACGAGGAGCTGTACGACTTCGCCAGCCTGCGGCAGATGTCCTACACCAACCCGTGGCTGAGCGTCGTCCCCGTGGTCGAGGACGACGACGGGCTGTCCGGCGCCGAGGTGGGCACCCTGGCCGACGTGGTGACCCGCTACGGCGCGTGGCAGGACCACGACGTCCTGGTCTGCGGTTCGCCGGACATGATCCGCGCCACCGTGTCGCGGATGCTGGTTGCCGGAACACCCTTGGACCAGATCCGCTACGACCCGTTCACGCTGGACTGAACCCGGCGTCGGGCCGCGGTTGGTCGTGTGTGGCCAAGATATACATCAACCTCAGTGCCCTTTTTTGAGCCGAGAAGGTGCGTGAGGTTGATGTCGATCTTCAGTGGGTCGGGGTGCCGGTTCAAGGCGGCTTGGACGGCGCGGCTGGGCGGTCTCCCGCGGCTCGGGTTCCGCCCGTCGCGTTGCGCTCGCTTGCGCGCCCTTGGGGCGCCCCCCGGTTTCGAGCGCTGGTTCCGGGCGCTGGTTGCGTGCCTCGGCTACGGACCGTGGTCGGCCTGTGCGCGGCTGGGGCTGTGATTTCATCGAGCGCAGGCCCAGTCCGCTGGATCCCATGATCGAAGCGGACTCAGCTAGCTCTCGCCGAGCGACGGTGGCTCGGGCTGGTTCGGAAGCCGTTCCTGTCGTTACGGTGCGTAGCGAAAGAGGGTGCCGGGAGCCCAGAGGCAGCGCAACGGGCCGCACCCAGCAACGGGAGACCGCCCAGCCGCGCCGTCCAAGCTGCCGTGAACCGGCACCGCCGTCCGGAGCGGCTTCGGAGGTGACGCCGCCCAGGAAACCGTGACGCCGCACGCCCGAACCACCATCACGAGCGGCGTCGCAGCCGGTTATTGGGCGCCGGATGGGGAGAGCAGCTCGGTCAGCTCGGTGAGGGCGTGGCGGAGTTCGGTGGCGAAGGCGTGCATTTCGTCGGCCACCGGGCGGGGGGTGCTCAGGTAGATGTTGAGGCGGTCCGGGAGCAGTACGTAGGCCACGCCGATGCACTGGGCGGCGGTGGAGCCGAAGCCGAAGTAGGAGACGTTCACCGACGGCGCCGAGCTGGTGGACAGCCAGTCGTCGCGCATGACCAGCCAGCCCGGTGACTCGAACAGTGCCAGTGGTTCGGTGTCACCCCGCCTGCGGGCGATCAGCTGCAGCTCCCACAGGTGCTGCTCGGGGGCGTCCCCGCGCTGGCACTCCTTGGCCCTGGTGACGTGAGCGGTGGCGGCGGCCCGGAACGCCTCGACCTTCTCGGCGGCGGACGCGCCCGGGTCGGTCATGGCCTCGGTGAAGCGCCGCATCTCCGGGGTGACCACGCGCATCGCCTCGGTGCGGCCGTGCCGCCAGTGCCGGGTGGCGATGGACTCGTAGGTGGCGCCCAGGTGACCCCGCGCGCGCCGGTGCGCCAGCTGGTACGCGGCCTGCGCGAACGCGTCCGGCGACATGCCGAGGCCCTTGGCCACGTCGGCGCCGAACTCGGTGAAGGACAGCACCGTCGACACGGTGTCGCCGGCGAACGCGGCGAACGAGTCGGCCGCCTTGCGCACCGCCTCGCGCAGCCCGTCGTCCAGCACGAACTCCACCGGCCCGAACGTCGGGCCGCCCTCGGCCGTTTCCGCCGCGGGCTGCCGCTCGCCCAGGATGGTGTCCACGAAGGCCAGCACCGTGGTGCCGTCCAGCTCGCAGTGCTCGATGTTGATGCCGGCCCGGCCGTCGGCAAAGACGATCAGCGTGACCGCCTTGTCGAACCACCGGTTGGCGGAGTCGCCGTGCAGCAGCCGGTCGCAGGCGGCCAGGTCGCTGTCCGGGGCCAGGTCGTCCAGGCACAGGCAGAACAGGGCGTCCTGCACCGTGTACAGCGCCTCGGCGTTGGCCGGGTCGAGGGCGAGCAGTTCGGCCCGGCGGGCCGCCCACTCCGCGCGGGCCATGGTGGTGAGCTGGCCGACCGGCTCCTCGGGGGCCCGCTCGCTCTGCGTCAACTTGTGCAACGCGGCGGCGATCTCCGCCTCGGCGTAGGGACGGCCGTCGGGCGCGACCACGTCCAGGCGGGTCATCCGGCCGCCGGCGAACACCAGGATGTGCCGCGCGGTGGACGGCCCGGGCCGCGTGACGTAGTAGGGCGCGCGGACCGTGTCCTGCTCGGCGCCGGGGATCCGGGTGGTGGAGAACAGGTACTTGTACTGCTCCATGGTCTGCGGCTGCCCGCGCAGCGTGACCACCGGGACCTTCTCGTCGTCCAGCCGCAGCTTCAGGGCCACCGCGTCGGTGACCAGCCGGGCGGCCCGGTCGAACTGGCCGGTGACGCCGGGCTCGTCGCGGAACAGGAAGAAGAAGTTCGCGTTCAGCGCGATGCGGTCCCGCCGGCCCAGGTAGCGGTACGGCCAGAAGGTGTCCAGCCAGCTGTGCACGTCCGGCCGCGCGTCGTACTCGGCCAGCGCGGCGTGCAGCCGGGGGCCGGGGCCGCCGGGAGCCTGGAACTCGGCGACGGCCGCCTCGGTGTCCGCCAGCTGTTCCGGTGTGAGCAGCGGCGCGCACCAGGCGAGGAACCGCGCGCAGTTGTCCTCCAAGCTGGGCAGCGGTACCCGGGGCAGCTGGTGTTCATGGTCAAATGTGCGCGTCGAATCCTGCTCGCTGCTCATCCTCATCCTGGACGTTGCTGGTGCTGCTGAACACCGACCGATACCCATTGACCCGGCCAGACAGCGTGGAATGGCGGGCTACAGTCTGTCACGTGCGCACCGCGCTGCGCGACGACGGCTGCTGTGTGCTTGCCGACTTCATCGCGCCGGCGCTGATCGACACGCTCCGGGCGGAGGGTGCCGCCCTGGCCCCCGAGGCGTACTACCGGACCGAGACGGTCAACGCGTACAACCTCCCGCTGGACTCCCCGCTGCCCTCCGGGCACCCGGGCCGGATCACCATGGAGCGCGGGAACGCCTTCGTGCCCCGGGACCGGATCCCGCCGGACGCGGTCATCGCCCGGCTCTACGCGCTGCCCGAGTTCCGCCGGTTCGTGGCCGACTGCTTCGGGCTGCCCGCGGTGTTTCCGCTGGCCGACCCGCTGGCCGGGCTGGTGCTCAACGTGGTGCGGCCGGGGCAGGAGCATCCGTGGCACTTCGACACCAACGAGTACACGGTCAGCCTGCTCACCCAGCAGCCGGAGGCCGGCGGCGTGTTCGAGTACTGCCCGGCCATCCGGTCCTCGGCGGAGGAGAACCTGGACGGTGTGCGCGCGGTGCTCACCGGGGGCGGCAAGTCGATGATCCGGCGCCTGACCCTGCGCCCGGGTGACCTGCAGCTGTTCCAGGGCCGGTACGCGCTGCACCGGGTCAGCCCGGTGCTCGGCGGCGCGGCCCGGCACACCGCGATCCTGGCCTACACCGAACGCCCCGGGGTGATCGGCAGCGTGGCCCGCACCCGCCAGCTGTTCGGCCGCGTGCTGCCGGCTCACCTGGCCGGCGCCGGCACTTCCGTGCGGCCGGACGCCCTGCTGGACTGAGCGTCCGGTTCGGCGCGGTGCCGGTTCGAGGACTGCTTGGACGGCGCGGCGTTGGCGGTCTGCCGCGGCTCGGGCTCGGCCCGTTGCGTTCGGCGGCCGTTGCGGCTCCGGCGGCCCTTTCGCATGATCACCATGACCTGGTGGTCACTTGCGCTCGCCCGAGACGGCCACCATGTCATGTTGACCATGTATCCGTGATCAACAGTGCACCGTGGCAGATAGAGGTCGGACCGGTCGCTCCGGGCGGGCTCACGCCTTCGGTTTGGGGCGCCAGATGGCGATGGCGGTCTGCTTGTGCACCGGGACCAGGTCGCGGCGGTAGGAGGCGTGGATCGCGGCCGCGGCCTGCTCGGCGGCGGCCTGCGCGTCGGCGAGGGCCTCGGTCAGCTCGAGGATCTGGGCGCGCAGCTCGTCGACCGTGCGCTCCAGGTCGATGATCCGCTTGATTCCGGCCAGGTTCACGCCCTCGTCCTGGGAGAGTCGCTGCACCTCGCGCAGCAGTGCGATGTCCCGGGCCGAGTAGCGCCGGCCGCCGCCGGCGCTGCGGCCGGGGCGGACCAGGCCGAGCCGGTCGTAGCCGCGCAGGGTCTGCGCGTGCAGGCCGGCCAGCTCGGCCGCCACGGAGATCACGAAGATCGGGCTGTCCCAGTCCGCGCCCGGGGGGAGGCCGGGGACGGGGCCAGGACCGACACCATCGCTGCTCATCGTCATCACCCGTATCAGAAGAGCCCGGATCGCGGATCGAAGTTCTTCGTGCTCTCAGCGTAGGCGCGCAGCGCCTCGGTTGCCGGGTCGTCCAGCCGGTTCGGCACCGCGACCTCCACGGTGACCAGCAGGTCACCGGCCTTGCCGTCGGGCCGTTGCACCCCCCGCCCGCGCACCCGGAAGGTGCGGCCGCTGGCGGTGCCCGGCGGCACCTTCAGCGAGACCTTCCCGTCCAGGGTCGGCACGGTCAACGTCGTGCCCAGCGCCAGCTCGGGGAAGGTCACCGGGACCTTCAGCGTGAGATCGTCCGCGTTCGCGTCGGACCGGCCGAACAGGCGGTCCGAGGTCACGTGGACCAGCACGAACAGGTCCCCGGCCGGCGCGCCGCCCCGGCCCGGTTCACCCTGTCCCTTGATCCGGATCCGCTTGCCGTCGGTCACTCCGGCCGGGATGCGCACGTTCAGCGTGCGGGTGCGCGCGCTGACGCCCTCACCGCCGCACTCGGGACACGGTTCGTCGATGATCCGACCGGTTCCCCGGCAGTCCCGGCACGGCTCGGAGAACGCGAACGCCCCCTGCTCCCGGGTGACCAGGCCGACGCCGGCGCAGGTCGGGCAGGTGCGCGGCGTGCTCCCCGGCTTCGAACCGGTGCCGCCGCAGCGCTCGCAGCGGGCCGGGCTGGTCAGCCGCAGCGACACCTGGGTGCCCCGCACGGCGTCCGCGAAGCCCAGCGTGATCTCGCTCTGCACGTCCGCGCCGCGCTGGGCCTGCCGGGCTCCGGGCCGGGCCCCCGCGCGACCGGTTCCGCCGAACAGCCCGCCGAACAGGTCGCCGAGCCCGCCACTGCCGCCGGCGCCGGCCCGTGCCCCGCCGCCGCCGCCGGCCGCGCGCCCGAGCAGGTCCTCCAGGTTGAAGTCGGCGGAGAACCCGCCGCCGGCTCCTCCGTACCCGCCCGTGCCGTATCCGCCGCCGCCACCGAAACCACCGGACCGGAACAGCCGCCGGGTCTCGTCGTACTGCGCGCGCTTCTCCGGGTTGGAGAGCACGCTGTACGCCTCGCCCACCGCCTTGAACCGCGCCTCCGCGTTGGCGTTGCCCGGGTTCTTGTCCGGGTGCAGGTCACGGGCCAGCTTCCGGTACGCCTTCTTGATCTCGTCGGCGGACGCGGTGGAGGAGACGCCCAGGTCGGCGTAGAAATCCTTCTCGATCCACTCCCGCTCGGTCATCGGGCGCCCCCTCCTTCCACGTTGTTACTCACTCGGTTCCGGGTCCGCCGGTCGCTCGGCCTGGTCGGTGACCACGACCATCGCCGGGCGCAGCACCCGGTCGCCGATCTGGTAGCCCCGGCGCAGCACCGAGGTCACCACGGTGACCGTGGCTACCCCCGCTTCGGCGGTGCTGGTGTGCTGCACCGCCTCGTGCACCGACGGGTCGAACGGGTCACCCTCGGCGCCGAACGCCTGCAGGCCGAGCCCGTTCAGCGCCCCGACCAGCTTCTCCGCCACCGCCTTGAAAGCACCGGTCAGGTCGCCGTGTGCGGCGGCCCGGTCGATGTCGTCCAGGGTGGTGAGCAGGTCGGCGGCGATCTTGGCCTTGGTGGCCACCGCCGCCGCCTCGCGGTCCCGGTCGGTCCGGCGCCGGTAGTTGGCGTACTCGGCGGTGACCCGCTGCAGGTCGGCGGTCCGCTCGTCGAGCTGCTTGGACAGCTCGGCCAGCTTGGCGTCCGCCGGGTCCGGCTCGGGTTCCGGCTGGTCGGTCCCGCCGGCCTCCGCCGTCTCCGGGGTGACGTCCGGGCCCGGGGTCGCCCCCGGGTCCCGGGCCTCACCGGTCAGTGGATCAATTCGCCGTCGATCACGCACCACTACCCGCTCCGGCTGCTCGTCTGCCTCGGCTGGGCGATCAGTCACTTCTTGTTGTCCTTGTCGTCCTCGTCGACGATCTCCGCGTCCACCACGTCATCGGCGTTCGCGCTGGCCCCGGCCGCTCCGCCGGCCGCACCGGCACCACCGCCGGCCGCACCGCCGGCCGCCGCACCCTCGGCGCCCTGGTCGGGGTAGAGGGCCGCGCCGAGCTTCTGCGACTCGGTGGCCAGCTTCTCCATGGCCGCCTTGATGGCGCCGTTGTCGGTGCCCTTCAGCGCCTCCTGGGCCTCGCCGATCGCGGAGTTGACCGAGTCCTTCACCTCGGACGGCAGCTTCTCGTCGTTGTCCTTGACGAACTTCTCCGTCTGGTAGACCAGGCTCTCCGCCTGGTTGCGCACCTCGGCGTCCTCCCGCCGCTGCTTGTCCTCGGCGGCGTGCTGCTCGGCGTCGCGCATCATCCGGTCGATCTCGTCCTTGGACAGTGCGGAGCCGGCGGTGATGGTCACCTGCTGGGTGTTGCCGGTGCCCAGGTCCTTGGCGGACACGTTCACGATGCCGTTCGCGTCGATGTCGAAGGACACCTCGATCTGCGGCACGCCGCGCGGGGCCGGCGGGAGCCCGGCCAGCTGGAAGCTGCCCAGCTTCTTGTTGTAGGCGGCGATGTCCCGCTCACCCTGGAACACCTGGATCTCCACCGAGGGCTGGTTGTCCGCCGCGGTGGTGAAGATCTCGCTCCGCTTGGTGGGGATGGTGGTGTTGCGCTCGATCAGCTTGGTCATCACGCCGCCCTTGGTCTCGATGCCCAGGGACAGCGGGGTGACGTCCAGCAGCAGAACGTCCTTGACCTCGCCGCGCAGCACGCCAGCCTGCAGCGCCGCGCCGACCGCGACGACCTCGTCCGGGTTGACGCCCTTGTTCGGCTCCTTGCCGCCGGTCAGCTCCTTGACCAGCTCGGTGACCGCCGGCATCCGGGTGGACCCGCCGACCAGCACCACGTGGTCGATCTGGCCGACCGAGATGCCCGCATCCTTGATCACCTGGTTGAACGGGGCGCGGGTGCGGTCCAGCAGGTCGGAGGTGATCCGCTGGAACTCCGCCCGGGACAGCGTCTCGTCCAGGAACAGCGGGTTCTTGTCCGCGTCGACGGTGATGTACGGCAGGTTGATGGTCGCCGTGGACTGGCTGGACAGCTCGATCTTGGCCTTCTCACCGGCCTCGCGGAGCCGCTGCATGGCCATCTTGTCCTTGGTCAGGTCGATGCCCTGGCTGGCCTTGAACTTGTCCACCAGCCAGGTGACGATCCGCTCGTCCCAGTCGTCGCCGCCGAGGTGGTTGTCGCCGTTGGTCGCCTTGACCTCGACGACGCCCTCGCCGATCTCCAGCAGGGACACGTCGAACGTGCCGCCGCCCAGGTCGAAGACCAGGATGGTCTGCTCGCTCTGGCCCTTGTCCAGGCCGTAGGCCAACGCGGCGGCGGTCGGCTCGTTCACGATCCGCAGCACGTTCAGGCCGGCGATCTGGCCGGCTTCCTTGGTGGCCTGGCGCTGCGCGTCCTCGAAGTAGGCCGGCACGGTGATCACCGCATCGGTGATCGGCTCGCCGAGGTAGGCCTCCGCGTCGCGCTTCAGCTTCTGCAGCACCCGGGCGCTGATCTCCTGGGCGGTGAACACCTTGCCGTCGATGTCCGAGGTCTTCCAGTCGCCGCCGATGTGCCGCTTCACCGAGCGGAACGTGCGGTCGGAGTTGGTGACCGCCTGGTTCTTCGCCGACTGCCCGGTCAGCACCTCGCCGTTGCGCGCGAAGGCGACCACGGACGGAGTGGTGCGGGCACCCTCGGAGTTCGCGATGACCGTCGGCTCGCCACCTTCGAGGACGGCGACGACGGAGTTGGTGGTCCCGAGGTCGATTCCGACCGCACGAGCCATGGTTGATAGTCCTCTCGTAACTTGAGTTCCTTGCGCTCAACCCAAGCCTACTCGACCTGAGTCCACCCCACTCAACTCCGTCGCGGCGCGTCTTGTTCCCGGTTGGGCGGCTCTATATCCGGTCGTCGGCGGCGCGGGGTTCGACGCGGCCGGTGTCCGGGCCGGGGATGGGGTCGTCGACCGGGACCAGCGCGCCCACCGAGTGCGGATGGATCACCGGTCGCTCGTGGTCGTCCCGGATGACCAGTTGACCGTCCTCGTCCACGTCGGCCACGTATCCGGCGGCGGCCAGCTGGCCCTCGTCCATGTCGGCCAGCAGCTCGTAGCGGCTCGGGATGACCTGGTACTGGGGCCACTCCAGGTGCCCGTAGGCGTCGTGCAGGTCGGCGAGCAGGCCGACGAACACCTGCTGCCAGCGCAGGGGCATCGACTGGGCCAGTGAGCGGGGCACCACCAGGTAGTCGGGCGATGCGCCGGGACACGGTCCGTCCGCGTAGTCCCGCGCCGGGTTGGCGGACGCGACGCCGGGTGGTTCCTCGAACATGTCGCCAATCATGCCGGCCGTCGATCGGTTGTCCGGTTAAGCCCCATGGAGCGCTCGACTTTCGCGCTTAGTCGAACGTCCGTTCGCTACGAGGTTTACCCTCAACGCGGCATGAGCGCGCATTAAGCCTGGTGATAACCGGTGCACATCACGTGCGCGTCGCGCTGAGCCTCCCCTCAAACCACGTCCTTCCGGTCGATGACGGCCGACCACGTGTTGACCACCGTGAATTCTCCCTTGACGTAAGGAATCCCAGAAGTGGATCTTCTGATACGCGAGGACTGCCGTGTCTGGAGTCAGGTCTGTGCACGGGTCAGCGCCTGACGCCAGTGCTCGGTGACCGCCCGCCGCAAACGTTGGGTGTTCACGGCCTGGGGATCGAGAAGCCGTTGCAGCCCGATTCCGCGGAGTTGCCCGACGATAGCGATGGCGACCTCATCGGGTACGGCATCGGGGCGGATAGTGCCGTCGACGATTGCGGCGGCAATGTCCTCGCGTAGGTCGGCGCGAAACGCTTCGTCTCGCTCGCGGAAGATCGGGGCCAGTTCTGCCGCGGTGGCCGCCTCGGCCCATAGCAGCAGGAACGCCCGGTTCAGCACGCCCACCGTGCCCAGGGCTCCGAGGTATCCGTCGATCAGCCGCAGGAGACGGTCCAGACCGGGTGGCAGACCATCGAGCCCGGGCACGAACCCAGTCTGTGTCGCGTGTGCCAGGCGTTCGAGGAGAGCCTGCTTGGACCCGAAGTGGTGGGTGACCAGTCCGCGGCTGTACCCGGCTCGCTCGCTGACGCGGGCCAGCGTGAGCGAGCGCACCCCCTGCTCGACGACCAGTTCGGCGGCGGCGTTGAGCAACGCGGTTTCGGCCTGGTCGCGGCGCTGCTTCTGGGTGCGGCGAGCGGTGGTCATGGGAAGGATCGTACAACAAACTTGTCAGTCGACCAACAAATATGCGAGAGTGATCGCGTTGACGACATGGAGGTTCCCGATGATCGAGATTGACCAGCACGCCCTGGATGCCCTGCTCACCGAGGATGCGGGTGGCCCCGTGGTGATGCTGAACCTGCTGCGATTCCATCCGGACGGCGGTCGCGAGAGCTACCAGCGCTACGCAGAGGCGCTCGGCCCGGCGATCAACGCGCGGTATGGGGTACAGGTGGAGTATCTGGGGGACGGCGGGCGGGCGCTGGTCGCCGAGGACGGGCAGGCCTGGGACATGGTGGTGTTGGTCCGCTACCCGAGCCGACAGGCGTTCGTCGACATGATCCGGGACCCCGACTACCAGGCGGTGTCCCATTTCCGCAGCGAGGCGCTGGTGGAGTCGGTCTTGCAGCCGACCGTGCCGCTCAGCGCCGTGGCCTGATGCCCGTGGTCTTCGTGCGCGGCAATCCCGAGACGGCGGCGGTCTGGGATCCCTGCTCACCGAACTGGAGAGCGCTGGCGCGGAGCGTTTGAGGTCAGGCGGGTTAGGCGGGGTTGGGAGCAGTGCCGGGTCGGGTGGCCAGCGGGACCAGTTCGGGGTTGGCCCAGTCCACCGGGCGGGTGCGCACGGGTTTGCCGCTGTACGGAGCCTCGGCCAGCATCCCGTTGCCCAGGTAGATCATCACGTGGTGGATGGTCGCCGGGTCGTTCCGGTCGGTGGCCAGGAACAACAGGTCACCGGGTTGCGCCTGCTCCACCGGCAGGTGCCCGCCGGCCTGGAACTGTTCCCGGGAAACCCTGGGCAACGGGATCCCGGCGGCCTGGTAGGCGCGCAGCACCAGGCCCGAGCAGTCGTAGGAGTTCGGGCCGGTGGCGCCCCACACGTAGGGCTTGCCGACCTCGCCGAGGGCGAAGGTGAGCGCTGCCTTGACCACCCCGTCCGGCAGGTTCACCGCGCCGAACCCACAGCCGAGCGGGTCGGCCACGTTGGCCAGCAGCGACACCAGCTGGGCGGCCAGGCCTTCCCAGCGCGCGTAGGCCTCCGGGAACGCGGAGCGCTGGATGGCCTGCGCCGCCACGGTCAGCGGGAGCTCCTCCCAGCCGGGTAGCTTGGCCAGCCGTTGAAAGAACTGGGTACTGGCGTAGACCGGGTCGGTGACCTCGGAAGGGCTGCCCCAGCCCTGCGACGGGCGCTGCTGGAAGAGGCCCAACGAGTCCCGGTCGCCGTAGTTGATGTTGCGCAGCGCGGACTCCTGCATCGCGGTGGCCAGCCCGATCATCCACGCGCGCGGGGGCAGCCCCATGCCCTTGGCCACCCCGATGATGACCTGGGCGTTCTGCTTCTGCTCGTCGGACAGCCCGGCGGCGCTGGTCGCGGGCCCCCGGGTGCCGCTGACCGAGCCGGACGGGCCGTAGCTGACCGGGTCGCAGCCACTGCCGCCGCGCAGCCCGCCCATCCCGCCGAAGCTGATGATCAGGCCGACGCCCAGGAACACCGCCAGCGCCGCCGCGATCGCCACCAGCGGCAGGAACAGCCGCAGGAATCGGAAGCCACGCAGCGGCGAGGTCACGGGGTACCGCTTACCGGGTGTTCGCGGTCTCGGCCCGGTCGTACCCGGCCACCCGCCACTCACCGCCGGTGTTGACCACCAGCACGACCAGGTTGACCGCGTCGGTCGGCACCTGCACCCGCACCGAGCTGGGCGCGACCACGGTGGCCCTGGCCGGCCCGGTGACCGCCGTCGCCGGGATGTTCGCCGGATCCACCGTGGACAGCACGCCCAGGTACTCCTCGGTGGTGTACGGGCGCAGCCCGGTGACCCAGCTCGCCGTGCTGGTGCCCGGCGGGTGGTGGGCCCAGGCCTTCGTCCACTTGGCCGCGACGGTCAGTGCGGCGGGCGGCGCCTGCGCGGGCGGCAGCGCGCGCGGGGTCAGCTCGGCGACCGGGGGGAGCCGGTTCGGCTGGCCCTCGGTGGGCGCGAGGCCGGTCGCCCCGGGAGCGGTACCGGAGCTGCCCGGGGCGGCGTGCCGCGCCGAGCCGAACACCCCGCCCCGCTCCGCCTTGCTCGGCAGCAGCCCGAACGCCGCGTTCGCCCCGATGGCCAACGCGAGCAGCGCCACCACGCAGCCGAACAGCCGGGCCGGCGAGCGCAGTGGCCACTGCCAGAAGACGCGGTAGGCCGCGCCCCTTCCCTTGGGCGATCTGATCGGCACGGCTTAGTCACCTCCGCGGTAGGGGTAACTGGGCTGGCTGGGGCGGGGGCGGTAGATCCGGTACACCGGGACGCCGTCGACGAGCTCGGCCTGCACCGGCTGGTCGCGGTCGGCGTACGGGTCGGTGCGCGCGCCGGGCCGGCGGTAGATCACCCGCTCGTCCATCTCCACCGCGTCCGGGCCGTTCAGGCCGCTGGGGAAACCACCGAGCCCGCCGATGCCGCCGAAGCCGCCGGCCGTGAGCGCCCGCCGGTCCGGCGCCGGGCCGAGCTGGGCGGACTCCGGTGTGCCCACTTCGCGTTGGCCCGGACGCCAACCGCCGGCGTAGCGCTGCTCCGAAACCACCGAGGCGCTGGCGTAGACCGACTCCGGGCGGTGGGCGCTGGGCTCCGCCGGGCCCGAGGCCTCCGCCCGCCGCTCGTCCCACCAGCGCTGTTGCCGCTCGTCCGGCTGCGCGCCGCGCAACCGGTTCCACATCCGGGAAACCGGGCCGTCACCGGCGCCGGGCACCACCCCGCCGAACTGCTCGCGGGTCAGCGACACCATCGACACCAGCCGGCGCAGCGGCCGCGCCACCGCCCACAGCACCACCGTGGTGACCCCGGTGACCAGCAGCGACAGCCACAGGTCCACCCCGGAGTCCGGCTTGAACAGCGACACCACGAGCAGCGCGTGCAGCCCGGCCAGCGCGCCCACCAGCAGCGTGTTGACCAGCGCGGAACCCGCGACCTTGGCCACCATGGGCAGCACCTCGGGCTTGAGCACGCCCAGCACCGCGATCACCGGCAGCGTCATCACCAGCAGCCGCAGCAGCAACATGGCGACCAGCACCAGCACCTTGGACAGCAGCTGGAAAAGCCCGATGCATACGGCCTGGATCACCGCGAGCACGCTGACCCCGATCCGGCTGCCGGACTTGCCCTGGAAGTACGGGTAGCGCTCGCCCATCTTGCCCGCGACGTCGGCGAACGCCTTCTTCTTGGCGTCCACGTCGGCCTGGGTGATCTTGCCTTGGTAGACGTCGTCGTTGGTGAAGGTCTGCGTGCGCAGCAGCTCCCGGCCCAGCTCGACGGCCTTCGGGTCGTTCGGCGCGCCGAACTCGCCGCGCAGCCAGTTGTCGTAGATGACCCGGTCGGTCAGCACGGTGGGCAGCGTGTTCACGTCGCCCCGGCCGAGTGGGGAGAGGAACCCCTCCTGCATCTGGGTGATGCCGTCCAGCAGCAGCCCGTCGGCGGCCTTCGCCCAGTTCACCGGGGCCAGGTAGGCCGCGGCGCCGAGCATCAGGGCGAGCAGCGCGAACCCGGCCCGCTGGGCCTGCCGGGCCAGGTCGCCGCGCAGTGCCAGCATGAGCAGGGCCAGCGCGAGCAGCAGCAGTGCCGGCCCGATCAGCGTGCTGAACACGCCGTCGTACATCGCCTTGGTGCCCTGCTCGATCACCTTGTCCAGCGGGGTCAGCACCTCGCCGCCCCGGGCCAGCAGGTAGTGCGCCCAGTTGACGCCGCCCACGATGAACTTGGCGATGTTGAACGTCTGGTTGCCCAGCCAGGTGTCGGTGGCCACCGAAGGGTCGGAAACCGAGCCGCCGCAGCCCAGGTCGTAGGTGTGCCAGACCAGCCCGGAGTAGCCGACCTCGTTGTAGACGCTGCCCGGCGCGCCCGCGTTCACCGCCGGGTCCAGCGAGCCGACGAGTCCGGAGCCCGGCCGGTCCGGTTCCGGTGCCTCCTTGCAGTCGAACGGCGCCGCCCAGGCCTGCCCGCCGAGCAACGAGGACATCATGAGCAGCGCCACGAGCAGCCCGGCCGGCACAATTCTCCGGAGGAGCCGGCGGTTCCGGGGAGTGCTTCGGGACGCTTTGGCTCTGCGTGGAAATACGCAATAACCGGACGCGCGGCCGGAGACGGGACGCCGAGCGGCCGCCGTCACGCGGGCGGCGGCCGCTGCGTATATGTGCGCAGAGCCATAGCGTCTTCGGCGTTGGGTGGAAGTCATCGGACCCGCTCGGGCGCCGGGTCCAGTTCGTCGAGGTCGTCGAGCAGGTCGATCTCCTCGTCGTCCGGCTGCCCGAAGTCGGCCGGTTGCGCGATGCCGCCACGGGACGCGGTGCGCTCCACCTCGGTGCGGGGGTCGTATCCGGTGTGCGTGTTGGCGCCGGGGTCGGTCCCGCCGCGGGCGGCCAGATCGGCGTGCTCGGTGAAGTCCTCCAGCTCCATGTCGTCCATGTCGTCCGCGTCATGCGGTTCGGGCAGCTCGCGGGGGCCGCCGCCCGGCTCCAGCGCGGGCACCCCGGACCGGCCGATGGCCGGCGAGGGGGCGACCGGGGAGACCACGCGCGCGGCGTCCGGGTTGGTGTCCAGCGCCTCGGCCAGGTGCCCCAAATGCGGCGCCTCCATGTCGATGCGGATCTTCTCCACCCCGCCGTGGCCGTCCGCGAAGACGAACTGCCGGGGCGTGTCGTCCGGCCGGTCGTCGTGCCTGGGCCGGGGTGAAAGGGTGCCGAGCATCGCCTCGTAGCCCACGCCGGTCGGCACCCGCAGCAGCCGCAGCGCCTCCGCCTGCGCCACCTCGTCGTCGGTGCGCCCGACGAACACCGCGTTCACCAGCGAGGCGAACCCGGAAACCCGCAACAGGTCGCCGGCCAGCTGCGAGGCGAACAACGCCCGCACATTGAACTTCCGGGAGTCCCGGGCCAGCCGGTCGATCAGCACCTTGCCGGTCGGCACCTGGGAGAGGAAGTGGGACTCGTCCAGCGCGACGCCCTTGCGCAGGTTCCGGTTGGCGTCGTAGATGGTGCGCTGGGTCAGCCAGGACGCCAGGTTCAGCAGCTCGACGGCCAGCGACTCGTTGTCCGTCCACTCTTCGCGCGGCGATCCCGGCCGGGGCAGCGTCATGCCCTGCATGGTCAGCACGGTCAGCCGGTACTCCCGGTCCGCGCGCCACGGGTCGTCCCGCGACTCGTCCGGGAACAGCAGCGCGGCCTGCGGCAGCTCCCGGCGCTCGGACAGGAAGTCGGCGACCACGCCGGCGTGGTCCTCGCCCTCCCGCGCGTGCCGCCGCAGCACCTCGATGACCTGTGCCGGGTTGCGGTCCGGTGCACCGCCGACCTCGCGCACCGCGCGCAGCAGCACGATCCGGGTGTGCGGCAGCCGGGCCACGTCGAACGGCAGCAGCCCGGTGAGCACGTCCAGCACCAGTCGCCGCCGGGTGGCGGCGGCCAGCGAGCGCTCCCGGCGCCAGGCCCGCTCGGGGTCCTCGTCCTCGAGGAAGTGCTCCGGCCGCGGCTCGGCGACCACCCGGTACGGGTTCAGGATGCCCGGGTCGGCGCGCAGCAGGTTGATGTGCCGGGAGAACGGCGCCAGCTCGGGCAGCCGGGTCAGCTCGGCCAGCGGGCCGGACGGGTCCAGCACCGTCCACTGCGCCCCGGCCCGGATGGTCTTGTAGACGATCAGCCCGGTGAGGAACGACTTCCCGGAACCCAGCCCGCCGACGATCGCCGTCAGGCCGGAGGCCCGGCGCACCTCCTGCGCCATCCACGGGTCCCAGGCCACCGGGCGCCGGGTGGCCGTGCAGGTCTCGCCGAGCATGATGCCGCGCCGGTCGCCGACGGCCGCCGTGGCCGCCGGCACGGCCGCTGCCGCCCAGGTCACCGAGCCGCGCCGGCGGTACGCCGTGGAAGCCAGCGGCTCGCCGGGGATGAACTCGCGCGCGTACTTGTACTGGGCCTCCGGGTGCTCGATGGCCACCTTCGGCCGGTAGACCTCCAGCAGCTGCTGCGCCCGGGACACGGCCTCGGCCTCGTCCCGGCCGGCCACCGCGACCCGCCACCACCCGTACAGCCGGGTGTTCGACTGGGTCAGCCCGCCGGACAGCTCGTCCTCGATCTCCAGCACCCGGTCGGCCTGCCGGGCCAGCGACATCGGCGGGTCCAGGTCGTGGTCGTGCGTGTAGTGCCGGATCTGCGAGCGCACCTTGCCCATCTGGCGCTGCAGCTCGCCGCTGACCTCCTCGGGCCGCCGGATGTACATCCGCGCCGACCACTCCACCGGGAAGGACAGCCGGTCGCTGCGCTGCATCCACGGGTCGTCCACCTCGGGGATGCGCAGCCCGTCCATCAACCCGATGGAGAGCACCGCCACGTGCCGCGTGACCGTCTGGCTGCGCAGCCGGCCGACCACCCGCACGGTCGGCGAGTACGGCTCCTGGTGCAGCTCGACGCCGTCGGTGAACGCGGCCAGGTCCTCGGTCTCCCAGCGCGCGGCGGGGTGCCCGCCCGGAACGGTGAGCGTCCGGGGCGCGGGCAGGCCCAGCGCGCAGGAACGGTGCATCAGCCAGGCGATGTCGTCGGCCTGCGCCGGGACCGCGTCCAGCCCGGTGCCGGCGACCAGATCGTCCACGTGCCGGACCTCGGTGTTCAGCGCGGCCAGCTCGGCCTCCACCGCGCCCGGCACCAGCCGGCCGAGTACCGGCGCGGCCCGCTCCACCCAGCGGTCCAGCGTCCCCCGACCGGAGATCTCCACGCCGAGGAAGACCTCCTTGTCCGACATGGACAGGCCCATCAGGTGTCGCTGCTCGCCCTCCAGGAACCCGTCCCAGCCGAGCGCCCCGGCCACGTCCGGCGGCCGGCCGAGCGCGTTGTGGTCGAACGCCTCGGCCCACATGTGCACCGGGTACGGCCGGGTGGTCACCCGCAGGTGCAGCCACCGGCCCTGCAGCTCGCCCAGTTGCGCGGCGATCTGGTGGATGAGCAGCTCACGCTGGTTGTCGCTGCGGAAGCTCCACGCCTGCGGGGCCAACCGGTACCAGGCCATCACCTGGGTGCCGGTGCGGGTCAGGTGGCCGTCGATGCTGCGCAGGTTGATCGGGGACTGGTAACGCGGCAGCCCGGACTCCCCGGCCAGCGACCGCGAGCCCTTGCGGGTGTCCTTCTTGGCCGGTTTGGCCTTCGGCTTGACCCGCTGCGGCTGGGGCTTCGGCGTGCGGGCCGACTTGGCGGCGGCCGACTTGGTCCCGGCCGACTTGGTCCCGGCCGCCCTTGCCGATGCCGGCCTGGCCCCCGACCCACCGGCCGCCCCGTTCGCCGAGCCCCGCCCGGAACCGTTCGCCGACCCTCGCCCGGAACCGTTCGCCGACCCGCGTCCTGAACCAGCCGCTGGTCCCCGGGCGGAACCGTCCGGAACCCCGTTGCCGCCGTTGCCATACGCGGTACCGCCGCGACCCGTGGCGGCGCCGCTGCGGCTTTTGGCCGCGCTACCGGCCCGGCTCTTGCCGTTGCTCGAGGCCTGAGCCTTGCTCCCGGCCTGGCCGTTGCCGCTGGTCCGGCCCTTGCCGCTGCTGGTCCGGGCGGCCGTGTGACCGTTCCCGGAACGTCCGCCGCCTGTGCCGGAGTGGCCGTTCCCGGTGCCGGGGTATCCGTGGCCACCGTCGCCCGGGTGGGGCCGGCCGTCTTCCCCGGTTCGGCTTCCGCCGGCCCAGCCGCCACCGGCGCCGTTCGTTCTGCCGTAGCGCGCGTCGCGAACTCCGCTCGCGCCGGTCCGGCCGGCGCTCCCGGAGGAACGGACCGGCCGTCGTCCGGTGTCGCTCGGGCGCTTGCCGAACATCACGATCTGCCCGCCCGCCCGGCGCGCTTCGGGCGCCTGCTCGGTGGTTCGGTGAGCTCGCGCCGCACCCGGACGTGCCCGTTGCGCACCCCGGTGGCGCGCGTCGCGGTGCGCTGCCGGGGGCCGGTGACCTCGTACCAGAAGTGTTCGAACAGGTGCAGCACACCCTTTTCGTAGTTCACCTTGCGGGAGATCAGCCGGGTGAGCGCAACTGTGATCACCAACGCCCACGCGGTGGGGATGACGTTGAAGCTGATGCCCACCCGGCGCTGCACGAACAGCACCACGATGAAAATCACAAACCCGGTCAGATAGCTGGCGTAGGTCGCCCGCCACGGGAACGTGGCGCGCGGTGGACCGAGCCACACCTGGTCGATCCGATAGATCTCGTCGTCAGTTCGCACCCGCAACGCGGTCTCACCCGACGATCAAACTCGCGAAGAACTTACCCACTTCGCTGGCCTGGCCGGAAAGGGCGATACCCAGGGCGACCAGCCCCACGACCAGGCCGACGCTGCGCCGCGCCACGCCGGCATTGTCACCGCGCCCGCCGATCCACAGCAGGATGACCGCGATGGAGAGCAGCAGTAACGGCACGATGTTGTCGGTGATCCACTGCTGCAGGTTGTTGGTGCCGAGTTTGTGCTCCTGCGCCAGGATCACGAAGCCAGACGCGGCGGCGTACAGGCTGGTCATTACGGCTCCTCACGTCAGCAAAGGCCGCCGCGCCGGGGGGTGGTCGCGTCGGCGTGACGGATACTAAGGCGGCGGAAGCCCCAGACGTGGGAGGCCAGGCGGGGGTAGCACCAGAAAGTACGCTCGGCCGGTATACCGCCCGTGCGCATAATCCCCCACACGGGTGAATGAGGCGCCGGAACGCCCTCATTCCATCCACTCACAGAGCAACCGAACTGGGTGACCTGGCGCGTCCGGAGGGTGACGGACGACGCTCCGGCGCCGCCTCGCCCGCTTGTTACTCTCCAGTAAGTAAGGGTGGATTAATGCGTGGCATGTCAAGCGGCCTGGTGACGCGGGGTCTACCCTCACCGCAACAGACCAGGGAGGAACTGCCGTGATCGCGCGATTGGTGATCGGCCTGGCCGTAACGGTGATCGTGCTCGCCATCGCCGGCCGGCGGGCCTGGTGGCTGTACAAGCTGATCAGCTCGGGGCAACCCGCGCACGACCGCACGGACCAGCTCGGCGCGCGGTTGCGCACCCAGTTGGTCGAGGTGTTCGGGCAGCGCAAGCTGCTGAAATGGTCGATCCCCGGCCTGGCGCACTTCTTCACCTTCTGGGCGTTCGTGCTGCTGCTCACCGTCTACATCGAGGCGTACGGCGCGCTGTTCGACGCCCAGTTCGCAATCCCGTTCATCGGCCACTGGGCCGCCCTCGGGTTCCTGCAGGACTTCATCGCGGTGGCTGTGTTGATCTCGCTGGGCGTGTTCGCGTGGATCCGGGTCCGGCAGGCGCCGGAGCGCCGGCAGCGGGATTCCCGGTTCTACGGCTCGCACACCGGGCCGGCCTGGTTCATCCTCTTCATGATCTTCAACGTGGTCTGGACGTTGTTCTTCTTCCGCGCGGTCGCCTCGGCCGCCGGGAACCTGCCGTACACGTCCGGGGCGTTCGCCTCCATCGGGCTGGGCCAGCTGTTCACCGGGCTGTCCCACACCGCGTACTTCTGGCTGGAGACCGTCGGGCTGATCCTGCACATCGGCGTGATGCTGGCGTTCCTGATCATCGTGCTCTACTCGAAGCACCTGCACATCTTCGTGGCGCCGATCAACGTGTCGGCCAAGCGGCTGCCCAAGGGCCTCGGCCCGTTGCTGCCGATGACCTCGCGCGGCAAGGAGATCGACTTCGAGGACCCGGACGAGGACGACATCTTCGGCCGGGGGAAGGTGGAGGACTTCACCTGGAAGGGCATGCTGGACTTCGCCACCTGCACCGAGTGTGGTCGCTGCCAGTCGCAGTGCCCGGCGTGGAACACCGGCAAGCCGCTCTCCCCGAAGCTCGTGATCATGGACCTGCGGGATCACCTGTTCGCCAAGGCCCCGTACCTGATCGGCGGCAAGGACATGCCGGAAGAGGGCTCGGTCGAGATCACTTCGGGTGAACGCAATGGGCACGGCGTGCCGGAGTCCGGGTTCGAGCGGGTGCGCGGCTCCGGGCCGGACCAGGCGGCGCGGCCGCTGGTGGGCACCGCCGAGGCCGGCGGTGTCATCGACCCGGACGTGCTGTGGTCCTGCACCTCCTGCGGTGCCTGTGTGGAGCAGTGCCCGGTGGACATCGAGCACGTGGACCACATCATTGACATGCGCCGCCACCAGGTCATGATCGAGTCGGAGTTCCCCTCCGAGCTGGGCGTGCTGTTCCGCAACCTGGAGAACAAGGGCAACCCCTGGGGGCAGAACAACAAGGAGCGGCTGGACTGGACCAAGGGGCTGGACTTCGAGGTCCCGGTGTTCGACGGCGAGCTGACCGACGACACCGAGTACCTGTACTGGATCGGCTGTGCCGGCGCGTTCGACGACAACGCGAAGAAGACCGTGCGGGCCACCGCCGAGCTGCTGCACCGGGCCGGCGTGAAGTACGTGGTGCTGGGCACCGACGAGGGCTGCACCGGTGACCCGGCGCGCCGTTCCGGCAACGAGTTCCTGTTCCAGATGATGGCGCAGCAGAACGTCGAGGTGCTCAACTCGGTGTTCGAGGGCCGCGAGCCGGGCAAGCGCAAGATCGTCACCACCTGCCCGCACTGCATGAACACCCTGGGCCGGGAGTACCCGCAGCTGGACGGCCACTACGAGGTGGTGCACCACACGCAGCTGCTGAACAAGCTGGTCCGGGAGGGCAAGCTGGTCCCGGTGGCCGCGCCCGCCGCGGACACGGGTGCACCGGTCACCTTCCACGACCCCTGCTACCTGGGCCGGCACAACGAGGTCTACGCGCCGCCGCGCGAGCTGGTCGGTGCGGCCGGCGCGCAGCTCACCGAGATGCCTCGGCACGCGGACCGCTCGATGTGCTGCGGCGCCGGCGGCGCGCGGATGTGGATGGAGGAGCACATCGGCAAGCGGGTCAACCTGGCCCGCACCGAGGAGGCCCTGGCCACCGAGGCCAAGCAGATCGCCACCGGCTGCCCGTTCTGCCGGGTGATGCTCACCGACGGCCTCACCGAGAAGCAGAACGCCGGCGTGGGCGAGGACGTCCAGGTGCTGGACGTCTCACAGATGCTGCTCGAGGCGGTCAAGCGCGGCGACCCGCACACCAACGGCAAGTCCACCGCCCCCGAGGCGACCCCGGCGCAAGCCCCGGCCGAGGACACCCCCGCCAAACCGGGCGAGTAGTTACTGCTGGCAGGGCGTGTAACCGGTGATCACGTACCGGCTGCCCTCGTAGAGGCGCAGGTCCAGGCGGCCGAGGCGGGGACCGGGCGCGCTGCCGGCGGACGGCCACACCGCGCAGCCGTCCACGCTCGCCGTTCCGTCGGCGCGCTTGCTGACCACGCCCCGGGACATCCTGGGGTTGGCGTAGGCGTACGGGTCGCGCACCTGGGGGCGCAGCGCACGCACCGCGCCCGGGCAGTCCGGCGCTCCCGCCGAGGCGGCGAACTGCGCTCCGGCGGGCGTGCCGAGCAGTCCGCACGCCTTGATCTCGTCGCCGGAAGCGATGTCCGAGGTGATCGCGGCGAACACCAGCTCGGCGGGCAGTGCGGCCCGGCCGGCGGTGTAGTGCGAGTCGGCCGCGCGCTGCTCGGCGCGCTGCTGCTCGGCGGTCCGGTAGTGCACGACCGCGTAGCCCGCGCCGAACACCAGCACCGCCAGCCCGCCGGCCGCCACCGGCCACCACCGCCGCGAGCTCGGGTTCACCGGCAGCCGGGCCAGGCCGACCCCGAGCAGCGCCAACCCGGCCGCCAGGCCCCAGGCCCACGGGTCGCTGCGCGCGGCCATCAGCACGACGGTGACCAGGCCGGCCAGGTGCGGCGCCCAGCCCAGCAGCAACCGGTCCAGCCGCGAAAGGTAGAGCAGCACCAGCACGCCCAGCCCGATGACCACGGGCCACCAGTTCCACCCGGCGAACGGCCAGAGCAGCCCGATCGCGGCCAGCAGGCCTACCCCGGCCGCGACCCGGACCGGCCACCGGGTTCGGGTGGCTTGGTCGGCGGGCGGCGGGCGCAGCGGGCCTCGGCGGGTGAAGCGCGGTGGTTGGTCCATCGCCGGCCGAGGGTAGCCGGGCGCCACCCGGCCGGGGGCCGTTCCAGGCAAACTCCGGCCGGCGCGTCCGGGTAACCGATGTCGATCCGGCACTCGCACGGGATCGGCGACGGGGTGTGCGGCGGCCGGGGGAGAACCGGCGCCGGTCCGCGCGGACGGCTTCGGCGAACGGGAGCAAGTCGGGCACGGCAGCCGCCTCGAGTCGAAGAAACGTTCGAGTCAAGGATGCCTCGGGGGTCTGACAGTTTGGAGTTTTCCCGTTTCGCCACGGGAGGAGGGGGTGCTCTCCTACATTCGGCGCATGGACGCGACGAGCTGGATGGCCGACTACCAGCGGCGGATCGGCGAGCTGGAGGCCCGGGCCAGGCAGGCCCAGGATGCACTGCGGTCCGTCAGCGCCACCGTGTCCAGCGCGAACGGCGCGGTCACGGTCACCGTCGACCGGGACGGCGGGCTTCGCCAACTCATCTTCACCGAGCGCGCCGACGACCTGTCTCGGCCCCGTCTGGCCGACGCCGTGCTGGACGCGGTCCGCCGGGCGCGGGCCGACGTCACCCGGCACACCGAGGAGGCGCTGCGGCCGCTGCTCGGCGACGCCGGCCTGGAGCGGTTGCGGCCATGACCTCCCCGGCCGACCGGTACCGGGTCGCCGACGAGGACCTGGCCAAGCACGAGACCCACCTGAACGGACTTTCCGGGCGCATGCGGCAGGCCACGCGGGCCGCCTCGCCCATTTCCCCCGCCGCCTACGGGCTCATCGGCCAGATCTTCGCGGCGCGCACGGCCGACGCCGAGACGAAGGCCGCGCAGGCGGTGAACCAGCTGGCCCAGGCGGTCAACGCGGACGGCACGCGGATCAAGGACACCCGGATCGCCTACCTCGGCAACGAGCTCGAGCTGAGCCGGCGGATGAACCGGACCTACCCGCAGGGCAACGACGTCGACATGCGGCCGGGCGACCAGCGGCCGATCCCGAACACTCCGGCCCCGGGAACGCCGGGCGGCGGTCCTTCCGGGAAGGCCCCCGGGGGCAACGGCGGTGGCGGCGGCCCTTCGGGCAAGGACGCCGGGGGGAGCGGCGGCAAGACCCCGGGGGACAGGGGATCCGGGGGAAGCGGCGGCCCGGCGGAGAAGGACGGCACCCGACCCGACCAGGAGCGCACGGCCAACAGCGGTCTCAAGGACGCGCTGGACGGGCGCCGGGAGGCCGAGCGGAAGCTGGACCGGTTGGACGACGCGCTGGGCCGCAACGAACAGCGGCAGAACGCGCTGGACGGCCGCCGCGAGGACCTGGAGCACCGGCTGCACGACGACCCGGGCAAGGCGGAGCGCAAGCGGATCGAGCGTGAGCTGGACGGGCTGGACCGGGAGCGGGACCGGCTGGACCGCGAGCACGACCGCCTGGAGCGTGACCACCGCCACGCCGACCGGGACTACGAACGCGCCGACCGCCAGGTGGACCGGCAGGAGCGCGCCGACCGCAACGACGCCGACCGCAACGATCGGTCAGGAGAATCGGCGAAAGAGCAGACCAACGCCGGACCGGCAATGCAACTCGGGGGAGTCCCGCAATGGCCGACCAGCCCAACCCGCTCATTGTCCAACCAGAGTCGCCGGGACGGTTCGAGGGCGCCGGAATCGTCTCCGACGTAGCCGACACTGTCCAGGGGATCCGGGACGGCGACCCAGCCGGCGCCGGGCTGGCCGCGACCGGCGGGGTGCTCAACCTCATCGAGGACACCACCGACCCGCTGCAGGCGCTGGCCAGCGCCGGGGTCGGCTGGCTGATCGAGCACCTCGCCTTCCTGCGCGAGCCGTTGGAGGTGCTCACCGGTGACGCCGCGCAGATTCAGGCGCACGCTCTCACCTGGCAGAACGTCTCGAAGCACCTGTCCGAGACGGCCGACCAACGGGAACAGGGGCTCACCGGGCTGGCCGGTTGGCAGGGCGTGGCCTCCGAGGCGTACCGATCGGCCACGGCGCGGCAGGTGGCCGAGATCAGGGACGCGTCGGCGGCCTCCGCCGAGCTGTCCGAGCAGATCATGGTGAACGGCGTCCTGGTGGCCACCGAGCGGGCGATCATCCGCGACACCATCGCGGACTGGATCGGGAAGCTCGCGGTCAGTGCGGTTGCGGCCGGGCTGTTGGCCCTGGTCAGCGCCGGGATCAGCGTCGGTGGCTGGGTGGCTCAGGCGGTGATCGAGGCGACCCGGCTGGCCGCGAAGCTGACGGCCCGGATCGCCAAGCTGTACCGCGTGCTCAGCAAGGCCGCCGAGGGGCTGGCGAAGCTGGCCGACCGGGTCGGGCGGCTGGGGCAGGCGGGTCCCGTGCGCCGCGCCGCCGACGCGACCAGGAAGGCCGGGGACGAGTACGCCGACACCGCGGGGCGCCTGAACCGGGGTTCCGAGCGGTTGACCGAGCTCGCGGACCAGGGGGAACTCGGCAACCGGCCGAAGCTGGAGCGACCGAAGGCGCCGCCGCCCCCGGGCCTGGCCCCGGACGCCGGCGATGCCGTCGAACTCGGCAAACAGGCCAACTCGGGGGACCGGAAGCTGGCCGCCGCGCCGGTCGCCGGCCGGGAGTAACGGCTCGGTGCGACTCCCGGCGCGGGGGATCGATATAACGAATCAATGTCGCTATTGTGGCCCGGGTGGGTATCCCGACGTCGGTGTGGTTCGTCATCGCCGCCGTCGCGCTCGTCCTCGGGCTGCTGCTTCTGCGGGCCGACCAGCGCGCCGGCGGCGCGCAGTCCCGGGACCGTGGGCGATGGGCGGCCGAGAAGGAATGGGAGTACCTGGACAGCGATCCGGTACTGCCCAGCCGGTGGCGCTACGGCACCATTCACCAGGGCGGACCGGGGGTGGCGCGCAACCTGGTCACCGGTTCCGTGCCGACCCCGGAAGGGCGCCGGCTGATCTACGTGTTCGACCACGAGCAGGCCGGGCGCCTCACCTCGGTGGTGGTCGCGGTGCAACGCCGGAACACCCTCGGCGGCGCGTTCGAGCTGCGCCTGCCGTCCGCCCCGCTGCCCGATGACGCCGGCCTGGACCTGCTGGAGCCGGTCGGCCAGCGCTACGCCTTCGTGACCGACGCCGCCGTGGTCCGCCCGCTGCTCACGCCCCGGCTGGTGCGCGCGGCCGACGCGGTGGGCGACGACATCGAGCTGCTGTGGGCCGAGGAGTCCTGGGTGCTGTGCACCGCCCCGCTGGACTACGAGCCCGAGCAGCTGCAGGACCTGCTGGACCAGCTGGTCGAGGTGGCCGGCGCGCTGGAGGAGGCGTCCCGGGGCGGGCCGGGCGCGCTGCCGGCCGGGCCGACGTCGTTATCCGGTTCGTCCGCCGCCACCTGGGCGCGCTCGCTTTCCGGCCGCACCGGGGTGACCACCTCGCTGGGCAACCTGGACCGCTCCGGCGACGTCACCGAGCCGCTCCGGGGCGGGAGCGACCGCGGGCAGCTGACCGAGGAACTGGACGAGGACCTGGAGGAGGAGCCCGGCGCCGAGGGCGAGCGGGAGGAGACCTACTGGGCCGAGCGCGGCCAGGCCAGCGCCGGCCAGGCGCGAGGAAACCGGCCGGCCGGCGCCGACGCGGATGCCGGCGCCGACGCGGATGCCGAGGTGGAGGTCGACGAGGCCCCGGCGGCCGAGGGCCAGCCGCCGGAGGAGCCGGAGGACGAGAGCAAACCGGCGGTCGTCCGGCCGATCCGGACCGAGGGCGGGCTTTCCCCTCGGGAGCGTTCCGTAGCTTCCCGCGCGGCCGCCGAGCGGGCCGCCGCGGAACGAGCCGCCGCCGAGCGGGCCGCGCTGGACCGGGCGGCCACCAGCAAGGCCGCCGCCGAGTGTTCCGCCGCCGAGAAGGCCGCCGCCGACAAGGCGGAGGCGGACGACCTGGACATCATCGGGTTCGGCAAGGGCGCCAGCAACGGAACCGGCCCGGGCCCGCGTTGACCAGTGCGTTGGTCACCGGCGCCTCGGCCGGGCTGGGGGCCGCGTTCGCCCGCCGGCTGGCCGCCGAGCACGACCGGCTGGTGCTGGTGGCCCGGGACACCGCCCGGCTGACCGCGATGGCCGACGAGCTGGGCGCGCGGCACCGCGTGGAGGTCGAGGTGCTCACCGCCGACCTGGCCACCGAGGCAGGCCGCGCGGCGGTGGCCGAGCGGCTGACCGACCCCGGGGTGGACCTGCTGGTCAACAATGCCGGCATCGCGCTGAACGGCGAGTTCCTGGAGCTCTCCGCCCAGGACCAGCAGCGCCTGCTGGACATCAACGTGACCAGCGTGCTGCTGCTGACCCACGCGGCGCTGCCCGGCATGGTGCGACGCGGTCGCGGGGCGGTGGTGAACGTGTCCAGCGTGGCCGGGTTCGCCGTCTCGCGCAGCGCCACCTACGGCGCCAGCAAGGCCTGGGTGACCACGTTCAGCGAGGGGCTGGCCGGGGCGGTGGGCGGAACCGGGGTGCGCGTGATGGCGCTGTGCCCGGGCTTCGTGCGCACCGAGTTCCACCAGCGGGCCGGGATGGACGTCGGCGCGCGCACCGGGCCGCTCTGGTTGGATGCCGACCGGGTGGTCGCCGACTGCCTGGCCGACCTGGCGAGGGGCCGGGTCATCTCCGTGCCCAGCGTGACGTACAAGGCGTTGGTGGCGGCGATCGACGTGCTGCCCCGCCCGGTGGTGCGGAAGCTGGCCAAGCGGTTCGAAGGGAAGCGGGCGTGACGATTGGCGGGGGTCCGGCGGATCGGGACCGGGACCGGCTGGCGGTGCTGGTGCGCGAGCTGGCCGTGGTGCACGGGCGGGTCACGCTCGCCTCGGGCGCCGAGGCGGACTACTACGTGGACCTGCGCCGGGCCACCCTGCACCACGAGGCCGCGCCGCTGATCGGCCGGTTGGTGCGGCTGCTCACCTCCGACTGGCCGTACGAGGCGGTCGGCGGGCTGACCCTGGGCGCCGACCCGGTGGCCACCGCCATGCTGCACTCCGCCGGGCTGGACGGGGTCGCGCTGGACGCGTTCGTGGTGCGCAAGGAGACCAAGGCGCACGGCCTGCAGCGCCGCGTGGAGGGGCCGGACATCGCCGGCCGGCGGGTGCTGGTGGTGGAGGACACCTCGACCACCGGCGGATCGGTGCTGCAGGCGGTGCGGGCGGTGCGGGAGACCGGCGCGGAGATCGTCGGCGTGGCCACCGTGGTGGACCGGGACACCGGTGCCCGTGAGGCCATCGAGGCGGAGGGGTTGCCGTACCGCGCCGTGCTCAATCTGGCCGACCTGGAGCTGCCCACCTAAGGTCACCACTCACCGAGCGGTTCGGCCCGCTCGTCGGCGTGTTATACGCGTGATCCCCACTACACGGTCACGGATCGGTTACGGTGTGTTCCATCAGCCGGTGCTCGACCGGTTGGTACGCCTGGCCGGTTCGTCTCCCCATCAGCCGGCATTCCCCCGGGCGGCCGTTGCGACTCAGGATGGGGACGCGGTGCCACGCTCCCCGCTACGGCACCGCGCCGACGCGGAGCACAACCATGGGTGGACGCCACGGCGCGAGCAGTGGTGGACGTTCGGTCGGTGAGATCCTCGCCTCGGTCGCCGCTGGCCAGGGCGCGGCGACCGCCGTGGCACCGACGCGTTCGGTGTTCACGGTCGCGGCCGCCGCGACGGTCGGCGCGGGCATGGCCGCCGCCGGCGCCACCGGCACCTTCCCCGCGATCCAGGCCCCGGACCTGCCCGACTTCACCTCCTCCGGCTCGGAGGCGCACATCGCGCCCGCCGCGGCGAGCAACGCCCTGCCGGCCGCCCCGGTGGCCGGCGGCGCGGTCTCCTCGTCGGGGCCGGCCCAGCCGATCAGCTCCAGCACCGGCACGGTGATGGCCGGCGACATGCACCAGACCGACGCCAGTGAGATCGCCGCGCTGTCCCGCGCGGTGCGCCTGGCCGGGCCGGGCGCCGGTGGGGTGGCCGGCGCCGTCGAGTCGGTGATCGACGCGGCGCTCAAGCTGCCCGCGAAGATCGGCGGCGTGCCGATCGTCGGCCTCGCGGCCAACCAGGACGCCGCGCAAGCACTGCGCAACGCGGCCACCAAGCTGGGCAAGCCCTACATCTGGGGCGCCCGGGGTCCCAACGCCTTCGACTGCTCCGGGCTCATGCAGTGGGCGTACAAGCAGGCCGGCATCAAGCTCCCGCGCAGCTCCACCGCGCAGTCCCAGTTCGGCCAGGCGGTCTCGGTGAAGAACCTGCAGCCGGGCGACATGGTCTTCTACTACACGCCGGTCAGCCACGTCGGCATGTACATCGGCAACGGCAAGATCCTGCACGCCTCGGAGCCCGGCAAGCCGGTGAAGATCTCCGACGTGGACGCCTTCCCGATCCACAACGCGCGGCGCGTCACCTGACCCGAGGCTCCGGCTGGGATGATGGGCGGCATGGTTGCCGATGCCCAGCCCGGGCCGACCGAGTGGACGGTCGGCGAGCCGGTCGGCGTCGGCCCGTGGCCGGGTGAGCCGGAGGACTGGCCGGACGACCCGCGCTACGACGCCGAGCTGCTGCGCGACGGCGACCGGCGCAACGTGGTGGACGCCTACCGCTACTGGGGCCGCCCGGCGATCATCGCCGACATCGACACCCGCCGGCACCCGTTCCACGTGGCCATCGAGAACTTCGCCCACGACCACAACATCGGCACCGTGGTGCGCACCGCGAACGCCTTCGCGGCCGCCGGCGTGCACATCGTCGGCAAGGCGCGGTGGAACCGCCGGGGCGCCATGGTCACCGACCGCTACCAGCACCTTTACCACCACCCGACGGTCGCCGAGCTGCTCGCCTTCGCCCACGCGCACGGGCTCACCCCGGTCGTCGTGGACAACGCCCCCGGATCGGTCCGCCTGGAGCGGGCGGAGCTGCCGAGGGACTGCCTGTTGGTGTTCGGGGCGGAAGGGCCGGGGGTGTCGGCGGAGGCGCGGGCGGCCGCCGCGCTGACCGTGTCCATCGCCCAGTTCGGGTCAACCCGCTCGATCAACGCCGGCGTGGCTTCGGGGATCGCCATGCACGCCTGGGTGCGCCAGCACGCCGACCTCACAAAGGCCTGGTGACGCCCAACCGGGTGTGCGCGACGGCGGCCGCCCGGTTGGCCACCGAAAGCTTCTTGTAGATGTTCTCCAGGTGCTTGGACACGGTCCGGGGGCTGCAGTTGATCGAGCGGCCGATGGCCGCGTTGGTGCGGCCGAGCGCGACCTGCTCGAGCACCTGGGCCTCCCGGCTGGTCAGCTTCCCGGCGCCGGCCGGTGCGCCCTGCCGCGCGCGCAGCCGGGCGCGGCACCGGCCGAGCGGGCCGCGCAGCAGGTCCAGCAGCTCCCGGTCGGCCTCGGTGAACTCGCCGCTGGCCCGGTTCAGCGCGAACGCGCCGACCGGCCCGCCGCCCAGCGACAGGCCCACCGCGAGGATGTGCTCGGCCGGCCTGGGCCGGTAGCACTCCTGGTAGAGCGCGAGCTTGTGGAACTGGGCGGTGGTGAGGAAGTCGCTCATCCGCAGGGCCCGGCCGTCACCGGTGATGCGGTGGTACGCGGCGACCGGGTGCTGGTGGAAGTGGCGCAGGAAGCCGTCGCAGACCTCCGGGGTGAGCGTCCCGCGCGGGTGGTCGATGTACCGCACCATCGGCGGCGAACCCTCCACCACCTCGGTGTAGGTGATGAAGTCACAGCCGATCAGGTCGGCCAGCCCGGGCAGCAGCGCGTCGAGCAGGCCGGCCTCGTCGGTCAGCCCGGTGAGGTCGGCGACCAGGGAGAGGGCACGATCGACCGAGGCGTGCGGCAGGTACACCGCGCCGACGGTCCTCCCCGGGTTCGGCCAGGTCAAGCCCCGGAGACGTTACGGAGACAGCTCGTAAACGAGATTGAAATCGGTCGACGTGGCCACCCGAGCGTCCGAGAAGCCGGCCTCGCGGGCCAGCTCGCAGGTCCGGCGCGGGCCGGCCTGGTTGCCCAGCCCGGCGCCGGGCGGCCCGGACAGCCCGCTGGGCAGGCACACCAGCAGGGAGGCGCCGGCCAGCAGCCGGCCCAGCGGGTTGAGCGCGTCGCCGACCCGGTCCCAGCTCATCGGCTCGACCAGCATGACCCGGCCGTCGTCGGCCACGGCCGCCCGCGCCGCGCGGAGCGCCCCCAGCGGGTCCGGCATGTCATGCAGACAGTCGAAGAACGCGATCAGCTGGTATCCCCCGGCCGGGTCGGCGACGAGGTCCGAGGCGCCGGCCACCCGGAAGTCCACCCGGTCGGCCACGCCCGCTTCGGCGGCCCTGGTCCGGGCCAGCTCGATCGACGGTCCGTGGTAGTCCACGCCGATGAACTCGCTGGCCGGGTACGCCTGGGCCATGATGATCGTGGAGGCGCCCAGCCCGCAGCCCACGTCGGCGACCCGGCCGCCGGCGGTCAGCCGTTCCGGCACGCCGGTCAGCGCGGGGATCCACTCGCCGGTGAGGTGGGCCAGGTAGCCGGGGCGGAAGAACCGCTCGGTGCCCACGAACATGTCCGGGTGGTGTTCGTGCCAGCCGATCCCCTCACCGGTACGGAAGGCGTCGGTGAGCCGGTCCAGCATCCGGGTGGCGGCGGTCAGGTTCTGGCAGGCGCCGATCACGTACGCCGGGCTGTCCGGGTTGGTGAACGCCTCGGCCTGCTCGGCCGACAACCGGTAGCGGGCCGTTTCGCCCTCGCCGTCGTCGTAGGTGACGTAGCCGGCGGCGGCCATCGCCAGCAGCCATTCCCGCAGGTAACGCTCCGACAACCCGGTCCGGGCGGCCAGTGCGGCCGGATCCACCGGGCCGGAGGAGGCGAGCGTGGTGAACAACCCGAGCCGGTCGCCCAGCAGCGCCAGCGGCAGGGTCAGCGCCCCGCCCGCGTCCGCGATCACCTGGCCGACCAGCTGCTCCAACGCCTCCGGGTTCACCACCGGTGCCGACTCGGTCGCTGTCATCTCCGCCTCCCAGGTTGTCTGGTCCTGGTTAGCCAACGGCCGCGGCGGGCGGGCGTCCATACGTACAAGCGCGTACGCCGTTCAGCGTTCCCGGGTGAGGATGGTCTTGAAGTCGCCGGTGCGGTAGTGGCGGGCGAGCAGGCGCGGCGCGTCGTCGAGCGGGCCGAGGGTGGTCACCACGCGTTCCGGTCGGAAGCGGCCGCCGGCGATCAGCTCGAGCACCTCGGGCAACAGCGCGCGCACGTCGGTGCGGCCGATGTGGAAGGTCACGTTCCGTCCGTACAGCCGGGTGACCGGGATGCGCGCGGTGCGGTGCAGTCCCCCGACGCAGCTGCAGACCCCGTCCGGCGCGGTCGCGGACAGCGCCGCCCACACGCCCTTCGCGGTCGCCGTGGCCGACACCACCAGGCCGGCCGGCGGCGTCTTCCGCAGCTCGTCCGGGGTGAGCGCCTCGAAGCCGAGCTGGGCGGCGGCGGCGCGCACCTCCGGCCGCCCGTCCACCAGCCGGACCCTTGGCGCGCCCAGGGCCAGCGCGATCTGCCCGGCGTACAGCGGCACGCTGGGGCTGAACAGCGTCTTCCCACCGAGGCAGGCCACGATCAGCACCTCGGTGCCCGGGTCCTGGGCGAGCAGGCGCGGCAGGTGCGGCGCGATGTGCCGGTAGGCGTCGCAGATGGTGTCCGCCGTGCTGGCCGCCGCGACCGGGCTGACCCCGGCGGGCAGCGGCACCAGCATGGCGTCCGCGTAGGGGACCGCGACCTTGTCGGCCAGCGCGCCGCCCCAGTGCCCGCCGCCGACGCCGAAGCCGTACATGGAGATCGGCGGCACGCCGGCGCAGTTGCTGGTGTGCCCGGCCCGGCACGGCCCGCACCTCCCGCAGTTGATCTCGAACGGCACCACCACGAGCTCACCCGGGCGCACCGTGGTCACCCGTTCCCCGACGCAGAGCACCTCGGCCACGCACTCGTGCCCGATGGTGAAGCCCAGTGGGAACGGGGTGGCGCCGAGGGCCAGCGAGCGGTCCAGGTCGCAGGTGGCCACGGCGACCGGGGCGACCACGGCGGCGTCCGGGCCCGGGGTCTCCGGTGCCGGGATGTCCCGCCACTCCAGCCGGCCCCGGCCGGAGGCGATCATTGCGCGCATGGTCGGCCGGGTCGGGTTGCGGCGTTCCCGGAGCCATTCCTTGGTCGCCGCGACCAGCCGGTTCACCCGGGGCCTGGCGTCCCGTTCCAGCGCGATCTGCCCGGCCGCCGCGGCCGACGGGGAGATCATCGTGCCGACCCGGCGGAGCGTTCCCCTCGGCCGGTGCCGAACCCGGTCCGCCCCGTCCACCCGGATCGGCGGCTGCGCCGCCGGATCTCCCGTCGGGCCGGTACCGGCCCGGGCGACGTGGCCGATTTGCGCCGCCTCGTTCTCGTCGGTGCGCGTCAACGGATCTCTCCCTCGCTCGGCGACTAGATAGATCGTTCTAGCTGGAGAGCTTAGTCTCCTCGGCGCCTGAGAGGGTTCGGCGCGTCCGGAGAAACGATTGCCGCTTCCGGCATGTGTAACGGCGTTTTTATGCCGGTAGCGGCAACCGCTTCCGGTGACCGGCCGCACACTCTCTCCCGGCCAGCCGATGGGGCGCGTTCAGGGCGTGGAGGGGACGGGCTCCTCGTCCAGGGGTTTGCGCATCTCCTGCCGGTACCGGTAGATGCCGTAGCTGGTGCCCAGGATGAAGAACGCGACGGACGCGACGGTGACCGCCTGCTTGAGCCAGGGCAACGAGTTGAGCAGGCCGGCGCCGTAGTACCCGGCCAGCAGCAGGGTGGGCACCCAGACCAGCGCGCCGACGGTGTTCGCCAGGATGAACTTGCGGTTGTCCATCCGGGCCGCCCCGGCGATCATCGGCGCCAGCGTGCGAATCCAGGGCAGCCAGCGCGCCACGACGACGGACCAGAAGCCCCAGCGGTCGATGAACGCGCGCGCCTTGTTCAGGTTGGCGCGGTTCAGGATGCGCCCGTCCTTGCGGGCCAGGATGTGCGTGCCGGTGCGCCGGCCGATCAGGTAGCCGACCTGGTTGCCGGCCACCGCGAGCACCGAGGCCGACCCGGCGAGCAGCCACGCGCCCAGCTCGTAGTCGTGCGAGGCGAGCACCACGCCGGCCGCGAAGAGCAGCGAGTCACCGGGCAGGAACAGCCCGATGATGAACGCGCACTCCAGGAACACGAACGAGAGCACGACCAGCCAGACCGTCGTGGGTGCGGCGTGCTGCAGGAATCCAACAGCCTGCAACTCTGTGCTCACGGCGCTCCAGATCAGGGTTGGCTAGCGGGGCTTTCGGTCGGCACGGCACGGCCCTTCTCCCGCCGGGCCTTCACGAACTCCACCACGATGGGCAGCACCGAGATGGCCACCACCGCGATGAGTATCAGCTCGATGTGCTCCCGGACGAACTCGAAGCCGCCCAGCCAGTATCCCAAAAGAGTGACCCCGGCCGCCCACGCAATACCGCCGATGAACGAGTAGGTCATGTAGCGCTTGGCGTCCATCTTGCCCACGCCGGCCATGACGGTGATGAACGTGCGCACGATCGGCACGAACCGGCCCAGCACGATGGCCTTGTTGCCGTACTTCTCGAAGAACTCCTGGGTCTTCTCCACGTACTCCCGCTTGAACAGCCGCGAGTCCGGTTTGTCGAAGATCGCCGGCCCGGCCGCTCGGCCGATCCAGTAGCCGCAGATGTTGCCCAGCAGCGCACAGGCCACGAGCAGCGTGCAGAGCAGCCACAGCGGGGTGTCCAGCACGCCGGTGGCGACGAACAGCCCGGCGGTGAACAGCAGCGAGTCGCCCGGCAGGAAGAATCCGACCAGCAGGCCGCACTCGGCGAAGATGATCAGGCACAGGCCGGCCAGGGCGAACGGGCCGAGCGCCGGGATGATGTAGTTGGGATCCAGCCACTTCGGCCCGAGGGCAAGCACGGTGCTGGACGCGAGGGCGATGACGGGGTCGCTCACAACACTCCACGGTACCGGTCCCGCGCGCGCGGCCCGGCGCGGGTCAGAACGTGGGCAGCGTCCCGGGGGAGAGGATCGAGACCAGGGCCAGGCCGACACCGACCAGCGCGCCGAGCAGCACCGCGATGGTGAGCACCCAGCCGAACGGGAACGGGCGGGGCGGCGGCGCGGGGCGGCGGGTGCCCGGCGGGTGGGCTTGGCTCATCTCGGGCTCATCTCGGGAGGCTCCTCTACTGGACCGATCCGGACCGCTCGGCCATCAGCTTGGACATCGCGTCCAGCGCACGGCTGGCGGTGGACTTGACCGCGCCCCGGCTGATGCCGGCGGCCTCGGCGATCTGGGCCTCGCTCATGCCGCCGTAGTAGCGCAGCACCAGCACCTCGCGCTGGCGGTCCGGAAGTTCGCGCAGCGCCTCCACCACCGACTGGTGCTCGACCGACAGCATCGCCATGGACTCGGCGGAACGGGCGGTGACCTGGTGCGGCGGGACGTACTCGCGCGCGGTGCGGCGGCGGCGCAGCACCGAGCGGGAGCCGTTGACCACGGCGGTGCGCAGGTAGGCGAGGGCGGCGTACTCGTCGCGCAGCCCGGACCAGTTGCGGTGCAGCCCGGCGAAGGCCTCCTGCACCACGTCCTCGGCGGTCTGCGGCTGGTCCACCAGCAGTACCGCCATCCGGACCAGGCGCACCCGGTGCTCGGCGTACAGGTCGGCCAGGGTCTTGGCCTTGAGCTGGGTGGGCACCGCGGCCGTGTCGATACTGCGCAGCCGAGTCAGCGTGCGCTGCACCAGTCCCTCAACGGGTTGGGTGCTCCGCTCGGTGGTCACGGTCCGAGAGTAGCCACGTAGTCGTTGCGGGCGTCGGTTGGTGGGGGATACTGGGCCCATGCCGATCGCTTCCCCTGAGGTCTACAACCAGATGCTCGACTCCGCCAAGGCGGGTGAGTACGCCTTCCCGGCGATCAACGTGACCTCTTCGGAAACGCTGAACGCCGCGCTGCGCGGCTTCGCCGAGGCGGAGAGTGACGGGATCATCCAGGTGTCCACCGGCGGCGCGGAGTTCCTCTCCGGGACCCGGGTGAAGGAGATGGCCGTCGGCGCGGTCGCGCTGGCCGAGTTCGCGCACGTGGTGGCCGACAAGTACCCGGTCAACGTGGCCCTGCACACCGACCACTGCCCGAAGGACAAGCTGGACGGGTTCGTCCGCCCGCTGCTCGCGGTGTCCCAGGAGCGGGTGGCACGCGGGGAGAACCCGCTGTTCCAGTCGCACATGTGGGACGGCAGCGCGGTGGAGCTGACCGAGAACCTGGCCATCGCCGAGGAGCTGCTGGCCGTCGCGGCCAAAGCCAAGATCATCCTTGAGGTGGAGATCGGCGTGGTCGGCGGCGAGGAGGACGGCGTCGCCAACGAGATCAACGAGAAGCTCTACACCACACCGGGCGACTACGAGCGCACCATCGAGGCGCTCGGCGGCGGGGAGAAGGGCCGCTACCTGCTGGCCGCCACGTTCGGCAACGTGCACGGCGTGTACAAGCCGGGCAACGTGAAGCTGCGCCCGGAGATCCTCAAGCAGGGCCAGGAGGTGGCCATCTCGAAGCTGGGCCTGCCGGCCGGCTCCAAGCCGTTCGACCTGGTGTTCCACGGCGGTTCCGGCTCGCTGCCGGAGGAGATCGCCGAGGCGGTCGGCTACGGCGTGGTGAAGATGAACGTGGACACCGACACGCAGTACGCGTTCACCCGCCCGATCGCCACGCACATGTTCACCAACTACGACGGCGTGCTGAAGGTGGACGGCGAGGTCGGCAACAAGAAGGTGTACGACCCGCGCTCCTACCTCAAGGCCGCCGAGGTCGCCATGGCCGACCGCATCGTCACCGCCTGCCAGAACCTGAACTCCGCCGGTCGCAAGCTGCGCTGACGCGCTCGTGAGCCCCGGGTTCGGCCGGTAAGGCAGAATCCGGGGCATGCACGGCAACCTGCTCGGCCCCGAGCCCACCCTGCTGCCCTCCGACCCTTCGGTGGAGGAGGCGCTGGACGCCGGGCAGGACCCGGCGGTCGTGGCCGCCGCGCACCCGGCCGCCAGCGCCCCGTGGGCCGCGCTGGCCGAGCGTGCGCTGGACGCCGGGGAGAACGTCGCCGGCTACGCCTTCGCCCGCACCGGTTACCACCGGGGCCTGGATGCGCTGCGCCGCAACGGCTGGAAGGGCTTCGGCCCGGTGCCGTGGGCGCACCGCCCGAACCAGGGTTTCCTGCGCGCGCTCGGCGCGCTGTCCCGGGCCGCCGAGGCGATCGGCGAGCAGGACGAGGCCATCCGCTGCCGCGACTTCCTGGCCGACTCCGACCCCGCTGCCCCCGCCGCCCTGGGCCTCGCCTGACCTACCCTCGCGGGTGCTTACCTGACGATTGGCTGACGGTTGTTCTACCGTCGGCCGGTTTAGTTCGTTTTGGCCAGGGAATTTGTCCGGTTGGCTGATAACCGATTGAGGGTGTCTTAGGTCGATCGCTGCCCCCGCGGGAAATGCTCCGGTAACTTAGCGGGCGCCGATGAGCGGCCTGGTCACCTTGTGTGCCTAGGGGACTGGTCCGTTCGGCTGAGTGCCTGTCCCCCCAGAAGGCGCAAACCGACGACCAACTTCTCAGCGGGGGGTAACGAAAAGCCTAGCCTCGGCGGTCAAACCCACCGGCCGGCTGAACTGCCCGGCCTCCCACCCAGCGAAGGATGCGTTGCAGAACGATGCAGGTCCACTCCACGCCCCGGTGCGCCGTCGACGGCGCACCACCGGCCGCCCCGGCCGCCCGGGCAGAGGCCGTCCACGAGGGGGACGACCGGGAGCAGGAGCAGGCCCTACTGGCCGCGCTGCGGATCGTCGTGACCGGCGAGCCGGACCCGGGACCGCTCGCCGGATGGGACGCGCTGGTCGCGGCCACCCCGGAGACCGACGTGGCGCAGCTGTCCGGCTGGGCCGGCCTGCGCCGGCTGGCCGGGTACGAGCCGCTGTACGTGCTGGCCGTCTCCGGTGACGAGGTGCTCGGCGGGGCCGTGGTCCTGCGGCGCAAGGTCGCCGGGATGCTCCGGGTGGGTTATGTCTCGTACGGGCCGGTGGTGGCGCACCGGCTGACCAGCATCCGGCAGACCGTCCTCAGCCAGCTGCTGGACGCGCTGGCCGGGGTCGCCCGCCGGCACACCGCGCTGTTCGTGCAGCCGCCGGCGCACGCGGACGACGTGGCGGTCGAGCTGATGCGCCGGGGTTTCCGGTTCTCCCAGGGCGGCATCGCGGGCATCGCGCCGGCCGCCACCATGCGGGTGGACCTCACCCAGGACGAGCAGGCGCTGCGCGGCAACCTGAGCCGCCGGCTGCGCACCTGGACCAGGCAGTGGCCGCAGCGCGGGGTGAAGGTGCGGGTCGGCGACGAGCGGGACATCCCGCTGCTCACCGGGCTGGCCGCCAGCACCGCCGAGTACCAGGGCTTCACCCCGTTCCCGCTGAGCTACCAGGAGTCGCTCTACGCGGCGCTCAAGCCGGGCGGGCACGTGGTGCTGCTGATCGGCGAGGTCTCCGGCGCTCCGGTGGCCGCCGAGCTGATGACCGGCTGCGGCGGCGTGCTGAAGAGCCGCATCACCGGCCTGGACCGCACGTCCACCGAGGCGGCCAAGCTGAACGTGGCCAGCGCGATGATCTGGGAGGCGATCTCCTGGGGCAAGGCGCACGGCTTCCACTACTTCGACTTCGGCGGGTTGCACGCCGAGTCGGTGCGCGCCCTGACCACGGCCGAGAACCCCGGCGACGTGGACCAGGAGCAGCTGGACGGCCCGGACCGGTTCAAGGTGAAGTTCGGCGGCCAGGTGTTCGAGTACCCGCCGGCGGTGGAGCTGATCGGGTCGCGGGTGGTGCGGTTCGGTTATGACGTGCTCGGGCGCGGTTCCGCCGGGCGGAAGGTGCTGATCTGGCTGCGCGAACTGCTGCGCGGCGGCCGGTAGGCACGTCAGGCGCGGGCCGCCGGGGTCATCGACCGCCGGTACCAGTCCACGAACAGCTCGAACGCGTCGTCCACGGCGGCCCGGTTGCCGGTGGCCAGCAGGTCCAGCATGAGCCCGCGTGCGGTGGCCACGGCCAGCCTGGCCAGCGCGCGCGCCCGGTCGGCCGGTACCCCGGCCTCGACCAGTGCGGCGGCGGCCGACTCCAGCCAGTACTCGATGTCCTGCTCGAACAGCGTCCTGGCCGGCGCGCGCCCCTGCAGCGCGTGACCGTAGAGCTCGAAGAACAGCCGGGCGTACGGCTCCAGCGCCGGGTCGGCGGTGGCCCGCCACAGCCGGCGCGGCCATTCCTCCTCGGTCGTGGTGAGCAGCTGGGTCCACCAGGCCCGCTGGGAGCGGGCCACGGTGTTGAGCACCTCGGTGACCAGGCCTTCCTTGGACCCGAAGTGGTAGATCAGCATGCGGTGGCTGGTGCCGAGCGCGTCGGCGAGCTGGCGCAGCGAGAGATCGCTGATGCCTCGGGTGCCCAGGTAATGCACGGCCGCGTTGAGCAGGCGCTCGCGGGATTGGCCGCGGGGTCCGCTCATGGGCACTCGTCGGTGTTCGCCGTCACCACCTACTCAGGGTAAGTGAGAGCCCGGTACGCCCGCTGACCCTGACACGGATCGTGACCGGCCGCCATTACTTCGTGATCTGGCGATGGGGCAGGATGCCACGCGTGAGCGAGAGCTTCCCGCGCCTGCAGGCCCGTACCCGGCGGTTCACCCTGGGGGCGCCGCGCGGTTTCACGATCTCCCCGGACGGCGCCAGGGTGGCGTTCCTGCGCAGCCAGGGCGGCACCGACCCGGTGACCTGCCTGTGGGTGCTGGAAAGGGACGGCGGCGGGGAGCGGCTGGTCGCCGATCCCCGCGCGCTCGGCGCCGACGAGGCGAACCTGCCGCCGGAGGAACGGGCCCGCCGCGAGCGGTCCCGCGAGCAGGCCGGCGGCATCGTCGGCTACGCCTGTGACGCCGGGCTGACGCTGGCCGCGTTCACCCTGGCCGGGCGCCTGCACCTGGCCCGGCTGGCCGAGGACGGCGAGTCGCCCCGCGCGGTGGAAGGGCCGCCCGGGGTGATCGACCCTCGCCCGGACCCGGCCGGCACCAGGGTCGCCTACGTGAGCGAGGGCGCGCTGTGGCTGTACGACCTGGCCACCGGCACGTCCACCGCGCTGGCCGAGCCGGAGTCGCCGACGGTCCGTTACGGGTTGGCCGACTTCGTGGCGGCCGAGGAGATGAGCCGGATGCGCGGCTACTGGTGGTCGCCCACCGGTGACGCGCTGTTGGTCGCCCGGGTGGACGACGCCGCCGTACACCGCTGGCACATCGCCGACCCGGCCCGCCCGGAACAGCCGGCCGCCGCGCTGGCCTACCCGGCCGCCGGCACGCCCAACGCGGTCACCGAGCTGTACCTGCTCGCCCAGGACGGCCGGCGCACCCAGGTGGCCTGGCGGTCCAGCCCGGCGGAGCCCTACCTGGCCGCGGTGACCTGGGACGCGGCCGGCCTGGTGATCGCCGTGCAGCCCCGGGACCAGCGCGAGCTGCGGCTCCTGCGGGTGGACCCGGTGAGCGGCGGCTGCGTGGAGATCCTCACCGAAGCCGACCCCCGGTGGGTGGACATCGTGCCCGGGGTGCCCGCGTACCTGTCCTCCGGTGCGCTGGTGTGGACCACCGACGCCGATGACGCCCGCCGGCTGGTGGTGGACGGTGCCCTGGTTACCCCGCCGACGCTCAAGGTGCGGTCGGTGCTGGACACCGACGGTGACACGGTGCTGTTCAGCGCCAGCGAGGACGCCACCGAGTCGCGGCTGTGGACCTACCGGCCCGGTGACGGGCTGACCTGCCTCACCCCGGCGCCCGGTGTGTTCGGCGGGCGGCGGGGCGGGAACACCACGGTGATCGTCGCCCAGGACCTGGACCGGGACGGCGGGCGCGCGGTGGTGCACTGGTCGGACGGCGGCTCGGTGCCGGTCCGGTCGCTGGCCGAATCGCCCGGGCTGACGCCCAGGGTGACGGTCCTGCCGCCGGCTGTGTCTCCGTCGGGCGCCGAACTGGGCGCCCGCCCCATGCCGGCTCCGCCGGCGGGCCCGGAACCCCGGGTGGCGGTGCTGCTGCCCACCGGGTACCGGACCGAGGACGGCCCGCTGCCGGTGCTGATGGACCCCTACGGCGGGCCGCACGCGCAGCGCGTGCTGGCCAGCCGGGCGGCGTTCCTGACCTCGCAGTGGTTCGCCGACCAGGGCTTTGCGGTGGTGGTCGCGGACGGGCGGGGGACGCCGGGGCGCGGGCCGTCCTACGAGCGCGCGGTGTACCGGGACCTGGCCACGCCGGTGCTGGAGGACCAGGTCAGCGCGCTGTCGGCGGCCTCGGCGGCGTTTCCCGGGGTGTTGGATCTGGGCCGGGTGGGCATCCGGGGCTGGTCGTTCGGCGGGTACCTGGCCGCGCTGGCCGTGCTGCGCCGGCCGGACGTTTTCCACGCGGCGGTGGCCGGCGCGCCGGTCACCGACTGGTCGCTGTACGACACGCACTACACCGAGCGCTACCTGGGCACGCCGGAAGGTGACCCGGAGGCGTACCGGCGGTCCTCGCTGCTGTCGGATGCGGCGGCGCTGACCCGGCCGCTGCTGTTGATCCACGGTCTGGTCGACGACAACGTGGTGGCCGCGCACACCCTGAGACTGTCTTCAGCGTTGCTTGCGGCCGGCCGGCCGCACAGCGTGCTACCACTGTCCGGGGTGACACACATGACGCCGCAGGAGGAGGTCGCGGAGAACCTGCTGCTGTTGCAGGTGGACTTCCTGCGTTCCGCATTGGGGGGATCGTGAACCGTTTTCTGTTGCTGCTCGGTGTGCTGTTGCTGAGCGCGTCCGGGGTGGCCGCCGCTCAGGTGGCCCCGGTGGACTGGTGCGCGGCCAACGGGCTGGAGCTGAAGCTCGGCCCGGACCAGGGCGGCAGCGGCATGGGCAAGACCGACACCACGCTGAGCCTGGTCAACCGGGGTTCCGCGCCCTGCCGGCTGCGGGGTTTCCTGGAGGTGCGGGAGATCGGGCAGAACGATGCCCCGCTGGGTCGCCCGGCGGTGCGGGAGGGCGGCCTGGGGCCGGTGGTGACCCTGGCCCCGCGCGGCGGCGCCGCGCTGGCCCCGATGCTGACCGTCAACCCGGGCATGTTCGACGAGCAGGCCTGCCACACGGTGCCGGGCAAGGGGCTGCGCATCCTGCTGCCCGGGCCGGACGGCGGTCCCGGCGACCCGGTGCGCAACACCGTGTTCCTGCCCATGGACTCGATGCTCACCTGCGCCAAGGACGTCGGCGAGCCCCGGCTGCGGATCAGGTCGCTCATCCCCGGCTGAGCCGCGCTTGCGCACTGCTTGCTATAGTTAGCAGCTATGTCCGACCAATCATGGCTGTCCGCATTGCGCGCGCTGCCGCACGGGCTCGGCCGGACCCGACTGACCCCGGCCCTGCTGCCGCCGCTCTACCTGGCGGTCGCCGTGCTCACCGCGCTGCTCGGGTTGGTGGTGATCGTCGCGGCGGTCGCCCACGCCTGGTGGCTCGGGGTGCTGGCCTTGCTGGTCGTCCCGGTGCTGGTGGTCTGCGTCGTCGCCTCGGCGCGCGTGATCGCCGAGCTCACGCTGGCCATTTTCAACCTCTCCGAGCAGGTCACCGCCGCGATGCCCCGGCTGGAGAAGACCGTCGACCACATCGCCGCCGAGATGCCCCGGCTGAGACTGTTCCGCCCCCGCGGAAACGGCCAGGAGCGCTGAACGCGCATATCCTTCGAGGGTGAGCATCCAGGTCCCGCCCCACAAACTGGCCGAGACCCTGCGCGGATACGGGTCGGGGTATCTGATCACCGTCGGCGGCGACGGGAAGTCGCACGTCGTCGCGGTGGCCCCGGTGCTCGACGGCGACCGGCTGCGCGTCCCCGACCTCGGCCGGCGGACCCTCGGCAACCTCGCGGGCAACCCGGCGGTGACGCTGCTCTGGCCGCCCCGCGACCCCGGTGGTCACTCCCTGATCGTGGACGGCCAAGGCGCACTGGACGGCGAGCTGCTCGCCGTCACCCCCACCCGCGCCGTCCTGCACCGCCCCGCCCCGGAGCCGGCGGCGGCCGCCGCTCCGGCCGCCGCTCCGGGCGCCTGCCCCGCCGACTGCATCCCACTGAAGATCTAGGGGACCTCGGTGGAAGACCGTTCCGTACTCAGCCGAGAGGCGCCCGCGCCCGACCTGACGGTCCGTTTCGGTGACCATCCGGACCAGGTGGCCGACGTCTGGCCCGGCGACGCCGCCGAGCGTCCGCTGATCGTGCTGGTGCACGGCGGTTTCTGGCGTCCGACGATCGACCGGCTCCACTCCCGGCCGATGGCCAACGCGCTGCGCGCCGACGGCTGGACGGTCGCGGCCGTCGAGTACCGTCGAATCCCCGGCCGCCCGGACGACGCGCTCGCCGACGTGCTGGCCGCGATCGGCGCCGTGCCGGGGGAGATCCCGGGCCGACACAGCCGGGCGAGTGTGCTGGTCGGCCACTCGGCGGGCGGACACCTCGCGTTGTGCGCGGCGACCACCGCGCCCGGCATCGCCCGGGTGGTCGCGCTGGCCGCCGTCACCGACCTGCGCCGGGCGCACGCGCAGCGCCTCGGCGACGGCGCGGTCGAGGCGTTCCTCGGCGGCGACCCGGAACCGCGCGCCGACCTGGACCCGGTGCGCCTGCCCGCCCCCGACGCCCCGGTCACCCTGGTCCAGGGCGACGAGGACGCCGTGGTCCCGCCGGAGTTCGTCGACCACTACCTGGCCGCGCACCCCGGCGCCGACTCGGTGCTCGTGCCCGGCGCCGGCCACTTCCCCCTGATCGACCCCCTCAGCCCGGCCTGGCCGGCCGTTGTGCGCGCGATCGCCGGCTGAGCTACTTGCCCTGCCAGTTGGGTGGGCGTTTTTCGGCGAAGGCGCGGGCGCCTTCGGTGGCGTCGGCGGAGGTCATCACCGGTTGGACGATGACCGCCTGGCGGCGCCACATGTCCTCGCTGGACCAGTCGTCCGACTCGACGATGATCTGCTTGGAGGCGACCACCGCGAGCGGGCCGTTGGCGGCGATCTTCCCGGCCAGCTCGAGCGCCGCGTCCAGTGCGCCGCCCTCCGGGACCAAGCGGTTGACCAGCCCGTACCGGTGCGCGTCGGCCGCGGAAATGAAGTCGCCGGTGAGGGCCAGCTCCATGGCCAGGTTGCGCGGGATGCGGTGCTGCAGGCGCATCAGCCCGCCGGCGGCGGCGACCAGGCCCCGCTTCGCCTCGGGGATGCCGAACTTGGCCGTCTCGGCCGCCACCACCAGGTCACAGGCCAGCACCAGCTCGCACCCGCCGGCCAGCGCGTAGCCCTCCACGGCGGCGATCAGCGGCTTGCGTGGCGGCGCCTGGGTGACCCCACCGAAGCCCCGGCCGGGCAGTGAGGGCAGCTCGCCGGTGACGAACGCCTTCAGGTCCATGCCGGAGCAGAACGTCCCGCCGGCGCCGGTCAGCACGCCCAGGGTCAGCTCGGGCGAACCGTCCAGCTCGTCCATCGCGTCGGCCATGCCGCGGGCAACCGCCGCGTTGATCGCGTTTCGCGCGGCCGGCCGGTTGACGGTCACGATCAACACGGCGCCGCGCCGCTCGGTGAGTACCTCGTCGGACAACTGCGTCCTCCTCGCTCATGGGGTGTTACGTGGCAGCGCCGCCATGGCGCTGATCAGCAGTTCCAGGCCGAACTCGAAGTCGCTGTCGTGGTCGTGCACCATCAGGATCGGCAACACCGCCCGCACGTTCGTGTAGTGCGCCCGCTCCAGCTCGCTGGCGAACTCGGCCGGCGGCGCGCCGCGTTCCTTCACCGAGACCTCGTTGATCAGGCTGCCCAGCACGAACGCGACGAAGGTGCGGACCAACTGAACCGCCGTCCGGTCGTCGAATCCCGCCGTGCGCACCGCGGCCAGCGCCATCTCCATGGACTGCAACCCCACGCTGGACTTGGGCTGCCGGGTGATCACCAGCTGCACGCTGCGCGGGTAGCGCCGGGCGACCTCCCGGAACGCGCGGGCCAGGGTGCGGGTCTGGTCACGCCAGTCCACCGCCGGGTCGTCCGCGTAGACCATGCCGGCCATGATGTGCTCGGCCACCGCGTCCAGCAGGGCGGCCTTGTTCGGTACGTGGTTGTACAGCGACATGGTGCCGACGCCGAGCTCGGCCGCCACCCGGCGCATGGACAGCTCGTCGGCCCCGTCGCGCTCGATCAGGTCGACCGAGGCGTGCACGATCCGCTCCCTGGTCAGCGCGGTGCGGGGCATGGTGCCCTCCGCGGATTTGGTCACCCGCACACCGTACGGCCCCGGGCGGAAAGCCGCCTTTCGCCGTGGAACGGTACGGTCGCGGGAAGTGACTGAATCACCCTGCTGAAGTGACTGAATCACCTTGTTGTGACGGAGGGCGCGGATGACCCAGGGTGCGCCGAAAGTTTGGGGCGGCACGACCCTGGACGCCCGCCGGGACGCCCGGCGGCGCGCGCTGTTGGACGTCGGGCTGGAGCTGCTGGGCGGCGCGGGGCAGGGCAGCGCGGTGACTGTGCGCTCGGTCTGCCGGCACGCCAAGCTCACCGACCGGTACTTCTACGAGAGCTTCGCCGACCGGGACGAGCTGCTGGTCGCGGTGTACGACCAGGTGGCGGAGCGGGTCAGGGACGTGCTGAACGAAGCGGTGGCCGGGGTTGTGGCGGCCCGGCCGCCGGACCAGCCGGCCGCGATCGCGCGCGCGGCGGTGGAGGCGTTCCTCGGCGAGCTGACCGCCGACCCGCGCAAGGGCCGGGTGTTGCTGCTCGCGCCGATGACCGACGCGGTGCTCTCGGCCCGCGCGGCCGAGCTGATGCCGGTGTTCGCCGAGCTGATCCGGGTTCAGCTGGCCGCCGGCCACGGAGCCGCGCCGGCCGCACGGGCCGCGGGCGACGGAGCCGCGCCGGCCGGCCAGAGCACGGCGCCCGCCGCCGAGCGGATGACCGCCACCGCGCTGATCGGCGCGCTGTCCCAGCTGTTCATCCGGTGGCTGGACGGCACGCTGGAGGTCGGCGAGCGGGAGCTGACCGACTACTCGGTGCGGCTGCTGCTGCACTCGGTGCCGCTGGCGCGGCCGGCGAACGGCCCGCACGGGTGACGGCAGGCAGCGCTGGCCCAGTTCGCCGGGTTGGGCGGTGGTTCAACGACCAGTTGGTCGCGCCTGGGGCGAGCTCGGCGGAACTGGCGGTCAGCTACCTCACCGCGCTGGTCGGCGCCGCGTTCGCGGTGTGGCTGGCGGTGATGAGCCGGTTCGAGCCGGTGGCCGTGGTGGTGCTCGGCCTGGTGGCGTTCGACCTGTTCGGCGGGGCGGTGGTGAACGCCACGGCGGCGGCCAAACGGCTGTTCCACGGGCCGGGCCGGTCGGCGGGCAAGCGCATGCTGTTCGTCGCCGGGAACATCCACGTGTTCCTGGTGGCGCTGGTGGTGCCCGGCTACAGCTGGCTGGCCGCCGGCCTGACCTACGCCATGGCGGTGGCCGGCGGGCTGGTCGTGGTCGCGGCGCCGGAGGACGTGCGCCGGCCGATCGCGTTCAGCGTCACCGTGCTGACCATCGCCATCTGCCTGACCAGCGTGACCATCCCCGTCGCGCTGCTCTGGCTGACCCCGGTGCTGGCGATCAAGCTGTTGCTCGGCCACCTGCTCCCGGGCCGCTGAGCCGGGCGCCGCCGAGGCGGGCGCTACGCAGCGCGGAGCGGCGGATCTTGCCGGCGTCGTCGCGCAGCGGGGTGGTGCTGCGCTCGAAGCCGCGCGGCAGCTTGTAGGGGGCCAGCCGGGCGCCCAGGTGCTCGCGCAGCTCGTCGTCGGTTGCCGGCGAGGTGAGCTGCACGATGGCGTGCACCGTGTTGCCCAGGTCCTCGTCCGGCAGGCCGATCACCGCCGCCGAGCCGACCGCAGGGTGCGCCTCCAGGGCCGCCTCCACCTCGGCCGGGTACACGTTCGCGCCGCCCACCAGGATCATGTCCTCGCGCCGGTCGGCCAGGTACAGGTAGCCGTCGGTGTCCAGGCGGCCCATGTCGCCGAGCGACTCCCAGCCGTCCCGGCGCCGCGCCGTCGCGCCGATGTACCGGTACGTGGTGACCCCGGGTGGCGGGCGCTGCCACACCTCGCCCACCTCACCGGGCGGCAGCGGCCGGCCGTCCTCGTCGGTGATCAACACCTCGCCGTGGCTGGGTTTGCCGACCGAGCCCGGCCGGCGCAGCCACTCCACCCCGTCGATCATGCACACCGCGATCGACTCGGTGCCGCCGTACAGCTCGACGACCCGGGACGGCCCGAGCCAGTCCAGCCAGCCGCGCTTCACGTGTTCCGGGCAGGGGGCGCCGACGTGCAGCAGGGTGCGCACCGAGCTCAGGTCGGCCTGGGCGCGGACGTCGGCCGGCAGCCGCAGCATCCGGCCCATCAGCGTGGGCACCGCGTACAGCCAGGTGACCCGGTGCCGGGCCACGTGGGCCAGCACGTCCGCCGGGTCGAACCGGGGCATCACCACCACGTGCCCGCCCTGCACCAGCGCGACCAGGGAGAACAGGAAGGGCGCGTTGTGGTAGAGCGGCGCGGTGACCAGGAAGACCTCGTCGGGGGCGATACGCAGCGCCCCGGCGCGCGCGGTGATCACCTCCACGGTGCCGGCCCCGCCGGCCACGATGATCTTCGGCCGGCCGGTGCTGCCGCCCGAGGTGGGCGCCTTCCAGGACGGCGGCGTGGCCGGCTCCAGCGGGGTGTCGTCCGGCGCCGGCTCGAACCCGGGCGGCAGCCACTCCCGGTCCGGCCCGGCGTCCAGTCCGATCACCACCGGGGAGTCGGCCAGCTTGATCAGCTCGTCCAGCTCGGCCCGGGGGAGCCGGGCGGAGACCGGCTGCGGGGTCGCGCCCAGCTTCCACGCGGCCACCACGGCGACGTAGAACTCCACGTCGTTGGGCAGCCCGATGGTCACCAGGTCGCCCGGCCCGACCCCGCGCCGGGCCAGCTCGTGCGCCAACCGGTTGCTGCGCCGGCGCAGCTCCGCCCGGCTGAGCGTGACGTCCCGACAGGTCACCGCCGGCCGGTCCGGCTCGGCATCGGCCAGCGCGTCCAACCCGACCCCGACCGGCGTGCCCCCCGCCGTGACGAACGCGCCGAGCCCATAATTCGCGAACTGGTTAGCCATGCTTACCAGCATGCCTGCCGGCGGCGCGTCCCGCTCTGGGAGAACTCAGCGGTAGCAGTACGAGTCGGAGGACGCGTCGCCGCCCTGCAACCGGACCTGGTGCGCCCGCAGGCCGCGGAACTCGTCGCCGTTGGGGAAGAACCGGGGGTCCACGGTCAGCCCGTCGTCCGAGACGTCCAGCTTGGCCGCCCAGGCGCCCACGCCGTCCGGGTAGAACTGGTCGTCCCAGGCGCCGTACAGCGAGTTGGTCAGGTAGACCCGCTTGCCGTCCCGGCTGACCTCGACCATCTGCGGCCCGCCGGACAGCGCCTGCCCCGGGTCGGCCGGGTGCGCGGCCCGCCGCACGATCCCGCCCAGGCGCACCGAGCCGATCTCCTTCGGGGCCGAGGGGTCGGACACGTCGTACTGCTTGAGCTCGCCGGTGCCCCAGCAGGACACGTACAGCCGCTGGTCGTCGACGGACAGGTTGATGTCGGTGACCAGCGGCGGCACCGCCTTGAACGGCTTCAGCGCCGGCGGCAGCTCGTCCTCGGACGCCGGCTCGGCCGGGATGGTGATCACCTTGTCGGCCTTCCAGGAACCGGTGGCGTCGTCCCGGTGCCAGCGCCACACCGAGGCGGACAGGTCGGCGGTGGAGATGACCACGCCGACGAAGCCCCAGGTGGCCTCCGGGTCGTGGGCCGGGCGCAGTTCCAGCGCCATCTGGTGCTCGGCGCCCAGGTCCACCTCCTGCTGGTGGATGCCCTTGGCCAGGTCCCAGAAGTGCAGCTTGTGGCCGTACTGGTTGGACAGCAGCAGCTCCGGGTCGACCCCGTTCTCCACCATCGACGGGGTGCCCCACTCGCTGGTGACCAGCGTGTTGTGCCGCAGGTGCCACCAGGCGTCGTAGGCCAGGTACTGCGGTCCCCGGTCGGTCTCCCAGGCGCGCAGTACGTCGAAGCTGGAGTGGTCGAGCAGCGCGATTCCGCCCGGCCCGTCGGCGCCGTTGGCACCGCCGAGGCAGGACAGGAACAGCCCGTCCGGCCCGCAGTGCAGGGTGTGCGGCCGGGAGTAGCCGGCCTTCTCCGCCAGCTCCTCGCCGGTGATCGTCTTGACCAGCTTGGGCTGGGTCGGGTCGGGCTGGGTGTCGTACACGTGGATGTTCGAGCCGCGCAGCCCGGGAAGCAGCAGGTAGCGCCGCTGCAGGCCCTCGGCGCCGTGGTCGTGGCCCTCGTGCATCAGCGCCGAGGAGCAGGCGTTCCAGCCGAAGTGGTGCAGCTCCTCGCCGGTGGTCGGCAGGTCGGTCCAGCCGACGATCCGCCCGTAGCTGGTCGACTCCGGGTCGGTGTCCAGCACGGCCAGCGCGTCGGGTTTCTCCGCCGCCCGGTCGAACGCGACGAGGTAGGCGAGCTTCTCCGCCGGCGCGGCCGCTGCTTCGGCCGGGGAGCGGTAGAAAGTGGGATCCATCGGCTGGCCAGACATAGTCGTCACCCAACCAACCCCGGTTCCCGGGCGGCCACCAGATGTGAGCTAGGTCACTTTTGAGGGGGTGTCGGTTGTAAAGACGACTTGGACGGCGCGGCTTGGGGTGTTTCAGGCTTGGGTGCGGCCCGGTGCGTTTGGGGCGGGCGGGGCGGTTGGCCTGATTGCTGACGGTAGTCAATAGCCGGTGATTGTGCCCCGGCCGGCCGGGCTTGGGGCGGCGAATGTGGGGTGATCGCTGTCTGTGGCGCTACAGCGTCGAAAATCGAGGCTAAATCACCAGAAACAGCGATCACCCCACATCACTGCGCGTGATCGGTGACGAAGCGGGCGCCGATCCAAAACGCAACGGGCCGTACCTAACCGGCCGACAACCCCAGACACGCCGTCCAAGCTGTCTTTAGACCTGCACCCGACCCAACCGACAGCCAAAGAAGCGGGAGCCCCGCCTGGGCCGTGTCACAACGGCGGGGCTCCCGCGCCGCGCACAGTGGTCGATTTGTCGGAACGATCACCACGCGCGGAGTTCGAGAAGCTAAACGGAAACCGTGCTCGCCGCCCGGGCCGCGGCGAACCGCTCGGCCACGTCGGCCCAGTTGACCACCGTCCACAGCGCCTTCACGTAGTCCGCCTTCACGTTGCGGTACTGGAGGTAGAAGGCGTGCTCCCACATGTCGAACATGAGTAGTGCATGGGACGAAATGGACAGGTTGGACTGGTGGTCGTACAGCTGCTGCACGATCAGTTTCTGCCCGATCGGCTCCCACGCCAGCACGCCCCAGCCGGAGCCCTGGATGGTGGTGGACACCGCCGTCATGTGCTCGCGCAGCTTGTCGAACGAGCCGAAGTCCTGGTCGATGGCCGCCGCCAGCTCGCCGTCCGGCGAGCCCGAACTCGAGACCGGCGTCAGGTTCTTCCAGAAGACCGTGTGGTTCGCGTGCCCGGCGAGGTTGAACCCCAGCGACTTCTGCACGCCCACGATGGGGCCGTAGTCGCCCGAGGCCCGCGCGTTGCCCAGCTTCTCCAGCGCGTCGTTGGCGCCCTTGACGTAGGTCGCGTGGTGCTTGCTGTGGTGCAGCTCCATGATCTCGCCGCTGATCGCGGGTTCGAGCGCGCCGTAGTCGTAGTCCAGTTCCGGCAGGACGTACTCCGCCATCCCGTGACTCCCTCAATGCTTATAGTTCGCAGTTGCCAGATATTTGCGACAGTACGCCAGAGCACGGCGCGTTGCGACCGCGCCACCGGCCGAACTCAGTACTGGTAGGTCATGTGCTTGATGCCGTTGATGAAGTAGGAGCACAGCCGCTCCGGCTCGCCGACCGTGCGCAGCCCGGGCATCCGGGTGTACAGCTCACGCAGCATCACGGTCAGCTCCCGGCGGGCCAGGTGTGCGCCCAGGCAGTAGTGCGGGCCGGGGCCGCCGAAGCCGACGTGCGGGTTGGGCGAGCGGGTGATGTCGAACCGGTCCGGGTCGGGGAAGACCGTTTCGTCCCGGTTGGCCGAGTTGTAGAACAGCACCACCTTGTCGCCGGCCCGGTACTCGTGACCGTGGAACGAGCAGTCCTCGGTGACGTCCCGGCGGAACTGGATCACCGGCGTGGAGTACCGCACGATCTCCTCCACCGCGCCGCCGATCCGCCCCTCGAAGTCGGCCATGAGCAGTTCCAACTGGTCCGGGTGCCCGGTGAACAGGTGCACCGCGTGGGACAGCGCGTTGCGGGTGGTCTCGTTGCCGGCCACCACCAGCAGCACGAAGAACGAGCCGAACTCCTGCGCGGTCAGGTTCTCCTCGCCCTGGGCGGCGACCAGCAGCGAGGTGACGTCGTCGGTCGGCCGCCTGACCCGTTCCTTGGCCAGCTTGTTGGCCAGCCGGTACAGCCGCAGCCCGGCGCCCATGATGACCTTCGACGTGCGCAGCGAGTCGATCAGCCGGGCGTCCCCGTTCAGCCGGGTGACGCCACCGTTGTACTCCGCGTCGCCGAAGCCGAGGATGTGGTTGGTCCAGGGCAGGATGTTCGCTCGGTAGGACTCCGGGATGCCCAGCATGTCGCAGATGACCTCGGTGGGCAGCCGGGCGGCGACCTGGGTGACGAAGTCGGTCGGCCCGTCGGCGAGGATCTCGTCCACGATCGCGGCGGCCCGCCGGCGCAGGTCCTCCTCGGTCTTGGCCAGCACCTTCGGCGTGAACGAGCGCGCCACGATCTTGCGGATGTGCGCGTGCCGGGGGTCGTCCATGTTGATCATGGAGCCGAAGGTGGTGGCCATGAACCGGGGCAGGTCGAGCAGCGCGTTGGCCGACGGCTCGTTGCTGAACAAATCCGCCCGCCGGCTGGCCTCGCTCACCTCGGCGTGGCTGACCAGCGCGTACGCGTCGGGCCGGCCGTCGCGGAACAGCGGCGCCTGGGGGATCCGGAAGTGGTGGGTCGCCTCGCCCGCCCTGATCCGGGCGAACGCGGCCAGTCGTTCCGCCTCCGGCGCGGCCCAGAACGCGGCGTGCGCGAGCTCGTAGCCCGTCCGGTCGTCGACCTTCATGCGTCCCCTCAGTAGGTGTACGGCAGGTGCTTGATCCCGTTGATGAAGAACGACACCAGGCGCTCGGGCTCGCCGGTGGTGCGCAGGTTGGGCAGGCGAGTGTAGAGCTCCCGCAGCATGACCGTCATCTCCCGGCGGGCCAGGTGAACGCCCAGGCAGTAGTGCACGCCGGGGGCGCCGAAACCCACGTGCGGATTGGGCGAGCGGGTGATGTCGAACCGGTTCGGGTTGGCGAAAACCGTTTCGTCCCGGTTGGCCGAGTTGTAGAAAAGAATGACCTTGTCGCCGGCCCGGTAGTTGCGCCCGTGGAACTCGCAGTCCCGGGTGACGTCCCGGCGGAACTGGATGACCGGCGTGCTGAACCGGACGATCTCCTCGATCGCCCCGCCGATGCGCCCGTCGAAGTCGGCCATCAGCAGCCGCAGCTGGTCGGGGTGCTGGGTGAACAGGTGCACCGCGTGGGACAGCGCGTTGCGGGTGGTCTCGTTGCCGGCCACCACCAGCAGCAGGAAGAACGAGGCGAACTCCTGCGCGGACAGGTTGTCCCCGTCCTGGGCGGCGACCAGCAGGGAGATCAGGTCCTCGCCCGGGTTCTTGGCGCGCTGCCTGGCTAACTTGTGCGCCAGCCGGAACAGCCGCAGCCCGGCGCCGGCCAGGTTCTTGCCCACCCGGAGCGAGTCGATCACCCGGGTGTCGTTGTTGAACCGGGTGATGCCGCCGTTGTACTCCGGGTCGAGGAAGCCCAGGGTCTGGTTGGTCCACCGCACGATGTCGTCCCGGTGCTTCAGCGGGACGCCCAACATGGTGCAGATGACCTCGGTGGGCAGCCGGGCGGCAATCTGGGTGACGAAGTCCGTCGGCCCCTGCGCGATCACGTCGTCCACCACCGTGGCGGCGCGCTGGCGCAGGTCCTCCTCCATCTTGGCCAGGATCTTCGGGGTGAACGAGCGCGCCACCAGGCGGCGGATGTGCGAGTGCCTCGGGTCGTCCATGTTGATCATCGAGCCGAGGAAGGTGTTCAGGAAGCCCGGCAGGTCGATGAACGAGTTGGCCGCCGGCTCGCTGCTGAACAGGTCGGCCCGCCGGCTGGCCTCGGTGACCTCGGCGTGCCGGGTCAGCGCCCACGCGTTCGGTCTGCGGTCACCCAGCAGCGGGGGTTGGTTGATGGAGAACCAGTTGGTCACCTCACCGGCCCGCAGCCGGGCGAACGCGGCCTGCCGGTCCGCCTCCGGCGCGCGCCAGAAATTGATGATGCCTAACTGGTAACCCTGGTCCGGGTTGAGTGTGTGCTCAATGGTCATCATTGTCCTCTCAATGACTTAGTCATCGTGGACGGTAATCCCAGTGTTTCGGTCACGCAGGTTTGTGCGCCGCGCCGACGGCCGTGTGGGGATGGTCATGCTTTCGCTCGCGCGGTAGCTTCGGGGCGTGGGCGCGGAGACCTGGGAAGACGCCGAGCAGATAGATCAGGGAACGGAGACGGCCGCCGTGGCGCGGACGCCGTTGGAGGAACTGGCCGAACTGGCCGTTCGGCTGCGTCGCGAGGAACCGGAACGGCACGCCAGCCGGCCCGGCGGGTTACTCAGCCAGGGCTGGGAGACGCTGTCCCGGCGGCTGGCCATGCCCATGGTCTGCGTGCACGCGGCCGGGCGCTGCTCGCCGCGAGACACCCACGGCATCCCGGTGGCGGTGGAGCTGCCGGTCGCGGACATCATCCGGCGGTTCTGGACGCTGCTCGGCGGGGTGCGGCCCGTGCTGCTGGTGCACGACGGCGTCGCCGGCAACTTCCTGCAGCTGCTCGAGCTGGTGGACGACCGGATCGTCTACGCCGACCCCACACCCGGCGAGACCACGCTGCGCGAGGGGCAGAACGCCGCCGGGGTGGCCGCCGAGGAGTACGGCCGGGGCAAGTGGGCGGTCCGCCCGTACGAGCTGGAGCGGGTGCTGGTCGGCGTGCTGGTGCAGCCCAGCCGGTGGTTCGAGGTGTACGGCGACGGCGGCGCGGTGCGTTTCCAGGAGCTGGCCGACACCGACCTGTGGCAGCACTTCCAGCTGCGCGAGGTTTCCCGGGACGGCGACGAGGTGACCGTCCTGGCCGGTGACTTCCAGAACTCCGTGGTGCTGCGGTTCTTCGTCGGCGGGCGGGGCCGGATCCGGCTGGCCGAGCTGTGGCTGCGCAGCGAATGGGCGGTGCTTTCCGGCCGGCGGGCCAACCCGTTCGGCCTGGAGATCGCCAAGGCGTTCGGCCAGGCGCTCACCCCGAAACCCGACCGGGCCGCCGCCGCCGAGGCGCTGTCCGGGTTGCGCCCGAGCAAGACGCTGGCCGACCGCGAGTTCGACCCGGCAACCCCGGCCGGGCAGATGGACGGCGCCTACACCGGCGAGATGCCAGACTTCTGGATGGACCTCCAGATGTCCGCCCTCGAGCTGCGCCGGGACCGGGGTTGGCAGGTCCTCGCGGTTCACACCTTCTGACTCGTGAGTGATTTGTATGGCTCTGGCCATACAAATCACTCACGAGTCTTTAGATGTCGGCGGTCTCCAGATCCGGTCCCTGACCGCGGATGGGCAGGGTCTGGAAGATCGCCGGCGGCTCGCGCCACAGGTCGGCCTGGCCGTTGCCGGGCGCCTGGATCGCCCGCCAGACCCGCTCCGGGGTGCACGGCATGTCCACGTGCCGCACGCCGAGGTGGGCCAGCGCGTCCACCACCGCGTTCTGCACCGCCGGGGTGGCCCCGATGGTGGCCGCCTCGCCGATGCCCTTGGCGCCGAGCGCGTTGTACGGCGTCGGGGTCTCGGTGCTGGCGACCTGGTACGGCGGCAGATCGGCGGCGGTGGGAATCGTGTAGTCGGCCAGGGTCGCGGTGGTCGGGTTGCCGTCGGCGTCGAAGCGGTAGTGCTCCCACAGCGCTTGCGCGATGCCCTGGGCGATCCCGCCGTGCTGCTGCCCGCGCACGATCAGCGGGTTCAGCACCCGGCCGCAGTCGTCCACCGCGAAGTGCCGCAGCGGGGTGACGAACCCGGTGTCGGTGTCCACCTCGACCACGGCCACGTGCGCGCCGAACGGGAAGGTGGCCTTTCCCTGGTCGAAGTCCCACTCGGCGGCCAGCGGCTCGCCGCGCTCCTGGGCATGGGTGGCCAGTTGCGCCCAGCTCAGCTCCCGGTCCGGCACGCCCTTGACGCCCAGTCCGCCGTCGTCGGTGACCTGGATGTCGTCCGGCGAGGCCTCCAGCAGCTCGGCGGCCAGCTCGCGCGCCTTGTCCAGCACGATGCCGGCCGCGCCGTAGATGGCACTCCCACCGAGCTGCAGCGAACGGGAACCGCCGGTGCCGCCGCCGCGCGGCACCACGGCGGTGTCCGACTGGACGTAGCGGATCTTCTCCATGGGGATGCCCAGCCGGTCGTTGACCAGCATGGCGAACGAGGTCGGGTGGCCCTGGCCGTGCCCGGAGGTGCCGGCGGCGGCGGTGGCCGTGCCGTCCTCGTGCACGGTCACCGAACCCCACTCCTGCGCCCCGCCGCCGGCGGTGATCTCCACGTAGCTGCTGATCCCGATGCCCAGCTGGCGGCGTTCCTTGGCGTCGCGTCGGCGCCGCTGCTCCTCGCGGAGCTTCTGGTACTCCGAGATGCGCAGCGCCTCGTCCAGCGCGCGCTCGTACTCGCCGCTGTCGTAGGCGGTGCCGACCACGGTGGTCAGCGGGAACTCGTCGGCGGGCAGGAAGTTCCTCCGGCGCAGCTCGGCCGGGTCCAGGTCCAGCTCGACGGCGGCCAGGTCCATCACCCGCTCCAGCAGCGCGGCCGCCTCCGGCCGCCCGGCCCCTCGGAACGCGCCGACCGGGGTGGTGTTGGTGACCGCCACCGCCACGTCGTAGCCGATCTTCGGGATCCGGTAGACCCCCGGCGCCATGGCGTAGGCCGGCCCCACCGCCAGCGCCCCGCCGAACCCGGCGTACGCGCCCGCGTCCCCGATCACCCGGATGCGCAGCCCGGTGATCGTGCCGTCCCGCTTGAGGCCCAGCTCGGCGTACTGCACCATCGCCCGGCCGTGCGGCATGGCGACCATGTTCTCCGAGCGGGTCTCCGCCCACTTCACCGGCTTCTTGAGGGCGCGCGCGGCCGCCACCGCCACGGTGTGCTCCGCCATCACCCCGGCCTTGCCGCCGAACCCGCCGCCGACGTGCGGCGCGATCACCCGGACCTTCTCCTTGGGAATGCCGAACAGCCCGGCGGCCATGCCCTGCCAGGCGTGCGGCATCTGGGTGGAGATGTACACGGTCAGCTCGTGCTCGTCGGTGTCCTCGCCGGGGACCGCGATGATCGCGTTGCCCTCCATGGGCACCACCGCGAGCCGCTGGTTCTCCAGCCGAGCCCGGACGACCACCTCGGCGCCTTCCAGCGGGTCCTCGGCCGGGTCGGAGCGCATCCCGGCGGCCAGGTTGGAACCCAGCTCCTCGAACTGCGGCGTCGCGCCCTCGGCCAGCGCGAGCTCCGGGTCGGTAGCGCTGGGCAGCGGGTCGTAGTCCACCTCGACCAGCTCGACCGCGTCCATCGCGTTCGCCTTGGTCTCGGCGATCACGGCGGCCACGATGTCGCCGACGAACCGGACCTTGCCGGTGGCCAGCGGCGGCCGCCGGCAAACGTCGTTCACCGGCACGAACGCGTGGTGCGCCGGGAGGTTCAGGTCTTCGGCGGTGTAGACGGCCACCACGCCGGGTTGTTTGCTCGCTTCGGAGGTGTCGATGCCGGTGATCCGGGCGTGGGGCAGCGGGGAGCGCACGAACGCCAGGTGCAGCACGGGAGTTGCCAGGTCGAGTTTGAGATTGTCCACGTAGGTGCCCTCGCCGCGCATCAGCTCCGGATCTTCGACGCGGCGCACCTCGGTACCCAACAGAGAGCCAGCCATAAAACGGAGCCTACTCCGGTTCTGCTGGGTCGGGGGAGGGCTTGGCCTTGGTTGACTCCGGTCGGGCGGACTTGCTCCGTTGCCCGAGCAATCGGTTTCCCCGAGGGGTAAAATGCGGGCGGCGGGATTTCCTCAAACCGCCCACGTACGCCGTCGGCGGGCGCTACCGTGATCTCCATGCAACTCGTCGGGGACGGCGCCAGCCCGGACCGCATGCAAGCGGCGCTCAACCACGTCCGCATGCAAGTAACCCCCGAAAACATCCTCAAGGTCCGCGCCATCTTCCTTCAGGAATCGGAACGTGTACTACGGATACTTGAAGGATTGCGTCGAGTGGGAGTTGTCGGCGGCGGAGTCGGCCTGTGCGGAGATGATCCGCTCTCGCCGCAAGCTGCGGAGGCGTTCAATCGGCGCATTGGCCATGAGCTGGATCAAGCTGGCCTCTATGGAAAGCGGCTGCGCGAGGTCGGCGAGGAGCTAGGTCGGATGGCTTCCTCCTATGGGTTTACCGAGGCAGATATCCGAGCGTCATTCAAGCCCCGTGATCAAGGAGTTCGTCCGTGAGGCCCCAGCGGGTTTCGCTTGTGGTTTTGGCTTTACTCGCGTTGGTAGTCGTTGGCTGCGGTTCGGTACCTTCGGCCAAACCTCACTCCGGTAGCGCCGGGGCGACACCAGTCCAAGCCTCGCGGCCACGAGAGGTTCGAGTTGATCAGCTCGATCCTTGCACCCTAGCTAATCGAGACGCGCTTGCGCAGCTAGGAGTCGGTGATCAGCAGCGACGGATCGACGCGAATGCGGCCAACCCGGGTCAAGTGGCATGCGCCTGGTCCAACCCGTTGGGTGACCCGCAAACCATCGCCCTGACGATCGCCACTGTGTCGAACAGGCCTATTAGTTACTACTTGCGGAGCGTCGGGGCGCGGCCAACCCGTATCGCCGGATTCGCTGCCGCAGACACCGTTGGAACATTCAACGATCCGGAGCACGAATGCATCGTGGCGATTGATGTGGCTGAGGGGCAGAGCTTGCTGGTGATGGTGAGCAATGACCTGGGGGACCTGCCGGGGGTTAGTCATGCGATGTTGTGTGAGAAGGCGCATGTGGCGGCGGAGGACGTGATGCGGCGGTTGTTGGCCAGAACGGGCTGAGCGGGGGGAGCTATGCCGGGCGAGTTCACGGACTACCGCTGGGAGGGCTTCCAACTGGCGGAGAAGTACCGCTGGGTGCACCAGCAACCCGGGGCGGGCGCGGTGCGGGTCGGCACGCAGATCCTGGAGCGGTTGGCCGGCATGTACGGCGAGTCCGAGACGACGCTCGGCAAGGGGCTGGGGCAGCTCAGGGTGGACTGGCTGGGCGGGGCGGCCGACTCGGCTTCCGGGGCATTGACCAACCTCGCCTCCTGGACCAAGCACGGGCAGCTCAGCGGCCAGACCGGCGGCGGCCGGGTGGACCGCTACGGCCGTTCGTTCGACCAGATGGCGCCGAAGATCCCGCCGCCGGTGGACGTCGGGGAGAACTCGTTCTGGGGCAGCACCCTGGACGGAGCGGTCGACGCGATCAACTGGGGGGCCAGCGACGCGGCGAAGGCGGCGTCGCCGCAGTCGGACTATCGCAAGCGGCTGCTCGAAGAGGCCCGCCGGGACAAGATCGCCAACGACGCCCTCTACGCGCACCAGGCGAGCACGGTCGCCGAGGTGGCGGGGTTTCCGCGGACCGCGCCGCCGCCCACCGTGCTCGCGTCCGTGGGCGAGCGCGGGCCGGAGCCGGGTCCAACTCCCGGCAGCCCGGGTACGCAGTCCGCGCAGAATTCGCCCGGAAGCCCTACCGGCGGCGGGCCCGCCAGCCCGGGCGGACCGCCGGCTAGCTCGGGCAGCCCGCCCAGTGGCGTGCCCACCGTGCCGCCGGCGGGGCCACCCCCACGCCAGAGCGGCCCTAGGACGAACGGCACCGGGACGAACAACCCCCGGCCGAACGGATCGGGACGGCCGAACGGACCGGGAGGGCCGAACGTGCCGGGGCGACCGAGCCCGCCCGGCGGCCCGTCGATCCCGCCCGTGCCGGGCACCGGTCCGCACCGGTCCACCGCTCCGAGCGGTCCCAAGAACCCGTTCAAGCCGGGCGACCTCGGGGTGCCCGGCCGGCCGCCTGGAGGACCAGGAGCGTTCGATGATCCGCAGCTTCCCCGGGGGCGAGGGGTCGCCGAGCCGACGCCGGCCGGAGGCGCGGGGACGCCGCCGGGCACCGGGCCGGGGCGAGGTGGACCGCCGGTCGGAGCGGGCGGAATGCCGATGGCCGGGATGTCCGGCGGCGGCGGGAAGCCCGAGGAGCGCGAGCACCGCAACAACGTGTTCCTGCCCAGTGACGAGCCGTTCCTGGTGGAGTTCGAGGACGAGGTGCCGCCGGTGATCGGCGTGCGGGACGGTGAGCCGTGGGGTGGCCGGTGAGCGCGCCGGCCCATCCGCCGGCCCATCCGCCGGACTCGGTGCCGCTGGCCCCCGTCGAGCTGGACGCCTGCTGGGAGCTGCTGGGCCTGGGTGACCCGTTGCCCGTGCTGCGCCTGCCCAGCCCGGGCCGCACCTGGACGGAGCGGCGGGAGATCCTGACCACGGTGCTGGCCACGCTCCGCCGCCGGGGACTGGCCTCCCCGGACGGCCAGGTGCACGAGCTGGTGGCCCGTCCACTGCGCATCCTGGCCGACCCGGATCTCCGGCTGGACCTGCACGTCGAGGGCGACCGGCACGGCGCGCAGGTCGCCGTGGGCGCGGCGCGTGACGGGCACGGCGCACTGGTGACCCGTCGGGCCGAGGGTGCCCGGGTGCGGGAGATCCGCCCGGCCCGGCTGGTGCCCGAGGTGGTCGGGCTGCTCGGCGGCACCAGCGCGCGACCCGGACCCGGCCGGCCGGTCAACCTGCCGGTGGAGGCGTTCGACCAGGCCTGCGCGGCGGCCGAGGACGGCTCGCTGTGGACCGTGGTGGACGGCCTGGTGGCGCGCGGCGTGACCAAGCTGGACGCCACCGGGTGGGCGCGCATGTGCGCCGACATCCAGGTGGTCGGCCAGCTGGGCGGCGCGGTGCGCACGGAGTCCGGGCTGAGGCTGTCCCCGTGGGTGATCGGCTTCCACGGCACTCCGGCCGGCTACTACCTCCAGCTGCGGAGGCCGGACGCGTTCGGGGGGACGCTCACGGTGTGCCCGCTGGACCACCAGCGGCTGCCCCGCCTCGCCGAGGACCTCCTCACCCCGTAGATCTGCGCTCGGTCGCGTCCCGTGGTTGGGTGAAACCCGGACGGACACGAGGAGGAAGGCATGCGGGTCTTCAACGGCGTCGACGAGCTGAAGGCGGCCATCGGTGACGAGCTGGGCGTCAGCGAATGGCTGACCATCGACCAGGAGCGGATCAACCGGTTCGCCGATGCCACCGGCGACCACCAGTGGATCCACGTTGACGCCGAGCGCGCGGCGAGAGGACCGTTCGGCAAAACCATCGCGCACGGCTTCCTCACGGTCTCTCTGATCCCGCTGTTCAACCAGCAGGTGTTCAAGGTGGAGAACATCAAGATGGGCATCAACTACGGGCTGAACAAGGTCCGGTTCACCTCGCCGGTGCCGGTGGGCAGCCGGTTGCGCGCCCGCTACGAGGTGCTGTCCGTGGAGGACGTGGGCGGCGGCGGGGTGCAGGTGGCGAACAAGGTGACCATCGAGCTGGAGGGCTCCGAGCGTCCCGCCTGCGTGGCCGAGACCCTGTCGAGGTACTACCTGTGAACGAGGCGGTGATCTGCGAGCCGCTGCGCACCCCGGTCGGGGGTTTCGGCGGTGCGCTGCGCGACGTGCCGGCGCACCGGCTGGCCGTGACGGTGGCCCGGGAGCTGCTGAACCGCACCGGGCTGCCCGGCGACGCCGTGGACGACGTGATCATGGGCAACTGCTACCCGACGATGGACGCGCCGGCCTTCGGCCGGGTCGTCGCGCTGGACGCCGGGTTGCCCATCACCGCGACCGGGTTCCAGCTGGACCGCCGGTGCGGTTCCGGGCTGCAGTCGGTGCTGCTGGCCGCGATGCAGGTGCAGACCGGGGTGTCCGAGCTGGTGCTGGCCGGTGGCGCCGAGTCGATGTCGTCCGCGCCGTTCTACTCCACCGCGATGCGCTGGGGCGTGAAGGGTGTGCCGTCGGTGGAGCTGCACGACGCGCTCTCCCGGGGCCGGGTGACCGCCGGCGGGGTGAACCACCCGGTCCCCGGCGGCATGCTGGAGACGGCGGAGAACCTGCGCCGCGAGTACGCCATCCCGCGCGAGGAGCAGGACGAACTCGCGGTCAGCTCGCACCGCAAGGCGGCCGCCGCGCAAAAAGGGATCTTCGCCGAGGAGATCGTGCCGGTGGTGCTGCCCGGCCGCCGGGGAAAGCCGGACACGGTCGTGGACGCCGACGAGCACATCCGCCCGGACTCCTCCGTCGAGACGTTGGCCAAGCTGCGCCCGGTGCTCGGGAAGGCCGACCCGGAGGCCACGGTGACCGCCGGCAACGCCTCGGGGCAGAACGACGGCGCTGCGATGTGCGTGGTGACATCGCCGGAGCGGGCCGCCGCGCTGGGCCTGCGCCCGCTGGTACGGCTGATGTCCTGGGCGGTGGCCGGGGTGCCACCGGCGACCATGGGCATCGGCCCGGTGCCCTCGGTGGCCAAGGCGCTGGATCGGGCCGGGCTGGGCCTGGCCGACATCGACCTGATCGAGCTGAACGAGGCGTTCGCCGCGCAGGTGCTGGCCTGCACCCGGGAGTGGAAGATCGACCCGCTCACCGACGAGCGGTTCAACGTGCACGGCTCCGGCATTTCGCTGGGGCACCCGGTGGGCGCCACGGGTTGCCGGATCCTCACCACGCTGGCCCGGGAGATGCATCGGCGGGAGGTCCGGTACGGGCTGGAGACCATGTGCATCGGCGGTGGTCAGGGACTCGCCGCGGTGTTCGAAAGGGTGAGCTGAACGCACCGGCCGGCCCACCCCTCCGGGCCGGTCCCCGGTGCGCCGAACGGCCACGCTAAACGGATTCCCGACGCCCGGTCGACAAGTGGTCGATTTTTCACGGTGAGCGGTCGAAAACCGGCGGTTAATGGCAAGGTGATCTGAAACACTTGATGCGGGTGGGACGACATCTCTAATGGCAAGTGTCGTTCGGGGAGGGGACGAAGGATGACCGTGTCAGGGAGTGAAACGTTGAATCGCCGGGATCTGGCCCTGCTCACCGCCGTGGCGAACGAGCGCTGCGAGATCGTGCCGGGCTCGCAGCCGGTGATGTTCGTGGACGGCCGCAGGTTCTGCGACGCCGACGCCGCGCGCCGGCTGGTGCGTGCCGGCCTGGTCGCCCAGCCGGGTCTCGGCTCGGGCCGCTGGCCGGCCCGGCTGACCGACGCGGGCGCGGCCGAGCTGGCCCGCGCCCGGCATCCAACGGCCCGCGCCAGCTAGACACTAGAACCGGGGGGCGCGCTTCTCCAGGTGAGCGGCGACCCCCTCGCGGACGTCGGGCAGGCCGAAGCCGTAGAACTCCATCGCCAGCGAGGCGTCGAAGGTGGGACCGGCCTGCCGGTACCAGTTGTTCAGCGCGTTCTTGGTGAACCGCGTGGCGGTCACCGAACCGGCGGCCAGCCGCTGGGCCACCTCGAGCGCGCGGTCCGCGAGCGCGTCGTCGTCCACGCACAGCGAGACCAGGCCGATCCGCTCGGCCTCCTCGCCGGACAGCGCCTCGCAGGTGAGCAGGTAGTACTTGGCCTTGGCCATGCCGCACAGCAGCGGCCAGCAGATCGCCGCGTGGTCGCCGGCAGCCACGCCCAGCCGGGTGTGCCCGTCGACGATCTTGGCGCGGCGGCCGGCGATGGAGACGTCGGCGAGCAGAGCGACCACCAGGCCGGCGCCGACCGCCGGGCCGTTGATCGCCGACACGATCGGCGTGTCGCAGTTGATCAGGTTGTAGACCAGGTCCCGGGCCTCGTGGAACACCCGGGTGCGGACGGCCGGATCGGCGGTCATCTCGTTGATCATGTCGAACGAGCCGCCGGCCGAGAACGCCTTGCCCGCGCCGCGTACCAGCACCGCCCGCACGCTGGCGTCCTTGTGGATCACCGGCCAGATCTCGGCCAGCTCGGCGTGCATGGGTGCGCTGACCGCGTTCAGGTTCGGCCCGTCCAGCAGGATCTCCAGGATTCCGTCCGCCGGGCGGGAGAACTTGAGCGTGGAAAACGCGGCGTACCGGTCGGTCATGGCGGTCCCTTCGGATGAACGCGCGGAAAAGGCTGGCCGTCAGCGTCGACGAGCGGCGTACGTTCGAGGTATGGCTGTCGAGCTGAACCATACGATCGTGGCCAGCCGTGATCCCAAGGCGGCGGCCGAGGACTTCGTCGAGTTGTTCGGGCTGGCGGGACCGCAGTCGTTCGGGCCGTTCCAGGTGGTCGAGGTGGCCAACGGGGTGAGCCTGGACTTCATGAAGGCCGACGACACCCCCAGCCAGCACTACGCGTTCCTGGTCAGCGAGGACGAGTTCGACCAGATCTACGGCCGGATCAAGGAGCGCGGGCTGGCGCACTGGGCCGACCCGATGCAGTCCCGCCCCGGCGAGATCAACCACAACGACGGCGGGCGCGGCGTCTACTGGAACAGCCCGGACGGGCACTACCTGGAGATCATCACCCGGCCGTACGGCAGCGGTGGTTAACGCGCGGTGAGCCGCCGTCCGCGTTAACGTGCGGCGGTGAGCTACGAGACGATCGAGACCGAGCGCGACGGAGCGGTACTGATCATCCGGCTGAACCGGCCGGACCGGCTGAACGCCTACACCACGCAGATGTGCGAGGACCTGATCAGCGCCTACGACGCGGCGGACGCGGACAACGACGTCAAAGCGATCGTGGTCACCGGCAACGGGCGCGCGTTCTGCGCCGGCGCCGACCTGGAGTCCGGAGGGAAGACCTTCGACCGCACCGACCGGGACTGGCACCGCGACTCCGGAGGGGTGCTGAACCTGCGCACCTTCGAGTGCTCCAAGCCGGTGATCGCGGCGATCAACGGCCCGGCGGTCGGTGTGGGCGCGACCATGACGCTGCCGATGGACATCCGGGTGGCTTCCGAGACGCTCAAGATGGGTTTCGTGTTCGCCCGGCGGGGCATCGTGGCCGACGGCTGCGCCAGCTGGTTCCTGCCCCGCGTGGTCGGCATCTCCCAGGCGCTGGAGTGGACGCTCTCCGGCCGGGTGTTCGGGCCGGAGGAAGCGGTCAAATCCGGGCTGGTGCGCAGCGTGCATCCGGCCGACGAAGTGCTCCCGGCCGCGCTGGAGCTGGCCAGGGAGATCACCGAGAACACCTCGGCGGTGTCCGCGACGCTGAACCGGCAGATGATGTGGCGGGCGCTCGGCGCGGACCACCCGATGGAGGCGCACCGGGTGGAGTCCTGGGCGCTGCACTTCGCCGGGGCCAGCGCGGACGCCCGGGAGGGCGTGGAGTCGTTCCTGGCCAAGCGGCCGCCGAACTACCCCGGCCGCGTGCCGGCCGACCTGCCCCCCGACTACCCCTGGTGGCCGGACCGCGAGTTCAAGCCGCTGTAGCCGCCCGGCGCGGCGCGAAACCGGGTCGACGTAGTGACATGCGCACGCGACCATAGGACGGTTTGCGCCGACACCCGGGGGGACATGTGACCGACGCGGCGACGCCGCTGCTCAGCCACCGCCAGATCCTGACCATCATCGCCGGCCTGGTCGTCGGCATGTTCCTCGCCGCGCTGGACATGAACATCGTGGCGACCTCGATCCGGGTGATCGCGGACGACCTGAACGGGCTCACCCTGCAGGCCTGGGCGACCACCGCCTACCTGGTCACCTCCACCCTGACCACGCCGCTCTACGGCAAGCTCTCCGACCTCTACGGGCGCCGGCCGGTGTTCCTGTTCGCCATCGGGCTGTTCCTGGCCGGCTCGCTGACCTGCGCGTTCGCCGGGTCGATGTACCAGCTGGCGGTGTTCCGCGCGATCCAGGGGCTGGGCGGCGGCGGGCTGTTCTCGCTGGCCCTGACCATCCTCAGCGACATCGTCGCGCCCCGGGACCGCCCGCGCTACCAGGGCTACTTCACCGCCATGTTCGCCGCGTCCAGCGTGCTCGGGCCGCTGGCCGGCGGCCTGTTGGCCGGCCAGGAGTCGATCCTGGGCATCGCGGGCTGGCGCTGGGTGTTCCTGGTCAACCTGCCGATCGGGCTGGTCGCGCTGGTGATTGTGGCGCGGGTGCTGAACATCCCGCACACCCGCCGGTCGCGGCGGGTGGACTGGCCGGGCGCGCTGGCCCTGGCGCTGGGCCTGGTTCCGCTGCTGGTGGTGGCCGAGCAGGGCCGGCAGTGGGGCTGGGGTTCGGCCGCCTCGGTGGGCTGCTTCGGGATCGGTGCGGTCGGGCTGGTGCTGTTCGTGCTGAACGAGCGGCGGTACGGCGAGCACGCGCTGCTGCCCCTGGAGTTCTTCCGGAACCGGACGTTCGGGCTGGGCACCGCGGCGTCGATGGTCATCGGCGTGGCCATGTTCGGCAGCACCGCCGCGCTGCCGCTCTACCTGCAGATCGCCAAGGGCGCCAGCCCGACCGAGGCCGGCCTGCTCACCCTGCCCATGGTGTTCGGCCTGATCTGCATGTCGCTCACCGCCGGCCGGATCATCTCCCGCACCGGCCGGCTGCACCGCTGGCCGCTGCTCGGCGTCACCCTGATGATCGCCGGCCTGGGGCTGCTCGCCGCCGTGGACGCGCACACCTCGTTCCGCTGGGTCGCCGTGTTCATGGCGCTGTTCGGCATGGGGCTCGGGGCGTCGACCCAGCCGATCGGGCTGGCCGTGCAGAGCGCCATGCCGGTCACCAGTCTGGGCGTGGCCACCTCCTCGGTGACCTTCTTCCGGCAGGTCGGCGGCACGCTGGGTACGGCGGTGTTCCTGTCCATACTGTTCGGCACGGTGTCCGGGAAGATCACCGAAGCGTTCCGCGCGACCGCCGGCTCACCCGATCTGGCGGCCGCGCTGGCCGACCCGTCGGTGCGCGCGGACCCGGTGGACCGGCCGATCCTGGACGCGGTCGCGTCCGGCACGCCGGGCTCCGTCTCGCTGGACGACACGTCGTTCCTGAACCACCTCGACCCCCGGCTGGCCCAGCCGTTCCTGGACGGGTTCGCCGCGTCCATGTCGCTCACCTTCGCGACCGGCGCGGCGGTCCTGGTGCTCGCCTGGACCCTGGTCCTCCTGATGCCCGAGGTCCCGTTGCGCGCCAAGTCCGCCCTCGAGCTCCGCCGCGACGCCGAACACCCCCACCCCGCCGATTCAGTCCCCTGAGCACCCCGATTCAGTGCCTCCAGCACCCCGGTTCAGTGCTTTCAGCACGCCGGTTCAGTGCTTTCAGCACCCCGGTTCAGTGCTTTGAGCACGCTGGTTCAGTCACTTTGGGCTGCAGAACTGACTGAATCACCCTGCCAAAGGCACTGAATCAGGGTGGGGGTTAGTGCTCGGGGGTGGTTTTGGCGCGGTCCCAGGAGCGGCGGATTTCGGCCTCGGCTTCGGTGCGGCCGACCCATTTTGCGCCTTCGACGCTCTTGCCCGGCTCCAGGTCCTTGTAGACCTGGAAGAAGTGCTCGATCTCCAGCTTGTCGAACTCGGCCAGGTGGTGGATGTCCCGCAGGTGCTCCTGGCGCGGGTCGGACGCGGGCACGCAGAGCACCTTGTCGTCGCCGCCCTTCTCGTCCCGCATGCGGAACATGCCGATGGCCCGGCAGCGGATCAGGCATCCGGGGAAGGTCGGCTCCTGGACCAGCACCAACGCGTCCAGCGGGTCGCCGTCCTCGCCCAGGCTGTCGTCGATGAACCCGTAGTCGGCCGGGTACTGGGTAGCGGTGAACAGCGTCCGGTCAAGCTTGATGCGGCCGGTCTCGTGGTCCATCTCGTACTTGTTCCGGACTCCCTTGGGAATCTCGATGGTGACGTCGAAGTCCACGTGACTCGCTGGTCCTTTCAGTGGCGTAGGAATGTGTCTTCTAGTGTGGTGCACGGGTCCGGAGGCAGGGAGGACGGGTGCGCGCACTGCTGGACCGGGTGACCGGTCTGCTCAAGCTGCCGTGGCAACGGCGCACCACGGTACTGGTCTGCTCTTCGCTGGTCGTGGTGATTGCGCTGGTGCTCACCGGTGTGACGCTGCTCAACCGCAAGCCGGAGCGGCCGCCCCCGCCGCCGCCCGCGCTGGCGCTGCGCGCGCTGGCCGCCGACGCGCCGACCCCGACCAACTCCGGGCTGTCCACCGCGCTGAACAAGGCGGTCAACGCCAGCGCACTGGGCACCCTCACCGGCGAGGTGACCGACCCGGCCACCGGCAAGGTGCTCTGGTCGCGCAACCCGGACAAGCCGTTGACCCCGGGCTCGGCGTTCAAGCTGCTCACCATGGCGGCGGTGCTGCTGTCCGTCGACCCGAGCACCCGGCTGACCACCAAGGTGGTGGCCGGGGACACCCCGGACTCGGTGATCCTGGTCGGCGGCGGCGACCCGACCCTGTCCTCGCTGTCGAAGGACAAGAGCTCGGTATACCCGGGTGCGGCCAAGCTGGACACGCTGGTGGCCACGGTGAAGAACGCCCACCCGGAGCCGATCCGCACGGTCAGCGTGGACACCAGCATGTTCGACGGCGACACCATGGCTCCCGGCTGGGAGAAGGTGGACATCAAGGACGGCAACTTCACCCCGATCGGGCCGCTGATCCTGGACGGCGGGCGCACCAAGCCCGACGAGGTGAACCCGCCGCGCACCCCCACCCCGGCCCAGGACGCCGGCAAGCTGTTCGCCCAGCGCATCGGCGCGGACCCGACGAAGATCGAGACGAAGGTGGCCACGCACGGCGCCCCGGTGCTCGGCGAGATCAGCTCGCCGCCGATCAGCGACCTGGTGGACAACGCGATGCGCATCTCGGACAACGTGCTGGCCGAGGCGCTGGGCCGGCAGGTCGCCCTGGCCCGGGGGGCGGACCCCTCGTTCGACGGCGCGGCGAGGGCGGTGCACGACACGCTGGCCGAGGCCGGGTTCGACCTGACCGGGGTGAAGGTGGTGGACGGCAGCGGCCTCTCCACCGAGAACCGCGCCTCGGCCAAGCTGCTCGGGCAGATCCTGGCGGTGGCCAGCGGGCCGACCTCGGACCCGAGGGCGGTCCGCCTGCGCCCGCTGCTGGCCGGCCTGCCGGTGGCCGGCGGGGACGGCACCCTGTCCGAGCGGTTCACCGGTGACTCGGCCGACGCCCGCGGCCTGGTGCGGGCCAAGACCGGCACGCTCACCGGGGTCAGTTCGCTGGCCGGGATGGTCACGGACAGCGATGGGCGGGTGCTCACCTTCGCGCTGATGTCCAACGGCACATCACCGGCCGACGCCCGCCCGAAACTCGACGCCATCGCATCCGTCCTGCGCAACTGCGGTTGTAAGTAACCCCACGTACCGTGTTGGGGTGGTGGTTGAAACGCAGGAGACCCAGGCCGGACTGCCCGTCGACTGGGAGCTGGCGGCCCGCACCGCCGCCCGGCTGATGCCGGCGGGGCCCAGCGTGGACCGGGCGCTGGCGCAGCGGGCCGTGGACCTGCTCCGCGCCGACGCCGCGATCGCCGAGGGCCACGTGCGGGAGATCACCGGCCTGGGCGGGGGCCTGCCCCTGCTGCCCGCCGACGTGGTCGACCGGCCGGCCTGGGCGCACGCCGCCACCGCCGGGATGGCCGCGCTGACCAGCGGGGCAAGGCTTCCGGCGGTGCCCGCCACGGCGCGCAAGCTGACCGCCACCACGGCCGGCCTGCAGGCCGGCGCGCTGCTGTCCTACCTGGGTAGCCGGGTGCTCGGCCAGTACGACCCGTTCGGCGGGCCGGACGGCGAGGGCCGGCTGCTGCTGGTCGCGCCGAACGTGGTGGCCGCGCAGCGGGCGCTGGACGTTTCGCTGGACGACTTCGCGCTGTGGGTGTGCCTGCACGAGGCCACCCACCGCCTGCAGTTCACCGCCGTGCCGTGGTTGCGCGACTACTTCGCCGCCGAGGTCACCGGGTTCCTCTCCGCCGCCGAGACCAGCGCCACGGGCCTGCTGGAGCGGCTGCCCAAGGTGTTCGCCGAGGCGCGCGGGGTGCGCGACTCGATGAGCCTGGTCGAGCTGCTGCAGGGACCCGAGCAGCGGGCCATGCTGGACCGGCTGCTCGCCCTGACCACGCTGCTGGAGGGGCACGCGGACCACGTGATGGACGCCGTCGGCCCGGCCGTGGTGCCCAGCGTGTCGACCATCCGCGCGCGGTTCACCGCCCGCCGCCGGGGCGGCGGCCTGCTGGACCGGGTGCTGCGCGCGCTGCTCGGCGTGGAGGCGAAGATGCGCCAGTACGCGGTCGGCGCGGCGTTCACCGACGCGGTGGTCGACCGGGTCGGCATGGCCGGGTTCAACCGGGTGTGGACCGCCCCTGAGACGCTGCCCACCCGGGCCGAGCTGGCCGACCCGGACGCTTGGGTGCGCCGGGTGCACGGCGGTTGACCGGTGCGGCTCTCACCTGAAGTCGCGGCGGTGCGCACGGCGGTGCGGGCCGCGCTCAACCAACTGCCCCCGGAAACCCCGCTGCTCGTCGGCTGCTCCGGGGGCGCGGACTCGTTGGCCCTGGCGCTCGCGGCGGTCGCCGTGTGGAGTGGTCCGGTGCACGCCGCCGTGGTCGACCACGGTCTGCAGGAAGGCTCCGCCGAGCACGCGGAACGGACGGCGAAGCTGCTGGTCGAGCACGGCATTGCGGCCGAACCGGTGCCGGTTCGGGTGACCGGGGCCGGTGGCACGGAGGCGGCCGCCCGGCGGGCCCGCTACACCGCACTGCGCGCCGCTCGGCCCACCGAACACAGCCCGGTGCTGCTCGGGCACACCCTGGACGACCAGGCGGAGACCGTGCTGCTCGGGCTCGGCCGGGGTTCCGGCGCGCGTTCGCTGGCCGGGATGCGGGTGTGGCGGGACCCGTGGTTGCGCCCCCTGCTCGGGATTCGCCGGGCCACCACGCGCGCGGCCTGCACAGCCCTCGGCGTGCCGGTGTGGGACGACCCGCACAACGCCGACCCCCGCTTCACCCGGGTCCGGCTGCGCACCGAGGTGCTGCCGCTGCTGGAGGACGTGCTGGCCGGCGGGGTCGCCGACGCGCTGGCCCGCACGGCCGGGCAGCTGGCCGAGGACGGTGAGGCGCTCGACGTATGGGCCGGCCGCGCCCAAGCCGCGTGCGGCCCGACAAAAGAGGGTGATGAAACTCTCGATGCTCAGGTGTTGGCCAGATACCCGGCGGCGGTCCGCCGCCGGGTGCTGCGCTCCTGGTTGCTCGGCCTCGGCGTGCCCGAACTCGGCGAAGGGCACCTGCGCGGCTGCGACGATCTGGTCGGCCGCTGGCGCGGCCAGGGGGCCGTGGCGCTGCCCGGAGGCTTGGAGCTGACCCGCCGACATGGCAGGCTGCGTCTCGACCGTGCCGAGTGGGACCGGCCGGATTGAGGAGGGGCGCAGGCTTGTACGACGGTGACATCGCTTCCGTCTTAATCACCGAGCAGCAGATCCGAGACAAGACCGACGAGCTGGCCAAGCAGGTGGGGGACGACTACCGGGAGCGGTGCCCCGGTACCGGCCGGGCCAGCGACCTGCTGCTCGTCGGCGTGCTCAAGGGCGCGGTGATGTTCATGACCGACCTGGCCCGGGCGCTGCCCCTGCCGGTGCAGCTGGAGTTCATGGCGGTCAGCTCGTACGGCTCGGCCACGTCGTCTTCGGGCGTGGTGCGCATCCTCAAGGATCTGGACCGGGACATCGCCGGCCGGCACGTACTGATCGTCGAGGACATCATCGACTCGGGCCGGACGCTGTCCTGGCTGCTCAAGAACCTGGAGGCGCGCAACCCGGCCTCGCTCGAGGTGTGCACGCTGCTGCGCAAGCCGGACGCGGTGAAGGTGGACGTGACGGTCGGCTACGTCGGCTTCGACATCCCGAACGAGTTCGTCATCGGTTACGGCCTGGACTACGCCGAGCGCTACCGGGACCTGCCCTACATCGGCACCCTCGACCCGAGCGTCTACGCCTGACAAACGACTCGGCGCCCACCCCGTGAACCGGGTGGGCGCCGAGTCGGTGTGGGTGGACGCTCAGAGCAGGCCGGCGTGGAACGGTCCGCCTTCGACCAGGTGGATGGGCTCCAGGTCGTCGCGGTTGTCATTGGCGTAGCTGAGGGCTTTGTTTAGGTCGACCACGCCGTTGCTGCCGGGGGCGGGGAGCAGGTTCAGGGTGGAGAGCAGGCCGAAGGCCTTGCCGTCGGCGGTCATGAATCCGCTGCCCGAGTCGCCGGGCACGCCGGGGGTGAGGGTGACCACCTCGTGCGACCAGCCGTTGCCGCCCTCGCCGAGCACGGTTCCCGTCTTCGGGGACAGCGCCGCGATGCCGCCCCGCGCGCTGGAGTTCTGGTAGCTGTAGACCATCGAGCCGACGCCGACCGGGCCGTCCTGCAGGCCGGTCGGGCCACCGAACTTGGGCACCGTGGAGGTGACCTTGCCCTCGTCCTCGTCGGCGATCTCGACCAGCGCGAAGTCGTTGAACGCGCAGACGTCCTTGTTCTTCTCGCCGTTCTCGTGCATGGCCAGCCAGGAGTTGTAGACCAGCTTGCCGGGCTTGCTGGCGCCGTCGATCTTCACCTCGGTGCCCAGGGGCAGCGACTTGGAGGTGCAGCCGTCGGTCTCGGTGGCCTCGCCGGTGCCGGTGCAGTGCGCGGCCTGGCCGATCAGCACCTTGTCACCGGCCTTGAAGATGAAGTTGGAGGTGCACTGGCCGGCCTCGGACCGGGTCATCACGCCGGGGTGGATCGGCTTCGCGTCGTCCGCGAGTGCAGTACCGGGGGCCGCGACCGATGTGACGGCCGCGATTATCGCGGCGCTTGCCAAACAACGGAGAGCGGTCATCTAGGACTCCTGGCGACGATCCGGCGTGGTCAGTGCGCGCACGAACACCACGATTGCTCGTGGTTCGTAACTGCCCTAACGACGGACGTCGGCCGCGGATACCGGCCCGATCCGGTGACATATCAGAACGTGACCTGAGCCGGTCGGGAACCCACCCGGGCGGCCCCGCGTTCAGTTCATGACTACCCAGCCGTAACCGGTGAGCAGACCGACAGACGTTCGCCGGAATGGGCCGGTACGCTGGGTACTCTCGGGTGTGCCGTGCCCGGGCGTACGCAGGAGGGTCGAGGCCCGGAGGCCACAGCTGCATGGATCGCAAGCGTCTGCTCCGTAACCCGCTGACATGGATCTTGGCGGCGTTGCTTCTATATGTCTTGTTCAGTCAGTTCTTCGACGACACCAAGGGATACTCCCAGGTCCCGACGTCGCAGGCGCTGACCCAGGTCGCCACCGGGAACGTCACGAACGCGGTGATCGAGGACAAGGAGCAACGGCTCCGGCTGGACCTGAAGAACAAGATCCCGGCGGCCAACGGCAAAGAGCAAGTCCAGACCGACAAGGTCATCACCCAGTACCCGATCGGCGGCAGCGACCAGGTCTTCCGGGCGCTCACCGACTCGAAGGTCAACTTCAACACCGAGGTGCGGCAGGAGTCGTTCCTCACCCAGCTGCTGATCTACCTGGTGCCCATGGGGCTGATCCTGCTGCTGCTGTTCTGGATCATGAACAGCGCGCAGGGCGGCGGCAACCGGGTGCTCTCCTTCGGCAAGTCGAAGGCGAAGCAGCTGTCCAAGGACATGCCTAAGACCACCTTCGCCGACGTGGCCGGGGCGGACGAGGCCGTCGAGGAACTGCACGAGATCAAGGACTTCCTGCAGAACCCGGGCCGCTACCAGGCGCTGGGCGCGAAGATCCCCAAGGGCGTGCTGCTGTACGGCCCGCCGGGCACCGGCAAGACCCTGCTGGCCAGGGCGGTCGCCGGCGAGGCCGGGGTGCCGTTCTACTCGATCTCCGGCTCGGACTTCGTGGAGATGTTCGTCGGTGTCGGCGCCAGCCGGGTGCGTGACCTGTTCGAGCAGGCCAAGCCGAACGCGCCGTGCATCATCTTCGTGGACGAGATCGACGCGGTCGGCCGCCAGCGCGGCGCCGGCCTGGGCGGCGGCCACGACGAGCGCGAGCAGACGCTGAACCAGCTGCTGGTCGAGATGGACGGCTTCGACGCGCGCGGCGGCATCATCCTGATCGCGGCGACCAACCGGCCGGACATCCTGGACCCGGCGCTGCTGCGCCCGGGCCGGTTCGACCGGCAGATCCCGGTCGGCGCGCCCGACTTGGCCGGTCGCCGGGCCATCCTGAAGGTGCACGCCAAGGGCAAGCCGTTGGCCACCGACGCCGACCTGGACTCGCTGGCCAAGCGGACCGTGGGCATGTCCGGCGCCGACCTGGCCAACGTGATCAACGAGGCCGCCCTGCTCACCGCGCGGGAGAACGGCCAGCTGATCAACGCGGAGTCGCTGGAGGAGGCGGTCGACCGGGTCATCGGTGGGCCGCGCCGCAAGAGCCGGATCATCTCCGAGACCGAGCGCAAGCTCACCGCCTACCACGAGGGCGGGCACGCCCTGGCCGCGTGGGCGATGCCGGACCTGGAGCCGGTGTACAAGCTGACCATCCTGCCCCGGGGCCGCACCGGCGGGCACGCGTTGGTCGTCCCCGAGGACGACAAGGGCTTGATGACCCGCTCGGAGATGATCGCCCGGCTGGTCTTCGCGATGGGCGGGCGCAGCGCCGAGGAGCTGGTCTTCCACGAGCCCACCACGGGCGCGTCCAGCGACATCGACCAGGCGACGAAGATCGCCCGCGCGATGGTCACCGAGTACGGCATGAGCGCGCGGCTGGGCGCGGTGCGCTACGGCACCGAGCACGGCGACCCGTTCCTCGGCCGCACAATGGGAACCCAGCCGGACTACTCGATCCAGGTGGCCCAGGGCATCGACGAGGAGGTGCGCGCGCTGATCGAGGCGGCGCACACCGAGGCCTGGGAGATCCTGAACACCTACCGGGACGTGCTGGACAGCCTGGTCTTCGAGCTGCTGGAGAAGGAGACGCTGGTCCGCAAGGACCTGGAGCGGATCTTCGCCGGGGTGACCAAGCGCCCCCGCATCACCGCGTTCAACGACTTCGGCGGCCGCACCCCGTCGGACAAGCCGCCCATCCAGACGCCGGCCGAGCTGGCCAAGGAGCGCGGCGAGCCGTGGCCGCCGGTGGACGAGACGGCCGAGCCGGAGGAGCAGCCGGAGCCGGACCGCGAGCCCGCCCCGGTGGGCGGTGCTCCGACGCCCGCCGAGGGCACGCCGGAAACCAGCGCGAACGGTGGTCCGCACGCCGGTCCGAACGGCCAGACGGGCGGCTCGTCCCGCCCCTACGGCGGCGCGAAGCCGGAAGGCCCGGTGCCGCCCAACTACGGCGCCCCGCCCAACTGGCGGCCGGCGACCGTGCCGAGGGGCCAGGAGTGGCCGCCGCCCAGCAACAAGTGGTCGGACTCGGATGGCTCGGACGGCGCGGCCGAGCGGGACAAGCGCTGAGGCCGGCACCATGACCGGCCCGTTAGCCAACAGCGCAGCCCCGCCCGACCCGGCCACCAACGGTGCCCAGGCGCGTGGCCCCTCCGTGCCGGGACGCGGCGCGTTCGACCGGGAGCGGGCCGAGGCCGCCGTTCGCGAACTGCTCTACGCGATCGGTGAGGACCCGGACCGCGAGGGCCTGGTGGAGACCCCTCGCCGGGTGGCCAAGGCCTACGAGGAGATGTTCGGCGGGCTGTACGAGGACCCGGACGACGTGCTGGCCAAGACGTTCGCCGAGGACCACGAGGAGCTGATCCTGGTCCGGGACATCCCGATCTACAGCGTGTGCGAGCACCACCTCGCGCCGTTCCACGGCATGGCCCACGTGGGGTACATCCCCTCGGTGGACGGCCGGGTGACCGGGCTGTCCAAGATCGCCCGGCTGGTCGACCTCTACGCCAAGCGCCCGCAGGTGCAGGAACGGCTGACCGCCCAGGTGGCCGACGCCCTGGTGCGCCGGCTGGCCCCGCGCGGGGTGATCGTGGTGATCGAGGCCGAGCACCTGTGCATGGCCATGCGGGGCATCCGCAAGCCCGGTTCGCGCACCACCACGTCGGCGGTCCGGGGGCAGTTCAAGGGCAACGCGGCCTCCCGGGCGGAGGCGCTGGCACTGATCAGGGGACGCTGATGGGCGGGCTGCCCCGGCCGGGGCGGTGCGCGGTGCTGGGCATCCTCAACGTCACGCCCGACTCGTTCTCCGACGGCGGGCGGTTCTCCGGCCTGGACGACGCGGTGGCGCACGGGCTGCGCCTGCACGAGCTGGGCGCGGACCTGGTGGACGTCGGCGGCGAGTCCACGCGGCCCGGTGCGCACCGGGTGGCCGCGCCGGAGGAGGCCGACCGGGTGCTGCCGGTGATCCGCGCGCTGTCCGCCGAGGGTGTGCCGTGCAGCGTGGACACCATGCGCGCGCGGGTGGCCGAGGCGGCGCTGGACGCGGGGGCCCAGGTGGTGAACGACGTTTCCGGCGGGATGGCCGACCCGGCGATGGCGAAGGTGGTCGCCGCCGCCGGGGTGCCGTGGATCCTGATGCACTGGCGGGGGCACAGCGACCGGATGGCCGACCTCGCGGTGTACCGGGACGTGGTCGCCGAGGTGCGGGACGAACTGCTGGCCCGGGTGGATGCGGCGGTGGCGGCCGGGGTCGACCCGTCCCGGCTGGTGATCGACCCGGGCATCGGCTTCGCCAAGCGCCCGCCGCACGACTGGGCGCTGCTCAAGCGGCTGGACGCGCTGGTCGAGCTGCCCTTCCCGGTGCTGGTCGGGGTGTCCCGCAAGAGCTTCCTGGGCCGGCTGCTGGCCGGGGTGAACGGTCCGCCGGAGAAGCCCCGCCCGCCGGCCGGCCGGGAGGTGGCCACCGCGTCGATCTCCGCACTGGCGGCGGTGGCCGGGGTGTGGGGCGTGCGGGTGCACGACGTGGCGGCCACCGCCGACGCGATCGCCGTCGGCGAGGCCTGGCGCGCTGGCGGGCAGCCCGCATGACCGATCGGATCGTGCTGACCGGGTTGCGGGTTCGCGGGCACCACGGGGTCTTCGAGCACGAGCGGCGGGACGGCCAGGACTTCGTGGTCGACCTGGCCGTGTGGGCCGACCTGGCGCCGGCCGGCGCGTCGGACACACTGGAAGACACCCTGGACTACGGCGCGCTGGCCCAGCTGGCCGCCGACATCGTGGCCGGGCCGCCCTACCGGCTGATCGAGGCGGTGGCTGGGAAGATCGCCGGCGAGGTGCTGGCCTGGGACAAGCGGATCGAGTCGGTCGAGGTCACCGTGCACAAGCCGGGCGCACCGATCCCGCTGGACTTCGCCGACGTGGCCGTGGTGGTGCGGCGGGGCCGTGACTGAAGCGGTTTTGTCGCTGGGTTCGAACCTGGGGGACCGGCTGGCGTACCTGCGCCTGGCCGTCGCCGGGTTCGCCGGTGAGCTGGTGGCGGTGTCCCCCGTGTACGAGACCGCCCCCTGGGGTGGTGTCGAGCAGCCGGACTTCCTGAACGCGGTGCTGGTCGCCAGCGCGGACGGCCGCGACGAGTGGGGTTGGCTGCGCCTCGGGCAGGAGCTGGAGGCCCGCGCGGAACGCGTGCGTGAGGTGCGCTGGGGGCCGCGCACGCTGGACGTGGACGTGGTCGCCGTGCGGGGACCCGACGGGCCGGTCTGCTCCCGGGACCCGAAACTGCTGCTGCCGCATCCGGGAGCGGCCACCCGGAACACCGTGCTGCGCCCGTGGCTGGACATCGAGCCGGACGCTTCGTTGCCCGGGTACGGTTCGGTGGCCTCGCTCCTCGCAGGGCTCGGCGAGGACGGCCTGCGCCGGCGGGACGACCTGAGGCTGGCGCCGTGAAACCGACCCGGTTGCCCGAGCTGCTGGCCGTCGCGGCCGCCGTCACCGTGGTGGCCTACCTGGGCGTGCGGCTGGTTTACGCCTCGCTGCCGGCCATCCCGCCGCTGGCCGGGGTGACCCTGCTCGGGCTGGCCGCGATCGAGGCGGTGCTCGGCCACATCATCAAGGCGCGGATCGAGGGCAAGCCGGGTACCCGCCCGGTGCGGCCGCTGTCCGCCGCCCGCGCGGTGGCGCTGGCCAAGGCGTCCGCGCTGGCCGGGGCGATCATGGCCGGGGTGTGGCTGGGGCTACTGGTCTACCTGTTGCCCAAGCAGGCCGAGCTGGAGGCGGCGGTGGCGGACACCCCGGGCGCGGTGGTCGGCCTGGTCTGCGCAATCTCGCTGGTGGTCGCCGCGCTGTGGCTGCAGCACTGCTGCCGTGCCCCGACCGGGCGGAACGACCGCGATCAGGAGCACGGCGACCGGCGCTGAGAATCGCGGCTCGCTACGCTGCTCGGCAATGTCGTATCCATCTAACGACCCGGGCGGCGCCACGCTGCAGTACCGGCATCGCGTGCGCCGCGAGCGGCGCGGCGTGTTGGCCACCGTGCTGGGCATCGTCGTGCTGGGCATCTGCGGGCTCATGGTGTTCGGCTTCATGGTGCGCGAGATGGGGCCGGCCGGGGTCGTGGTCGGCACCCTGGGGGCGCTGCTGCCGGTCGGGCCGGTGGTCTGGGCGTTCCTGTGGATGGACCGGTGGGAGCCGGAGCCACCCCGGTTGCTGCTGGTGGCGTTCCTGTGGGGGGCGTGTTTCGCCACGCTGGCGGCGCTGATCCTGAACAGCAGCGCCGAGTGGGCGACCATGGTGCTGCTCGGCGACGCCAGCGCGGGCATCGGAGCGGTATTCATCGCGCCCTGGGTGGAGGAGTTCTTCAAGGGCGCGTTCCTGATCGGCCTGTTGATGTTCCGCCGCCGGGAGTTCGACGGCGTGCTGGACGGCGTGGTGTACGCCGGCGTGGTCGGCGCTGGATTCGCGTTCACCGAGAACGTGCTCTACCTGGGCCAGGCCTTCGGGTCCGGGGTGGACGCCGGGCAGAGCGGGCTGCTGCTGGCCACCCTGGTGATGCGCGGGGTGATCTCACCGTTCGCGCACCCGCTGTTCACCTCGATGCTGGGCATCGCGCTGGGCGTGGCGACGAACCTGCGGTCGGTATTCGGCCGGATCGCGCTGCCGGTGGTCGGCTACCTGGCGGCGGTGTTCCTGCACGCCTGCTGGAACGCGTCGGCGTCGTTCGCCGACGGCGAGGCGCTGGTCGTGGTGTACGCGCTGATCATGTTCCCGGTGTTCGTGTTCGTCGTGGGACTGGTGCTCTACCTGCGGCGACGCGAGCAGCGGATCATCGCCGCCGAGCTGCCCGGGTTCGCCGCCGCCGGCTGGATCGCCCAGAGCGAGGTGCGGCTGCTGCAGAGTCTGGCCGGGCGGCGCGGCTGGTTGCGCGCGGTTCGCCGGCGGTCCGGGGAAACCGTGGCGGGGGCCGTGCGCGAGTATCAGGCGGCGGTCACCGAACTGGCCATCCTGCGGCACCGGATGGCCCGCGGTTCGCTCGGCCCGGACGCCCGGGAGTGGCACGACGAGGTGTTGGCCGACGTGCTGGCCAGCCGGGCCAAGGCGGTCGGCCAGCCGGACGCCCTGCACGCCGCCTGGGGGCGTCGCCTGCCGCCGCCCGGCTGGGCGCCACCACCCCCGCCCCCGCCGGGTTACGTCCCACCCCGCCCGACCGGCCCGCCGTATCCGGGCGTTCCGAGGGCCGGCGCGCCGCGCACACCTGGCCCGCTGGCCGGCTCGCCGTATCCGCCCGGTCCGCGGACCGGCCCGCCGCATCCACCCGGACCGTCGTTCCCGGCCGGACGGCCGCCAGGTCAGGACCGCTCACCCGGTCCGGGCGCGGCCCAGCCAGGCGGAGGGCCGGGTCACCGGCCCGCTCCGGGTTCGACCCAGCCGTCGGATGCGGCCCAGCCGCCGGGCGCGGCCCAGCCGCCGCCAGGTCCGGGGACGCCACCGTTCTCCGGGAGCGGCCCTGGCCATCGGCCGGCCAGCCCACCCTCGTCAAATCAGTAACTTCAGTCACTAGCGAAAACTTTCGCACCAGCAAGGTGGTCGCCCCTCAAAGCACGGTTGCCGCTTCCGGCATCAAAACGGCGTTACCCATGCCGGAAGCGGCAACCGCGGTTTCCGTAGCCCCAAGCTCTCTTGTGACGTGTGTGACGAGGGCGGGTGAAGCCGGTCACCTGCTGTGGCGGGCGGGTGAGCGGCCGCTCTACCGTTTCGGTCGCCGGCCGGGCACGGTCGGCCACCGTCTGGTACCCACCGAGCGAGTGGGACTGGAACGAGCAGGGAGTACGCAATGACGCACGCTTCCGAGCGCGCAGCGCGCCTTGGCGTGGGAGTGGTTTCCGCCGGCCGGGTGGGTTCGGTCCTCGGCGCCGCGCTGGCCGCCGCCGGCCACCAGATCATCGCCACCTCGGGTGTCTCCCGGGCTTCGGTCAAGCGGGCCGAGGCGCTGCTGCCCGACGTGCCGCTGCGGCCGCCGGACGAGGTGGCCCGCCAGGCCGACCTGGTCGTGCTCGCGGTGCCGGACGACGTGCTGCCCGGGCTGGTCACCGGGCTGGCCTCGGCCGACTGCTTCCGGCCGGGGCAGATCGTGGTGCACACCTCGGGCGCGTACGGCGTCGGCGTGCTGGAACCGGCGGCCCGGCACCGCGTACTGCCGCTGGCGCTACATCCGGTGATGACCTTCACCGGCCGCGCCGAGGACGTGCAGCGGCTGGCCTCCTGCTCGGTCGGGGTCACCGCCGAGGAGGCGGACGAGGCGGCCTGGAGCGTGGGCGAGGCGCTGGTCGTGGAGATGGGCGCGGAGCCGGTCCGAGTGGCCGAGCGCGTCCGGCCGCTCTACCACGCGGCGATCGCGCACGGGGCGAACCACCTGGCCACGCTGGTCGCCGACGCGGTGCAGACGCTGCGCCAGGCCGGCGTGGAGCCGGCCGAGCGGCTGGTCGCGCCGCTGCTGTCCGCCGCGCTGGACAACGTGCTGCGGCACGGCGACCGCGCGCTCACCGGGCCGGTGGCCCGGGGCGACGTCGGTACGGTGCGCAAACACCTCGGCGAGCTGTCCCGGCACGCCCCCGAGCTGATCGACAGCTACCGCACCCTGGCCGAGCGCACCGCCCACCGGGCCGCCGGTGCCGGGCTGCTGGACGAGCACGCCGCCGCCGACGTTCTTGCCGCGCTGAAGGAGCACTAGAGCGATGCCGACCGCGACCAGGGATTTCACCGCCGGCCAGCTCACCGTGCACGACGACCCGGCGCGGCTGAGCAAGGTCACCGGCACGCTGCGGGCCGCCGGGCGCGGCGTCGCGCTGGTACCCACCATGGGCGCGCTGCACGCCGGCCACGTGGAGCTGATCAGACACGCCCGGCGCGCGCCGGGGGCCACCGTGACCGCAGTGTCGATCTTCGTGAACCCGCTGCAGTTCGGCCCGAACGAGGATCTGGCGCGCTACCCGCGCACCATGGAGGCGGACCTGGAGATCTGCCGCCGGGAGGGCGTTGAACTGGTCTTCGCGCCCACCGTGGACGCCATGTACGGCGAGAACCAGCAGATCAGCGTGCACCCCGGCCCGTTGGGCGGGCAGCTGGAGGGCGCGCACCGGGCCGGCCACTTCGACGGCGTGCTGACCGTGGTGACCAAGCTGTTCGGCATCGTCGCGCCGCGGCTGGCCTACTTCGGCGAGAAGGACTACCAGCAGTTGGTGCTGGTGCGCCGGATGGCCCGCGAGCTGAACCTGGGTGTGGACGTGATCGGCGTGCCCACCGTGCGCGAGCGGGACGGGCTGGCCCTTTCCTCGCGCAACGTCTACCTGGACGCGGAGCAGCGGCGCCGGGCGGTGGCGCTGTCCGCCGCACTCACCGCCGGCCGGCACGCGGCCACGGCCGGCGCGGAAGCGGCCCTGGAGGCCGCGCGTGAGGTGCTCTCCGCCGAACCCGGGCTGGACGTGGACTACCTGGCCCTGCGCGACCCCGAGCTGGGCCCCGCGCCGGACCAAGGCCCGGCGCGGATGCTCGTCGCCGCTCGCCTGGGCACCACCCGACTGATCGACAACATCGGCGTCAACCTGGGACAACCCGTCAGGAGTTACCAGTGATGTTCACCCGCAACATGCTCAAGTCCAAGATCCACCGGGCCACGGTCACCCAGGCCGACCTGCACTACGTCGGCTCGGTCACCGTGGACCAGGACCTGATGGACGCCGCCGACCTGCTCGCCGGCGAACACGTGCACATCGTGGACATCACCAACGGCGCGCGGCTGGAGACCTACGTGATCCCGGGCGAGCGGGGCACCGGGGTGATCGGGATCAACGGCGCGGCAGCGCACCTGGTGCACCCCGGTGACCTGGTCATCCTGATCTCCTACGCCGCCATGGACGACGCCACCGCGCGCACCTACCGGCCCCGCGTGGTGTTCGTGGACGCGGACAACCGCCAGGTGGAGCTGGGCACCGACCCCGGCCACGCGCCCGAGGGCTCCGGCCTGTTGCACGGATCTACGCAGTGCTGCTCTGCGTAGACATAGGCAACACCCAGGTCTCCCTGGGCCTCTATGAGGACAGCGATAGCGAGGAGACCCCGAGGCCGCCGCTGTTGCGCCAGTGGCGGATGCGCACCGACCCCCGGATGACCGCCGACGAGCTACAGGTGGCCATCACCGGCATGGTCGGCTCGCACGCCGACGAGATCACCGGGGTGGCCGCCCTCTCCACCGTGCCGCCGCTGCTGCGCGAGCTGCGCCAGCTCGCCGACGGCATGCGCGAACGGGTGCACTCGGTGATCGTCGGTCCCCGGGTGCGCACCGGCGTGCCGATCCTGGTGGACAACCCCAAGGAGGTCGGCGCGGACCGGGTGGTGAACACGCTGGCCGCGCACCGGCTGTTCGGCACCCCGGCGATCGTGGTCGACTTCGGCACCTCGACCAACATCGACGTGGTCTCCCCGAAGGGCGAGCTGCTCGGCGCGGCGATCGCCCCCGGCATCGAGATCTCCGCCGACGCGCTGGCCGCCCGGGCCGCCGCGCTGACCAACGTGGAACTGGTCCGCCCGCGCGCGGCGATCGGCAAGAACACCGTGGAATGCCTGCAGGCCGGGATCCTTTTCGGCTTCACCGGCCAGGTGGACGGCCTGGTCCGCCGGATCAAGGTCGAGCTGGAGACCGAGTACAAGGTCGACCCGGCCACGGTCACCGTGATCGCCACCGGCGGGCTGGCCTCCCTGGTCGTCGCCGAGTCGGAGACCATCACCGAGCACGTGGACGACCTCACCCTGCTCGGGCTGCGCCTGGTCTACCTGCGCAACATGCGCACGGTCACGGTGCGCAGCGGCATGTCGAACTCCTCGCCCAGCTCCGGCCGCCCGGCCAGGTAGCCGCGCACCCGCGCGAACACCTCTTCGCGTTCCTCCGGGCTGCTGATCAGTGCCCAGGAGTGGGTGCCCAGCGTGGCGACCAGGGATTCCGCCGTGAGCCGCCGGGAGTGCGTGAACTCCTGCCGCCCGCCCTCGTCGAACGACTCGTGCTCCAGCATCGCCCGGGGCCGCCGCCCGCCTTGCGATACGCCGGGCACCCGCCGGTCCAGCGAGGTGACCTGGACCAGCCCGGCCACCCAGGCCTCCGAGTCGTCCTCGTAGTTCCACAGCCCGGCCAGCACACCGCCCGGCCGCAACACGCGCGCCAGCTCATCGCCCGCCCGGGCCGGGTCGAACCAGTGGAACGCCTGGCCGACCAGCACCGCGTCCACCGAGGCGTCCGGCAGCGGGATGCTCTCGGCACTGCCGGCCAACGCCCGCACCTCGGGCAGCCGCTCGCGCAGCACGGCCAGCATCTGCTCGTCCGGCTCCACCGCGACCACCTCGGCCCCCGGGCGGCGGACCAGCGAGGCGGTCAGCTTCCCGGTGCCGGCCGCCAGGTCCAGCACCCGGCCTCCGGGCGACCCCAGCGGCGCAAGTGCCCAGTCGATGGCGGTGTCCGGGTAGCTGGGCCGGTGGGCGTCGTACTCCCGTGCGGCGGATCCGAAGGAACGGCGGCGCAGCTGCAACTGATCATCCGGCACGGAGCCGACCCTACGCCGGGGCCGCTGAGCGGGCGCGTGGGTTTCGCGGGTCCGCGGCTCGTCGCCGGTGCGGGTTGGTGCCGAGCGAGGGGTGGTGGCGGTGCCGGCTCCCGGGCGTGATCGTCAACTGTGGCGTTAGAGCGTCGATTTTCGATGCTGTACCGCCACAGACAGCGATCAAGGTCGGTACATCACGGCTCGAGTGGCACGGCTCACGATCACGATCATGGCGGACCTGGGCGCCCACCAGACCGCGACCCGGCCGCACCCGGGCCGCGGCAGACAGCCCACGCCGCGCCGTCCAGGCCGATCCTAAAATCGGGCGACTCGTTGGGGTAATCGCGGGCCGAGTGGCATGCCGGCGGAAAAGCGCTGGTGAGTAGTCAGTACCGTTGTGCGGCGTGACGAATGACGTACCGCCCGACGCTTCTCCCGATGCGGATCTTCCCGAGCAGATCAGGGTGCGCAGGGCCAAGCGCGCGGCCATGCTCGACGATGGCATCGACCCTTATCCCGTGGTGTTGCCGCGCACGCACACCCTGAGCGAAGTCCGGGATGCGCATCAGGGGCTCGAGCCGGATACCTCCACCGGTGAACTGGTCGGTGTTGCCGGCCGGGTGATGAACCTGCGCAATACCGGGAAGCTGTGCTTCGCGGAACTCCGTTCCGGCGATGGGACTTCCCTTCAGGCAATGCTCAGCGTGGCCAGTGTAGGGGTCGAGGAGTTGGCCCGCTGGAAGGCGCGGGTCGACCTCGGGGATCACGTTTTTGTACACGGTGAGGTCATCACTTCGCGGCGCGGAGAACTGTCCGTGCTGGCCGACGAATGGGCGATGGCGGCGAAGTCCGTTCGGCCGTTGCCGGTCGGCCACAAGGACCTGTCCGAAGAGACGCGGGTGCGTCAGCGATACGTCGACCTGGTGATGCGTTCGCAAGCCCGGGATACTGTACGGAACAGGGCGACGGCCGTCCGTGCGCTGCGTCACACACTGCATAACCGGGGATTCCTCGAAGTAGAGACCCCGATGCTGCAGTTGTTGCAAGGTGGCGCCACCGCGCGTCCCTTTGTTACACACTCGAACGCTCTGGACACCGATCTGTTCTTGAGGATCGCACCCGAGTTGTACCTCAAGCGCGCCGTGGTCGGTGGCATCGAACGGGTCTTCGAGATCAACCGGAACTTCCGGAACGAGGGCATCGACTCCACGCACTCGCCGGAGTTCGCCATGCTGGAGGCCTACGAGGCCTACGGCAGCTACGACACGATGGCCGAGCTCACCCAGACCCTGGTGATGGACTGCGCGCGCGAGGTGTACGGCTCCACCGTGGTGACGCACGCGGACGGCAGCGAACACGATCTCGGCGGCAAATGGCGCGAGATCACGCTGTTCGGCGCGGTCTCCGAGGCGGTGGGTGAAGAGGTAACCCCGGACACCCCGGAGAGCGAGCTGCGCCGGATCGCCGCCCGGCACGAGGTGGAGATTTCCGATAGCGACACGGCGGGGCAGATTGCCTTGGAGCTGTTTGAGAAGCTGGTCGAGCATAACTTGATCGAGCCAACATTCGTCCGGGACTACCCTATCGACGTTCGGCCGCTGACCAGGGCACATAGGGATAATCCCCGGCTCGCGGAAGCCTGGGACCTGTATGTCTTCGGCGTCGAGCTGGCCACGGCCTATTCCGAGCTGGTTGATCCGGTGGTACAACGGGAACGTCTGGAGGCGCAGTCTCGGTTGGCGCATCGGGGGGACGACCAACCGATGCCGGTCGATGAGGACTTCCTTAGAGCTCTGGAATACGGAATGCCGCCGAGCGGCGGGATGGGAATGGGGATCGACCGGCTCCTGATGACCCTGACCGGTCTCGGTATCCGGGAGACGATCCTTTTTCCGCTGCTCCGTCCGGAATGACGCACCGAGAGAGCGACCCGACTCGACATAGCGTGGAAATTAGGGCTATTCTCGCGACCAGGACTCCACGACCAGGTCAGGCAGAGAGACCAGCGGCGGGCGAGTGCGGATAATCGTTGGAAAAGTTACTGGAGGGCTGCCAAAGTGGCACAGAAGGTCACAGTTTCGCTCATTGACGACCTCGACGGCGACCGGGCGGACGAGACCGTCGAGTTCGGGTTGGACGGCAAGAACTACGAGATTGATCTGTCCACCGGCAATGCGGACAAGCTGCGTGAAGCCCTCGCCTCCTACGTCGCCGCCGCCCGCAAGCCGGGTGGCCGGCGCCGCGGCGGTGGCGCCGCCGCCGCGGGTGCCGCGGCCGCGCGCCGGCCGTCCGTCGACCGCGAGCAGAACCAGGCCATCCGGGACTGGGCGCGCAAGCGCGGCATGAAGGTTTCCGACCGGGGCCGCATCCCGGCCGACGTCCTGGAGGCGTACCACCAGGAGAACTGACGGCCCTCCGCCGCTCAGCCAGCCACGCACGTACTCGAACGGGTGTGTTCGCGCACAGCGGACACACCCGTTCGGCGTCTGGAATGCATGCTGGTGACCGGGCGTTGAACGGGGCGAGGCCACCGCGAGACATGCTTAAACCATGCGCACGCAGCGGTAGGTGCGGTTTGGCCGATACAGTGTTCTTACGGTGTGGCCAGCACGATGGGCCCGCGCCGGGTACAGCTGCACAGCAGTGTCAGTCAGGGGAGTGCGAATGTTCGAGAGGTTTACCGACCGCGCGAGGCGGGTGGTCGTCCTGGCCCAGGAAGAGGCCAGGATGCTCAACCACAACTACATCGGCACCGAGCACATCCTGCTGGGCCTGATCCACGAGGGTGAAGGCGTCGCCGCCAAGGCGCTGGAGTCGCTGGGTATCGCCCTGGAGGGCGTGCGCCAGCAGGTCGAGGAAATCATCGGCCAGGGTCAGCAGGCACCGAGCGGGCACATCCCCTTCACGCCGAGAGCGAAGAAGGTCCTGGAGCTGTCGCTGCGCGAGGCGCTGCAGCTCGGGCACAACTACATCGGCACCGAGCACATCCTGCTCGGCCTGATCCGCGAGGGCGAAGGCGTCGCGGCCCAGGTGCTGGTGAAGCTGGGCGCCGACCTGAACCGGGTGCGCCAGCAGGTGCTCCAGCTGCTCTCCGGCTACCAGGGCAAGGAGCCGGCCGAGGCCAGCGGTGGCCGGGGTGAGGGCACCCCGTCCAGCTCGCTGGTGCTGGACCAGTTCGGCCGCAACCTGACCCAGTCGGCCCGGGAGGGCAAGCTCGACCCGGTGATCGGCCGGGAGAAGGAAATCGAGCGGGTCATGCAGGTGCTGTCCCGGCGCACCAAGAACAACCCGGTGCTGATCGGCGAGCCCGGCGTCGGCAAGACGGCCGTCGTCGAGGGCCTGGCCCAGATGGTGGTCAAGGGCGAGGTCCCGGAGACGCTCAAGGACAAGCAGCTCTACACGCTGGACCTCGGCTCGCTGGTCGCTGGCAGCCGCTACCGGGGTGACTTCGAAGAGCGCCTGAAGAAGGTGCTCAAGGAGATCCGCACCCGGGGCGACATCATCCTGTTCATCGACGAGATCCACACCCTGGTCGGCGCGGGCGCCGCCGAGGGCGCGATCGACGCGGCGAGCATCCTGAAGCCGATGCTGGCCCGGGGCGAGCTGCAGACCATCGGCGCCACCACGCTGGACGAGTACCGCAAGTACGTGGAGAAGGACCCGGCCCTCGAGCGCCGGTTCCAGCCGATCCAGGTGGGCGAGCCGTCGGTCACGCACACCATCGAGATCCTCAAGGGCCTGCGGGACCGCTACGAGGCGCACCACCGGGTCACCATCACCGACCCGGCGCTGGTCGCCGCGGCCACCCTGGCCGACCGGTACATCAACGACCGGTTCCTGCCGGACAAGGCGATCGACCTGATCGACGAGGCCGGCGCGCGGATGCGCATCCGCCGGATGACCGCACCGCCGGACCTGCGCGAGTTCGACGAGAAGATCGCCAACGTGCGCCGGGACAAGGAGTCCGCGATCGACGCGCAGGACTTCGAGCGCGCCGCCCACCTGCGGGACAGCGAGAAGCAGCTGCTGACCCAGAAGGCCGAGCGGGAGAAGCAGTGGAAGTCCGGTGACCTGGACGTCGTCGCCGAGGTGGACGACGAGCAGATCGCCGAGGTGCTGGCCAACTGGACCGGTATCCCGGTGTTCAAGCTCACCGAGGAGGAGACCACGCGTCTGCTCCGCATGGAGGAGGAGCTGCACAAGCGGATCATCGGCCAGGAGGATGCGGTCAAGGCCGTCTCCCAGGCGATCCGCCGCACCCGCGCCGGGCTGAAGGACCCGAAGCGCCCGTCCGGCTCGTTCATCTTCGCCGGCCCGTCCGGTGTGGGTAAGACCGAGCTGTCCAAGGCGCTGGCCAACTTCCTGTTCGGCGAGGACGACGCGCTCATCCAGATCGACATGGGTGAGTTCCACGACCGGTACACCGCGTCGCGGCTGTTCGGTGCTCCTCCGGGCTACGTGGGCTACGAGGAGGGCGGCCAGCTCACCGAGAAGGTGCGCCGCAAGCCGTTCTCCGTGGTGCTCTTCGACGAGATCGAGAAGGCGCACCAGGAGGTGTACAACACGCTGCTGCAGGTGCTCGAGGACGGCCGCCTGACCGACGGTCAGGGCCGCACGGTGGACTTCAAGAACACCGTGATCATCTTCACCTCGAACTTGGGCACGCAGGACATCTCCAAGGCGGTGGGCCTGGGCTTCGCGCAGGGCAACGACGAGGCGTCCAACTACGAGCGCATGAAGACCAAGGTCAACGACGAGCTGAAGAAGCACTTCCGCCCGGAGTTCCTGAACCGGATCGACGACATCATCGTGTTCCACCAGCTCACCGAGGAGCAGATCGTCTCCATGGTGGACCTGATGATCGGCCGGGTCGAGGCCCAGCTGAAGAACAAGGACATGGCGATCGAGCTCACGCCGGACGCGCGCAAGCTGCTGGCCCGCCGGGGCTTCGACCCGGTCCTGGGCGCCCGGCCGCTCCGCCGCACGATTCAGCGCGAGATCGAGGACCAGCTGTCCGAGAAGATCCTGTTCGGCGAGGTGGAGGCCGGCCAGATCGTCATCATCGACGTGGAGGGCTTCGACCCCGAGGACAAGACCCGCACCGCGCAGGACAAGGCCCGCTTCGTCTTCCGGGGCGAGCCCAAGCCGGCGGTGTCCGTGCCCGACGCGGTTCCGGCCGGGCTGGGCGAGGAGTAACCCCACAGCTGATTCAGTGACTTCAGCACGCTGATTCAGTCACTTCAGCACACGGCCGGCCCCGGACCACACCAAGGTCCGGGGCCGGCCGTTTTGTTCGGGGGCCGGCTGGGTGGCGGCGGTCCGGTGCGTGGTCGGGCTGAGGGCGCTTGGACGGCGCGGCGTGGGTGGTCTGCCGTGGCTTGGCAGCGGCCCCGTCGCGTTTGGCTACACGAAGTAACGGTTGGCCGGCCCCAGGCCGGCTTCCATCCGTCGCGCCGAGGGCATGATCGTCGACTGTGGTGGTTCAGCCTCGAAAATCGACGCTAAACCACCAGAGACGGCGATCAACCTATCGCTGAACCGGTCACGGTCTGTGCCCAGGCCCAATGTAAACGCAACGGGCCGCACCCAAGCCACAGCAGACGACCCACGCCGCGCCGTCCGAGCCGTCGTAGACCGGCACCGCACCCAAACCGACACCGCCCACCCGACGTGGGTTTGTGCGTGCAACGGGGTTGCAACCCCCGTCCTCATAGCGTGGCGCCCGAAACACCAGAGCCCACGGGAGGTCGAGGATGACCCTGGCATTCGACGAACCGCGCATCCAAGAGGTGGTCGGTTCGCTCAGCCGCAAGATGCTGATCAACGGTGAGTGGGTGGACTCCGCGTCCGGGCGGACCTTCGACACCGTGAACCCGGCGACCGAGGACGTACTGGCCTCCGTCGCCCACGGCGAGGCCGCCGACGTGGACGCCGCCGTACGGGCCGCGCGGGCCGCGTTCGAGGACGGCTCGCCGTGGCGGAAGATGCCGCACGGCCAGCGCGGCAAGATCATCCACAAGCTGGGTGACCTGATCCTGGAGCACCTGGACGACTTCGCCCTGCTCGAGTCGCTGGACAACGGGAAGCCCTACTCGGTGGCCAAGGCGGCCGACGTCCCGCTGGCCGCCGACCTGTTCCACTACATGTCCGGCTGGGCGACCAAGATCGAGGGCAACACCGTGCCGGTGTCCGCCTGGGACCCGGACCAGTACCTGGCGTTCACGCTGCGGGAGCCGGTCGGGGTGTGCGCGCAGATCATTCCGTGGAACTTCCCGCTGCTCATGGCCGCGTGGAAGATCGGGCCGGTACTGGCCGCCGGGTGCACCACGATCCTCAAGCCGGCCGAGCAGACCCCGCTGTCCGCGTTGCTGCTGGGTGAGTTGGCCATGCAGGCCGGCCTGCCGCCGGGCGTGCTGAACATCGTCACCGGCTTCGGCGAGGCCGGAGCCGCGCTGGCCGCCCACCGGGACGTGGACAAGGTGGCGTTCACCGGGTCCACCGAGGTGGGCCGTGAGATCGTCAAGGCGGCGGCCGGCAACCTGAAGAAGGTGACCCTGGAGCTGGGGGGCAAGTCGCCGAACGTGGTGTACGCGGACGCGGACATCGACAAGGCGATCGCCGGCTCGGCGCACGCGATCTTCTTCAACCAGGGTGAGTGCTGCGTGGCCGGCTCCCGGCTGTACGTGGAGGAGTCGGTGTACGACCAGGTGGTGGAGGGCGTCGCCGAGCAGGCCAGCCAGATCAAGGTGGGCAACGGCCTCGACCCGGACACCAACATGGGCCCGCTGGTGTCCGCCGAGCAGTTCGAGCGGGTCACCGGGTACATCAACTCCGGCCGGGATGAGGGCGCCAACATCATCGGCGGCGACCGGGTCGGGGATCGCGGGTACTTCGTGGCGCCCACCGTGCTCACCGGCACCCGGGAGGACATGAAGGCGGTCCGCGAGGAGATCTTCGGGCCGGTGGTGGCGGCCGCGCCGTTCAACGCCGAGCGGGACATCCTGCCCACCGCGAACAACAGCAACTTCGGGCTCGGTGCCGGGGTGTTCACCCGGGACGTGTCCAAGGCGTACCGCACCGCGCGGCGGCTGCGCGCCGGCACGGTGTGGGTGAACACCTGGAACGTGTTCGACGCCTCGCTGCCGTTCGGCGGCTACAAGGAGTCCGGTTGGGGCCGCGAGATGGGGCACGCGGTGTTCACCAACTACCTGGAGACGAAGACGGTGATCACCGACCTGAGCTGACGCTCAGGTCTCGTGAGTGGCGAGTAGCGCTATAGCGTCACTCGCCACTCACGGGCGGCGCAGCCGCGCGGCGCGGGCGGCCACCGGGGCGTGCCGGGGGTCGGTGCGGGCGAGCAGTTCGGCCAGCCGGCCGATCAGTTCGGCATCGTCCCCGGTGGCGTCGCCGTCGCCGCCCGCGCCGCCGGTGCCGGGCTGGGCGAGCAGCCACATCGCCTCCGGGTCGTCCGCGTCCAGCACGGCTCGGCGCAGCGTGGCGGCGAGCAGCTCGCGTTCCTCGCGCACGGCGGGCGCCTCCGAGTCGGGGCGCAGCGGACCGGGGTAAGCGGCCGCCGCCGCGCGGGGGCGGCCGCCGCGCAGCTCCTCCCGCACGCGCAGGAAGTCCGCATCCAGTTCGGCGTGCAGCCGGTAGGGGTTGGAGCGCAGCACGTCGGCGCCCAACCTCGCGCGCAGCCGGTGCACCTCGGCGCGCGCGGTCACCGGGTTGCCCCGCTCGCCGTACACCTCGGTGGCCAGCGTCTCCGCCGTCACCCCGGACGGGCGCAGGGCGAGCAGGGTGAGCATGTCCGCGTGCCGGCGAGTGAGGGCCAGATCGCGCCCGTTCAGCACCGCGACGGGCCGTTGGGCGCCCAGGAAGCGCAGCTCCAGCACCTGCGGCCGGCGCACCGCCGCCACCCCTTTGCTCTGCGTGGAAAAATGCAACGCAGCCGCCTTGCTCTGCGTGGGGATACGCAACAGGTAGGCACCGGGAAGCGGCTCCAGGATCGCGTCCCGGCCGTCCGGGAGCGCGATGCGCACCTCGTCCCCGGGCGAGCGTTGTGCTCCGGCGCCGGGAGGATCCGCGACATGGGGTGGTGAGAGGCGCGATATGGGCCGGGGGAGCCAGCCCGGGGGGTTGGTGGCGAGGACCCGGCCGGTTGGGGTGATCAGTGCGGCGGGGGTGGGGCCGGCCAGGCGGGGCAGCCAGCGCTCGCGCAGGCGCTCGTCGCCGATCCGCATCCGCTCCCGCAGCTGTCCCTCGGCCAGCTTGGCGGCCGCGTTGACCAGCGCCATGGTCGACGGGTGGAAGCCGCGCATCGGCCCGGTCACGTCCACCACGCCGATGATCCGGCCGGTGTCCGGGTCGTGCACCGGGGAGGCCGCGCAGGTCCAGGCGTGATAGGTGCGGACCAGGTGTTCGGCCGAGTGGATGGCCACGGCGACGCCCTCGGCCAGCGCGGTGCCCATCGCGTTGGTGCCGATCACGTCCTCGGACCAGCGCGTGCCCTCCACCAGGCCGATCTTCTCCGCGCGGTGCAGCACGCCGTGCTGGCCCTCCCGCCACAGGATGTGCCCGCGCGCATCGGTGATGATCATCATGTGGTTGGCCTCGTCGGCCACTGAGACCAGGGTCTCGCGCAACACCGGGAGGGCCTGCGCCAGCGGGTGCGCGGAGCGGAACTCGGTCAGCTCGGGCCGTTCGAAGACGGTCGGCGGCCCGGCCAGCTCGGGGTCCACCCGCGCGGCCAGTGACCGCCGCCAGGACTCGGAAACCACCGGCCTGGCCAGCGCGGGAGCGGGCGAACCGGTGAGCATGGCCTCCCGTATCCGGGCGAGCAGCCTGGCCCGCGCAACCGGGTCCGCCGGTCGCGGCCGGGCAGCGCCGGGGAGGCCCACCGACCCATTCTGCGTGGTCAGTGCGCCTTAGGCAACCCTCAATTGAATTCGCATCCGCGTATATTTGACCGGCTAATCGCCGTGAACGAGCGGATTGCTGGCCCAGTCACGCACGTTGACCTGATCGCACTCGCGGGCGAACGCGTCCACCTCCTCCGGTGTGGGCGGCTCCGGGCGCCGGCCGAGCTCGGCCAGGCCCCGGAAGTACCGTTCCCTGGGGGCGCCCGGCACGAACAGGATGAGAAAGCGGGTCGGCTCGTCGCCGTGGCCCCGGAAGGCGTGCATGCCGTGCGGCGGCACGTGCAGGAAGTCGCCGGAGCCGGCGACCCGCCAGTCCCGCCCGCTCATCACGGCCAGCCGCCCGGAGATCACGTAGAACGACTCGGAGAACCCCTGGTGGTAGTGCGGTACGGCGCCGGGCCGGCCGGGTTCGATGGTGATCTCGAACAGGCCGAACTCGCGGCGCACCGAGTCGCCGGGCGCGACGAACCGGGTGGAGTTCCCGGTCACCGGGCCCAGCCGCTCGGTCTCCGCCACCGGCCGCCACACCGCGTTCGGTTCCGGAATTGTCACCCGTCGACGTTATCCTCCGCTGTGGTCTGACCAGTGAGCGACGGTAGACACCTGCGCCGTCGGCATGTGGTCGGCGATGGTGTCTATGCCGGTGATCAGGATGGCGATGAGCGTGGCCGCGGCGATCAGCAGCGTGGCTCGCCAGAACACCACGGCGGCGAGTGCTACGACCACGCAGACCAGGAATGACGTTGACATCTGGGACCTCCCCGATAGCTCCCGACGTACAGGTATATAGTGCGGTCGCAGTCAGAAGTCTGTCAACACAGAGCGGTCGTCAGACTACAGTCGTCCGAACGGTGGTTGACGGACTTCCGCAATGCTCGTAGCGTTGCCGACCTCACTGCCCCACGGCCGGCCGGACGAGTGTCGCGGGCATCCCATCCGCATCGGGACAGCGGGAGAGGTTCAAGGACGATGCAGGAGCAGGCGGATGTCGATCCGCGCTTCGAGCTGAAGATCGATCCGGGGCGGGCGCTGCCGGAGGCAATCGCCGACAAGCTGCGACAACTCGTGGAAGAAGGCGAGTACAAGCCCGGTGGCCGGCTGCCCAACGAGGCCGAGCTGGCCCGCAAGCTGAAAGTCGCGCGCAGCTCCGTGCGCACCGCGCTGCAACGGCTGGAGGCGATGCGGATCCTCGAGGTGCGGCGCGGGCGCGGCTGGTACGTGCGCCGGGCGCCGGCCGAGTCGAGCGGTCCGCTGGACGCGCGCGACTACCAGGTCAGTGACCTGTTCGAGTTGCGCATCGGCCTCGAGGGGCTGGCGGCCAGCCTGGCGGCGGTGCGCATCACCGAGGGTGAGCTGGAGGACCTGGCGAAGATCAACAAACAGCACCAGGAGGCGGACGACCGGGAGGAGATGCTGCGCACCGACGTCGCGTTCCACGAGGCGATCGTCCGGGCGGCCCGCAACACCGCGTTGGAGCGGACCTACCAGGGCATCATCGGCGAGCTCGCCGACTGGCGGTTCCAGAGTTTCGCCGCGCCCGGGGTCGGCCGGCGGTCCGCACGCGAGCACAGCAAGGTGCTGCGGTACCTGCGCAACCACGACCCCGGTGGCGCCCGGGTGGCGATGAACGGCCACCTGCAGCGGCTTTACGACGAGCTCCCGGAGATCGGCGCGGAGCCGCTGGACACCACGGAGAGCGTGGTCGACCTCGACCCGGAGTGGCGCGACTAGCGACGCGCTTCCGACGCGCGCTGGCAATTCGGCACTAGTAGATTCAGCCGAATCGCCGGGGGGTGTCGCGATGGGGCTTTGGCTGGGGGTGGCCGCTGCCCTGCTCACGATCCTGGTGCTGTTCGGGCTGCTGGTGCTGGTGGGGTATCTGTTCCGCGCGCGACTGCGCGCCTGGGCGCAGTCGCAGCTGGCCGAGATCTCCGGCCCGGCCGTGGTCCGCTCGCTGCCGCCGCGGACCGCGTTGCAGGCGGTGCTGGCCCCGCTGTACGGCGACAAGGCGGTCCACGACGATGTGCTGCTCGCCGTGCTCGGCGGTGCCGGGCGGGAGTGGGACGGCCGGGACACCATGGCCAGCCGGGTGGTCGACGCGCACTTCCTGCTGCGCTCGCTGGACGAGACCACCTGCCGCAGCGAGGCCACCTGGACCTACGAGTTCACCCCGGTGCAGGACAGCCACCTGTTGGTGATCTTCGGTACGCACGACCGGGAGATCGCCGCCTCGGTCATGCGGGAACGGCTGTACCCGCTCTATGAGCTGTGGCTGCTGAATACCGAGGACGAGCTGGAGGACTTCGTCGGCGAACTGCGCGCGGCCATGGAGATCGGCGTCAGCTACCGGGACACCGACGGGATGCTGCACACGGTGCCGCCGCGGGCGCACCCGGGCGAGGAGGTCAGGCTCCGCGACTTCCCCGAGGTGATCCGCCTGCCCACCGAGCAGAACGGGCACGACCTGCGCATCGTGCGGTACTACCTGCACGAGCTGGCCGACGACGACCACGTGGTGGACACCGTGCAGAGCGTCACCGTGCGCGCGTCCAACAACGCCGAGAACCGGGGCTTTTTTGCCTGGACCGCGCCCTACCCGTGCTTCGTGCGCAGCGTGGTCTTCGACCTGACCGACCTGGCCCGGGAGGGCGAGACGCTGGCCTACCGGGTGGTGCCGTCGGCGGCCGGGTGGTACCGGCTGGACGTGGAGCGGGAGTGGGTGGTGGGGGTCGGCACGCTGCGTTTCGAGCTCAACTCCTGGATGCTGACCGGCCACGGCGTGACGCTAGTCTGGCGCTCCCTCGACGGAGTGGAGCGGAAGCGTGGGTTGCGCGAGCGCTGACCTCATCGCCCGGGCGCACGGCCGGTTCGGGTCGGCCGGGGAGGTCGTCGCGCAGCGCCGGGCCGTCTACCGGCTGGCCGTCGAGCTGCTCGACCGGGAGGCCGACCCGGCCGACCGGGAGGTCGACGCCGAGATCGACACGGACCGGCTGGACAACCCGATCTCACGCGGCCATCTGGGCGAGGTGCTCAGCGGCCGCGCCGCCTTCTCGCCGGACGAACTGCGCCCGCTCACCGAGCTGACCGGTCCGGTGGCGGGCCCGGTGCGGGTGGTCCAGCGTGGCGAGGAGGCCCTCGCGCCGGCGCTGGCCCGGGTGAGCACCGAGCTGCGCCGGCACCGGGCCGGGGGAGGCCCGCCGGTCCTGCTCACCGCCGGTGCGGCGGGGTTTGCCCAGGCCAGGCGGGTGCTCCTGGACGGCGTCGAGGTGGCGCTGAAGGCGGTGCCGGAGCTGGCCGCCGACCTGTTGCCGCACGTCGCGGCGTTCGCCATGGTCCGGGACGACACGGGGCGGCTCGGGTCGGCCTCCGCGCGGGAGTTTCCCGGCCTGGTGGTGTTGCCGGCGCCGTCGGTCGCGGCGGAGGCCGCCGAGGCGTTCCTGCACGAGGGCGCCCATCAGACGTTCTTCGACCTGGCGATCACGCGCGCGGTGTTCGGGGCCAACCAGTTCGACGCGCCGCCGATGCCTCCGAGCTGGGCCGGCGGTGCCGAGTGGCCGCTGGAGCAGACCTTCGCCGCCTGGCACGCGTACCGCTGTCTGACCGCGTTCGCCGAGGTGTCCGACTCACCACCGGGGGCGTCGTTGCTGCCCGTCGCGGCCGAACGGGCCGAGGAGCTGGGCGACTGGTTACGCGCGCACGGCGAGCACCTCGGGCCAGACGGCCACCGGTTGCTCGACGCCGTGGACGGCCGCGCCCCGGACGCCCCGCCTTCGGCCGCGCCGGCCGCGCCGTCGACGTCCGACCCGGGAATGCGGACGCTCCGGTTCGCCGGACGAACGCTGATCGCCCGCCACGCCGACGCCCTGGAGTTCTTCTGGAGGGAGGACCTGGCCCCGGCCGGTCCGCGCCCGGCCGAGGGTCCCTGAAGATCACTCGGCGGAGCCGGATATTGGGCGAACCTTCCGGCGTTGCGCTCTCGTTTTCGGGGCAAGGGCTCGGAATACTGCCCTTACTCCCAGCCTCAAGTCGATCTCAGTTCAGAGAGGTCCGCGTCACATGTCTGTGGACGCCGGTAAGGAGCGGGCGCAGAGCGCGCCGGCCCACCGCATCACCTGGTTTGCCCCGGAGCGCCCGGTGGAGAACGGCACGGTGTACGTACGGCCCGAGCCGCCGGCGGACGCCGGCGAGCCGGCCGACGGGACCGACTAAACCACTTCCCCGCCGGCGGAGCCGGCGGGCGGGGTCGGGTGCCCAGTTCGGCGCCCGGCGGGAACACCGGCGGGTTCGACCAGCTCGGACAGCCGGCGCAGCGCCTCGGCGGCGGGCAGGGCCAGCGCCACGCCCCGGCCGTGGCGGACCGCGGGTTCCCGGGTGTTGATCCGGATCAGCGCGCCGGAGCTGGCGGCGGCGAGTTCGGCGTGCCGGCGGACCGTCGGCACGGCGGTGCCGGCGCCGATCTCCAGCACTACCAGGCGGGCGCCGTCCGCGCGCAACCCGCGCAGCCAGCGGGTGTGCCGCCGCGCCTGTTCCTCGGTGCGCGCGGGCAGCCAGTCCAGGTCGCCGAACATCAGGATGTTGGGCCGGGCGAGCGCGCCGCAGTCGGGGCAGCCGGGCAACGGCGGGCGGGCTCGCATGCTCGCCTCGTCGATGTCCACGGTGACGCCGTCGGCCGGCCAGATCCGTTCGCCGTGGCCGGCCAGGCACTGCAGGTGGTGGATCGACCCGTGGCACTCCAGCACGGTGTCCTCGGCGAACCCGGCGCGCTGGAACTGGCCGTCCACGTTCGAGGTGAACACGCGCGCCGGCCGGCTCGCCGCCCAGCGCCGGAGCACGCCGAAGCCGGCGTGCGGCGTGGTGGCCCGGTAGAGCGCCATGCGGTGCCCGTAGAAGCCCCAGGCCAGATCCGGGTCGGCGGCGAAGTGCGCCGGGTCGGCCAGTTCCTCGAAGGCCAGGCCGAGCCGGCGGTACGGCGGGTAGGCCCGCCAGAACCCCTCGGCCCCCCGGAAGTCCGGCAGCCCGGAGTCCACTCCGATTCCGGCGCCGGCGCAGAACAGGAGCGCGTCCGCGCCGGCGATCAGCTCGGCCGCGCGGACCAGCTCGGCCTCGTCCGGGCTAGAGATCCACGACCTCGAACTCGAGCAGTGTGGCCTTGGGGGCCACCGGGCCGTTGCCGTGACCGTGACCGGAACCCAGCGGGCGGCCGCGCTCGCCGGCGTGGGCCTCGATCGCCGGGCCGGTGCGCCAGGCCTCGAAGGACGCCTCGTCCTCCCACAGGGTGACCACGAAGTAGCGCTTCTCGTTCTCCCCGGTGGGGCGCAGCAGCTGGAACGAGATGAAGCCGGGCTGGTTGTCCACCGCGTGCTTGCGGTTCGCGAACCGCTTCTCCAGCTCGGGGCCGGAGCCCTCGGGTACCTCGATTGCATTGATCTTGACGACCGCCATGCGCCTAGGCTACCGGGCGTGCTGGACAGGCGGAGCGAGGTCACGGTGTCCGACGGCGCGCGCATCGCGGTGCGCGAGTACGGCGGGCGGGGCCGGCCGATCCTGCTGTTGCACGGGCTGATGGGCCGGGCCAGCACCTGGTGGCGCACCGCGCGCTGGCTGGCCGACCACGGCCGGGTGGTGGCGCTGGATGCACGGGGCCACGGCGACTCGACCGGCACCGGTGACTGGCGCACCGAACGGTTCACCGCCGACGTCATCGAGGTGGCGGACGCGCTGGAGCTGGGTCCATCGGTGCTGGTCGGCCACTCGATGGGCGGGCTGCACGCCTGGTCGGCGGCCGCGCGGCGGCCCGACCTCGCGCACGCGCTGGTGGTCGAGGACATGGCCCCGGACCACCGGGGGCTGACCGCGCTGCCCTGGGTGTCCTGGTTCGAGGCGATGCCGGAGTCCTTCGACTCGATCGCCGCCGTGCGCGACGCGTTCGGCTGGCCCCGGCCCAGCGTCGGCGAGTACCTCGCCGAGTGCGTCCGCGAGGGGCCGGACGGGTATCGCCTGCTCACCGGGCACGCGCTGGCCGCGACGATCGCCGGCGAGTGGGGCGAGCGGGACTTCTGGGACTCGGTGCGCGGGGTGCGCTGTCCGGCGCTGCTGCTGGAGGCCGAGGAGTCGCCGATCGCCTCCGAGCAGATGGCGGAGATGGCTCACGCGATGCCGGCCGCGCGGCACGTGCGGGTCGCCGGCACCGGCCACCTGCTGCACGACGACGACCCCCGGCGCTACCGGGAGCTGGTTTCCGGTTTCCTCAGCGCAGTCGGGTGACCTCGCCGGTGCGGGTGTCGGTGATGCCGATGCCGGCCACCTTGGCCCGGATGGGGGTTACCGGGTGCAGCTCGCGCAGCGCGTCCGGCAGCGTCTCCTCGGGGATCTCCCGGCTCAGCGCGCAGTGCGGCAGCCAGGAACCGGGCAGGTAGCGGCTGGACGGCTCGCGCACCCGGCCGGCCAGCGCGTCGTGCACGCTGACGTGGGCGGCGAGCAGTTCGGTGTCCGTGACCACGGCCAGCACCAGCCTCGGCTCGGCGGTGAGGATCGTGCCGAACACGGCGAACCACAGCTCGGGGAGCACGAGCAGGCGCAACTCGGTGGCCAGGTCGCCGCGCGCCTTCTTCGGGATCGAAGCGCCCCGGGCGAACCGCACCGAAGGTGCGTGCGCCGGTACCGGAACGCCGGCCAGCGCCAACCTGGCGCGCATTTCCATCACGCGCGCCGATGCGGCGTCATCCAGGAAGAAGTCCAGCGCCTCCGCCACACCGGTGAGCATAGGGCGGTGGGTCAGGTCCGCGCCTCGGTGCCCCGCTCCCCGGGCAGCGCGAAGCTCGTGCCGTCCAGCTGCTCGACCAGGCCGTCGTCGAGCAGGGAGAGCAGGCAGCGGTCGCGCTGCGCGGCGTCCGACCACGCGGCGTCCAGCGCGGACCGGGGGACCGGGCCGGGTGCCCCGCGCAACACGTCCAGCAGCCGGCCCCGGACCTGGCGGTCGGTGCCGGCGTAGCGCTGCGTCGGGCGGGCCGGCCCGGTGTACTCGGGCCGGCCGGCGCCCACCCAGGCGCAGTCGGCGTGCACCGGGCAGCCCGCGCAGCGCGGGCGGCTGGCCGTGCACAGCACCGCGCCCAGCTCCATCAGCGCCGCCGAGTAGCGCGCGGCCCTGCTCTGTGGCCCGTCGGGCAGCAGCCGTTCCGCGTCGGCCAGGTCGGCCGAGGTACGGGCCGGGCCGGCGTCGCCCGCCCCGTGGACCGCGCGCGCGATGACCCGCCGCACGTTGGTGTCCACCACCGCCGCCCGCCGGTGGTAGCCGAACGCGAGCACCGCGCGGGCGGTGTACGCGCCGACCCCGGGCAGCGCGAGCAGCTCGTCCAGCTCGCTGGGCACGCGGTCGCCGTGCGCGGTGGCGATCTCGGTGGCCGCCGCGTGCAGGCGCAGCGCCCGGCGCGGATAGCCCAGCTTGCCCCAGGCGCGCAGCACGTCGGCCTGGGGCGCGGCGGCCATCGCGGACGGGGTCGGCCACCGGGCCAGCCACTCGGCCCACACCGGGGCGACCCGGCCGACCGGCGTCTGTTGCAGCATGAACTCGCTCACCAGCACGCCCCACGGCGTGGTGTCCGGGCGACGCCACGGCAGATCACGCGCATGGGCGTCGAACCAGGGGATCAGCACATCCGGGTCGACCACCTGCGTAGTGTGCCGACTCACGGGGTGTGATCACGAATGGTGGTGGATGCCTCACTTGGCTGAAGAAATCTCGGCGAGTTCGTGACGCGCCGTGCCGGGTTCCCCGAAAAACCCTCGATGTGAGGTTAACGTTCAGCCCATGATCGAGCCAGAAGCCGCTGTGTACTGGCGTCGGCGGGCCGTTGCGGTCGGCGTCGTCGTCGGGCTCGTCCTGCTCGTGGTTTGGGCGGTGTCCGGGCCTAGTCAACAACCACAGGAGTTCGGGCAGGCCGCGCGCGAGAAGCACACGGCCAGCTCGACCGAACTGTCCGAGGCGCCGAGCCCACCGGACGCGGCCACCGACGCCGCACCGGCGGCCGGTGAACCGGTCTCCTCGCCGTCGCTGTTGCCGCTGCCGCCCTCCAACTCGGCGCTGACCGCCAACTCGGCGCAGACCACCTCCAGCCAGGCGGCGCCGCGCGCGCTGCCCAACCCGGGTACGGGCACCCAGCCGGGCGCGGCCAACGCGCTCCCCGGCGCCCAGCCGGGCGTGGTTCCGGGCAACGCGGGTACGACCCAGCCGGGCACCCAGGCGATGCCCGGCGCGACCCAGCCTGGAGCGACTCAGCCGGGAACGACCCAGCCGGGCGCGACTCAGCCTGGGGCGACCCAGCCTGGGGCGACCCAGCCGGGAACGACCCAGCCTGGGGCGACCCAGCCGCGGGCGCAGGCGATGCCGGGCGCGCTGTCGCCCTCCGAGAACGAGTGGATCCCGGAGCAGGGCCGGGTGAAGCCGGAGAAGCCGGCCAAGCCGAACGCCCCCGGCGGCACCAACAGCGAGGTCAACCCGGACAGCGCCAACCTGGCCGACCCGGCCAGCCTGCCCCGGTGCGCCGACAAGGACATGGGCCTGGTCGCGCAGGTCGACGAGGCCAGCTACCGGACGGGCCAGCGGCCGGTGTTCCGCCTGGTGATCGCCAACCTCGGAAAGACCGCGTGTGCCCGTGATCTGGACCCCGGCCTGCAGGAGCTGGTGGTCAGCAGCACCGGCGGCAGCCGGGTGTGGAGCAGCAACGACTGCTTCCCGGAGCGGAAGTCCGACCTGCGCGCGCTGATGCCGGGCAAGACCGTGCAGTTCCCGGTCAGCTGGTCGGCCCGCGGTTCGGCGCCGGGCTGCGCGGCCAACCGGTCCGAGGTGCCGGCGGGCAGCTACCAGGTGATCGGCAAGCTGGGCGCGCTGACCAGTTCCCCGGCCCGGTTCACCATCGCGGACGGCGCGCAGCAGCGTCCCGGCCAGACCAACCCCGCCGGTCAGACGCAGCCGGGCCAGACCAGCCCGACGGGCCAGACCAGCCCGACGGGCCAGACCAGCCCGACGGGCCAGACCAGTCAGACGGGTCAGCCGGGCCAGACCAGCCCGACAGGCCAGACCGGCCAGACCAGTCAAACGGGCCAGACCAGCCAGACGGGCCAGACCCTGCCGGGCCAGACCAATCAGACCGGCCAGACGGGTCAGTCGAACCAGACCCGGCAGCTGCCCCAGCAGCACCGCCCGCACACCCAGGTGCAACCGCTGCCGGCGCCGTCCCAGCAGACCCAGCAACAGACCCAGCGCCAGCCGGGCCAGGTGCAGCCGTTGCCCGCGCCGTCCCAGCAGACCCAGCAGCGGCAGCAGACCCAGCCGCAGCAGGCCCCGGCGCAGGCCCAGCCCCGGCAGAACCTGCCGGGTCAGAGTCAGACCGGTCAGAGCCAGACCGGTCAGTCGCAACCGCAGGCCCAGCCCCGCCAGCAGGGCTCGCCTACATCCCTAACGCCCGCATCGCCGGTTGTAGACGGTCGACCTCAAGCACCTGGATCGCAGCCTTAGTCGCCGCGTCCAGTTCGGACCCGGCGGGCACGACGGCCCGGGTGAACCCCAGGCGCGCGGCCTCGGCGAGCCGGCGTACCACTCCGGTGGTGCGCCGGACCTCGCCGGTCAGCCCGATCTCGCCGACCACGACCAACCCGCCCGGCAGCGGTTTCTCCCGCTTGGCGGAGGCGACGGCGAGCGCGATGGCCAGGTCGGCCGCCGGTTCGGTGATCTTCATGCCACCCACGGTCGCGGTGTAGACCTCGGCGTCGTACAGCTTCACGTTGGCCAGTCGCTCCAGCACGGCGAGCACCATGGCCACCCGCGAGGAGTCCAGCCCGGAAACCGCGCGCCGGGGCGAGGGGATGTCCTTGCCGGCCACCAGCGCCTGTACCTCGGTGAGCAGGGGCCGCTTGCCCTCCACGGTCACCGTGATCGCCGTCCCGGCGGCCGGCGGACCGTCATGCGAGGCGCGGAACAGCCCGGACGGGTCGGCCACGCCGACGATGCCGTCGTCGCGCAGCTCGAAGCAGCCCACCTCGTCGGCCGGGCCGAACCGGTTCTTTATGCCGCGCAGCAGGCGCAGCGTGGAGTGCCGGTCGCCCTCGAACTGCAGCACCACGTCCACCAGGTGCTCCAGCACCCGGGGGCCGGCCACCGAGCCGTCCTTGGTCACATGCCCGACCAGGATCACCGGCAGCCCGCGCGACTTGGCCAGCGCGGTCAGCGCGACGGTCACCGCGCGCACCTGGGTGACCCCGCCGGGCGAGCCGTCCACCTCGGCCGAGGAGACCGTCTGCACCGAGTCGACCACGAGCAGCTTGGGGCGAAGCGCGTCCAGGTGGCCGACGATCGCGCCGAGCTCCGACTCGGCGGCCAGGTACAGCTGGTCGTGCACCGCGCCGGTGCGTTCCGCGCGCAGGCGCACCTGTCCGGCCGACTCCTCGCCGGTGGCGTAGAGGACCGGTGCGGAGTCGGTGCCGTTGCGGGCCGACGCGGCGGCGGCCCGCGCGGCCACCTCGAGCAGCAGCGTCGACTTGCCGGCCCCCGGCTCACCGGCCAGCAGCACCACCGCCCCGGGCACCAGGCCGCCGCCCAGCACCCGGTCCAGCTCGGCCACCCCGGTGGGCCGGGCGCGCGCGGAATCCAGCTCGACGGCGGCGATCGGCCGGGCCGGCGTGGCCGGAGCCCCGGCCGCCACCACCCGCCGCCCGCCGACCTTCACGACGCCGGCCGACGGGGCTTCCTCGATCGTTCCCCAGCTCTGGCACTTCGGGCAGCGGCCGACCCACCTGGCCACCTGGTGGCCGCAGTCGGCGCACCGGTGGGTCGCGCTGGCGCGGCTCAGCGGGGCGCTACTTCCGCTCGGCCAGCGCGCCGGTGGGGTACCCGACGGGCAGGTTGGCGGTCAGCGCGCCGGCCTTCTTGAAGGTGAATGTGACCGGGTAGTTCAGGCCCGGCTTGATCGGCTGGTTGAGGCCGACCAGTTGGACGCTGATGGTCCGGTCGGCCAGCGAGTGCGCGTCGGCCTGGGCGTCGTCGTTGCCCACTTGCACCAGGCGCCCGCCGGCGATAACCGCCTCGCCCTCGATCTTGGCGGAGGCGGCCACCGGGCTGCTCACCGAGACCAGCGTGTCCTCGGTGTCGCCGACGTTGACCAACGCCAGGTTCAGCTCGGCGGTCTGCCCGGCGAGGTACACCTGCCCGCTGTTGCCCTGGCCGGCGAACGCGATCGAGGCGTCCCGCACGGTGATGTCGCCGATCCGGCCGGAGTAGCCGTTCACGGCGGAGGCCTGCTGCGCGGTCTGGGTCAGTGCGCCGGCCCCGCAGCCGCTCACCGCCGTCAGCAGCCCGAGCCCGGCCGCGACCGACACGGCCAAGACGGGACGGCGGAGTCTGGCCCTGGTGGCGAGGAGTGGCTTCACGGCTGGCGAGTCCTTTCCCGGCTACTGGATAGATCAAGTCCTAGGCGGATGACCTGGGCGAAGCCTAACCTCGGTGCCTCCGGGGGGCGCACCTCGGCACCCGCGATGTTGGTAACACACCCTTCGCGAGCACGATCTTGAACCGATGTCAACCCTTTGACCTGCGAGGACGAGGCATGCCGGTGCGCCGCCCGCAATGCCGGCGTGTTAACCTTGAAGCAGCGAAAGGGGCAGAGGACATATGGTTTTCAAGGTCGGAGAGACCGTCGTCTACCCGCACCACGGTGCCGCGCTCATCGAGGCCATCGAGACACGGACGATCAAGGGCGAGGAGAAACAGTACCTCGTCCTCAAGGTCGCCCAGGGAGACCTGACCGTTCGCGTTCCCGCGGATAACGCCGAGTTCGTCGGCGTCCGCGACGTGGTTGGTCAGGAGGGCCTGGACCGGGTCTTCGACGTGCTCCGGGCACCGCATACGGAGGAGCCGACCAACTGGTCTCGGCGCTACAAGGCAAACCTGGAAAAGCTCGCCTCGGGCGATGTGAACAAGGTCGCGGAGGTGGTGCGCGACCTGTGGCGGCGGGAGAAGGACCGCGGCCTCTCCGCCGGTGAGAAGCGGATGCTGGCCAAGGCCCGCCAGATCCTGGTCAGTGAGTTGGCTCTGGCCGAGGGTACGGACGAGGAGAAGGCCGAGCTGTTGCTCGACGAGGTGCTGGCCACCGCGTCCTAAGTGAGCGTGCTGGCGCTTGTGCCGGCCACTGGCTCTGTCGATTCCGGCGGCCGGGCGGGAGATTCCGGCCCCGGGGTGACGGACGTGCTGCGTCCGCTCGGTGGAGTGCCGCTGTTGGTGCGCACGGTGCGAGGCCTGCTCGACTCGGGTGTGGTTGACGGTGTGCTGGTTGCGGTGCCGTCGGTCGAACTCGATGCCGTGCGCACGTTGTTCGGTGCGGTGCTCGGGCGACCGGGCGGGCGCAAAGCCGCGGTCGAGGTGATCGGTTGCCCGGCGGACGGTGTTTCCGTCGGGCGCCAAACCGGGCGCCCGACCGGGGTGGTCGGTTCCGTCGACAGTGTGTCCGCCGAACGCCAAACTGGGCGTCCGGCCAGCCCGGTCGGCTACGCCGACAGTGTGTCCGCCGAACGCCAAACTGGGCGTCCGGCCAGCCCGGTCGGCGTAGCCGACCGGGTTTCGGCGTTGTCCGCCGCGCTCTGGCGCGGCCTGGAACGCCACCCGGACACCCGGATCGTGCTGGTGCACGACGCGGCGCGGGCGCTCACCCCACCTTCGTTGATCCGCGCGATGGTGGAGGCGGTCGGCGACGGGACGGGCTGCAAGGCGGTCGTTCCGGTGCTGCCGGTCGCGGACACCGTCAAACGGGCCGCCGGCTCGGAGAACCGGGTGATCGGCACCGTGGACCGGTCGTCACTGCGCACCGCGCAGACCCCGGCCGCATTCCACCGGGAGCTCCTGGAGCGGGCGCTCGCCTCGGCGGCCACCGAGCCGGTTTCCCCCCGGCGGGGCGAGGTCTGGCTGGTGGAGCGGCTGGGCGAGAAGGTCCGTGCCGTCCCCGGTGACCCGCTGGCCTTCCACATCGGCAGCACCTGGGACCTGCGCATCGCCAGCCTGCTGGCGGACGCGTGAGGGTCGGCATCGGCACGGACGTGCACCCGATTCAACCTGGCCGGGAGTGCTGGCTGGCCGGGCTGCACTGGCCGGGAGTGGACGGCTGCGCCGGCCACTCCGACGGTGACGTCGCCGCGCACGCACTGTGCGACGCGCTGCTCTCCGCCGCCGGGCTGGGCGACCTCGGCGCGGTCTTCGGCACCGGCGACCCCCGCTGGGCCGGCGCGCACGGCCCCGCGTTCCTGGCACACACCCGCGAGCTGCTCGCCCAGGCCGGCTGGACGGTGGCCAACGCGGCCGTCCAGGTGATCGGCAACGCCCCCCGGATCGGCCCGCGCCGGGCGGAGGCGCAGGAAGTGCTCTCGGCGGCGGTCGATGGGTTTGTCTCGGTGAGTGGAACCACCACGGACGGGCTGGGCCTGACGGGGCGGGGCGAAGGCATCGCCGCCGTGGCCACCGCATTGTTGCTCGCCGGGTAGTTTTCGGCGGTCGGTTGGGGTTCGGGGCTGGTTCTAAAGCAGGCTTGGACGGCGCGGCTTGGGTCGGTCTGCCGCGGCTCGGGCTTCGCCCGTTGCGTTGTGGGCCGGCCCGCCGGTACCGACTACGTAGGGTGACGATTCGGAGGGTTCCGCGCGGGCTGGCGGCCGGCCCGGTTCATCGAGAGCGACACCAGTCGCCTTCGATCTTGGTGAAAACCCGACTGGTGTAGCTCTCGACGAGCGAAGTCCCGCAAAGCCGCTTACCAGCGGCTACGGTGCGTGACAAAACGCGCGGCGCCCCACGCAAAACGCAAGGGGCCAAGCCTGAGCCGCGGCAGACCAACCCCAGCCGCGCCGTCCAAGCCTGCTTTAGAACCAGCCCCGAACCCCAACCGGCGGCCGCCAGCCGGGGAGATGCAGGTCGCGAGCCGGGGCGATGGCGCGATCCGTATCATTGAAACGGTGAGTCTGCGCCTGTACGACACGGCCACCAGAGGGCAGCGGGAGTTCATCCCGGTGCGGTCCGGGGCGGCGTCGATCTATGTCTGTGGCGCAACCGTGCAGGGGATGCCGCACATCGGGCACGTGCGCAGCGGTCTCAACTATGACGTCATGCGCCGGTGGCTGCACCACCAGGGGCTGGACGTCACACTCGTGCGAAATGTCACTGACATCGACGACAAGATTCTGACCAAGGCCGCGGAGCACCAAAGGCCGTGGTGGGAATGGGCGGCCACGCACGAGCGGGCGTTCGACGCGGCGTACGAGGCGCTGGGTTGCCTCCCCCCGTCCATCGGCCCCCGGGCCACCGGGCACGTGCCGCAGATGATCGAGCTGATGCAGCGGCTGATCGACTCCGGGCACGCCTACGCCGTGGACTGTGGCGACGTGTACTTCTCGGTGCCCTCGTACGCCGACTACGGGCGGCTTTCCGGGCAGCGGCCGGAGGACATGCAGCAGGGCGAGGGCGCCGGCGGGGCCAAGCGGGACCCGCACGACTTCACCCTGTGGAAGGCGGCCAAGCCCGGCGAGCCGTGCTGGCCGACGCCGTGGGGCGACGGGCGGCCCGGCTGGCACCTGGAGTGCTCGGCCATGGCCACCCGCTACCTGGGCTCCGAGTTCGACATCCACGGCGGCGGGCTGGACCTGGTGTTCCCGCACCACGAGAACGAGCGGGCGCAGTCCCGGGCGGCCGGCGACGGGTTCGCCCGGTACTGGACGCACAACGCCTGGGTCACCCTCGGCGGGGACAAGATGTCCAAGTCGCTGGGCAACACGCTGTCCATCGACGTGCTGCTGACCCGGGTGCGCGGTGCCGAGCTGCGCTACTACCTGGTCTCGCCGCACTACCGGTCGATGATCGAGTACTCGGACGCGGCGCTGTCCGAGGCGGTGGCCGCGTACCGGCGGATCGAGTCGTTTCTGCACCGGGTGCGGGAGCGTATCGGCGCGCCGGAGCGGGCCGCGCGGGTCGCGGAGACCGGGCTGGGCGCGGAGTTCGCCGCCGCGATGGACGACGACCTCGGCACCCCGGGTGCGGTGGCCGCGATCCACGGCGCGGTCCGGGAGGGCAACGCCGCACTGGACGCCGGCGACCGGGACGCCGCCGCGGCGGCCGCCGGCCAGGTGCGCGCGATGACCGACCTGCTCGGCCTGGACCCGCTCTCCGAGCGGTGGGCGGGCGGCGCGGGGTCGCGGGCGGACGCCGCCGCCACGGCCGCGTTGTCCGCGCTGGTTGCGGACCTGCTCGCGCAACGAACGGACGCCCGGGCGCGCCGCGACTTCGCGGCGGCCGACAACATCCGGGCGCGCCTGCTGGCCGCCGGCGTCGTGGTCGAGGACACCCGGGACGGCGCCACCTGGACACTGAAGGACGGTTGATCAAGTAAATGGCGGGCAACTCACGCCGCAAGGGCGCGGTCCGCAAGCCGGGGACGAAGAAGGGGCCGACCGCTGGCTCCGGCGGCCAGCGCCGCCGGTCGCTGGAGGGCAAGGGCCCGACCCCGCCGGCCGAGTTACGCCCCGGCCACCCGGCACAGAAGCGCGCCGCCGCGGTGGCCAAGAAGCTCACCCGCAAGAAGTTCGGCAAACGGGACACCGACGGGCCGGAGACGGTCTTCGGGCGCAACCCCGTGGTCGAGTGTCTGCGGGCGAAGGTGCCGGCCACCGCGCTGCACGTGGCCCTGAACACCAGCGCGGACGAGCGGATCGCCGAGGCGGTCCGGCTGGCCGCCGAAGCCGGCGTCGCCATCCTCGAGGTGCCGAGGACCGAGCTGGACCGGATGGCCAACGGCGCCCTGCACCAGGGCATCGGGCTGACCGTGCCGCCGTTCGAGTACGCCCACCCCGATGAGCTGCTGGAAACCGCGCAGGACGCCGACCGTCCGCCGCTGATCGTCGCGCTGGACGGGGTGACCGACCCGCGCAACCTGGGCGCGGTGGTCCGCTCGGCGACCGCGTTCGGCGCGCACGGGGTGCTGCTGCCGCAGCGCCGCTCCGCCGGGGTGACCGCCGTGGCCTGGCGTACCTCCGCCGGCACGGCCGCGCGGCTGCCGGTGGCGCGCGCGGTGAACCTCACCCGCACGCTGCGCGAGTACGCCACCGCCGGCCTTATGGTGGCCGGCCTGGATGCCGACGGCAAGGTGCCGCTGGACGAGTTCCACCTGGCCACCGACCCGCTGGTGATCGTGGTCGGTTCGGAGGGCAAGGGGCTGTCCCGGCTGGTCAGGGAAACCTGCGACGTGACCGTCTCGATCCCGATGGACGGCCCGGCGGAGTCGCTGAACGCCTCGGTGGCGGCCGGGGTGCTGCTGGCCGAGATCTCCCGCCGCCGCCGGAACTGAGTTCGCCGCTCCGCCGGCCGGCTCGGATTCCGGCAAACCGCTCTCAGCGAGTGCGGCGGCCGATTATTGTGCGCCGGTGTGACCACGTGGAGCGGCGGAGGGCTGTCCCTCGACCTGAGCACCCGGCCGAGGTACCAGCTGGGCCGGTCGCTGGTGGCCGGCGTGGTCGGTCTCGCCTTCATCGTCTGGGCGGCCGGTGACGGCGCCGAGTCGGTGGTCGACAAGGTCGGGGCGGGCGGCGTCGGCGCGGCGCTGCTGGCCGCGGCCCTGTGGTGGCTCGGCCGGCTGCTGAGCGGTTGGCGGCGGGCGACGTTGACGATCGACAGGGCCGGGGTGGGTTACCGGGGAACGACGATCGGCTGGTCGGAGCTGAGCTCGGTCGGCCTGGTCGCCGTCAACCCGGAGCACAGTCCCGTCGGCTATCTGGTGCTGAGCCCGCCCGACCCGGAGTTCGGTGCCCGCCACCCGGCGTTGCGCGCCCATTACTTCGCCCCCGACGACACGTTCCGCATCGAGCTGGGCGCCGGGCCGGACACCCTGCACCGGGTGCATGCCGCGCTCGCCACGTTCGCCGGATCTCGCTATCGCGGGCCGACCGACCCGGTTGGCCCGGCCGGTCTGGCCCACGCGACCGGCCCGGCCGGCCTCGTCGACCCGGCGGCCCGTGCGCCCGAACCGGCAGAACCGCCGGATCCGTCCGAACCGCCGGATCCGTCCCAACCGCCGGATCCGTCCGAACCGCCCGGCCGGGCGCTCGGCGAACTGCGGGTGAAACTGCCCGGACAGTCCAGTTCGAGGCTGCTGATCGGGGGCCTGCTCTGCCTGGCCTTCGGCTGGGCCGGCATCCTGGGCGGGCTGACCGGCCGGATCGAGGGGGCGCCACCGATCGCGGGTGTGCTGGTGGGTGCGCTGTTCGCCCTGCTCGGGGCGGCGTCGCTGACCGCGCTCGGGGGGAAGAACCACTGGTGGCTGCTGGTCGGCCCGGCCGGGGTACGGATGGAGGGCGACGGCGGGTTCACCGTGCGGTGGGACGAGCTGACGGCCGTCTACCTGCACCAACGCCGGGTGCGTGACCGGTACGGCCGGGTTCCGCCGCAAGGGCTGCTGGCCCTGTTGCCCGCCGACCCCGGTTTCGGCGACCGGCATCCGGAGATGTCGACGCTGCGGGACGCGGAGGGCGTCTACACGGTGGAACTCGGCCAGGGAACTGACGCATTCGGCCAGCTGGACCAGGCTCTGCGGCTGCTGGCCGGCCGCCGCTACGCCGGGATCCAGGACCGGTGGCGAGGCCTGAACCTCACCTAGCCGCGGCCCGGGGCCGGACCCGGGCGACCACCCGGCAGGCCAGGTAGCACAGGAAGATCAGCGTGGCCACGTACCCGGAGATCGGCAGGCCCGGGGCCAGGGAGAGCACCGTGCCACCGAGCAGGGACAGTTCGGCGAAGATCACCGCGAGCAGCGTGACCACCACCGGGTTGGAGGAAACCCGGGCCGCCGCCGCCCCGGGGGTGACCATCACCGCGAGCACCAGGATGGCGCCGACGGCGGGGACCGCGAGCGCGGTGGTCAGCCCGATCAGCACGGCGAACATCGGGGACAGCCAGTGCACCGGAACGCCGCGCGCGGCGGCCACCGCCGGGTCGGTGCTGGCGAACAGCAGCGGCCGGTACCAGACCAGCAGCGCGCCGATCACCACCGCTGCGCAACCGCCGAGCAGCCACAGGTTGGTGGTGTCCACGGAGACGATGGAGCCGGTGAGCAGGCCGAACTTGTTCGCCGCCCGGCCGGGATAGAGCGCGAGCAGCAGCACACCGAGGCCCAGCCCGAAGGCCAGCACCACGCCGATCACCGAGTCCCGTTCCCGTTGGCGCAGCCCGAGCAGGCCGAACACCAGGGCGGCCAGCACCGCGCCGACCACCGCGCCGAACTGGACGAAAGCGGTGCCCACCAGCAGGCCGGCCGCGCCGCCGGTGAAGGCCAGCTCGGCGGTGCCGTGCACGGCGAACGCCATGCCCCGGGCCACGATCAGCGGGGCGAGCAGCCCGGCGATCAGGCCGAGCACCGCCGCCGCGATCAGGGCGTTGTGCACGAACGGCTGGGCCAGCAGCCGGCCGAGGCCGTCGAAGGTGAACACCCGGGCGAGCAGTTCGGTCATGGATGGTGCCCGCAGTTGGTGGCGGAGTCGACCGAGCCGTCGGCGCCGACCACGACCAGCCGGTCCCGCACCCGCAGCACGTCCACCCGGGTGCGGTACAGCTCGGACAGGGCCTCCGAGGTCATCACCTCGTCGGTCGTGCCGATCCGGAACCGCCCGTTGACCAGGTACAGCACCCGGTCGACCAGCGGCAGTATGGGGTTGATCTCGTGCGTGACGAACAGCACGGCGGTGGCCGCGTCCACCCGGCGCTGGTCGATCAGCCCGGAGACCACCCGCTGGTTGGCCAGGTCCAGCGACAGCAGCGGCTCGTCGCACAGCAGCACCGAGGGGTCGCCGACCAGCGCCTGCGCCACCCGCAGCCGCTGCTGCTCCCCGCCGGAGAGCCGGCCGACCGGGGCGTCGGCGTAGCCGGTGGCGCCCACGGCGGCCAGCGCCTCGTCCACCTTCTCCCGGCGCGCCCGCCGGACCGCCGGGCTGAGCAGGCGGGGCCCCAGCCGGTGCCCGTCCACGCCCAGCCCGACCAGGTCGCGCCCGCGCAGCGGCACGTCGACGTCCATCGGCTGCTGCTGCGGGATGTAGCCGATGTCGGGGTGGCCGCGCCTCGGCGGCCGGCCGTTGACCGCCACGCTGCCGGCGGTCAGCCGCAGCTGGCCGAGCAGCACCTTCAGCAGGGTGGTCTTGCCCGAGCCGTTCGGCCCGAGCACCGCGACGAACTCGCCGGGGTCCAGCCGCAGGTCCAGCCCGTCCCAGAGCACCCGGTCGCCGAACGCCAGGCGGGCGCCGGCCAGCTCGACCGCCGGAATCCCGGTGTTCCCGTCGGGCGCCAAACTGGGCGCCCGACCCAGCCCGCCGGCTCCGCCGCCGGTGTCCTTCCGGTCGACGGCTGGGGCCGCCGAGGACTCGACCGCCGTCACTTGCGATCCAGCGCGCCGGCCAGCTGGTCGATCTGCCCACCCATCCACTGCACGTAATCCACGATGCCTGCCGGGAGCGTCTCTGTCACCTTGACGACCGGCACCCCGGCCTTGCCGGCCGCGTCCTCCACCTGCTTGGTTGCCGCGCTCTCGGTCTGCGCGTTGAGCAGCAGCGCCCGGGCCGGGTCGGCGCCCTGGAAGACCTCCAGGGCCTGGTTGAGCACGGCGGCCGGCGGGTCGTTGCCCTCCTCGATGGCCTCGGAGAACTCGGCCGGGGTGACGTTGGTCAGCCCGGCCGCGTCGATCAGGTATCCGGCCACCGGTTCGGTCACCGCGACCTTGGCGCCCTGGTGGGCCGCCTTGATCGCGTTCAGCTTGGCGGTGAGGCCGTCCAGTTTGCCGCGGAACGCGGCCGCGTTGGCCTGGTACGCGCCGGCGTTCGGCGGGTCGACCTTGGCCAGCTCGCCGGCCAGCGCGTCGGCCACCTTGGCCACGGTGGGCAGGTGGTACCAGACGTGCTCGTTGAAACCCTCCGCGTGCTCCTCGTGCGAGGCTTCCCGCGCGCCCTCGTGGGTGGCTTCCGCCGGGGCCAGTCCGGAGAGCGCCACCGCGTTGATCACCACCGGCTTGCGGCCGGCGGCCTCGGCCAGCTTGTCGGCGAACCCGTCGTACCCGCCGCCGTTGGTGACCAGCACCTTCGACTCGCCGACCGCGACCACGTCGGCCGGGGTGTTCTCGTACTCGTGCGGGTCGGCGTCCGGGGTGTGGATCACCGAGGTGACCTTCACGTGTGACCCGCCGACGGCGCTGGCCACGGCGCCGTAGACGTCGGTGCTGGCGACCACCGAAACCGTGGGGGCCGGGCCGGGCGTGGCGGCGGGGGTGGCCTGGTCGGCCGAGCCGCAACCAGCGGTGGCGAGGGCGAGGGCCAGGCCGGACACTAAGGCGGCACGCGAGAAGTCCATATAGGACACCATACGCTAATTGGAAACCATTGTCGTTATCATGATCATTAGCGCGTGAGGTAGATGACACAGGCGTCACGCAGGCCCCCACTGGCTACCCGCGGGTCTTCTGAACCGTTACGGTCAGGAGATGACCCGTGGTTCACGTGTGCGGCGACCCGCCACGCTGGCGTCCCTCGCCGCCGAGCTAGGGGTCTCACGGACCACCGTGTCCAACGCCTACAACCGCCCCGACCAGCTGTCTGTGCAACTGCGCAACCGGGTGCTGGAGACCGCCCGGCGGATGGGGTATCCGGGCCCGGACCCGGTCGCCCGCTCGCTGCGCACCCGGCAGGCGCGCGCGGTCGGCCTGCTGCTCACCGAGGAGCTTTCTTTCGCATTCAGTGACCCTGCCGCGCTGGGCTTCCTGGAGGGGCTGGCCGGGGCCTGCGAGAACGCCGGCCAGGGTCTGCTGCTGATGCCGGCCAGCCGGCGCAACTCGGACGTCACCACCGTGCACCAGGCCAGCGTGGACGGCTTCGTGGTCTACTCCGTGCCCGAGCAGGACCCGCACCTGCGCGCGGTGCTGGAGCGCCCGCTGCCCACCGTGGTCGCCGACCAGCCGATGAACGTGCCCGGGGTGGACCGGGTCGGTGTGGACGACCGGGGCGGCATGCTCGCCATGGCCGCGCACCTGGTCGAGCTGGGGCACCGGCGCATCGGCGTCATCTGCATGCGGCTGAACAACACCCCGGCGGACGGTCTCGCCGACCTGGACCGCCAGCGCACCGCCGGATACTCGGTGCAGCGGGAACGCCTGACCGGGTTGCGCGAAGGGTTCGCCTCGGCCGGCGTGGACTGGACCGAGGTGCCGGTGGTGCAGCGCTTCGACCATACGCTGGAATCCGGCGCCAGCGCGGCCGCCGACCTGCTGGACGCGCACAGCGACCTCACCGCGCTGGTGTGCACCTCCGACGTGCTGGCCCTCGGCGCGCTGCGGCTGGCCGGCGAACGGGGCTGGTCGGTGCCGGAGAAACTCACGATCACCGGGTTCGACGGGGTGCCCGAGGCGATCGGCGCGGGCCTGACCACGGTCCGCCAGCCGGTGCGGGAGAAGGGCCGGATCGCCGGTGAGCTCCTGCTCAGCCGGGGCGACCGCACCGAGCCCAAGTCTGTGATCCTGCCCACCGAACTGGTAATCGGCCGCACCAGCGGCACCGCCACCCCCCCAACCCGCTGGTTCTCCGGCCTCTAACCCCCACCCCTGATTCAGTGCCTTCAGCACGCCGATTCAGTGCGTTCAGCACGCCGATTCAGTGCGTTCAGCACGGTGATTCAGTCACTTCAGCACACTGCCAAAGTCACTGAATCACGCTGCTGAATGCACTGAATCACGCTGCCAGAGTCACTGAATCAGTGCGGGCGTGGGGGTTAGGTGGGGACGCCTAGGGCGGCTAGGAAGGAGCGGGCCCAGCGGTCTACGTCGTGGGTGAGGACCTGGCGGCGCAGGGCGCGCATGCGGCGGCGGCCCTCCTCCTCGGGCATGGTCAGCGCGCTGTACATGGTGTTCTTGAGCCCGTCGAGGTCGTGCGGGTTGACCAGGAAGGAACTGCCCAGCTCCCCGGCCGCGCCGGCGAACTCGGACAGCACCAGCGCGCCGGTGAGGTCCGACTTGCACGCCACGTACTCCTTGGCCACCAGGTTCATCCCGTCCCGCAGCGGGGTAACCAGCATCACGTCGGCGGCGACGAAGAACGCGGCCAGCTCGTCGCGGGGCAGCGACTGGTGCAGGTAGTGCACGGCGGGGTGGCCGACCCGGGAGAACTCGCCGTTGATCCGCCCGACGGACAGCTCGATCTCGTCGCGCATCTGCTTGTAGTGCTCGACGCGTTCCCGGCTGGGCGTGGCCAGCTGCACGAACACGGTGTCCGAGGCGTCGATCCGGCCGTCCATGAGCAGCTCGTGGAAGGCGGTCAACCGCAGGTTGATGCCCTTGGTGTAGTCCAGCCGGTCCACGCCGAGCACCACCCGCTTGGGGTTGCCCAGGTCGGCCCGGATGTCCGCCGCCCGCTTCTGCACCGGCGCGGACCGGGCCAGCTTGTCCAGCGCGGCGGAGTCGATGGAGATCGGGAACGCGCCCACCCGCACCGAACGGCCGTCGTAGGAGATCTCCCCGGGGCGCGCGCCGGTGCCCGCCGTGCTGCCGTGCACCCGGTCGCCGGCCAGCCGCCCGGCCAGCCAGCGGAAGTTGCGCACGCCGCCGGGCGTGTGGAAGCCGACCAGGTCCGCGCCGAGCAGCCCGCGCACGATCTGCGACCGCCACGGCAGCTGCATGAACAGCTCGGTCGGCGGGAACGGGATGTGCAGGAAGAAACCGATGCGCAGGTCCGGGCGCAGCGCGCGCAGCTGCTCCGGCACCAGCTGGAGCTGGTAGTCCTGCACCCACACGGTGGCGCCCGGCGCGGCCACCTTGGCCACCGCCTCGGCGAACCGCTGGTTGACCCGCACGTAGGTGTGCCACCAGTGCCGGTGGAAGACCGGCGGTGCCACAACGTCGTGGTAGAGCGGCCACAGCGTGGCGTTGGAGAACCCCTCGTAGTACTGGTTGACCTCGTCGGCGGCCAGCCGCACCGAGTGCAGCGACACCCCGTCCTGCTCGAACGGCGGCACTTCCGCGTCCGGCACACCCGGCCAGCCCACCCAGGCCGCATCCCGGCCGGCCAGCATCGGCTCGAGCGCCGTGACCAGGCCACCCGGGCTGCGCTTCCAGGACCGTTCGCCACCCTCGCCGACCACGAGGTCGACCGGCAGACGGTTGGCCACCACGATGAACTCGGACGCTCCGGCGGCGTTCACACCTGCGAGCCTACTGCTCCGAAGGCACCATCGGGGCCGTGATCTCTATCGAACGCACCGGCCAGACGCGCTCGATGAACCATTCGCCCAGCGCCACCCCGCCGGCCAGGGCCAGCCCCACGGCCAGCGCGACCAGCACGGTGACCAGGCCGTCGGCCACCCCGGTCACGGCCAGCTGGTAGAAACCCCGGTACGCGGTGAGACCGGGCAGCAGCGGACAGATCGCGGCCAGCGTGATCACCAGGTGCGGCACGCCGGTCCACCGGTGGAGCAGCCCGGACACCAGGCCGAGCGCGATGGCGGCGATGCCGGTGGCCACCACCGGGCCGACGGTGGCCGAGTAGAGCAGCGTGTAGATCACCCAGCCGATCAGCCCGGTGCCGGCCGCCGCCGGCAGGTAGCGCACCGGGGAGTAGCCAGCCAGCGCGAACAGCCCGGCGGTCGCGGCGGCCGCCAGCCCGCGCGCGACCATGGAGGCGCTGGTGCTGGGCAGCGGCCCGGCCACCGCCAGCTCCACGCCGAACACCAGCGCGCCCTTCAGCGCGATCACCACGCCGGCCAGCAGCCCGGCCGAGTACATGACGATCTCGCCGCTGCGCCCCATGGCGGTGAGGAAGAACCCGTCGATGGCGTCCCGCACCGAGCCGACCACGGACAGCCCGGACAGCAGCACGGTCAGCGCGGCGGCCACCACCAGCGAGGGCAGGGTGCCGGCGGGGAGCAGGCGGAAGTAGATCAGTGCGGCGGTCACGCCGGTGGCCAGCAGCGCGCCGGAGACCTGCTGGAAGAAGATCGGCAGCCCGTAGCGGTTGAGCACCCGGCCGATCCGGTCGATCAGGCCGGTGGCGGCGAACGCGACCAGTGCGGCCACCCAGCCGGCGCCGAGCAGGGCGGCGACCGAGCCGGCCATCCCGGCCCAGGCCAGCGTGGCCAGCCAGCGCGGGTAGGGGTGCGGGGCGGTGGTGATCCGGTCCAGCTCGGTGGTGGCGGCGGCCAGCTCGATCCGGCCTTCCTCGATCCGGTCCACCAGCCGGGAGACCTCGCGCAGCCGCGTCAGGTCCAGCGAGCGGTACCGGACCAGCCGCATGGTGGTCACCGGCGCCGCCATCATCCCCCGGTGGCAGCACATGGTGATCGAGGTGAACGTGATGTCCACCTCGCAGGTCGGCAGGCCGCCCGCGTCGGCCACCCTGAGCATGATCCGGGTGGTCTCGGCGACCCCTTCGCCCGAGGACAGCAGCACCTCGCCGACCCGCATGGCCAGGTCCAACACCCGCAGCACCCGGGTGTCGTCCGGCACGCTGGGGCCGGCCTCCGGCTCGTTGGCGGAGAACTTCCCGGAGTCCTCGTGGTGGTTGCCCTGCCAGACGTGCCAGAGGTGCCGGCCGCCCTGTTGCTCGGTGCGCAGTACCCCGCGCAGCCGCTGTCCGAACTTGTTCACGCCAGGCCCTAGGAACCCGCCGCACCGGCCGCGGCGGCGCCGGCGGCCGCCGCCATCATCGCGCCCTGCGCGGCCTGGACCGCCTTGCGCACCGCTTCGGCGGCCCAGTCGCCCTTGGCTAGCTCGCGCAGCCGGGCCTTGACCGCGCGCTGGTCCTCCCCGGGGAAGATCCGCTTGGTGAAGCCGGCGGCCAGGATCAGCGTGGCCAGGGCGGCGGTCCGGGGGTCGGGTTCCGCGCCCTCGATGACCACCGCGCGCAGCCGGCGCAGGGCGTCCTCGCGAGGGGCCGGGTCGGCCACCGGGTAGCGCCGCCAGGGGAAGATGCCGAGCACCCGGCTGGACTCGTCGGTGAGCACCCCGGCCTCGACCAGCCCGAGGGACAGCCGGCGCCGCACGCCGACGGACAGCTTGTCCACCAGCTGCTTGGGCAGCCGGGGTTTCGCCTCGACCAGGGCCAGCGCCTGGTCCAGCTCGGGGTGCGCCGGCCGCTGGGCGGTCTCCGCGGCCGGGCGCAGCCGCTTGTCCACCAGGTCGACGCGGCCGTCCAGCGCCAGCTCGATCAGGAGTGCGCCGCCCAGCGCCTTGTCCAGCTCCATGGTCTTGCCGTAGGCGGTGCCGTCGAGCCGGTAGACGAGCAACAGCAGCTCCTCGGCGATCAGCTGTGTCATGCTTCCTAGAGTAGGGGCCGGGGTGACATGATTTTGCCCGCCCGCCGGTGTAGCTCAGTGGTAGAGCACCCGCCTTGTAAGCGGAAGGTCGTCGGTTCGACCCCGACCACCGGCTCCAGTTCGGCCCGTCAGACCGGGGGATCCAGGAAGCCCTCGAGCACGCGCCGCGCGCGCGGGACCGCTTCGGCGTCGCCGAGGCGCAGCGCGGTGTTGGTGGCGCAGAGCACGGCGTCGAGCAGGAACGCGGCGTGTCCGGCGTCCAGCTCGGCGATCTCGCCGGCATCCGCCGCATGCCGCAGCTCACCGGCGAGCAGGTCGCGCCAGTCCACCTGGTCCCGGAACAGCGCCTCCCGCACCGGTCCGGGGTGGCTGTCGAACTCGGCGAGGTTGGCCACCCGGAAGCAGCCGCCGGGGAACAACGGTGTGGCGGCGTAGTCGACCCACCGGTCGAACAGGGCGCGCAGCCTGGCCGCGCCGCGCGGCGCGGCCAGGGCCGGCGTCACCACGGCGTCGATGAACAGCTCGCGGGCCAGTTCCACGGCGGCCAGCTGCAGGCGTTCCTTGGTGCCGAACAGCGTCTGCACACCGCTCTTGCTCAGCCCCAGGTCGGTGGCCAGCCGGCCCAGGCTGAGCCCGCCCAGCCCGTCCAGCGACGCCAGGTCCACGGCGTGCCGGGCGATCGCCCGCCGGGACCGCGTGCCGCGCTCCAGTCGCTGATCGGCCATTGCGGCATCCTTCCACTCGAACTAGACATACGACCGATCGTACGTCTAGTTTGGACCGCATGCTGATACATCGAGGATTTGACCTGGTAGTGGCGTTGGCCGAGGCGAAGGGCCGGCGGGATCTCCCGGCCGCGCTGGCCCTGATGCATCCGGAGATGGTGTTGGAGACGCCCGCGTTCGCCACCGTGGCCCGGGGGTTGGCGGAGAACGAGCGGGTGCTGTCCGGGTTCTTCGAGTCGTTCCCGGACTACCGGGTGGACCTGGCCGGCCACGCCGAGCACGGCGGCGGGCTGGTGTGCTGGGGCACCGCCCGGATGACCATGACCGGCGAACGGTTCGGCGTGCGGCCGAACGGACGGCGGGCCGAGCTGCCGGTGTTCCTGGAGTTCGCCTTCCGGGACGGGCTGATCGTGCACGAGCGGTTCTTCTTCGACCTCTCCGAGCTGTGTGCCCAGTCCGGCGTCTCCACCGATGCGGTGCGCCGCGTCGTGTTCCGTGAGCGGGTGCCGGCATGACCGGGACGCTGGAGATCGTCACCACGCACCTGTTCGACGCGGAGGTCCGGCTGGACCCGCCGCTGGATTTCGGCGCCGGGCCGCTCGGCCGGCGGGTGCTGTTCGGCTCGGCCGGCGGCACGTTCAGTGGCCCGAAGCTGCGTGGGGAGGTACTGGCCGGCGGTGGCGACTGGGCGTTGTTCCGCCCGGACGGCACGATGGCGCTGGACGTCCGGCTGACCCTGCGCACCGACGACGGCGCGCTGGTGTACGTGAGCTACGGCGGCCGGTGGACCGTGCCGGCCGAGCTGCGCGGCGAGCTGGCCGACCCGGCGCGGCGGCACCTGGTCGACCCGGCCCGCTACTACTTCCGGACGGCCCCGCTGTTCGAGACCGGTGCGCCGGCCTACGCCTGGCTGAACGACGTCGTCGCCGTCGGCTCGGGTTCCCTGGTGGAGGGTGGTGTCGCCTACCGCGTCCACGCGGTGAACTAAGTGCCTCTTGTGTCACTTGAGTCACATGTGCAACATTGGTAACGCAAAGGTCGGGGGTCCGTAAAGGCCGGTTGCCGGAAGCGGCACAGGTAACGACGTTTCCATGCCGCTTCCGGCAACCGCTTACGGCGTCGCCGCCTGCGGGTCACCCCGCAGAAAATCGTCGGACGACTTGGACCCGCCGAGGTCAAGATCACGGTAGCGTACCTCTGGTGAGGAAGTACCTGTTGATCTTGGGGTCTGTTGTTCTGCTGCTCGGCGCGGGGTGCGCGAGCGAACCACCGAGTAGCCAGGCCGCCGCCGATTGGGCGGGCGCGATGAGTGACTTCCAGGAGGGCCTGTTCCAGCGCGAGCCGGCGTTCGCGGTCGGCCAGGGCCGGCACGAGTTCGACGGCAAGCTGCCCGACTGGTCCCCCGAGGGCATCAACGGGACGGTCTCCTGGCTGCATGAGCAGCGGACCCGGGCGGAAGGGTTCAAACAGCTCGACGAGCGGCAGCGGTTCGAACAGCAGTACCTGCTCTCGGTGATCGACGGCCAGCTGTTCTGGATGGAGAACGCCCGCCAGCCGTTCACCAACCCGGGCTACTACCTGGACGGCGGCCTGGACCCGGCGACCTACCTGACCAGGCCGTACGCCCCGCTGGAGACCCGGCTGAAGGCGTTCGTCGGGTACGCCGGGGCGATCCCCAAGGCCGCCGAGCAGATCCGCGCCAACCTGAAGCCGCCGCTGCCGCGCAGCTTCGTCAAGTACGGTGTGGACGGCTTCGGCGGGTTGCCCGACTTCTACCGCAACGACGTGCCGAAGGTGTTCGAGCAGGTCGCCGACCCGGCCCTGAAGCAGCAGCTCACCGACGCGATCGGCCCGGCCGCCCAGGCCATGCAGGGGCTCGCCGACTACCTCAAACAGCAGGAACCCACCGCCACCGAGGACTTCGCGCTCGGCCCCGGGCGGTTCGCCGACATGCTGCGCATGACCGAGGGCGTGACCACGCCGCTGGCCGAGCTGGAGCAGGTCGGCCGGGCCGACCTGGCGCGCAACACCGAGGCCCTCAAGCAGGCCTGCGCCCAGTACCGGCCGGGCGCCTCGATCGTGGACTGCATCGCCGCGATGAACGCCGACAAGCCGGCCGGCGGGGTGGTGGCCGGCGCCCGCGAGCAGCTGGCCGGGCTGCGCCAGCTGGTGGTGGACAAGGACCTGGTGAGCATCCCCGGCACCGAGGAGGCGCAGGTCGCCGAGTCGCCGCCGTACCAGCGGTCCAACTCCGCCTACATCGACATCCCCGGTCCCTACGACAAGGGCATGCCGTCGGTGTACTACATCTCACCGCCCGACCCGAGCTGGCCCAAGGAGGAGCAGGAGGCGTACATCCCGGGCAAGGCCGACCTGCTGTTCACCTCGGCGCACGAGGTGTGGCCGGGGCACTTCCTGCAGTTCCTGCACGCCAACCGGTCCCCGTTCGAGTTCGGCCGGCTGTTCGTCGGCTACGCCTACGCGGAGGGCTGGGCGCACTACACCGAGGAGCTGATGTGGGAGGCCGGCCTGGGCGCGGGTTCGCCCGAGGTACACATCGGCCAGCTGGCCAACGCGCTGCTGCGCAACGTCCGGTACCTGTGCGCGATCGGCCTGCACACCCAGGGGATGACCCAGCAGACCTGCGAGACCATGTTCCGCGAGCAGGGCTACGTGGACCCGGGCAACGCCCGCCAACAGGCGGCCCGCGGCACCTACGACCCGGCCTACCTGAACTACACCCTGGGCAAGCTGATGATCCGCAAACTGCGCGCGGACTGGACCGCGCCCCGGGGCGGCGAGAAGGCGTGGAAGCAGTTCCACGACACCTTCCTGTCCTACGGGGGCCCGCCCATCCCACTGGTCCGCGCCCAGATGCTCGGCCCCGCCGCCGGCACCCCCAAGGACTTGTTCTAAGTCAGCCGGTGGTGGATGCGGCTGCCGCCGGTTCGGGGGCGGGCGGGCGCGCGCCGGTCTGGGTGAGGGCGATGCCGGTCAGGAGCAACAGGCCGCCGAGGATCTGTACCGGGGCGGGCACTTGGTCGAGCAGCAGCCAGGCGGCCAGCGCGGCGGCGACCACCTCCAGCAGGCCGACCAGTGCGCCCCGGGTGGCGCCGATCCGGCGGATGGCCAGGATCCCGCTGAGGTAGGCGACCACGGTGGCCACCAGCACCAGCAGGCCCGCCGCCACCGGCCAGCCGACGTCCACCCCGGCCAGCAGCACCCGGGTCGCGGCGGGGTCGACGTGTACCGGCAGCAGCCCCGTCCAGCCGAACCCGGCCACCGCCAAGGTGCCGATCACCATGCCCACCCCGGCCAGCACCAGCGGCGGCGTGGCGTTCCCGCCGCTGTGCGCGCGGTCGGCGATCAGGAAGTAGGAGGCCTGGCAGCACGCGGCGAGCAGGCCCCAGGCCACGCCCGGCCAGCTGATCGACTCCGCCGACCAGATCCGCACCACCAGCAGCAGCCCGGCGACCGCCACCAACCCGCCGAGCACCGTGCGCCGGGTGGGCGGCTGCCGCCGCACCAGCCACACCCAGCCGATCACGATCACCGGCCCGGCGTACTCGAGCAGCAAGGCCACCGGGACCGCCAGGTAGCGGACCGCGTTGAAGAAGGCCAGCTGCACCAGCGCCATGGCCAGCAGGCCGTAGACCAGCAGCCCGGACGTGTCCCGCCGCAGCGCGGCGATCACCCCGGGCCGGGTGACCAGCAGGATCACCACCAGAACCGCCGCCCCGCCGCCGAGCCGGACCAGCACCGCGCCGTTGGCCGACCAGCCGGCGTCGATCAGCGCCTTGGCGAACGAACCGGCCAGCCCGAACGTGACCGCCGAAAGCACCGCCAACGCCAGCCCGCCGCCGGCCCCCCTGAGCAACGCCACGCCGTCGATCGTCGATCAGCGCGCCGCCCGGGCAAAACGAGTTTTCGCGAGTGGGCCGCCGCACCGGGTGTGACCCGTGCGGCGGCCCATCCACCTGTCGCGACGCGACCACCACTTCGCCCGGGATCGCCGGGCACCACGTGTCGCGCCGCCTAGCCCCTTCCCTGGTGGGAGGGGCAGGTCTACCGGGATGCGCGGTTTACCGCGGAGACCACGGCGCGCAGGGAGGCGGTGACGATGGAGGAGTCCACACCCACGCCCCACAGGGTGCGGTCGCCGATGGCGGTCTCCACGTAGGCGGCCGCGCGGGCGTCGTCACCCGCGGTCAGCGCGTGCTCGTGGTAGTCCAGCACCCGCACGTCGAAGCCGATGCCGGCCAGCGCGTCCACGAAGGCGGCGATCGGGCCGTTCCCGGAGCCGACGATCTCGTGCTCGGTGTCCTCCACCCGGACCACCGCGACGATCTCGTCCCGGCCCTCGCCGTCGTTGGTGAGCCGGTGCCGGATCAGCTTCAGCGGGGTGGCCGGGCCGAAGTACTCGATGTCGAAGATGTCCCGCATCTCCTTGGGCGTGACCTCGCCGCCCTCGGTGTCGGTGTGCTCCTGCACCACGCGGGAGAACTCCATCTGCAGCCGGCGCGGCAGTTCCAGCCCGTGCTCGGCCTTCATCAGGTAGGCCACGCCGCCCTTGCCGGACTGCGAGTTGACCCGGATGACCGCCTCGTAGGTGCGGCCGATGTCCTTCGGGTCGATCGGCAGGTACGGCACCGCCCAGCGGAAGTCGTCCATGTCCACGCCGGCCTCGGCGGCGTCCGACTTCATGAAGTCGAAGCCCTTGTTGATCGCGTCCTGGTGGCTGCCGGAGAAGGCGGTGTACACCAGGTCGCCGCCCCACGGGTGCCGCTCGTGCACCGGCAGCTGGTTGCAGTACTCCACGGTGCGGCGGATCTCGTCGATGTCGCTGAAGTCGATCTGTGGGTCGATGCCCTGCGAGAACAGGTTCATGCCCAGCGTGACCAGGTCCACGTTGCCGGTGCGCTCGCCGTTGCCGAACAGGCAGCCCTCGATGCGGTCCGCGCCGGCCTGGTAGCCGAGCTCGGCGGCGGCCACGGCGGTGCCGCGGTCGTTGTGCGGGTGCAGGGACAGCACGATGCCGTCGCGGCGGTCCAGGTGCCGGTGCATCCACTCGATGGAGTCGGCGTACACGTTGGGCGTGGCCATCTCCACGGTCGCCGGCAGGTTCACGATCATCGGCCGGTCCGGGGTGGGCTGCCAGATGGCGGAGACCGCGTTGCACACGTCGACCGCGTACTCCAGCTCGGTGCCGGTGTAGGACTCCGGCGAGTACTGGAACTTCCAGTCGGTGTCCGGGTACTTCTCGCTGAACCGCTCGACGTCCTCGGCGCCGTCCGTGGCGATCTTGCGGATGCCGGCCCGGTCGGACTTGAACACCACCCGCCGCTGCAGGATGGACGTCGAGTTGTACAGGTGCACCACGGCGCGGGGCGCGCCCTCGCAGGCCTCGAAGGTGCGCTCGATCAGCTCGGTGCGCGCCTGGGTCAGCACCTGGATGGTGACGTCGTCCGGGATGGCGCCGTCGGTGATGATGTCCCGGATGAAGTCGAAGTCGGTCTGGCTGGCCGCCGGGAAGCCGACCTCGATCTCCTTGTAGCCCATGCGCACCAGCAGGTCGAACATCCGCCGCTTGCGGGCCGGGGACATCGGGTCGATCAGGGCCTGGTTGCCGTCCCGCAGGTCGACCGCGCACCACAGTGGCGCCTTGGTGATCCGCTTGTCCGGCCAGGTGCGGTCGGGCAGGGATACCGGCTCCACGAACTCGTGGAACGGTTTGTACCGGTGGTACGGCATCTGGCTGCCGCGCTGCGGGTTCCACGGGGCCTGGCCGTCCGGGATCGGGCCGTCCGGCCGGCGCAGCTTGCTGGTGGGCGAGGCGGTATAGGCGTCCGGTGACGTGGTCATGTCGCGCTGCTCCTGGAAATTGGGTTCGCCGGTGTGGTCGAGACGGACGTGACCGGCGCGCGCCAAGACCCGCGACGAGGGGCCGGTCGGTCAGACCCCGCCGCGGCGGCGAAGGAGCAGCAGGTGCGCCACGGGTCCGAGACTAACCGGATGGGTTCCATCGCGTAAACCCCGGGTACTCGGAGGCGTTACAAGAGTGACGCCGTTAACGTCGGGCGCGCGTCCGGGGGGCGTGAGTATGATCGCTTCGCACGACGACCGGAGGAGGAACCGTGGCTAGAGCCGGCACCCGTCATGTGGGCAGCCTGGTGGCGTCCGTGCTGCGTGTCATCGGCATGATCATCGTGGCCATCCTGGTGATCCACATCCTGCTGGTGGTGTTCGGCGCCAACCCCGGCAATGCATTTGCCACGTTCATCCGCTCCGGGGCGAACCTGTTCTCCCTCGGCCTCACCGACCTGTTCGTGCTGCCCGATCCCCGGGCCGCCACCGGGGTCAACTACGGCATCGCCGCGGTGGCCTGGTTGGTCATCACCAGCATCGTGGTCGGCCTGGTCCGCCGCATCGGCTAGGGCGACTCAGATCGCGTATGACCAGCCGGTGAGGGCGTAGCCGCCGAACCAGGCCGACGCCACCGCCACGCCGGCCAGCACGGCCAGCGCGGTGCTCCGTTGCCGTTTCGCCAGGGCCATCGCGACCGGCACGAACAGGGTCACCGCCGGCAGCAGCAGCCGGGCCTTGGAGTTCATCAGGCCGTTCGAGCCCAGGTCCATCACCATGACCCCGGCGGCGAAGACCACCAGCGGCGTCGGCACCCCGCGCGCGATGCAGACCAGCAACAGCACGATCGACCCGGCCAGCACGGCGACGGTCACCACCTCGAGCACCGAACGCCCGCCGGCCAGCGTGTCCCGGGTGAACGACACGGTGGCCGCGCCCAGGTCGAACCGGGAGTTCCAGCCGTCCCGCTGCAGGGTGAACCAGCCCATCGGCGAACCGGTCCGCCAACCCACGTAGCCCAGGTAGCCGACCAGCCCGAGGGGCGCGACCAGTCCGCCGGCCCAGACCCGCCAGTCCCTGGGCTCCTTGGCGGCCGCCGCGAGCAGGGTGAGCCCGACCGCGAGCAACAGCGCCGCCCCGGTAGGCCGGACCAGCCCGGCCAGCGCCGTGCAGCAGCCGGCGGCCAGCCAGTTCCGGCTCAGGACGTGTACCAGTGCCCACACCGCGCAGGCGCAGAACAGGCCCTCCGAGTAAGTCATCGACCAGACGATGCCCATCGGCGCGGCCGCCACCAAGGCCACGAGCAGGAGCCCGGCGTTTCTCGAACCACCGGGCACGATCTCGCCGAGCCGGGCCAGGCCGTGCGCCATGACCAGCCCGGCGACCAGCGACACGGCCAGCCCGGCGATGATCAGTGGCGTGCCGGCGAGGAACCGCACCGCGGCCACCACTCCCGGGTAGCCGGGGAAGAAGGCCAGCGCGGTCACCGGGGTGCGGTTGCCGAACGCGTCCGTCAGCCCGTCCGGCACTCCGGCGTAGCCGCCGCTGGCGATGCCGAGCAGCCACTGGCCGTCCCAGACGGTGAGCTTGGTGAGCACCCGGGTCCGGTGCGCGGACGCCAGCCAGGCCAGGCTGAGCAGGCCGAGTAGGCGTACGGCCAGGAAGACCAGCGACGGCGCGGCGAGGTACAGCAACCGGCGGAGCCGCTCGCTCACGGGAACGGCGGGCTCGGGCTCGGCCGGCACGGGCTCGGTCGGTGCAAGCTCGGCGGATGCGGGCTCGGTCAGTGCGGGCTCGGCGGGCGCGGAGGTGGCGGGCGCGGAGGTGGAGGGCGCGGAGGTGGAGGGCGCGGTCGGCGTGGCGTCCAAGGCGGTCGGGTCGCGCTCGTCGGTGTCCGTCACCGGCTCGATCGCCACTGGGTGTTCCGCCCCTCGCTGTTCGGGTGGGTCGCCGACTGGCAAGGCTAGTGGCTGGTCGGCGCGCACCGATGCTGACCCGGAGACCAGCCGCACGGCTCCCTGTCCCGAAGTCGCTCGAACACGCTTTAGCTCTGCGTGGAAAAATGCAACACCCGTCAGCGGCAGCCCGCGCCGGGACCGGCCCGCCGCCCTCAGGCGCTCGCGGTTGTTTCCGCCGCCGAAACCAGCCCGGATCGCCCGATGATCATCGATTACATGGTCATCAGGACACCAGGGTCGCCCCGGACGAGCCAAAACGGCCACCATGCCCTGATGATCATGAATTGGCCGCCAACACCACATCATCCGTCACCTTGGTTGCACATGGGGGGGCGTGATGGTCCGGCGCCGTGGCGACGTCGACCGGCAGCACAGTTCCCCGCATGACGTGATCAACTAAGGACTGGGCTGCCACTCGATCCAGGGGCGACCGCGTGCGGTTACGGTGCGTAGGCAGGTTGGTGCGGCGAGCGGGGGGCGTCGGCGTATCCCGCCCATACCGATGAACTCCCGCACAACTCGGTGGTGCTGCCGCGCTACGCCGGTAGGGTGGGAAAACAGATCACGAATCGGTGAACTGTGGAGGTGGCGGCCGGTGGCCCTGGTCGTACAGAAGTACGGCGGATCATCGCTGGAGGACGCGGAGCGCATCAAGCGGGTGGCCGAACGGATCGTTCGCGCCCGCAAGGAGGGACACGACGTCGTCGTGGTGGCCTCCGCGATGGGCGACACCACCGACGACCTGATCGAACTGGCCGAACAGGTCAGCCCGTCCCCGCCGCCGCGCGAGATGGACATGCTGCTCACCTCGGGCGAGCGGATCTCCAACGCGCTGCTGGCGATGGCGATCCACGCGCTCGGCGTGGAGGCCCGGTCGTTCACCGGCTCGCAGGCCGGCATGATCACCACGTCCAAGCACGGCGATGCCCGGATCGTGGAGGTCAACCCCGGGCGGCTCAAGTCGGCGCTCTCCGAGGGGGCGATCGTGCTGGTCGCCGGCTTCCAGGGGATGAGCGGCGACTCGCGCGAGATCACCACGCTGGGGCGGGGCGGCTCGGACACCACCGCCGTGGCGCTGGCCGCCGCGCTGCGCGCCGACGTGTGCGAGATCTACACCGACGTGGACGGCGTCTTCTCCGCCGACCCGCGCATCGTGCGCGACGCCGCGCCGCTGGACACGGTCTGCTACGAGGAAATGCTCGAGCTGGCCGCCTGCGGCGCGAAGGTGCTGCACCTGCGCGCGGTCGAGTACGCCCGCCGGTACGGGGTACCCCTGAGGGTGCGGTCCTCGTACAACGACAAGTTGGGCACCCTGATCACCGGCTCGCTGGAGGACATTCCGTTGGAACAGGCGATTCTGACCGGCGTCGCGCACGACCGCTCGGAGGGCAAGGTGACGGTGACCGGCGTGCCGGACACCCCGGGCCACGCCGCGCGCATCTTCCGGGCGGTGGCCGACGCCGAGATCAACATCGACATGGTGCTGCAGAACATCTCGCACGCCGCCAACCGGCGCACCGACATCACCTTCACGCTGCCCCGCTCGGACGGGCCGACCGCCGTCGCCGCGCTGGAGAAGGCCAAGGCGCAGATCGGCTTCGAAGAGGTCTTCTACGACGAGAACGTGGGCAAGGTCTCGCTGGTCGGCGCGGGTATGCGGTCGCACCCGGGCGTCACGGCGACATTCTGCGAAAGCCTGTCCAGAGCCGGGATAAACATCGAGACCATGAACACCTCGGAGATCCGGATCTCCGTGCTGTGCCGGGAGGACCAGCTGGACACCGCCGTGCGGGCGCTGCACGAGGCGTTCGAGCTGGGTGGCGAGGAGGAAGCCGTGGTGCACGCGGGGAGTGGCCGATGAGCACGCTGGCGATCGTGGGGGCCACCGGTGCGGTCGGCACCACGATGATCGACATCATTGACTCGCGCGAGTCGGTGCCGTGGTCGGAGATCCGGCTGGTCGCCTCGGCCCGCTCGGCGGGCAAGAAGCTCACCGTGCGCGGCCGGGAGCAGACCGTCCTCGAACTCAAACCTGAGGTGTTCGACGGGGTGGACGTCGCGCTGTTCGACGTGCCGGACGAGGTCAGCGCCGAGTGGGCGCCGATCGCCGCCGCCCGGGGCGCCGTCGCGGTGGACAACTCCGGCGCCTTCCGGATGGACCCGGACGTGCCGCTGGTCGTCCCCGAGGTGAATGCCGCGGAAACCGCGAACCGGCCGAAGGGGATCATCGCCAACCCCAACTGCACCACGCTGTCCATGATGGCCGCGATGGGCGCGCTGCACCGGGCCTTCGAGCTGAAGGCGCTGGTCGTGGCCTCCTACCAGGCCGCGTCCGGGGCCGGCCAGGCCGGCGTGGACCGGCTCTACGCTGAGCTTTCCGCCGTGGCCGGGCAGCCGGTCGGGGTACGGGCCGGGGACGTGGCGGGCGCGCTGAGCGCGGCCGGCCTGAGCGCCGATTCGCCGTTCCCCGCGCCGCTGGCGCTGAACGTGGTGCCCTGGGCGGGCTCGGTGAAGGACGACGGCTGGTCGTCCGAGGAGCTGAAGGTGCGCAACGAGTCGCGCAAGATCCTCGGCATCCCGGACCTGAAGGTGTCCGCGACCTGCGTGCGGGTGCCGGTGGTCACCACCCATGCGCTGGCCGTGCACGCCACCTTCGGCTCGGAGGTCTCGGTGGACAAGGCGCGCGCGGTGCTGGCCGCCCAGCCGTCCATCGTGCTGCGCGATGACCCGGCCGCCGGCCGCTGGCCCACCCCGGCCGACGTGGTCGGCGAGGACCCGACCTGGGTCGGCCGGATCCGCCAGGCGCTGGACTTCCCCAACACCCTGGAACTGTTCGTGTGCGGCGACAACCTGCGCAAGGGCGCCGCCCTCAACACGTACGAGATCGCTGAGACGGTTGTTACTTCGGGGTAGGGGAACTCGGGGACGCTTCAGGCCGTTCTGCTGGCGTTCGATCATGAAAATGACCCCCGATGTACCCGCCCTTCACAGAGTAAGGACCCGTACACCGTGAGCCTGGACGAACTGCTCTCCCGCCGCCCCAACCCCGCCGGAGTGGTGCGTAACCTCTCCGCCCCGCCGATCGAGCGGCTGGCCATCGTGACCTGCATGGATGCCCGGATCGCCGCGTTCGGCGTCTTCGGCCTGCGGCTCGGCGACGCGCACATCATCCGCAACGCGGGCGCCGCCGTGACCAGCGACGTGATCCGCTCGCTGGCCATCAGCCAGCGCAAGCTGGGCACCCGCAACGTGATCCTGATGGCGCACACCGGCTGCGGCATGCTCTCGTTCACCGACGACGAGTTCATCTCCGAGCTGACCGACGCCACCGGGCAGCCGCCGACCTGGCGGCCGGGCACCTTCTCCGACCCGGTGCAGCACGTCCGGCACGGCATCGCGCAGCTGCGCACCAGCCCGTTCCTGCACGCGGACACGGTGGTGCGGGGGTTTGTCTTCGACCTGCAGACCGGGTCGGTGGACGAGGTGCGGGACGAGGCCCCGGTGCCGGCCACCCGCAAACCCGCGCGCGCCGAAGCGGCCAGCTCCGGCTAGGCCAGGCCCCGGACCAGGCGCAACGGCTCGGTGTGGCGATACCAGGTCCACCGGGTAACCGGGCGCGGGTGCGGTTCGCCGTCGATGGTCACGGTGGCGGGCGTGCAGCCGATCTGTACCGCGCGGCCGGGGACCGGCCTCACCCGGCGGCCGAACAGGCCGGACCTGCGCACCCCGACCAGCACGCCGTGCGGCGCGACCGGGGTCACCTCCAGCCGGCCGGCCTGGCCGCGCAGCACCACCTGGTCGTCGCAGTAGACGACGCCGCTTATCGGCCGGATCTCCCCCCGGCCGACAAGCACCCCGCCGGCGTCGTCCCGGACCAACGGCACCGGGTCGGGCTCGCCGTGCGCGGCCAGCTTCGCCGCCGTGGCCGGCGCGGTGGGCAGCGACCAGATGTCCGCCACCCGGGAGTCCGCGTGGGCGGGCAGGTAGGCGACCTCGGTCGTGGCCAGGCGCTCGGTCCGCAGCAACCGCAGGACCAGCGCGTTCAGGTCGGCGTCGGTGCCGGCCAGGACCACCCGGTCCGGCGCGGGGTCGGCCAGCAACGGGGCCAGATCGGTGCGCCCCGGCCGGGCCGGCAGGTCGTGTGCCGGCGTGCCGGCGAGCGCCTCCGGCAACGCTCCGTGCCGGTCCCGCCACGCCGGGCACACCAGGGCAACGATCGTCACGCCCGGACTTTGCCACATGCACTTATCGGGCCCCGTTGAGTTACCCTTCGACGGGCCCGTGCGCGTGGCCCGGCAACAATTCCCCAAGGCCAGGAGTGAGGGCTGACATGCCCGCGATTGTGTTGATCGGCGCCCAGTGGGGCGACGAGGGCAAGGGCAAGGCGACCGACCTGCTCGGCGGTCAGGTGCAGTGGGTGGTGCGCTACCAGGGCGGCAACAACGCCGGCCACACGGTGGTGCTGCCCGACGGCCAGGACTACGCGCTGAAGCTCATCCCGTCCGGCATCCTCACCCCGGGGGTGCGCAACGTCATCGGCAACGGCGTGGTGGTGGACCCCGGCGCACTGATCGACGAGCTGGCCGGCCTGGACGCGCGGGGCGTGGACACGTCCGGCCTGCTGCTCTCGGCCGACGCGCACCTGATCATGCCGTACCACATCGCGATCGACAAGGTCGGCGAGCGCTACCTGGGCAAGGCCAAGATCGGCACCACCGGCCGAGGCATCGGCCCGGCCTACCAGGACAAGATCGCCCGGGTGGGCGTGCGGGCCGCCGACCTGCTGGACGCGAAGATCCTGCGGCAGAAGGTGGAAGCCGCGCTGGACTACAAGAACCAGGTGCTGGTGAAGCTCTACAACCGGCGCGCGCTGGACGTGGACGAGGTCATGGAGTCCGTCCAGGCCGCCGGCCGCCAGATCGAACACCGCATCGCGGACACCCGCCTGATGCTCAACCGGGCGCTGGACAACGGCGAGACCGTGCTGCTGGAGGGATCCCAGGGCACCCTGCTGGACGTGGACCACGGCACCTACCCGTTCGTGACCTCGTCCAACCCGACGGCGGGCGGCGCGGCGGTCGGCGCCGGCATCGGCCCGATGCGGATCACCCGGGTGATCGGCATCCTCAAGGCGTACACCACCCGGGTCGGCTCCGGGCCGTTCCCCACCGAGCTGCACGACGCGATGGGCGAGCGGCTGCGCAAGGTCGGCGGCGAGGTCGGCGTGAACACCAAGCGGCCCCGGCGCTGCGGCTGGTTCGACGCGGTGATCGGCCGCTACGCCACCCGGGTCAACGGCATCACCGACTACTTCCTCACCAAGCTGGACGTGCTCTCCGGCCTGGAGAAGGTGCCGGTGTGCGTGGCCTACGAGGTCAACGGCCGGCGCTGCGACGAGATGCCCATGACCCAGACCGACGTGCACCACGCCGTGCCGGTCTACGAGGAGTTCCCCGGTTGGTGGGAGGACATCTCCGAGGCCCGCACCTTCGACGACCTCCCGGCGAACGCCCAGGCCTACGTGGAGGCCCTGGAAGGCATGATCGGTGCCCGGGTCTCCGCCATCGGCGTAGGCCCCGGCCGCGACCAAACCATCGAACGCTGAACCCATATCGCGGGTTCCGCCGGCCCATATCGCGGCCCTCACCAGTCCATGTCGCGGATTTTCGCAGTGGGTGAGCTGGGCGAACCCGCGATATGACGTGGGGAAACCCGCGACATGGCGTGGCGTAACCCGCGATATGGGGTTAGGGGGTGCGGAACTCGCGGCGGGCTTCCACGGCGGTGTCGGTGTTGTCGGTGAAGATGCCGTCCACGCCGAGCTTGAAGTACTGGATGTCCTCGTCGATGGCGCGGCCGTAGTCGGTGGGGTTGGCGGAGCTGCGCAGGTCGGCCGGCAGGAACTGGTTCTCGTTGCGGAAGGTGAACGGGTGCACCAGCAGGCCGGCCCTGTGCGCGTCGGCGATCAGCGTGGTGGGGGCACCCGCGACGCCGTCCGCGCTGGTCGGGACGATGTAGGTCTTGGCCGGTCCGATGCCTCGGGCGTACTTGGCGATCTCGGCCAGGCCGGCCGGGGTGACCAGGTCGGCGTAGGTGCGCTTGTCGCCGGCGGCGACCAGGTCGGCCGGGGCGCCGGATGAGTCGATCAGCTGGATCAGCGGAACCTTCAGCTCCTTGTGCAGCTCACGCAGGTTGCCGGTCTCGAAGGACTGCACGAACACCTTCGCGTCCGGGCGGTTGAGCCCGTTGCGGTTCAGCGCATCGACCAGGCCGGGCTCGACGGGCAGCCCGACAGACCGGAAGTACGTGGGGTGCTTGGTCTCCGGGTAGATGCCGATCTCCCGGTGCAGCTCGGCGGACAGGCGGTTGCGCAGGTCGATGACCTCCTGGAAGGTCGGGATCTGGAACCGGCCGTTGTACATGGTGTTGCGCGCGCGGACCTCGGGGATCCGCTCGGTGGCGCGCAGGGTGCGCAGCTCGGCCAAGGTGAAGTCCTCGGTGAACCAGCCGGTCATGGCCGTGCCGTCGACGGTCTTGGTGGTCTTGCGGGAGGCGAACTCGGGGTGCGCGGCGACGTCGGTCGTTCCGCCGATCTCCGGCTCGTGCCGGGCGACCAGCTGGCCGTCCTTGGTGGAGACCAGGTCCGGCTCGATGTAGTCGGCGCCCATCCGCGCGGCCAGCTCGTAGGAGGCCAGGGTGTGCTCGGGGCGGTACCCGGAGGCGCCCCGGTGACCGATGATCAGCGGCCCGGCGGTCTCCGGGGCGGGCGCGCCGGCCGCCGCCGGCTGGCCGGAACCCCCGTTCCCGCCGCAGGCGGAGACCATGGTGAACGTGGTGGCGAGCAACAACCAGGCCAGCGGGCGCGTGGCGATCGACATGGCGAAACCTTACGTCGCACGCGGCGACGAACGGATGAACACAACACGTCTAGTCGTCCCGTGAAAGCATCGCCTCCTCGAGGTCCAGCTCGCGCAGGACTCGGCGGAGCACCTCGTCGTCGATACGGCCCTCGTCGCGGTGCTGGATGAACACCTCCCGCTCGGCGGCGACCATCTCCCGGCGCAGCCGCCGGTGCGCGGCGGCCGGGCTCTCCCCGGCCTCCTCGGCACTGCGGCCGAGCCGTTCCCAGGACGAGTTGGTGCGCATCTGGGCCATGTAGCGCAGCTTGTCGACGGTGCGCTGGGCCACGCCGGGGTCCTGCCCGAGCTCGTCCAGCCGGGCCACCGCCGCCCGGCCGGCCTCGTGCTGGGCCTGCGCCTCGGCCAGTGCGTCGGCGGCGGACTCCTCGCCCCGCACGCCCAGCCGGCGGATCACCCAGGGCAGCGTCATGCCGTGCAGCATCAGGGTGGCCACGGTGACCACGAAGGCCAGGAAGATCAGTGCCTCCCGGTACGGCACGCCGGGCGTGATGGCGAACGCCGCCGCCAGCGACACCACGCCGCGCATCCCGGCCCAGGAGATCACCGCCGGGGTGCGCCAGTTCGGCAGCGGGTCCCGCCGGCGCAGCTTCTTGGACACCAGCCGGGGCAGGTAGGTCGCCGGGTACACCCACGCCACCCTGGCCAGCACGGCGACCGCGGTCAGGGCCAGCCCGACCAGCAGCAGCGGCCCGGCCGCGCCGTACCCACTGCCGCCGCTCAGCTCGCGCACCACGCTGGTCAGCTGCAGGCCGATCAGCGCGAACACCACCGACTCGAGCACGGTGTCCGAGGCGCGCCACACCGCCTCGTCCTGCAGCCGGGTGGCGTAGCCGGTTTCCGGTGCCTTGTGGCCCAGGTAGAGGCCGGTGGCCACCACGGCGAGCAGGCCGGAGGTGTGCGCCTCCTCGGCGATGATGTACACCGCGAACGGCACGGCCAGGCCGAGCGCACTCTCGATCGGCGGGTCGGCCAGCCGCACCCGCACCCGGTGCACCACCCAGCCCACGCCCAGCCCGATCGCCGCGCCACCCACGCCGGCCAGCAGGAACATGCCGACGCCGCTCATCAGGGACACCCCGGCCCCGGCCGCCGCCGCCACCGCCACCCGGAACAAGGTCAGCGCGGTGGCGTCGTTGACCAGGCTCTCCCCGGCCAGGATGGTCATCACCCGCCGGGGCAACCCGAGCCGGCGGCCGACCGCGACGGCGGCCACCGCGTCCGGCGGCGCCACCACCGCCCCGAGCACCAGCGCGGCGGGCAGCGGAAGCCCGGGCACCAGCCACCAGGCGACCAGCCCCACGGCCGCCGTGGTGAACACCACCAGGCCGACGGCGAGCAGCCCGATCGCCCGGATGTTGGCCCGGAAGCCCAGGTAGCTGGAGTCCAGAGCGGCCGAGTAGAGCAGCGGCGTGAGCACCAGCAGCAGCACGACCTCCGGCTCGATGCGGAAGTCCGGCACACCGGGTATGAACGACACCGCGATGCCGACGACGACCAGGACCAGGGTGGGCGCAACCTCCCGCCGGCGGCACACCCAGGCCACGGCGAGCGATCCGAGCACCAACGCGATCAGCGGCAGCACGTTCATGTCAGGAAGAATGCCTTAGGTGAGCTGTCAACACACCGAGGCGTTGGACGCCGAGCACTGGCGGGAGCCGCGACCTGACGCGACCGACGAATGTTACGACTGCGCGGCGGCCGGGGAGAGCGTCTGGGCGCACCTGCGCATGTGCCTGACCTGCGGACATGTCGCCTGCTGCGACTCCAGCCCGTTCCGGCACGCCACATTGCACGCCAAGGAGACCGGCCACCCGGTCATGCGCTCCTTCGAGCCGGGCGAGTCCTGGCGCTGGTGTTACCTGGACGAGTCGATCGTCTGAACGGGCATTAGGCTGCGCGACTGTGCGAGTCCTGGTGATAGGCGGCGGAGCCCGAGAGCATGCGCTGGTCCTGGCCATGAGCCAGGATCCGGCGGTCACCGCGTTAGCCTGCGCACCGGGCAACGCCGGCATCCACTCCCTGGCCGAGCCGCTCGGCCTGCCCGACCCCAACGACGGCGAGCAGGTCGCCGCGCTGGCCCGGCGCTGGCAGGCCGACCTGGTGGTGATCGGGCCGGAGGTGCCTCTGGTCGCCGGGGTGGCGGACGCGGTCCGCGCGGCCGGCATCGCCTGCTTCGGCCCTTCCGAGGCGGCGGCGGCGATCGAGGGTTCCAAGGCGTTCGCCAAGGACGTGATGGCGGCGGCCGGGGTGCTCACCGCGCGCGCCGAGGTCGTCGACAACCCCGGCCGGCTGGATGCCGCGCTGGCCCGGTTCGGCCCGATGTACGTGGTCAAGGACGACGGGTTGGCCGCCGGCAAGGGCGTGGTGGTGAGCCCGTCCTGCGAAGAGGCCCGGGCGCACGCGATGACCCTGCTGGACGCGGGCCACCCGGTGCTCCTGGAGGAGTACCTGGACGGGCCGGAGGTGTCGCTGTTCTGCCTGGTGGACGGCCAGACCGTGCGGCCGCTGCTGCCCGCGCAGGACTTCAAGCGGGTGGGTGACGAGGACACCGGGCCGAACACCGGCGGGATGGGCGCGTACGCGCCACTGCCCTGGGCGGCGCCGGACCTGGCCGAACAAATCGTGGCGGACGTGGTGGCGCCGGTGTGCGCCGAGCTGGACCGGCGGGGCACCCCGTTCTCCGGGCTGCTCTACGCCGGGCTGGCGCTGACCTCGGCCGGGGCCGCGGTGGTGGAGTTCAACTGCCGGTTCGGCGATCCGGAGACGCAGGCGGTGCTGGCCCTGCTGCGCAGCCCGCTGGCCGGGTTGCTGCACGCGGTGGCGACCGGCGCGCTGGCCTCGGCCCCGGAGCTGGAGTGGGCGCCGGGATCGGCGGTGACCGTGGTGCTGGCTGCCGAGGGCTACCCGGGCACCCCCCGGGTCGGCGACGTGATCGTCGGCGCGGAGGCGGACGGCGTGCTGCACGCCGGCACCCGGCGCCGCGACGACGGCGCGGTGCTCTCCTCGGGCGGCCGGGTGCTGTCCGTGGTCGGCACCGGCGGCGACCTGGCGGCGGCGCGCGCGGACGCCTACGAGCGGATGGCCAAGATCAAGCTGCCCGGGGGCCACTTCCGGTCGGACATCGGCCTGCGGGCGGCGGACGGCAAGGTCACCGTCCCGACCGGCTGAGCTGGATGCCCGGGCCGGGCCTTCCGGGCTCTCTGGCCGGCGGTTGGGAAAACCAGGTTGCCGCTTCCGGCATGTGTAAACGGCGTTTTATTGCCGGAAGCGGCAAGCGCGCTTTCCGGACTCCGTTCCTCTCAGGTGCGGGTGGTGCCATCGAGGCATATGGTGCTGGTGAGACGCGTGGGTTTCCGGTCGGAGGGCCGGCGCTCGAGACCGGCGCTCGGGGGCCGGCGCCGCCGGTGACGGTGGCGGTGGCGGATCAGGCTTCGGCGGAGTCGGGTTCGGGTTTCGGTGCCGGCTCGGGTTCTGGCGCCGGTGAGCTGGGGCCGACGAGCTGGTCGGCCAGCTCGTCCAGCGCGCTGATCCGCTGGGTTATGCCGTCGGAGACCGGGATCCCGGCGGCCTCGGCCATGGCCTGCCAGCGGTGCGCCACGTCGTTGCCCCGCAGCGCGGCGGCCCGGGCGGCGTTGCCCAGGCGCTGGCTCTCCTCCGGGTCGCCCAGTGCCGCGGCCACCTCGGCCGGAAGCCGCTCCGAGTGCAGCGGGAACTGCAACGGATGCGCGTCGGCGACGTACTCGCCGAACTGCCGCGAGGACGTCGGCAGATCGCCGGCCAGTGCGCACCCGGCGGCCATCGCCTCGTAGAACCGGCTGCCCACCTCGCGGTGCCGCCGGTCCCGCCGGCGCCGGTTGAACTGGTCGAAGTTGGTCAGGAACACCCGCGACCGGGACGCCATGTTGGTGAAGATCCGCCGGTGCTGCTCCACCGAGGTGACCGCGCCGAGCTGCCCGACGTCCTGTTGGTACTGCCCGTCGTTGTTCGCCGCCCACTGGCGCAGCAGCTGGTGCTGGCCGGGTGGCTCGGCGCCCGGGGAGAACACGTCGATGGACCGTTCGGCCGGGTCCTTGGTGGGGAACGCGAGCACGTCCAGCAGCGGCGGGACCACCCCGACGGTGTGCAGCCGTTCCGAGTGCATGAAGCCGAGCGGCGGGAACTCGCTGCCGGCGAACAGCGCGTCCACCCGGCGGCGCAGCATGGCGATGAGCTCCGGGTAGTGGCGGATCTCGTGCTCGGTGACCACGCCGATGTGCATCACCACCTGGCGGCCCAGCTCGTGCCACTCGGGCAGCCCGACCAGCACCGAAGCGTCGGTCAGGTCGCTGACCAGCACGATCAGTACGTCTGCCGGCTCGCCAAAGCGCTGGTGGTGCTCGATGCGGTACGGGTGGGCCAGCCGGGTGGCCCCCAGGGCGCGGCGCATCCACGGCAGGTGGAACGGCGGCCGGGCGAACCGGGGCGAGGCCAGCATGACCCGGTACATCCCGGCGGCCAGGGTGTCCCTGAGCACGTCCTCCGCCTCGTGCAGGCCGCCGTAGTCGGCGATCGGCCGCACCTCGCGCAGGGTCAGGATGGCCACCGACGGGCCGTTCGGTTCGACTACTTCACCGGGCACCACCAGGGGCAACCCGGCGTCGGACGGACGAGCACTGGGGTGGAGCGGCATCGCTGGGCTTCTCCGGTCGCTGGACGACCGGCGGCTGTCCCCCGGCCGCATCCCAGTATGGACCACCGGTGGGCCGAATCCCCAGAGCCGCACGGCCCCGAGCGGGTGGCCCGTGGTCGCGGCGAGTGCACGGCTGGCCGCGATGAATGGGGAGCTGTACACGGTCGAGGACGAGGTCGCCGCCCACCGCAGGGCGTTGTCCTCCCGTGGAGTGACCACTGGATTGTGCGCATCCCGCCGATCGCCGCAGGTACCGTCGAGAGCCTCGAAACACGGCGAAAGCACTGGTGGTCGCACAGGTGTCAGCACCGACGATACCCACGCCGAGCCCGGCCGGCACGACGGGGCCCGGCGGCAAGGGGGAGCTGCGGATCGGCCCGTTCCGGGTGGATCCGCCGGTGGTGCTCGCCCCGATGGCCGGGATCACCAACGTGGCGTTCCGCCGGCTCTGCCGGGAACACGGCGCCGGCCTGTACGTGTGCGAGATGATCACCTCGCGGGCCTTGGTGGAACGGCACCCCGAGACCTTCCGGATGATCAGGTTCGCGCCCGAGGAACGGCCGCGCTCGCTGCAGCTCTACGGGGTCGACCCGGCCACCGTCGGGGCCGCCGTGCGCATGGTCGTCGAGGAGGACCTGGCCGACCACGTGGACCTCAACTTCGGCTGCCCGGTGCCCAAGGTCACCCGGCGCGGCGGGGGTGCGGCGCTGCCGTACAAGCACCGGCTGTTCGACCGGATCGTGTCCAGTGCGGTGCACGCCGCCGCCGGCCGGGTCCCGGTCACGGTGAAGATGCGCGTCGGCATCGACGAGGAGCACCACACCTTCCTGCGTGCCGGCCGGATCGCCGCCGACGCCGGGGTGGCGGCGGTCGCGCTGCACGCCCGCACCGCCGCGCAGCGGTACTCGGGCGAGGCGGACTGGTCGGCCATCGCCGCGCTGCGCGACGCCATGCCGGCCGAGCTGCCGGTGCTGGGCAACGGCGACATCTTCAGCGCGGGCGACGCGCTGCGCATGATGGCCGGCACCGGTTGCGACGGCGTGGTGGTCGGCCGGGGGTGTCTCGGCCGGCCGTGGCTGTTCGGCGAGCTGGAGGCGGCGTTCCGCGGCCGGCCGTTGCCGCCGACGCCCCGGCTCGGGCAGGTGGCGGCCACGTTGCTTCGGCACGCGCGGCTGCTCACGGAGCACCACGGCGAGCAGAAAGCCATCCGTGACCTGCGTAAACACACGGCCTGGTACTTGAAGGGCTTTCCGGTCGGCTCGGCGCAGCGGCGCCGGCTGTCCATGGTGTCCACGCTGGCCGAGCTCGAAGAGCTGCTCGGCCAGCTGGACGCGGCGGCGCTGCCCACCGACGCGGACGCCCCGCGCGGTCGGCAGGGTTCGCCTGCCCGGGTCACCCTGCCCGAGGGGTGGCTGGACGACCCGGAGGACGCCACCGTGCCCGGTGGTGCCGAACTACCCGATTCGGGGGGTTGAACGGGGGGCATGTCGACCTCGGCCAATTCACAGTCTTGATCGCCTACATGGGCGAAATGCCCCGCACGCCTGGTGTGCGCACCCCGGGCGGACGGGTTCTACACGGGACCATGGGGCAGCAGGAGGTGGATGTTCAGTGAGCGCAGCACGGCCCGGCCGCACGGCCGAGCGATCTTCTCGGCGTGCCGAGCACGCCGGGAAGACGTCCGACGTGGGGCGGAACAGCGCGCGGGCCGGTTCGGTCGGCCCCGCGCCGCGCCAGGCCGGCCCGTTGGAAGATGGTGCGCTGGACGCGCACCTGGATGCCCAGTTGGACTCCGAGCTGGCCGGTGCGCACATCTCCGCCGCCGAGGAGCTGGCCGGGCTGGGGTTGTGGGAAGAGGCCTACGGCCGGCTCCGCAGCGCCGTCGAGATGCTCCACGGCCCCGACCGGCCGCATCCGGTGCGGGCCGAGCTGGACCGCCTGCGCCGCGAGCACGCCATGGTGCACGAGCAGGCCCGCCGCGACTTCCTGACCGCCAGCTACAACCGCCGGTACCTGGACGACCGGCTGTCCACGTTGCTGGACGACCCCTCGGTGCTTCGGGCCGGGATGGCGCTGGGCATGGTCGACATCGACCACTTCAAGAAGGTGAACGACCGGTACGGCCACCCGTTCGGCGACCGGGTGCTGCAGCGGGTGGTGTCCGAGCTGGATGCGGTGCTGCCGGAGGGCTGCTTCTGCGCGCGTTACGGCGGCGAGGAGTTCGCGCTGGTGCTGCCCGGGTGTGACCAGGACGAGGCGGTCGCGGTGTGCGAGCGCGCCCGCCTGCGCATCGACCAGCACCCGTGGGCGGAGCTGGAGCCGGAGCTGCGGGTGACGGTCAGCGTCGGGGTGGCGCATTCGGTGTCCCAGCCGCCGGACGTCGAGCAGTTGCTGATGAGCGCCGACGTGCTTCTCTACGCGGCCAAGGGCGCCGGTCGCAACGCGGTGGCCTACCGCCGGACCTGCGGCACCGTCGCGCTGGCCGGCCCGGCCGGTGCGCGCCGGGATATCCCGCAGCCGGCGTCGGTAGACTGCTGAGGCATTTTGGGGTTCGGGAGGTGACGTGGCAGACGGGGTCGGGGACGATGCCGTCTCGCGCGCGCATCGGCACCGCCGGGAGTCCGAGGGTCTCTCCGTAGCGGACCTGCTGGCTCGGCACGGGCGGGACGCGACCACTCCCGGCCACCGCCACCAGCATCCGGGCGACGAGATGGATCCCTCCGGCGGGCCGGGTCGGGCGCCCAGTTTGGCGCCCGACGGCGACACAGCCGGCAGCGACACCCCCGCCGGGCCGCGTGGCCGGCGCGGCTCCATCGGCCCGATCACCGCGCCGAACCTCCCGGCCGGTCCCTACGGCGGATACCAGCCCGACGCCCCGGCCGGTCGGTATGCCCCGGATTCCTCGGGCGAGCGGTACATCCCGTACAACTCGGGGGAGCGGTACGTCCCGGACGCCCCGATCGGGCGTTATGCCCCGGAGGCTCCGGCCGAGCGGTACGTTCCGAACGATCAGCGCGAGCGGGATCCCCTGGACAAATCGGCTGACCAGTATCCCATGGACGGGCCGACCGGGCGGTACCCGCTGGTCGACCGGCTACCGAGCGCCGATCCGCACGGTTACGGCCCGACGGCGAGCGGCCCGTCGAGCCCGGTGCCCCTGCCTCCGGACGAGCCGCCGTCCTCGTTCGCGGAGTTCGACGCCGAACCGCCGCCGGACGAGCCGAGGGGCGACACGGGGGCGATCTGGTCGTCCGGCCCCGCGCCCGCCGCGCCGGCCGGCTGGCCGGCGGAGCCCGACGAACGCGCCGCCGGCCGGGCGGACCACCCGTTCCGCCCGACCGACCGGGGAAGGTCAGCGATCACCGAATCGCGGCCGTCCTCCCACGACTCCCTGTGGTCCTCGCCGAACCCGTCGACGAACCTTTTCGCGCAGCTCGGTTCCGCCGAACCGGACGACCGGCCCACCGAGGTGGTGCCCCGGGTCGACGACGGCGCCGCGCCGGGCAACGACCTGCCCGGTGGCCTGGGCAACGGCGTCCCCGGCGGCCCGGGCAACGGCATTCCCGGCGGCCCGGGCAACGGCGTGCCGGGCGGCCCGGTCGGTCGCGCACCCGGTGGCCCCGCTCGCGGCGCGCCCGGTGACCCGGCTGATGGCGCCTCCGGTGGCCCGGCGGGGGGTGTCGCGGCGGCGGGTGGTGCGGTTCTCGGTGCGGCCGCTGCCGTTGGCGCGGCTGGTGGTCTTGCCGGCGCGGCGGGTGGTGCGGCCGGTGCGGCCCTCGGCGGCGCTGGTGCGGCCGGTGCGGCGGCCGGGACGGTCGCGCTCGGCGCGGTCGCCGGGACCGCGGCGATCCGGCCCGGCCGGCACTACCGGCCGGACGTGTCCGACCCGGACGCGGCCGACCCCGGCACCGACGAGCCCGCGAGCGGCGAGCAGGGCTTCGCCGGGCCGCCTCCCGACCACGCGGACCAGGCCTTCGCCGAACCTCCCGCCGGCCGGGCCGGGCCCGGCTTCGACGAGCCGACCGCCAACCGCGCCGGGCCGGGCCTTGCCCAGCCACCCGCCGACGACCCCGCCGCGGATCGCGCACGGCCGGCGGCCGACCAGCCCGAACCCGTCGACCAGCCCGCCATGCCCGCCCACGAGGAGTACGACCCCGGCGCCGGGGCCGGTGACTCCGAGAAGCCGGCCGTGGTGAACGCCCCGCCCGCCCTCACCCAGGACCAACGCACCCGGCAGATCGACGCCAGCCTCACCCGGCTGACCGCGATCCACGCCGGCCTCGGCGCCGAGCTCTCCCAGCGGGTGAGCCGGCGCGCGGACGACGAGGAGGAGCCCGCCGCCCCGGAGGCCGACGAGCCGACCGACGACGGCCCGCCGCCGCCGCGCCACCCCACGCTGAACCGGGTCGCCCGGATCGCCGCGCTGGTCGCGGCGGCGGCGCTGTTCGTCGTGGCCGCGTCCGGCTGGGGCATGCAGATCTGGCTGAACACCAAGCTGCGCCCGGTGACCGCGTTGGACGCCGATGCGGAGACCGTGGTGGACGCGGCGGCCCAGCGGGGTGACCGCAACTACCTGTTCGTCGGGTTGCCGCCGGGCGGGCGCGAGGCCCGCCCGGCAACCGTCACCCTGGCCCACCTGGACGCCGCCCGGGAGCGCCTGGTGCTCGTGGGTTTCCCCGAGGAACTGGTGGTGGACCGGCCGAGCTGCGACCGGTGGGACAACACCCAGAACAGCTATCCGGGCGGGACGACCCCGGCCGCACAGGGCATCCGGCTGTTCGAGGCCTACGCCGAGGGCGGCCCGCGCTGCCTGACCAAGACGGTGCAGAAGCTGACCGGCCTATCCGTCAACCACTACACCGGGCTGGACCTCGCCGCGCTGCCCGCGATGGTCGACGCGGTGCACGGGGTGCCGCTGTGCCAGGCGCTGTCCACGTCGCCGGGGCCCGCCCCGGAGAGCGGGCCCACCGTGCTCACCGGCGACAAGGCGCTCGCCTTCGTCCGCGGCTCGGGCGACCAGACCGACGACCGGGTCGCCGCCGCGGGCACCCCCGCCAGGACGACGAACGCGGATGACCAGCTGGCCATCCGGCACCAGCAGGTGTTCCTCGCCGCGCTGCTGAACAAGGCCACGTCGGACGGCGTGCTGAACTCGCCCGGTGAACTGGACGCGCTGGTCAGCGCGTTCGGTGGCGCCTCGTACGAGGACAATGCCGACCTCGGGGAGCTGACCCCGCTGGCCAAGGCGCTGCACCGGATCGAGCCGGCCAAGGTGCTGGTGGTCACCGCGCCGCCCTCGGTCCCGTCCGGCCGGCCGGGTGAGGTGGACCCGGGGGCGCTGTACGCGGCCATCCGGGGGGACAAGGCGCTGCCCGGCGAGACCGTTGCCGACAAGTTGGATAGCGGCACGGCGAAGCCGGAGCCGACCCTGATACCCAGCTCGATCCGGGTCACGGTGCGCAACGCGTCCAAGCGGGCCGGCCTGGCCAACGAGGCCGCCGATTCGCTGCGCACCCTGGGGTTCGTGGTCGCCGGCACCGGTGACGCGCCGGCGTCGCCGGGCGGACGGACGATCATCCGGTACTCCCCGGACCGGGCCAAGCAGGCCGCCGTACTGGGAGACGCGGTGCCGTCGGCCATCGTGGAGCCGGCGCCGCCCCCGCCGGGCTCCAGCACGACCGACCCGGCCGACCCGCTCGACCCGACGGGCATCGACGAGCCGAGCGCGGCCCCCACCCCCGCCCCGTACGTCGGCCCGAGCGTCCTCGAGCTGGTGCTCGGTGACCGGTTCGACGGCCAGGTCCGCGTGGCGCCGGCGCCGGAGCCGAGCGCGGGCGCCTCCGTGGCCAGCCTCCGCGCGGCCACCCACACCGCCCCCACCTGCGGCTGACCGGTCTCGCTCTAGTCGGCGCGGGCCCGGTGCTTCCGCTCGGTGATCTCGTTCATCTGCTCGCGGGTGAGCGAGCGGCCCGGCAGCTCGGCGTTGTCCGGCCGGGCGCGGAACGCCTCCAGCAGGATGGCCAGGTGGCGGCGCCAGGCGCCGGGCGCCACCGCCGCCGAGTCGGGCAGCGTGCGGTGCATGGCGTACATCGCCAGGCCGAAGTCCTCCTCGCTGACGTCCGGGCGCACGTGGCCGTCGGCCTGGGCGCGCTGGAACACCAGCCGGTGGACGTGGTCGCAGTCCTCCCCGATGGCGATCAGCGCGGGGGACTGGGTCATCCGCGACTCGATCAGGTCGGACAGGCCCCGGTCGCGCTCGAACATCGCGCACAGGTCCTCGATGTACACCGTCAGCGCGGTCCAGCTGTCCTCGGTGCGCACCGCCCGCCGGCCGGCTTCCGCGATGTCCTCCCCGAGGTCGGCGAACACCGCCTCGTAGAGATCCTCGCGGGTGGGAAACCGCCGGTAGAGGGTGGCGTTGCCGACCCCGGCGCGCCGGGCGATCTCGTCCAGCGGGGCGTCCAGGCCCTGCTCGGAGAAGACCTGCCTGGCCGCGACCAGCAGTAACTGCCGGTTGCGCGCGGCGTCTTTGCGCAGCCGGGATGGGGCGTCCACGCCCAGTGTCATGACGAGCATCATAGTCAAAATAAGTGTGGAGTAGTCCCCAGTTAGGCGTAGTGTGGCCCACAGAGGTAAGTGGGGATTAATCCCCGTTTGATTCTGAGGGGACTGCCGATGGAGGTCGTCGCGGCCGGGCCGGCCCAGACGTCGAACGCGCCGGCGGCGGGCGAGAAGTGGGCGCTGCCGCTGATCGTGCTGATCGTCGGCATGTTCGCGGTGGTGCTGGACACCACGATCGTGAACGTGGCGATCCCGCACATCCAGCGGGACATCGGCGCCAGCGCCAAGGACGTGGAGTGGATCGCCACCGCGTACAACCTGGCGCTGGGCATGGTGGTGCCACTGGCCGGCTGGCTGGGTGACCGGATCGGGCTGAGCCGCCTGTACGCGCTCTCCCTGGTTGCCTTCGCGGTCACCTCGGTGCTCTGCGGCCTGGCCTGGGACCTGCCCAGCCTGGTGGTCTTCCGGGTGCTGCAGGCGGTGCCCGGCGGCATCCTCCCGGTGATCTCGGTGACCATGCTCTACCGGATCGTGCCGCCGGAGAAGATCGGTTCCGCGATGGGCATGTACGGCCTGGGCGTGGTGTTCGCGCCGGCCATCGGCCCGACGCTGGGCGGCTGGCTGCTGGAGCACACCACCTGGCCGGCCATCTTCTTCATCAACGGCCCGATCGGCCTGATCGGCGCGGTCGCCACGCTGGCGGTGTTCCCGCGCATCCGCCCGACCACCTGGCCGAAGTTCGACCTGATCGGCTTCGTCACCGTGGCCTACGGGCTGTTCGCCATCCTGCTGGCCAGCTCGGAGGGCAAGAACTGGGGCTGGGACGCCTACCCGACGCTGATCCTGTTCGCCACCGGCGGCCTGAGCCTGGCGCTGTTCGTGGTGATCGAGCTGGAGATCGAGAACCCGCTCCTGGACCTGCGGGTGTTCAAGAGCTGGGTCTACACCAACTCGGTGCTGCTGGTCGTGGTGCTGATGATCGGGCTGAACGCGGTGCTCTTCTACCTGCCGCTGTTCATGCAGGAGGGCCAGGGCTACACCGCGCTGCACACCGGCCTGGTGTTGCTGCCCGAGGCGATGGCGCTGGTGGTGATGATGCCGATCGCCGGGCGGCTGTACGACATGTTCGGCGCCCGCATCCCGGCGGTGATCGGCCTGGTCATCGCCACCTACGGCACCTACCTGCTGATGGACCTGTCCCCGAACACCACCGAGTTCCAGTACATGTGGTGGACGGCGCTGCGGGCGGTCGGGGTGGCCATGGCCATGATGCCGATCATGACGGCGGGCCTCTCCGCGCTGCCGCCGGAGATGACCGGCGCCGGCAGCGGCTGGAACAATGTCGGCCAACGGGTGTCGGCGGCGCTCGGCCTCGCCGGGTTCGGCGTGTTCGTGAATGCCCAGCAGCAGCAGATGATCGCCGACCGGTCGGCGCTGATCTCGCCGGCCGACGCCGGTTCGGTGCCCGGCCTGCGCGAGGCGCTGGACCAGGGCGTCCAGGGCCTGTACGGCATCTACGCGAAGCTGCAGGTCGACGTGCTGGCCCAGACCTACGCGGACGTCTTCTTCATTGCCACGCTGCTCACCGGCGCGGCGGTCGGGCTGGCGTTCATGCTGCCGCACGGCGCGCCGAACGCGGCCGGGCAACCCGCCCGGCCCGCCCCTGAGCCTTCCCCGGCCGAGGAGTCGACCGGCGAACCGCCGTCGCCCGCCGAGCCCTCGGCCGGGGGACCCGAGGTGCCGTCGGAGCGGGTGCCCGAACCGGTGTCCGCCGGCCATCGTTGATCAACGGTTCCGCCGTCGCGGCAGGTGAAACGGCTTTCCCGGCGGCCGGCGTGGTGATCGTTCATCTTGTGTTCACCTTTTGCTGCCGGTCGGGTGATGGGGGACGCCTAGGCTCATGGCATGCGTGAGGCGTATCAGTCGAAACTGGGTGGGCTGGCCGGCGAGCTGGCGGACATGTGCGACATCGTGGCCCAGGCCATGCGGAAGGCTTCGGACGCGCTGCTGGGAGTGGATCTCCCGCTGGCCGAGGAGGTCATCACCGGGGACGACCGGATCGATCAGCTGCGCAACCAGGCCGAGGAGGACGCGTTCGCGCTGCTCGCCCTGCAGGCCCCGGTGGCCACCGACCTGCGCGTGGTGGTCTCCGCCATCCACGCCGCCGGCGACCTCGAGCGGATGGGCGACCTCGCGCTGCACGTGGCGAAGGCGGCACGCCGGCGCCACCCGGAGAGCGTGCTGCCGGAGGAGATCAAGCCGTACTTCGCCGAGATGGGCAAGGTCGCCGTCGAGCTCGCCGAGAAGGCGGCCGGCATCATCCGGGACCCGGACGTGGATCGCGCCCGCGAGCTGGAGTCCGACGACGACGCCATGGACGACCTGCACCGGCACATGTTCACCGTGATGATGAGCCCCAAGTGGACGCACGGTGTGGCCGCCGCCGTGGACGTCACGCTGCTCGCCCGTTTCTACGAGCGCTACGGCGACCACGCCGTCTCCGTGGCCCGCCGCATGGTCTACGTGGTCACCGGCGAAATGCCCGCCCCCACCGACGCCTGACCCCACCCCACCCCAAACAACCTGATTCAGTCACTTCAGCACGGTGGTTCAGTCACTCTTGACTGCTGGAGTGACTGAACCGGTGTGCCGAAGTGACTGAATCAGGGTTGGTGTGGGCGTCAGTAGCGGAGGGCGTCGATGGGTTTTAGGCGGCAGGCGCGCAGGGCGGGGTAGCTGCCCGCGACCAGGCCGATGAGCAGGCTCACGCCGAACGCCACGATCGTCGCCGGGATGGACAGCTCCGGGGTGGGGAAGTCCGGCAGGTACCGGGGCAGCAGGCGCTGGGAGATCAGCACGGCGGCCACCCCGAATATTGCGCCGAAGATTCCCCCGATCCCGGCGATGATCGTCGACTCGAGCATGAACTGCTTGAGGATCGCGCCCCGGCGGGCGCCGACCGCGCGCCGCACCCCGATCTCGTTGGTGCGGTGCGCGACGGTGATCAGCATCATGTTGGCGATGCCGACCGCGCCGACCAGCAGGCAGATCCCGGCCAGCACGGTGATGGCGATGGCCAGCACGTTCATCAGGTGCTTGACCCGTTCGACCAGCGTCGGCATGTCGCTGATCGAGTAGTCGCGCTGCTTGGACTTCGGGATGCCGTGCCGCTCGTCGAGCACCTTCTTGATGTCGGTCTCCGCCTGGTCCCACTGCTCCGGGCTGCTGGCGATCATCTTGATGGTGTTGAGCATGTCGTTGCCGGCCATCAGCGGCCGGGCGGTGCTCAGTGGCATCACCACGTCGTCGCCGCTCTCCTTGAATACGCCGACGATCTTCATCGGGATCCGGCCGATTCGGATGTAGGAGTTGATCGCGGCGTTGTCGTCTTTGTTGAAGAAGTATTCAACGACATCGGTACTCACCGCGATGACCTTTGCCCGGTCCCGTTCCTCTTGTTCGGTGAACATCCGTCCGGACTGCATCGTGCGATTCTCGGCCATCAGGTAGGGGCCGTTGACCCCGACGATGCCCAAGGTCCATTCTTTCTCGCCGTCCCGCAGAACGGCCGAGCCGGTGCGATAGGCGGTGACCGAGTGGTAGTTCTTGGCCGCTTCGGGGTCGGCGAGCGCGGCCGCGTCGCCTTCGGTCAGCGGCATCACCGGACCGCCGCCTTGCTGCCCGGGAGTGGACTTCTTGGCGATGGAGAGTGCGCCGCTCATCGGCGCGAGACGCTCGTAGAAGGCGTTCGAGGTGCCGTGGCTGAAGCCGGCGAGAACGATGACGCCCATCACGCCGGCGATGATCCCGAGAAGGGTCAGTCCGGTGCGCAAGCGCGCCGCGCTCATGCATTGAATCGCGTCCGATAACGCTTCCCTGAAACGCACGGTGGCATCCCCTCCGGTGTCGAGGGGGCCCGCCGCGCTCGTAGATCAATTTGCAACGGCCCGCACGAAACCGCATTCAGTGCATGCGGAAATCGCCGCCCGTCGCCCCCGCCGGGGTCCCCTCTGTGTGCCTCCAGTCACAGTTATTGAAGCTCGGAAGTGGTCGGGAAGCAATGGGCTAGCCCGACGACAAACATCAAATGTCGGCAAAGCCGGCCCCGGACACACGCCGGCCCCCGTACCGGCGGGCGGTACGGGGGCCGGCGGAAACGTCCGGTGGATCAGCCGAAGCGGCCGGAGATGTAGTCCTCGGTGGCGCGCTCGGTCGGGTTGGAGAAGATCTTGTCGGTGTCGTCGATCTCCACCAGGCGGCCGGGTTCACCCGTCGCCCGCAGGTTGAAGAACGCGGTCTGGTCACTCACCCGCGCGGCCTGCTGCATGTTGTGCGTGACGATGACGATCGTGTAGTCCTTCTTCAGCTCGCCGATCAGGTCCTCGATGGCCAGCGTGGAGATGGGGTCCAGGGCGGAGCACGGCTCGTCCATCAGCAGCACGTCCGGCTGCACCGCGATGGCGCGGGCGATGCACAGCCGTTGCTGCTGACCGCCGGACAGGCCGCCACCGGGCTTGGCCAGCCGGTCCTTGACCTCGTTCCACAGGTTCGCCCCGCGCAGCGAGCGCTCGGCGATCTCGTCCAGGCGCCCCCGGTCCCGCACTCCCTGCAGCTTCATACCGGCCACCACGTTGTCCCGGATGGACATGGTGGGGAACGGGTTGGGCCGCTGGAACACCATGCCGATGGTGCGCCGCACGGACACCGGGTCCACGGTGCGGGCGTAGATGTCCTCGCCGTCCAGCAGCACCTGGCCCTCCACGCGAGCGCCCGGGATGACCTCGTGCATGCGGTTCAGCGTGCGCAGCACCGTGGACTTGCCACAGCCGGACGGCCCGATGAAGGCGGTCACGCTGCGCGGCGGCACGGTCAGGCTCACGCTGTCCACCGCGTGGAACGTGCCGTAGTAGATGTCGACGTCCTTGAGATCCAGCCGCTTGGCCATGGTTCCGTGAGCCCCTCTACTTCGTCTTGGGCGCGGTCCACTTGGACAACGCGGCCGCGATCAGCTGGAAGATGGTGATGATCAGGATCAGGGTGAGCGCGGCGCCCCAGATGCGGTCCCCGCCGGCCATGGTCGGGTTGTTCCGCTCGACGGTCATGACCAGCGGCAGTGACGCCATGTTGCCGCCGAAGATGTCGAAGTTGATGTACGGGGCGTAGGCCACCAGGATCAGCACCGGCGCGGTCTCACCCATGATCCGGGCCAGCGCCAGCACGATGCCGGTGAGCATGCCGGACAGGGCGGTCGGGATGACCACCTTCAGGATGGTGCGCCACTTCGGCACGCCCAGCGCGTAGGAGGCCTCGCGCAGGTCGGCCGGCACGATCTTGAGCATCTCCTCGGTGGACCGCACCACCACCGGCACCATGAGCAGCACCAGGGCCAGGGCCACGGCGAACGCGCTGCGGTCCAGGCCGAAGATGGAGATCCACACCGAGTAGACGAACAGCGCGGCCACGATGGACGGCACGCCGGTGAGGATGTCCACCATGAAGGTGGCGGCCTTGGACAGCTTGGTCTGCGCCTTGCCGGTGCCGCCGTACTCCACCAGGTAGACGGCGACCATGATGCCGATCGGGGTGGCGATCAGCGCGGCGATCAGGCTCTGCACCAGCGAGCCGTAGATCGCGTGGTACACGCCGCCGCCCTGCTGGCGGGCCAGCAGCCCGTTCAGCGACTGGAACCACCAGTTGGGGTTGACCACCACGTGCAGGCCCTTGCTCAGCACGGTGATCACCACCCAGAGCAGCGGCACCAGGGCGACCAGGAAGGCCAGGGCGACCAGCCCGGTGGCCAGCTTGTCGGTCAGCTTGCGGCGCGTGCTGATCCCGGTGAACGCCGGTTTGATGGCCGGTGAGTCGATCGGTGGGCTCGCGGTTGTCACGACTTCGGCACCCCTCGGTTGACGATCGCCCGCGCGGCCGCGTTCACCGCGAAGGTGAGCAGGAACAGCACCAGGCCGGCCGCGATGTAGGCGCCGGCGGACAGCGCGTTGTTCAGCTCGGCGAAGGACAGCGCGATCTTCGAGGCGAACGTGGCGCCGCCGTCGAACAGGCTGCCCCGGAACGGCGCCGCGACCGACGCCAGGATGATCATCAGCGCGATGGTCTCGCCCAGCGCGCGACCGAGGCCGAGCATGGACGCGCTCACGTAGCCGGCCCGGCCGAACGGCAGCACCGTGGTCCGGATGACCTCCCACCGGGTGGCGCCGAGCGCCAGCGCGCCCTCGATCTGCATCCGGGGCGTGCGCTCGAACACCTCGCGGGTGATCGCGGTGATGATCGGCAGGATCATCACCGCCAGCACGATCCCGGCGGTGAACAGGTTGGCCCCCCGCACGATCGGCACGTTGTCCGGGTAGCTCTTGAACAGGAAGAACCAGCCCAGCGCGCCGTTCAGGCCCTCGGCCACCGGGTAGATCACCGGGGCCAGCACCAGCAGGCCCCACAGGCCGAAGATGATCGACGGCACCGCCGCGAGCAGGTCGACCAGGTAACCGAAGGGCTTGGCCAGCCGGCGGGGCGCGTACTGCGTCAGGAACAACGCAATACCCAGCCCCACCGGCATGGCCAGAACGAGGGCGAACACGGACACCTCGACGGTGACCAGCAGCAGGTCCAGAATTCCGAACCGCAGGTTCGCCGGATCGCCGGCGTCGAACTCTCGGCTGGTCAGGAAGTTGGCGTGGTCGGCCAACAACGCAGGGACCGCCTGGATCAGCAGGAATAAGCCAATTGCCCCGATGAGCAGCACGACGAACCAGCCGGAACCGGTGGCCAGCCCGCCGAACACGCGGTCACCGCGCTGGACCACCGTCCGGCCGCCGCCGGACGGCGGCCGGTCCTGGGGGTTGGGCTGAGATTCCACTTCGCTGGTAATGCCTGCCTCCCGGCTGCTGCTTCGGGTGACCGAATCCGCTGATGGTTCGCTCGCCAGCTCGCTCACCGGACTAACCGATAGCCTGGATCGCGGTCAGCAACTTCTGCTTGAACGACTCCGGCAGCGGTGCGTAGCCGGCCTCCGGCAGCTGCTGCTGCCCATTGGTGGCGGCCGTGGTGAGGAACGCCTTGACCGCCTGAGCGGTCGGCGCGTCGTAGCCCTTTGAGCAGACGATCTCGTAGGTGGCCAGCAGCAGCGGGTAGGCGCCCGCCGTGTTGCCGCCGTACACCGACTTCAGGTCCAGCTTGAGGTCGTTGCCCGAACCGCTGACCTTGGCCGACTCGATGGCCTTGCCCACGGTCTCCGGAGTCAGCTCCACCGGGCCGGAGCCGGAGTCGAGCTTCGCCATGCTGATGTTGTTGTCCTGGGCGTAGGACAGCTCGACGTAGGTGATCGAGCCGGCCGCGCCGGAGACCGCCTGGGAGACGCCGGCCGAACCCTGCGCGCCGGAGCCGACGCCGCCGGCGAACTTCTTGCCGGCGCCCTGGGTCCACGCGCCCTTGCTGGAGGCGGTCAGGTACTGCTGGAAGTTGTCCGTGGTCCCGGACTCGTCCGAGCGGAACACCACGTTGATCGGGGTGCTGGGCAGCTGCGCGCCGGAGTTCAGCGCGGCGATGGCCGGGTCGTTCCAGGTCTTGATCTGGCCGTTGAAGATCTTGGCGGCGACCTCGCCGTTCAGCACCAGGTTGGTCACGCCGTCGAGCTTGTAGCCGATGGCCACCGGGCCGAACACCAGCGGGAGGTTCCACGCCGGGTTGCCCTGGCAGCGCTGCTGCGCGGCGGCGACCTCGGCGTCCTTCAGCGCGGAGTCCGAGCCGCCGAAGTCGACCAGGCCGGCGTTGAACTGCTTCACGCCGGCGCCGGAGCCGGTGGGGTTGTAGGCCAGGTTCTGCCCGGAGCACTGGGCCTGGTAGGACTGGATGAAGACGTCGATGGCGTTCTTCTGGGCGGACGAGCCCTCCGCGGTCAGGTTCGCTTTGCCGCCGCAGTTGGCCGGCGGGCCCCCGGCGGCGTTGCCGCCCCCGTTGCCGCCCGGCTTCGCGTTGGGATCACTACCGCAGCCGGCTACCACGAGCGAGCCGGCCGCGATGAGCGCGAGCAGGGCTGGCGCCGCACTGCGTCGCTTGAGATTCACGACGGAGTCCTCCGAGGTTGTGCTTTGTGCGGCTCGGGGTGGCCGCCTCACCCCCGGACGTTAGGGATACTGGATGGACGTCGCCCCCCGTACGGGTAAACGCAGGGTGAACAGGCGGCCCAGGGTGGCGCTCGACACCACCCGTGAGATATCCCCGAGACCCGGCCGTGACCTCGAAAGGTGACATAAGGTAACTAACCTTAAAGGATCATCAAATCTATGGTGTCGGCCGTTTACGGCTCGTGGCGGAACGCGGCGTCCGTGTGGTAATGCTCGAAGCCCAGGTTCCGGTAGACGCGGACGGCCGGGGCATTGTCCGCCTCGACGTAGAGCATTACGTCCGACAACCCCCGGTCCCGGAGGTGGCGCAGCCCGGCGAGGGTGAGGGCCGCGCCCAGCTTGCGGCCCTGCTGAGCCGGGTCGACGCCGACCACGTAGACCTCGCCGAGAGAAGCGTCAGCGGAACGAGTATCGGCACCGATCCGTTCCGGGGCGGTGTGCACCTTGGTCCAGTGGAAGCCGAGCAACCGGTCGGGGTCGGTGGCCTCGACGGCGAGGAAGAAACCCTCCGGGTCGAACCAGGGCTCGTTCTCCCGCTGTTTGACCTGGTCCAGGGACCAGCCACCCTGCTCGGGGTGCCAGTCGAAGGCGGCGTTGTTGACCCGCAGGAACTCCGACTCGTCCCGCCCGGGGCGGAACGTGCGCAGCGCGACGCCCTCGGTGAGGCGCACCTCCGGCAGCTCCGGCGTGGCCAGCGACCGCCGCATCTGCCACAGCTCGCGCACCTGCTGGAAGCCCAGTGTCTGGGCCAACGCCTTCGCGCCCGGGTGCTCGCCATGGGCCCAGATCCGCAGCGCCCGTGGTTTCGCCTGCTCGATCAGGGCGTTGACCAGCACCCTGCCGATACCTTGCCGGCGGGCTCCGGGGTGGACAGCCAGCTCGCCGACCGCTTCGTCCGGGTTGGCCAGGTCCAGCGTGGCATAACCGGTGAGACGGTCGTCGTCGATAGTGAACAGGTGGACGGCATCCGGGGCGAGCAGTGCGCCCTCGCCGATCGGTGCGGTGCCGTCCTCGGCGGTCGCCGCGGCAAGCAGCTCTTGCACCTGCTCTGCGTCAACTTGTGCGCTCACCGTCACCTTCGCCACGGGGTCGACCCTACCCAACGTTTGGGGCCGGGTCGGGGTTTCAAGATCGCTTGGACGGCCGCGGTCGGGATTCGTGTCGGGTTGGGCGGCGGCCGTTGCGTTTGCCGCGCCGTCGTCCAGCCGTTTGGTTACCCTGCGTGGTCGTCGGGGGAAGGTTTTGGTGGGGAGCGGGGTTCGTGCAAACGCCGAGTGCTGGCTGAGTCCGGTGAAATGCGTGATCGAACCGGACTGAGCTTGCGCTCGGCGGCAGGGGTCGCCGCCGGAGGCGGCGGACCGCTTACGTTGCGTAGCGAGGGACCGCTCCGGGGCCGCGCGCAGCGGAAGACGCACCGTGCGCCCCAAACGTTCGGGCGGCTCCCGACGCGCATGAGGCAGCAGCCGCGCCGTCCCGGCCGTCCTTGAGACCGTGCCGCGTACGCACATGTCGCGCGGCTCCGGGCTACGCCGAGTGGAAGCTGCGTCGGGTCAGGTCAGGGCGTCGGCGGGGGTGTCGGTGGTGGTGCCGGTGGTGGTGGTGCCTTCCATGGAGGAGGCCAGGGACGCGCGGCCGGGGCGGACGAACTTGTAGCCGACGTTGCGCACGGTGCCGATGAGCTGCTCGTGCTCCGGGCCGAGTTTGGCGCGCAGGCGTCGCACGTGCACGTCCACCGTGCGGGTGCCGCCGAAGAAGTCGTAGCCCCAGACCTCCTGGAGCAGCTGGGCCCGGGTGAACACCCGGCCGGCGTGCTGCGCGAGGTACTTGAGCAGCTCGAACTCCTTGTACGTGAGCTCCAGCGCGCGGCCCTTCAGGCGGGCGGTGTAGGTCGCCTCGTCGATCATCAGCTCGCCGAGTACCAGTGCCCCGCCGCCGGCGGCGGCGTCGGAGCCGGGCCGGGCGCGCAGCAGCCGCAGCCGGGCGTCCACCTCGGCCGGGCCGGCGCCGGGCAGCAGGATGTCGTCCACCGCCCACTCCGGGGACACCGCGACCAGTCCGCCCTCGGTGAGCACGGCGACCACCGGCACGTCCAGCCCGGTGGTGCCGAGCAGCCGGCAGAGCCCGCGCGCGGCGACCAGGTCGGTGCGCGCGTCCACCAGCACCGCGTCGTGCGGGCCGGCGTCCAGCAGCGCGGCCACCTCGGGTGCGCCGGTGCGCACACCGTGCGGCAGCAGGGACAACGCCGGCAGCACCGAGTCAGGGCGCGGGTCGGCGGTGAGCAGCAGCAACTCCATGGGTTGGCTCCTCCCGTAGGGGACGACCCGGTGGTCGGTCACATTTTGCTAACCGGGAGGATACCTGGCGGGAAGCGGTCGGGAACCCTTGAGCGACAGAGTTCACGCTGGTAGTCGAGGCTGATGCGATCAAGAAGGCGGCGGGAAGGCGCGGTTGTGAAGAGGCTTGTGATCGGCTTGGTGGCGGCGATCGTGCTGCTGGTCGCGGTGGACTACGCGGCGGCGGCGACCGCCGAGTACCAGGTTTCCAGCCGGTTGCGCCAGCAGCTGGCGCTGCCGGACGACCCGGCCGTCAAGATCAACGGCTTCCCGTTCCTGACCCAGGCGCTGGGCGGCGACTACCAGCGGGTCGAGGTGTCCGCCGACCGGCTCACCGTCGGCCAGATGAACAACGTCGGCGTGCGCGCGCAGCTCTACCACGTGCGGCTGCCGCTGGGTGAGGTGCTGTCCGGCACGCTGCGCAGCATCCACATCGACGACCTGCAGGGCACCGTGCAGGTCACCGACGAGGACCTGCGCCGCCAGCTGCGCGGGGTGACCAAGCTGAAGGTGCAGCCGGTGGACCCGGGCGCACTGGATGCCGCGCTGGCCAACTCCAAGGACGCGATGCCCGGTTCCTCGGTCACCGGGATCACCCCGGACCAGGCGGTCCGCCTGGTCGCCACCACCGACGTGCTGGGCCAGAAGACGGAGGTCTCGGTGATCGCCGTGCTGCAGCTGGCCGGCCGGCAGATCCAGATCAGCCCCCGGGACATCCGGCTGGGCAGCGGGCCGGCCGCCACCCGGCTCCCGGACACGGTGCAGGCCTCGCTGCGCCGGATGTTCACGTTGCAGATCGACCCGGGTGAGCTGCCCTTCGACGTCACCCCCACCACGCTGCGCGCGGTGGACACGGCCATTCAGGTCAGCGGGGTTGCGCACAATGTCACCGTTGCCGCCGGCGGCGGCACCGGCGACTCGTGAGTGAGAAGTATTGCTATAGCCACACTTCTCACTCACGGGCCCGCCGCTAGGCGGGCATTTCAGCTACCCTGGTCGCCGTGTATTGGCCGCTGACCCGTCGCCGCGCAGTTGATCTGTGCCGCGTGGGCAGCTGCCTGTGTCCGGCGCACTGAGCGCGGACGGTTTCCGCCTGCTCGTTTCCGAGCCAGCGCCGCTCCGCCTACGGCCGTCATTCCCGGCGTCGACCGGGACTGATCCTGCCCATCGTCACGCCCGCAACCGACCGTAACCAGGGAGCAAACCGTATGAGCCGCCAGGACGTCCTAGTCTCCGCGGACTGGGCCGAAGAGAACCTCGAAACCGCCGGCGTGGTTTTCGTCGAGGTCGACGAGGACACCTCCGCCTACGAGGGCGGGCACATTCCCGGCGCCGTCCGGGTGGACTGGAAGACCGAGCTGCAGGACCCGGTGGTCCGGGACTTCGTGGACAAGGCCGGCTTCGAGAAGCTGCTGTCCGAGAAGGGCATCGGCAACGACGACCAGGTGGTCCTGTACGGCGGCAACAACAACTGGTTCGCCGCCTACGCCTACTGGTACTTCAAGCTGTACGGGCACGACAAGGTGCAGCTGCTGGACGGCGGCCGGAAGAAGTGGGAGCTGGACGGCCGCACCCTGACCAAGGACGTGCCGGCCCGCCAGCAGACCAGCTACTCGGCCAAGGAGCCGGACCTGACCATCCGCGCGTTCCGCCAGGAGGCGATCGACGCGATCGGGGTGAAGAACCTGGTCGACGTGCGGTCCCCGGACGAGTTCTCCGGCAAGATCCTGGCCCCGGCGCACCTGCCGCAGGAGCAGTCGCAGCGCCCCGGCCACATCCCCACGGCGATCAACGTGCCGTGGAGCAAGGCGGCCAACGAGGACGGCACCTTCAAGTCCGACGACGACCTGCGCGAGCTGTACGCGGAGGCCGGCCTCGACGGCTCGAAGCCGACCATCGCCTACTGCCGGATCGGCGAGCGGTCCAGCCACACCTGGTTCGTGCTGCGCGAGCTGTTGGGCCACGGCGACGTGAAGAACTACGACGGTTCGTGGACCGAGTACGGCTCGCTGGTGGGCGCGCCGATCGAGCTGGGGAGTGGTAACTGATGTGCGGAGCACCCGAGCAGACCGCCCAGCTGCCCCCGGGCACCGACCTGTCCAAGGAGACCGTGCTGATCGGTCGCGTGGTCAACGGGTCGGAGCCGGTCGGCGGCGCGTTCGTCCGGCTGCTGGACGGCACCGGTGAGTTCACCGCCGAGGTGGTGTCCTCGGCCACCGGTGACTTCCGGTTCTTCGCCGGCCCGGGCAACTGGACCGTGCGCGCGCTGTCCCGGTCGGGCAACGGCGAGACCAGCGTGACCGCCGAGGGCCCCGGCCTGCACCGCGCCGAGGTCGCGGTCGGCTGAGTCACCCGTAGAGACGAGAGACGGGGCGGTTCCACCTACCGAGTGGAACCGCCCCGTCCTTCTCGTAACGACTGACGGACGGTTTCGCCTACCGAGCGAAACCGTCCCGCCGGCCGTCCGCCGCGGGATGGCGGGCTTATTCACGGCACGCCATGCCGAGTCCCCCTCCGCTGCCGCCGTGCGTCGAATTCTCCGCCGCCGCCGTGGGGACCGGTCCCGAGTAACTCGGTTGTCGGGGTTTTCGGTGCGGCATAGAGTCCGGCGCGGTCGGAGGGGATTCCTGGTGAACGTGTTGATTTCCGGTGCGAGCATCGCCGGTCCGGCGCTGGCCTACTGGCTGCGCCGGTACGGCTTCGGCGTGACCGTGGTGGAGCGGTCCCCGGAGTTGCGGCCGGGCGGGCAGGCGGTGGACCTGCGCGGGGTGGCCAAGAAAGTGGTCCGCCGGATGGGGCTGGACGCCGAGGTGCGCGCGGCGTGCACGGACACCCTGGGCCTGTCCTACGTGACCAAGCGGGGCTGGCGGGTCGCCTCCACCACCGTCGACGAGCACGGCGGGGACGGATTCGTCGCGGAGATCGAGATTCTGCGCGGCGACCTGGCGCGGGTCCTCTACGACGCCACCTCGGACGGGGTGGAGTACCTGTTCGGCGACCGGATCGTGGCCCTGGAGCAGGACGCGGACGGCGTCACCGTGGATTTCGCCGGCGGCGCCCGGCGGCGGTTCGACCTGGTCATCGGGGCGGACGGGCTGCACTCCGGGGTGCGCGCGCTGGCCTTCGGGCCGGAGTCGGACTACCTGCGTCACCTCGGGCTGTACTTCGCCTTCTTCACCGTGCCCAACCGCCCGCGGCTGGACCGCTGGATGCTCGGCTACGACGCGCCCGGCCGGTCCTGCGGGGTACGCAGCATCCACGACAACGCGGACGCCATGGCGTACTTCGCCTTCCGTTCCCCGGAGCTGGACTACGACCCCCGGGACGCCGCCGCGCAGCGCGCGCTGGTCCGGGAGCGGATCACCGGGCTGGGCTGGGAGGCCCCCTGGCTGCTGGACCGGATGGACGAGGCGCCGGACTTCTTCTTCGACTCCATCGCGCAGATCCACCTGCCTGAGTGGTCCAACGGGCGGGTGGCGCTGCTCGGCGACGCCGCGTTCTGCCCGTCTCCGATGTCCGGCCAGGGCACCAGCCTGGCCGTGGTCGGCGCGTATGTGCTGGCCGGCGAGCTGGCCCAGCGGTCGGGTGACCACGCCGGCGCGTTCGCCGAGTACCAGCGGCGGATGGGCGACTGGGTTACCGCCACCCAGAAGATGGGCGCGGCGCACGCGGCCGCCGCCTCGCCGGACAGCCAGTGGGCGATCTTCCGGCAGTACCTGGCCGCGTGGACCGAGCACCACTTCCCCCGGCTGGCCCGGCTCGGCGGCGGGGACGGCGGCGCCGCGCTCGGCGAGCTGGTCAAGGGCATCGAGCTGCCGGACTACGAGCCGGCGCACTGATCTCAGCTCGCGAGTACCCGCTTCACCGCCTCGGCCAGGGGCGCGGTGGGCCGGCCGATCAGTGCGGCCAGGTCACCGGTCTTGGTGGCCAGCTCGCCCCGGTCCACGGCGGCGTCCACGTCGACCAGCAGGTCGGCCACCGGTTCGGGGATGCCGGCGCCGGTGAGCACGCCCAGGTGCTCGGCCGGGGTGAGCCGGCGGTACCCGACCGGGCGGCCGGCCTGCCTGGCCACCTCGGCGGCCAGCTCGGCGAAGCTCCACGCCACGTCCCCGGACAGCTCGTACACCGGCTTCGGCGCCTCGGCGGTGAGGACGGCGGCGGTCGCCTCCGCGTACTCCTCGATCAGCGCCGAAGCCACCCGGGCGTCCGGCCCGGCCGAGCCGACGATCTCGCCGGCGGAGCCGGCGGGCTGGGTCGGGCGCCCAGTTTGGCGCCCGACGGAAACACCGCCGCTCGTGGCGGCGTGGGCCAGTGAGGGGCGGTAGTTCTCCAGGTACCAGCCGTTGCGCAGGAACACGTGCGGCAGGCCCGAGGCCCTGATCGCGGCCTCGGTGGCCTGGTGGTCCTCGGCCAGCCGGGCGCCGGACCGCTCGCCGCCCAGGATGCTGGTGTAGGCGAACAGCTCGACGTCCCCGGCCGCCTCCAGCACCGCGCGGTGCTGCGCCGGCCGCTGCCCGAACGGTCCGGGCGAGGAAATCAGCAGCACCCGGCGGGCGCCGGCCAGCGCGGCGGGCAGGGTTTCCGGGTGGTCGTAGTCGGCCCGCCGCACGGGGACGCCGAGTTCCTGGGCCGCCTCCGGGCGGCGCACCGCCGCGACCACCCGGTCGGCGGGCACGCCGCGCGCGAGCAGCTTCTGGACTACCTGCCGGCCGAGGTTGCCGGTCGCTCCAACAATCACGATCATGCGGTTGACGTTAGGCGCCGACACTAACTCTGCGTAAGTACCCACTTTGAAGTACGGTAATGGTATGTGGGTAAGTGTAGAGGTCAACGGGCACGTGGTGGATGTGTGCGAACCCAACTGCCCGTCCCGGGGCGTGCTGGAGCACGTCACCAGCCGGTGGGGTGTGCTGGTGCTGGCCATCCTGCGGGACGGCGGCACCTACCGGTTCAGCGAGCTGCGCCGCAGGGTCGGCGGGGTGAGCGAGAAGATGCTCGCGCAGACTCTGCAGCGCCTGGAGCGGGACGGCTTCGTCCGCCGGGTCGCGCACCCGGTGATCCCGCCGCACGTCGACTACTCGCTGACCCCGCTCGGTGAGCCGGTCGCCCACCGGATCGCGGAGATCACGCTCTGGATCGAGGAGCACCTCGGGGACGTCTTCGCCGCCCGTGAGGAGTACGACGCTACGCGCGAGACAGCGCCAGCAGGGCGGCGTTGAACGCTGCCACCAGCTCGTCGCCGCTCGGCATGCCTTCCGGGTCCATCAGCCACTGCACCACCAGCCCGTCGCACGCGGCGATCTCGAACGAGGCCAGCGCGGCGGCGTGCGGGTCGCTCAGCGTGGGCAGCTCCTTCTTGATCATTTCGGCCACCTTGACCCGACTGCGCTGGTAGATGGTCGCCAGCTGGGCCTGCAGTGCCGGCTGGTGCCGGGCGAATGCCACCGCCTCGCTGTAGGCCAGGGACAGGCCCCGGTGCCGGGTGCACACCTCGACCATCGCGCCCCAGGAGGCGATCAGCAGGGTCAGCGGGTCGCTGCCGGCCGGCGCGGCGTCGAGCGCGGCGTCCCGCACCTGCACCGCCCATTCGTCGAACAGTTCGGTCATCGCGGCGACCAGCAGCGCGTCCTTGGACCCGAAGTGGTAGCCGATGGAGGCCAGGTTGGTGCCCGAGGCGGCGACCAGGTCGCGCGCGGTGGTGCGCGCGTAGCCCCGCTCCTCCAGGCAGCGGCGCGCGCCGGCGAGCAGGTCTTCGCGGTGTCCCATGGCGGGAGCTTACCGAATGAATCTAGACGCGCGTATTAAACAGATGTATGATGTTGATCATGAGTAGCGCGACTGTCCTCAGCCCGAGCGTGGTCGACGGCCTGCCGCCCGGCCCGAAGCTGCCCAAGCTGTTGTCCTCGGCGCTGGTCTGGACCGCGCCGCAGCGCATCGAGCGCTGGGCTCACCGCCGGTACGGCAGCATGTTCACGCTCTACGCGGCGCCGTCCGGCTGGATGGTGTTCATCACCGAGCGGGAGCACCTGAAGCAGGTGTTCGGCGGGGACCCGAAGGTCTACCACGCCGGCGAGGCCAACTCGATCATGCGCGGCGTGCTCGGGGACAGCTCCGTGCTGCTGCTGGACGAGGAAACCCACCGCGACCGGCGCCGGCTGATGATGCCGCCGTTCCACCGGGACGCGGTGCGCCGGCAGATGGACGTGATGGCGGAGATCACCGCCGAGAACGTGGCGCGCTGGCCGGTCGGCCGGCCCTTCCCGGTGGCCCCGCTGATGTCCGAGATCACCCTCGAGGTCATCCTGCGCACGGTGATCGGCGCCGACGACCCGACGCGGTTGGCGGCGCTGCGCGCCGCGCTGCCCAAGGTGATGGACATGAACCTCCTCGGCGTGACCGCGATGCTCTACCCGGAGCTGCAGCGCTACCGGCCGTGGCACGGCGTGCGCCGGGACCGGGCCGAGGCCGACCGGCTGCTCTACCAGGAGATCGCCGATCGCCGGGCCGACCCTCGGCTGGCGGAACGCACCGACGTGCTGGCCATGCTGGTCGCCGCCGCTGACGAGAACGGCCGGGGGATGACCGACCGGGAGCTGCGCGACCAGCTGATCACCCTGCTCGGCGCCGGGCACGAGACCACGGCCACCGGCCTGAGTTGGACCTTCGAGCGCCTCATCCGGCACCCCGACCTGCTGCGCCGGGCGGTGGAGGCCGCCCAGGCCGACGACGGCTCCGGGGACGAGTTCCTGGACGCGGTGGTGAAGGAGTCGCTGCGGGTCCGCCCGGTGGTTTACGAGGTGGGCCGCACGCTGACCGAGCCGGTGGAGCTGGGCGGATACCGGTTGCCCGCCGGCACGGTGGTCCTGCCCAGCATCGGCCTGCCGCACGTGGACCCGGGCCGCTACACCGACCCGGAGCGGTTCGACCCGGACCGGATGCTCGGCGGCACGCCCGGGCCAACCACCTGGCTGCCCTTCGGCGGCGGGGGGCGGCGTTGCCTGGGTGCGACGTTCGCGCTGATCGAGATGCGGGTGGTGATCCGGGAGATCCTGCGCCGGGTGCGCCTGGACACCACCACCGCGCCGGGCGAACGGCAGGTCACCAAACACGTCACGCTGGTCCCGCACAAGGGCGCGCGTATTCGCGTCTCTACCGTGACCAGCGCACCGGCAGGCGCTTGACGCCGCGCTGGAAGTTGGACCGCAGCAGCGCGGGCTCGCCGGCCGGCTCCAGCCATGACGTGCGGGTGACCAGCTCGCGGAACAGAGCGCGCAGCTGGGTGCGCGCGGCCATCGCGCCGAGGCAGAAGTGCGGGCCGTGCCCGAACACCAGGTGCCGGCCCGGCTCCCGGTGGATGTCGAACCGGTCCGGGTCTGCGAACACGGTCTCGTCCCGGTTCGCGGACAGGAACGAGACGACCACCTTGTCGCCGGCCTCGATCCGCACCCCGGCCAGCTCGGTGCTTGCGGTGGCGGTGCGGCGGAACACCATCACCGGCGTCCACCAGCGCAGCATCTCCTCCACCGCGCGGTCCACCAGATCGTCCGGGTTCGCCCTCAGCGCGCGTTGCTGGTCGGGATGGCGCAGCAGCGCGATCATGCCGCCCGGGATGCCGTTGCGCAGGGTCTCGTTGCCGGCCACCGCGAACAGCCAGAACAGGTTCTCGAACTCCTCGGTGGAGATCGTCTCGTCGCGGGCGGCCAGCAGGATGGACATGATGTCGCCGCCGGGCCGGCTGCGCTTGTGCTCGGCCAGCAGGTGCGCGTACGCGTACAGGTCGGGCATGCCGGCGCGGCCGCGCGGGTCGGGCATCCTTCCGTTCGGGTCCGGTTCCGGGCGCAGCGCGAGGGCGCTCCTGGCGAGCTCGGTGCCCTTCGTCGGATCGAAGGCCGCGCTGGTCGCGTAGTCCTCGTCCTGCCAGCCGATGACCCGGTTCGACCAGTCGAACAGCAGCCAGCGGTCCTGCCCGGGCACGCCGAGAACCTCGGCCAGGGTGTACAGCGGCAGGTCGGCGGCCACGTCCTTGGCGAAGTCGCAGGGGTTGGCGCCTTTGATCATCCGGTCCACCAGGTTCCGGGCGTGCTCCTCGATCCGGCTGGTCAGCGCGGCCACCGCGCGCGGCGTGAACGACTTGGCCACCAGCCTCCGCAGCCGCGCGTGCTCCGGCGGGTCCATGTTCAGCATCATCCGGCGCACGTACTCGAGGTCCTCACCGGTCAGCGGGTCACGGATCTGGGTGCCGCCGAACGCGGAGGAGAACGTCGCCGGGTCCTTCAGCACCCGTTCCACGTCCGCATGCCGCAGCACCAACCAGTACCCCGGCCCGTCCGGCTCGTCCACCCAGACCACCCCGCGCTCGCGGCGCAGCCGGGCCAGCTCGGCCAGTGGCGGCCCCTGCACGTAGGTGGCCGGATCGTGTATCCGCGCCGTCGCGCCGGCGGCGTCGCTGACCGTCATCCAGTCAGGTTAAGGGCCGTCCCGGGAACCGGCGACCACGCTATGGCTCTGCGTGGAAATAAGCGACGGGGGGCGGGGTCAGCCGGCGATTCGGGTGAGGCGGGCGGAGAGGTGCGGCTGCAGGGGTTGCCCTTCCATGGCGCGTTCGTCGACGTAGGCGAGGTCGCGGGTGTCGCCGGTGTCGGTGCCGTTGGCGCTGCCCTCGCCGGGAACGATGCCGTAGAGCCGCTGCGCCGCGTTCACCTCCTTGGCCGTGGTGGTGCGGGCCACCACGTCGGTGACCAGCTCCCAGGAGACCAGGGAACGCGGCTTGCCGTGGTAGATCTCCACGATCCCGGTGTGGTGCGCGATCAGCACCTCGATGGAGTCGTCCTCCTGCGGGCGCCACCAGCCGGTCTCGCGGGCGGCCGGGCGCACCACAGTGCTGTTCGGGCCGGGCGGCCCGCTGAGCAGCCAGGACTGCGCGGAGTAGCTCAGGAACGGCCGGCCGTCATGGGCGAAGATGATCCGCTGGCCGAAGTGCAGCGGGCCGTCGATCGTCGGGTACACGACCTCGCCGGCGCCCTGCCACACCCCGATCAGCGGCAACAACGGCGTGCACAGCGGGTGCAGGTCCGGCCCCTCGCGCAGGTTCGCGGTGTCCGGCGGGACCGGTATTGCCGGGTCGGTGAGGCTCGGGATGTTGCGCCTGGCCGAGTCGGACAGCCTTGGCTGCTCGGTGCTCATGAGCCCAGGCTCCGGTACAGCGCGACCGAGCACGCCCAGAGCATCGCGGCGGCGCCGGCCAGCAGCACGCCGGTGAAGAACCAAGTCACGGCAACGCAGCGTAGTCGCCTTGGCCGGCACATCCCCGGCACCCCGCCCGGCGCGCCATCCTTCGGTGCCGCGCGGCGCATAAGGTTCGGGTGTGCGGCGACCCAAATTCTTGCGCGCCCGGGCGGTGACCGTGTTGCGGCCGGGGGCGCTGTGCCTGGTTACCGACCTCGGCCGGCCGGGCTACGCCGAGTTGGGCGTCCCCCGGTCCGGGGCGTTGGACCAGGCCGCGTTGCGCCTGGCCAACCGGTTGGTGGGCAACCCGGAGGGGCACGCCGGCCTGGAGGTCTTGCTCGGCGGACTGCGGCTGCGCGCCGAGGCGGGCTGCACGATCGCGGTGACCGGTGCGCCGGTCGAGGTGTTCGTGACCCGCCGCGAGGGTGACCGGGTCGCGGTCGGCGCGCATCGGGCCGTCTATCTCGGCCCCGGTGACGAGCTGGAGATCGACCGGCCGGCCGCCGGCCTGCGCAACTACCTGGCCTGCTCGGGTGGCCTCGATTTGCCCGCCGTGCTGGGCAGCCGCAGCGGCGACCTGCTGTCCGGGTTGGGGCCGCCGCCGGTGCGGGCGGACGAGCGGTTGGCCCTGGGAACGCCTTCGCCGACGCCGGCGTGTGGCGAACCGGTGCCGGTGTCGGTTCCCCCGGCGCGGCTGGCGCTGCCCATCCTGCTCGGTCCGAGGGACGACTGGTTCGACGAACCCGCCGACGCGCTGCGCGCACGCACCTGGACGGTCGACGCGGCGAGCAACCGGGTGGGCGTGCGGCTGACCGGCGAACCACTGCGCCGCACCGCCGCGCGCGAGGGCGCCGAGTTGCCCAGCGAGCCGATGCTGCCCGGTTCGGTGCAGGTCCCGCCGAGCGGCGAGCCGGTCATCTTCCTCGCCGACGGCCCGACCACCGGCGGCTACCCGGTGATCGGCGTGCTCGCCGCGTGCGACCTGCCCGCGCTGGCCCAGGCCCGGCCCGGCACCCCGGTGACCCTGATCCCCCGGCTCTGACCGCCCATAGGGCGGGCGCGCTCAGCGGGGTTGACGCGGGAACGGGCTCGGGGCGTGTTCGGCCAGCAGGCTGACCAGCTCTCCCTCGCCGAAGCCGACCAGGCGAGCCACCTGCGCCGGAGTGAGGCCGGCGCTGCGCAGCCGGCGGGCCGCGTCGGCCAGCTGGCGCCGTTGCGCGACCACGGTGCGGTGCAGGCGGTCCAGCTCCTGCTGCACAAGGTCCAGGTCGTCGACCGCGTGCAGTGCGCGGTCCGGGTCGGCTAACAGGACCTGCAGCAGGCGGTCGCGGGCGTCCGGGTGGTGGATCGCGGCGACGTCCGGGAACGGTGTGGCCGGGGCTGGCGCCGAGACGCCGGCCGGGGCCGCACCGGTAGCTTCGGCGGTCGGGCCGGGTCGGGCGGGCGCCAGGCTTTCGGGGTCCGCGTCCGGGTCCTGGGCGGCTTGCCCGTCTTCGGATGACCGTCCGGCGAAGCGCGCGGCGGCCGCCGCGCCGCCGACGAGCGCCGCCGCACCCGCCACGGCAACCGGCGCGGAGAAGGGGCGCTGGCCGCTCCCGTCGGACTCCTCGGCCGCCTCGGCGTCGCCCGATGTCCCGGTGTCGCCAGATGTGCTGGTGTCTCCGTCCGTGCCGTCCGTGCCGTCCGTGCCGTCCGTGCCGTCCGTGCCGTCCGTGCCGTCCGTGCCGGCGGGCGTGCCGGCTTCGCCGGCCCCACGACCGGCGCTCCCACCGGCGGCGAGGTCTAGCGCCTCGGTGGTGGCGTCACCGGTTGCTCCAGCGGACGTGAGCCCGGCGGCCTCAGTGCCCGTGGGCGCGGAAAAACCGGTAGCCGCCGGATCGGATTCCCCGGCCGCTTCGGCGGCCAAAGGCGCGGCGACCCCGGCCGCTTCGGCGGCCAAAGGCGCGGCGACCCCGGCCGCTTCGGTGGTCGCGGAATCGACATCATCGGTAGCCGCGGTGTTGGCGGCTTGGGGCTGGCCGGCCGCGTTGGTTTGGACTTCGCCGGCCGTTGTCGCCTCGGCCTCACCGGTTGCGTTCGCCTCGGCGTCGCCGGCCGCGTCCGCGTAGGCCTCACCGGCCGCGTTCGTGTCGGCCTCATCGGTTGCGCCTGCATCGGCCGCGTCGGCTTCGCCGGTTGTGCTCGAGCCGGCCCTGGCGAGTCCGGCGGCGGCGACTCCGGCTATCCCGGCGGCTGCCGCGTACTTGGCGGGTCCGCCGGTGTCGTCGGCCGAGTCGGTCCGGTGGGCGCCGGCGGGCGGCGGGTCCTTCGCGGCGACGCGTTGCGGGACGGTTGTGCCGTCCAGGTCGGAGGGGGTGGTTCCGTCGGTCTGGGCCGGTTGCTCGGCCGGTACCCAGGAGGACTTTTCGGGGTCCTTGGTGCCGTTGCCCGCCGGCGCGCCGCCCACACGGCCGATGGAAGGGCCGGAAGGAGCACCGGACACCTGCCCGGCCAGTTCGGCGGGGGACAGGTACCTGGTCGGGATCGGCTCGGTGGGTGCGTGCATGGGCTGGGCACGGGACCGGGGTCGCGGGGTCACCGGGCTCGGCGTCTTGGCCGGAACCGGGGGCCGAGGAGCGGTGGGCGGCGGACCCGGATTGCGTTCACGCAGCGCCGCCTGGGTGCGCGCGCGGCGGCGCGCTCTGGCCCTACTGCGCCGGACGAGCACCATCACCAGGATCAACAGCAGTAGCGCAACGAGGGCCCCGGCGCCGACGGCCGTCTGCATCGGGGTGAACGGCAACCTCATGGCTACGTACCGTACGTGGCCTACCTGGCGTTAGTCGGTTTCGACACCCGATCGGTCACGCCATGCCACCACCGTATGACCCGCGACCGCCGTCCGACTCCTCCGACCAGAAGCCGTTGTCCCGGTTGGCGAGGCCGTTGCGCGGCTGCGGGCCCTGCACCGGTGGCGCGCCGGCCGAGGCGCCGGGGCGGGGACGCGGGGTGGGTGTCGGGCGCGGCTTGGGGCTCGGCACGTTCGGCCGGGCCGACGGCGCGCCGGATCCCTGCCCGCCGGCCGAGCCCTGCCCGCCGCCGGAGGCCTCGCCGGCCGGGCGGGATTCGGAGCTGGGTCGCGCGTCACCTCCGGCGCGCCCCTCGGTGCCGGACCGTCCCTCCGACTCCGACCGACCGTCCGCGCTGGAACGTGCGTCCGACCCGGAACGACCATCGGTGCCGGAACGTGCGTCAGGCCCGGAACGTCCGTCGGCACCGGAGCGTCCGTCGGTGCCGGAACGACCATCGGTGCCGGAACGTGCGTCAGGTCCGGAGCGTCCGTCGGCGCCGGAGCGGCCTTCGGTGCCCGACGCCGGGGCGTCACCCGATGTGGGCCGAGGGGTCGGGCTGGGCCGGACCGCCGGGGTGGGGCCGGTGCTGCTGGCGGAACGGGCAACCGGGGTGGGGCCGGTGCCGCTGGTGGAACGCGCAATCGGCGTCGGGCCGCTGGTCGGCCGGGAAATCGGAGTGGGGCCGGTGCCCGTGCTGGGCCGGGGGCGGGGTGACGGGGTGGACTCCGGCTCGGCGCGCGGCTCGGGCCGGGGCTTGGGGGTCGGCGTGGGCTTGCGGCCGCTTTCCGGGGTCGGGATGGGGCCGGAGCGGGTAGTGGGTGCGTCGGTGCCGCGCTGGGCCGGCGGGGGCACCTGGGCGGCGGCCGGCTTGGGTCCGCCCCGCTCGGCCGGCTTGGGTCCGCCTCGCTCGGCCGGTTTCGCCCCGCCCCGGTCGGTGCCGAGCCCGCCGCCGATTCCGCCCCGACTGTCGGGACGCTCCGGGGTGCGGGGATGCACGTCCCTGGGCTGCGCCCTGGCCACCGGCTTCAGCCCGATGGACTGCTCCGAACGGCGGGCGCCCATCGGGATGCCCTCCGGCGGGGTGTCGCTGGCCTCGTCGTCACGCGCCTGGATGAGCAGGCCGTCCAACTGGTGGCGGACCCTGGTCAGGTTGCCCAGCACGTTCTCCCGGCGGCGGACCAGGTCGGAAAGGCGGGCGCGGGCCGCCTCCTCCTCGGCGCGGGCGAAGTTGCGCGCCTTGGCGCGGATCTCCTCCGCCTCCTCCTCGGCCACTTGCAGGATCGACTGCAGCCGGCCGGTGAAGGCGCCGATCCGCTCCTCGGGCTGCTCGTTGCCGCCGGAAGCCGGCTCGAACAAGCTGGTGGTGGCCCCGCCGCGCGCCGTTTCCAGTTCCTTGCGCTGCCGGGCGATGGTGCGCTCCAGCCCGGCGATGTGCTCGTCCACCTGGCGTCGGTCGTACCCGCGCACCACGACGTCGAAATGCGGCGGTGCCGCCTCTCCGTCCGGCTGCCGCCGGCTGTCTGCGTGGTCCGCGGTCATCGGTCACCCCCGATAGGTGGCGTACTGGCCACCGTTCACTCTACGGCGTGAGTCGGCTTGCCCACGTTCGGGGGAGCGGAGGCCGCCGTTCGCCCCGTCAAGGTGACCGCGCTTGCCCGCAGGTCAGGACTACCATCGCAGTGGTGAAGACGCAGGAGACGCTGCGGCGCGCACTGCACGAGCGAGGGCTCCGGATGACCCCGCAGCGACAGCTGGTGCTGGACGCGGTGCGCGAGCTGGAACACGCAACGCCGGAACAGATCTGCGCGCGGGTGCAGGTCCAGGCGCCGGCGGTGAACATCACCACGGTGTACCGCACGCTGGACCTGCTGGAACGGCTCGGCGTGGTCCGGCACACGCACCTCGGCCACGGCGCGCCGAACTACTCCGTGCGCGAACACCAGCACGTACACCTGGTCTGCCACGACTGCGGCGACGTCGCCGAGGTGCCCACCGAGCTGCTGGACGACCTGGCCGGCAGCTTGCGTGACCGGTTCGGGTTCCGGCTGGACGCCACGCACGTGGCGCTCTCCGGCGCCTGTACCGCCTGCGCCGCCGCGCGCCGCACCGAGGGTCGGACCCTGGAGGAAGCAGATTCATGAACCCATTGCTAACTGTGCCCGGCGCGGTCGCCGACGAGGGCCGCGACGAGGGGGTCGCCGCGCACTACGGGGACCCGCTAGCCGAGCAGCGCGCGGCCGACCGGTCCGCCGCCGTGGTCGACCGGTCCAACCGCCAGCTGCTCGCGGTCACCGGCCCCGAGCGGCTTTCCTGGCTGCACTCGCTGCTCACCCAGCACGTCACCGAGCTGGCCGAGGGCGCCGGCACCGAGGCGCTGGTGCTGGACATGAACGGCCGGGTGGAACACCACGCGGTGCTCGCGCACGTCGGCGACACGGTCTGGCTGGACGTGGAGCCGGGGACCGCCGAGGCCCTGCGCGACTACCTGGTGAAGATGCAGTTCTGGTCCGAGGTCGAGGTGCGCGACGCGACCGGCGAGCTGGCCCAGCTGGCGGTTGTCGGCCCGGACGCCGCCCGCGTGCTCACCACATCCGGGGTCCCGGTGCCCGAAGGGGCGTACGCGGTGGCCGCGCTGCCCGGCGGCACCGGCTTCGTCCGGCACATGCCTACCCGGGGCGGGGTGGACCTGTTCGTGCCCCGTCCGGAGCTGGCCGAGTGGTGGCGGAAGCTGCGCGACGCCGGCGCCGCCCAGGCCGGCGCGATGGCCTTCGAGGCGCTCCGGGTGGCCGCCCGCAGCCCCCGGCTGGGCGTGGACACCGACGAGCGGACGATCCCGCACGAGGTCGGCTGGATCGACACCGCCGTGCACCTGACCAAGGGCTGCTACCGGGGGCAGGAAACGGTGGCCCGGGTGGCCAACGTGGGCCGTCCGCCGCGCCGGTTGGTGCTGCTGCACACCTCCTCCGGGGACGACGAGCCGCTGGCCCCCGGCGACCCGGTTCTGCTCGACGGCAAGGAGATCGGCCGGGTGGGCACCGCCGTGCTGCACCACGAGCTGGGCGGAGTGGCGTTGGCGCTGGTCAAGCGCAGTATTCCGGTGGAGGCGGAGCTGGTCGCCGGGGACGCGGAACGCGCCACGCCGGTGCGGATCGACCCGGACTCGATGCCACCCGGCGAGGACGTCGAGCCGGCCGGCCGGGCCGCCCAGCAGCGCCTCCGTTCACTGCGCATGGCCTGATTGCCAAAGTCACCCGCAACAGGGGAGTGCCACGTCGCACGAACCGGGTCCCTCAGGGTACGGTAGGAGGCAGGACACTTAACGAGATGAACGGGGCCGCCGATTTCCCCCGGCCGCCCCGTCCCTGCTGTGAGGGGGGTCGAGCCATGGGGCGCGGCCGTGCAAAGGCCAAGCAGACGAAGAAGGCCCGAGAGCTCAAGTACAGCTCGCCAGGCCTCGACGCGGACGCCTTGCAACGCGAGCTCGCCGGTTACTCCTCCTTCCCGGAGTCGGAGAACGGCGACCACGAAGAAGAGGACGAGTACGAGGACTACCGTCGCCGCTGAGCGGTTGCGGTAGGCCCGTTCGTTTCGGTCGGCCAGCAGGCCTCCACCACCTCGCGCCAGCGGTGTGACAGTCGTGCGCGCGTTCGGTCGAGCCCGGTGGTCATCGGCATGGGGCCGCCACTCGCGTGTGTGCGGGTGGCGGCCCAGTATCTGTTCGAGCGGTGCTGGTTCAAAGACCGGCTTGGACGGCGCGGCGTGGTGCGCTGCCGCTCGGGTGGCGCCTCCTGCGTTCGGCGTGGGGCGGGTGGTGATCGCTGTTCGTGGCGGTTCAGCGTCGAAATTCGACGCTAATCCGCCACAGACCGCGATCATGACCAGGGAGCGAAACGTAAAGAGGCGCTACCCGTGAACCTGACCACCCAGGTCAGAACCTGGGGTGCTCGCCGCGCAGCAGCACGCGGGGGCCGTCCGAGTCGGAGGCCACGTCGCGGGCCCGGTGGATGTCACCGAGCACCCAGGCCGGCACGTGCCGTGCGGTGAGTACGGCCAGTGCGCGCTCCACGTCGTCCGGGGCCAGCACGGCGACCATGCCGACGCCCATGTTGAACGTCTGCTCCATCTCCGCCCGCTCCACCCGGCCGCGCGCGGCGATCAGGTTGAACACGGGCGCCGGCGTCCAACTGCCCCGGTCGCACACCGCGACCAGGCCCCTGGGCAGCACCCGGCCCAGGTTGCGGGCCAGCCCGCCGCCGGTGATGTGCGCGAACGTGCGGATCTCGGTCTCAGCGGCCAGCGCGAGGCAGTCCGGTGCGTAGATCCGGGTGGGCTCGAGCAGCTCCTCGCCGAGGGTGCGGCCGAACTCCTCCACCTGCCCGTCCAGCGGCAGCCGGGCCAGGTCCAGCAGCACGTGCCGGGCCAGCGAGTAGCCGTTGGAGTGCAGCCCGGAGGAGCCCAATCCGACCACCACGTCGCCCGGCCGGACCAGGTCCGGGCCGAGCATGGCGTCCGCCTCGACCACGCCCACCCCGGACGCGGAGAGGTCGTAGTGGCCGGCCTGCATCAGGCCGGGGTGCTCGGCGGTCTCGCCGCCGAGCAGCGCGCAGCCGGAGCGCCGGCAACCCTCCGCGATGCCCTTCACGATCGCCGCCACCTGGCGCGGCACCAGGGTGCCGCAGGCGATGTAGTCCTGCAGGAACAGCGGCTCGGCGCCGCACACCACCAGGTCGTCCACCACCATCGCGACCAAGTCGAGGCCGATGGTGTCGTGCCGGTCCAGTGCCTGCGCGATGGCCACCTTGGTGCCCACGCCGTCGGTGGAGGCGGCCAGCACCGGTTCGGTGTACTTGCCGATCTTCAGCTTGAACAGGCCGGCGAACCCGCCGATGCCCCCGATCACCTCGGGCCGGGTGGCCTTCTCGGTCCACGGCCGGAACGCCTCCACCGCGCGTTCCCCGGCCTCGATGTCCACTCCGGCGGCGGCGTAGCTGGCCGGCTGCGGCGTCGAGGTGCCGTTGCCGGTGTCGTCGCTCTGGCTGGCGGGGGGCGTTAAGGGCATGACGGAGGGGCTCCGGTTTGTTCAGGGCGGGCTGGGCGGGTTAAGCGGGCCGTGGGGCGGGTCAGGGTTGGTTGAGCGCGCCCGCGGCACCATACCCGGCGGTCAGCTTCCCGTCATTCGCAATGATCTCCTCGAGGAGATGCTTGCCCAGCTGCGCGTCGTCCGGCAGCGGAATCGGGTAGTTGCCGTCGAAGCAGGCCGCGCACAGCCGACTGGCCGGCTGCTCGGACGCCTGCACCAGGCCGTCGAGCGAGACGTAGCCGAGTGAGTCGGCCCCGATCGACCGGCGCACGCCGTCCATGTCCAGGTCGCCCGCGACCAGTTCGGCGCGGGAGGCGAAGTCGATGCCGTAGAAGCACGGCCAGCGCACCGGCGGCGAGCCGATCCGCACGTGCACCTCCAGCGCACCGGCCTCGCGCAGCATCCGGACCAGTGCGCGCTGGGTGTTGCCGCGCACGATGGAGTCGTCCACGACGACCAGGCGCTTGCCCCGGATGACGTCCCGCAGCGGGTTCAGCTTCAGCCGGATGCCCAGCTGGCGGATGGTCTGGCTGGGCTGGATGAAGGTGCGGCCGACGTAGGCGTTCTTCACCAGGCCCTGCCCGTACGGGATGCCGGAGCCCTGCGCGAAGCCGATCGCCGCCGGTGTGCCGGACTCGGGCACCGGGATGACCAGGTCGGCCTCCACCGGGAACTCCTCGGCCAGCTGCCGCCCGATGGCCACCCGCGTGGCGTGCACCGAACGGCCGGCGATATGCGTGTCGGGCCGGGCCAGGTAGACGTACTCGAAGATGCAGCCCTTCGGCTCCGGCGCGGCGAACCGGGAAGAGCGGAGCCCGTTCTCGTCGATGGCCAGCAGCTCGCCCGGCTCCACCTCGCGCACGAACGAAGCGCCCACGATGTCCAGCGCGGCGGTCTCGCTGGCCACCACCCAGCCGCGCTCCAGCCGGCCGAGCACCAGCGGGCGCACGCCGTGCGGGTCCCGCGCGGCGTACAGCGTCTGCTCGTCACAGAAAGTGAGCGAGAACGCTCCGCGCACCCGGGGCAGCAGCCGGGTCGCGGCTTCCTCCAGGCCGATGTCGGCGGAGGTGGCGGCGAGCAGCTCGGTGATCAGATCGGAGTCGGTGGTCGCGGTGAACCCGGTGCCGTTGTGGCGCGCGGTGAGCTCGCGGACCTCGTCGTGCAGCTCGGCGGTGTTCACCAGGTTGCCGTTGTGGCCCAGGGCCAGGCCGCTGCCGGTGGCGGTGGTGCGGAAGGTCGGCTGGGCGTTTTCCCAGGTCGTGGCGCCCGTGGTGGAGTAGCGGGTGTGCCCGACGGCGAGATGGCCGCGCAGCGACGTGAGGGTCTGCTCGTCGAACACCTGGCTGACCAGGCCCAGGTCCTTGAAGACCACGACCTGGCGGCCGTCGGAAACCGCGATGCCGGCGGCCTCCTGGCCTCGGTGCTGAAGTGCGAACAGCCCGAAGTAGGTCAGCTTGGCAACCTCTTCGCCCGGCGCCCACACACCGAATACGCCGCACTCTTCCCTGGGCTTGTCGTCGGTCACGGAGGGTTCCAACGCACGCTCCCCGCACGATCGCCGAATCGGGTCGTCGCTCACGTAACAAGGAGTCTAACGGCGTAAAGCCGATCTGGGTGTCCTCCGTGCCCTGTCTCTCACCACCCCCACCCTGATTCAGTGCGTTCAGCAGCGTGGTTCGGTCGGTTCAGCAGGGTGGTTCAGTGCATTTAGCCGCCAGAAGTGACTGAACCGGGCGCCGGAAGTGACTGAACCGGGCGCCGGAACTCACTGAACCGGGCGGGGGAGGGGTTAGCCGGCTAGAGGGCGGCGGAGGAGTTCGTCTAGCTCGAAGGGGGTGATGGGCGGGCCGTACCAGTTGCCCTGGCCGATGTCGCAGCCCAGGTTGGTCAGCCAGCGCGCCTGCGCGGCCGTCTCCACCCACTCGGCGGTGACCTGCAGGCCCAGCGCGTGCGCCATGCCGATCAGGGCCTCGACGATCTTTCCGTCCCGCGACTCGGCGTGGTCCTCGCAGGTCAGCCCGCGGATGAACTCGCCGTCGATCTTCAATCCGTGCACCGGCAGCCGGCGCAGGTAGGACAGGCTGGAGTAGCCCGTGCCGAAGTCGTCGATGGTCAGGCGCACGCCCATGTCGCGCAGCGCGTGCAGGGTGTCGGTGGCGGAGGCCTCGTCCACCAGGACGGCCCGCTCGGTGATCTCCAGTTGCAGCCGGTCGGGGCGCAGCCCGGTCTCGGCCAGGACGTCGGAAACCTCGGCCAGCCAGCCCGGCTCGGCGAGCTGGCGGGGAGCCACGTTCACGCTCACGTACGGTGCCCCGCTGCCGAACTGGTCCGCCCACCGGCGGGCCTGTCGGCAGGCCTCGGTGAGCACCCAGCGGCCCAGCGGCACGATCGCCCCGTTCCGCTCGGCCAGGTCGATGAACTGTGCCGGCCCGAGCAGGCCGAGCTCGGGGTGGCGCCAGCGGACCAGCGCCTCGACGCCGGTCAGCGCGCCGTCCGCCAGCTCCACCAGCGGCTGGTAGAGCAGGTGGAACTCGTGCCGGTCCACCGCGCCGGAGACGCTCGCGGCCAGGGCGAACTGGCTGGTCTCGCCGGCGTCGCGGTGCGGGTCGAACACCACCCAGCGGCCCCCGCCGGCGGTCTTGGCCCAGGACCGGGCGGACTCGGCGGCGCGCTGCAGCTCGCCGGGCCAGGTTTCGCCGACGGAGTCCTCGGCGATGCCCATGCTGGCGGTGACCTCCAGCTGCCGGGTGCCGATGCGCAGCGGCGGGCGCAACCCGGCCAGCACGTCCTTGGCCAGCCCGCACAGGTAGTCCACGCCGGGCGGGTCGGTGACCAGGATGGCGAACTCGTCGCCGCCGATCCGGGCCACCAGGTGCTGCCCGGCCAGCGCCTGCAGCCGGCTGGCGACGGCGAGCAGCAGCTGGTCGGCCGCCTCGTGGCCGAGCGAGTCGTTGATCTTGCGGAAGCCGTCCAGGTCCAGGTGGCACACCCCGACCCGGCGCACGTCGGAGTGCTCGGAGAAGGCCCAGCGCAGCTGGGCGTCCAGCAGCGCGCGGTTGGGCAGCCGGGTGAGCTGGTCGTGGTAGGCCTGATGGCGCAGGCGGGTGCGAAGGTGATGCCGTTCGGTTATATCTTCTATAACGGCAATCACGTAGTCCGGCCGCCCCGTGACGTCCCGCACCAGGGTCGCCGTGACGTGGGTCCAGACCAGCGTGCCGTCCGTCCGGTAGAACCGGACCTCCGCCGGCAGCCGGGTGTGCTGGCCGAGGGTCAACCGGGTGAAGTCCTCGCGCACCGTGTCCACGTCGGCCGGGTGCACATGCTCGGTCAGCGGGCGGGGCCGGTGGTTCTCCCGCTGTCGCGGGATCCGGGGCCGCTCGGACTCTGGCGGGTTGAGCCCGAGCAGCCCCCGCAGCGTGGGGTTCACGTCCAGCACCGTGCCGTCCAGCCCGATCAGCGCGATGCCCACGCCCAGCTCGGTGAACACCGTGCGGAAGCGCTGTTCGTTGGCGCGCAGCGCACGCTGCACCTTGCGGTGCGTGCGGCGCGCCTCGCGGAGGCGTAATCGGTGCTCCGTGAGTGAGTGTTCGTGCAGCTCACGGGCGTAACCGGTGGCGAGTGCGCCGAGCAGCTGGTCGAGCAGGGCCGGCGGCGCGGACTCGCCGAGCAGGGTGTCGGCGTGCAACCGGACCAGCCGGGGGAGCGCGCCGAGGCCCTGCGGGCGGTGCCGCTGGGCGCGGGCCAGCGCGGAGCCCAGGCGCTGCGCCTGCTCCGGCCGCCACGAGTCGGCGCGGATCAGGCCGGTGAGCTCGGAGGCCAGCACGGCCAGCCGGCCCCGGTCCGGGCCCTCGGCGGGACCTTCGGCGTCGGTCGGTCCGCCCAGCACGCCCACCCACTCTTCGGTGAACCGCGCCGCGGCGAGCGCACTCGACACAAGGGACGACCGGCTCCCCCCGACCTCTGGCACTGGGCCCGCCCCTTTCGGCCGGTGTCCCCAACCGGTTGCTCACAATCCTCCGATGCGGTTCGGCGCATCCGCTACCGGTTCGGGGTGTGCATCACTCGATTGGGGTCCGAAGCGATTACTCTTTGTTGCAATCTTGAGAAGTCGGCGGCCACGGCAGCAGGGCACCGATTTCCCCGGACCGGTGGCCCGAGGCGTTCACCTTCCCGGTGGCCACGGCATCGGCCCACGCCAGGAGGCCGGTCACCATGAGTAACCAGTTTCGGGGGTCGGTCTCCACCACGTGCGGCGGCGTCCCCCGGGTGTGCGTCGCGCCGGGAAGGCACTGCACCGCCGCGAACGGGGGCACCCGCACCTCCACCGCCTTCCCCGGGTAGGCCTGGGCAAACGCCCGCAACGAGGTCCGCACCGCCGCCGCGAGCGTGGTCCGCCCCGGCTTGGTCTCCGGCGTGTCCGGCCCGTCCAGCCAGTCCCGGACCGGCCGCAACGCGTCACGCAGCGTGTCCGCATCGATCACCACCCGGCCACCCTACGACCCCTCCCCGACGCGTGCGGGCGGGGCGCGGGGCGCGGGAGCTTAGGGTGGGTTGGGTGAGTTGGCGGGCTTGGGGTGGGTTGGTTGCCGGGGCGATGGCCGGGGCGGCCGGGTATGCGCGGCGGCGGACAGCGCTGGCCGGGATAACCGAGGACTACGCGGCGTACTGGCGCCGGCGGGCGCGGCGTCCGGGCGAGCTCGTACTGGTCGCGCTCGGTGACTCGCTGGCCCAGGGGCTGACCGCGCGACGTCCGGAACGCGGGTTCGTCGGGTTGCTCGCCGACGAGTTGGCCGCCCGCGAGGGCCGTACCGTCGGCGTGCGGAACCTCTCGGTCACCGGTGCGACCGTGGCGGACGTGCTGGCCGGCCAGCTGCCCCTCACCACCGACTCCACCGACCTTGGCCAGGAGACACTGGTCGCCGTGTGCGTGGGCACCAACGACGTGGTGCACACCCCGCTGCGCGCGTTCCGCGAGCGGTTTGCCGAGCTGTGTGCGGGCCTGCCGGCCGGCGCACTGGTCGCCGACGTGCCGAACTTCCCGCGCGGCCCGCACCGCATCGCCGCGCGGCGTTACTCGAGCAGCTGTCGCGAGGTGCTGGCCGGGTTTCCCCGGTTGATCCCGGTACCGCTGGAGCGGGCCACCAGGGCCATGCGGTTCTGGGAGGTGGGCGCCGACCTGGTGCACCCGGGCGACCCCGGGCACCGCCGCTACGCCGCCGCGTACCTCGAGGCCCGGCACACCGCCGCCGGCTGACCGCCAAGCGCGGCCCGATCGCGAAGCGGCCCGGGTCCCGCCATGCGGGCCCGGGCCACTTCGGAGTTACTTCGGCTTCGCCGGATTACCGGGGGGCCTGACCGCCCGGGGCCACCTGCGCCTGCGGGAGCAGGATCGGCTGGCCCTCGCGCAGGCCGGACAGCACCTCGGTGTTGTCGTCGCCGACCACGCCGGGCTGGAACGGCACCTGCTGGGGCTGGCCGTCCGGACCGGGCACGTTGACCAGCGTGCGGCCACCCTGGCGGATCACCGCGCCGTTGGGCACCACCAGCACGTTGTCCTTGGAGCTGGTCCGCACGCCCGCCTCGGCGGTCTGACCGGCCTTCAACCGGGGGTCGGACTCGTTGAGCAGGACCGTGGCGTAGTAGTTCGTCACACCGGAGATGGCGATACCACCGGGGGCGATCGACAACACGGTGCCCTCGCGGGTCAGGTCCGGCACCGCGTCGAACGACACGTCGACCTTTTGGCCGGGCGACACCTTGGCCGCGTCCGACTCCTCGAACGGAACGACCACCTGGAAGGTGTTGAGGTCGTTCAGCACGATGAACGCGCCACCACCGGGACGGGTCGCCGACAGGCCACCACCGGCGTTACCGGCGGAGTCCGAGGTCGCCGCCGCACCCACGCCGGGGATCACCGCGCCGCTGCCCGGCGCCAGCGCCGACTGCGGCGCACCGTTGCCCACGTACTCGCCGACCACACCGGTCACGGCCGAGATCGTGCCGGCCACCGGGGCGAACAGCACCGTGTTCTCCACGTCGCGCTGGGCGTTGGCCACCTGCGCGCGGGCGGACTCGACCGCACCCTCGGCGGCGTCGATGTTGGCGTCCCGGTCGGTACCGGCCAGCTCATCGTCGTTGCGGGCCCGCACCAGCGCCAGCTGGGCGTTCTCCACCGACACCTTCTGCGTGGCCTTGTCCGAATCGCGCTTGGCGACCGCCGCGTCGTAGCTGGCCTTGCTGGAGTTGTAGGTGTTCTTGGCCGTGATGTAGTTGGCCCGGGCGGTGTCGCAGTTGGGCAGCTGGTCCATCAGGCTGCCCTGGCCACCGGTCAGACCGGACAACAGCCCGCTCTGCCCCGGCTGCCCGCTCTGCGGGTCACCGGCCGCATCCGACGCCGAATCGTCGTCCTCGGCCGAGCCGCCGGCCTTGGCCATCGGGCAGGCCTGCTTGTACACCGCGTACGCCGCCTGCAGGGCCGCCTTGTCCGCGTCCAGCTTCTTGCGGGCGTGGAAGACCGCCTTGTCGTTGCCGTCGTTGATCGCGTCGGCCTGCCGCTTCACCGCGTCGTAGATGTCCTTGGTCTGGTTCTCCACCCGACCCGCGGCATCCGCCTGGTTACCGTTCACGATCTTGTCCAGCTGGGCCTGCGCCTGGTCCAGGGAACCCTGGGCCTGCCGCAGCGCCTGCTTGGCCGGGAAGTCGTCGATCTTGGCCAGCAACTGGCCGGGCTGCACCTTGTCGCCGACCTTCACCGGCACCTCAACCAGCTTGCCGCCCTTGGTGAACCCCACGTTCTGCGAGGTCACCGCCGCCAACGCACCGGATGCCGAAACCTTGGTGGCGACACTGCCACGCTCAACCTGCGCCGTAGGTGGCGCGGGTGTCGAACCCCCACACGCAGCCGTCGTCGCTCCCACGAGCAACGCCAGCGACGCCGCGGCGGCCATACGCACCCCCGTGCGGCCGCGGATCGTCTGAGACATCGAGTCTTCCGCCTTTCACAGATCCTGGGTTCAACCGGTGGTTCGGGGTCACTGGTTGAGAACTACCTTCGGTTACTTATCGGTCACAGCTGTATCTCGGTTACTGATATCTCAGTGCCTCGATCGGGCGAAGCTTGGATGCGCGGTTGGCCGGGTAGCCACCGGCGATGAGGCCGATGGCCAGACTGACCAGGAAGGCAACGGCGATCGCCGTGTAGTCGATCTGGGGAGCGCCGAAGGTGGGCGCCACCTGGGGAATCAGAATCGCCCCGGCGACGGTGATGGACACCCCGATGAAGATGCCCACCAGGCCGCCGATGCCGGCCAGCACCGTCGATTCGATGAGGAACTGCTTCATGATCGCGCTGCGCCGGGCGCCGATGGCCTTGCGGATGCCGATCTCCCTGGTCCGCTCGGTCACCGACACCAGCATGATGTTGGCCACGCCGATACCGCCCACCACCAGCGAGATTCCGGCCACCGCGACCGTGAACAGCTGGAGGTAGAAGAGGAACTGGTTGGCCTGGTCCAGCAGGCTCTGCAACGCCTTGGCCTCGAAGTCGCGCTTGGACGGGTCGCGGATCAGGTGCTGTTCGGAGAGCACGTTGGTAACCTGCTCCAGCGCCGCCGGCACCTGCGCGGTGCTGCCCGCCCGCACGATGATCGACTGCACCGTGTCCGGGCCGCCCAGCAGGTAGGAACGGGCCGCGCCGATCGGCATGATGGCCGTGTCGTCGTCCTGCCCGTTGCTCTTGACGACCCCGATGACCTCGAAGTTCACCCGGCCGACCCGGACGTTCTTGCCGATCGCGCCGCTCGAGTCGCCGGCGAACAGCTCGGCCACCGGGTTCGGCCCGAGGATGACCAGGCGCTCCTTGCGCTGCGCCTCCTGCTTGGTGAACATCCGGCCGGCGACCAGCTCGCGGTTGGCCATCTCCATGTAGTCGTCGGTGCTGCCGGCGACGTTGGCCCGGAACTGGTGCTGGTTGTAGGCCATCAGCGCGGTGCCGCCGACCACCGGGAGAACCTGGGAGATGTCCGGCGCGTTGTTCTTGTTCTCCAGCGCCTTGACGTCGCTGTCCTTGAGGTCCTTGGCGGCACCGCCGCCGGGCACGCTGCCGGCGGTCTTGGTGATCACGATCTGCGTGCCCAGCTTGCCGAAGTTCTCGTTGAACCCGGCCTGCATACCGTTGCCGAGGCCCACCAGGATGATCACGGCCGAGACACCGATCACGATGCCCAGCGTGGTCAACGCACTACGCAGCCGGTTGATCCGCATGCTGCGGAATGCGATGGTGAAGGCCTCGCGCAGGTTCATCTATGAGACCCCGGTCCGGTGCTTCTGCACCTCGTCGCGCACGATCTCGCCATCCCGAAGCATGACGACCCGCTTGGCAAATGCGGCCACCTCGTCCTCGTGGGTGATCAGGATTACCGTGCGGCCGGAGTCGTTGAGCTCGACCAGCAACTTCATGATCTCCACGGTGGACGCGGTGTCCAGGTTTCCGGTCGGCTCGTCGGCCAGGATCATCACCGGGTCGGTGACGATCGCCCTGGCGATCGCGACACGTTGCTGCTGACCACCGGAGAGCTCGCTGGGCAGGTGCTTGACCCGGTCGCCCAGGCCGACCTTCTCCAGCGCGTCGGTGGCCCTCACCCGGCGGTTGCCGATGCCGGCGTAGACCATGGGCAGCTCGACGTTGCGAACCGCGCTGGTGCGGGGGATGAGGTTGAACGCCTGGAACACGAAACCGATCTTGCGGTTGCGGATCTCGGCCAGCTCGTTGTCCCGGAGCGTGCCGACGTCCACGCCGTCCAGCCGGTAGGTGCCCTCGGTGGGAATATCCAGGCACCCCAGCATGTTCATCATGGTGCTCTTGCCGGAGCCGGAGGGACCCATGATCGCAACCATGTCGCCAGCATCGATCTTGAGGCTGACGTTGTTGAGGGCTCGGAGTTCAACCTCGCCCATCTGGTAGATCTTGGTGACTTTCTCGAGCTCGATCATCATCCCCCCGGGGTGCGGGCCAGTGCCGCCTCCCAGCATCCAAGAAAAAAGGTCGGACTGGCAGCTCAATTCCGACCGTATTTCTCAACTCACGACTGAGTGGGACAACGACCTTCGTAGGTGTGAGTTATCCGCGCGAACGAATCTTCACCGGTAAGGGTACTCGCCGTAATCGCTCAGTGACCAAACAGCGCCGGCAGCGTGCCTTCCCAGGCTTTTCGCAGGTCAGTTAGGGCGAATTGACCCGATCCAGTGATCATCAAGCCGGCCTCGGACGGCCGGGTGGTGCCCAGCTCGGCGAATATCACACCGTGTCGCCGGCATAGCTCGGTGAGCCGGGCCACATTGGCCGGCTCGGCCGCCACCAGCGCCCGCCCGGCCGACTCGGCGAACAGCGTGACGAACGGCTCCAGCTTCTCGGGCAGGTTGATTTCCGCGCCCAGCTCGCCGATCAGGCAGGCCTCCACCAGCGCCTGGGCCAGGCCTCCGTCGGACAGGTCGTGCGCCCCGCCGAGCAGGCCTTCCGTCGCGGCTTCGGCCAGCAGGACGGCCAGCGCCCGCTCGGCGGCCAGGTCCACCCTCGGCGGGCGTCCGCCCAGGTGGTCGTGGACGACGTGCGCCCACTCGCTGCCGTCCAGCTCCTCCAGCGTCTCGCCGAGCAGCAGCACGGTGTGCCCCTCGGCGGTGAAGCCGTTGGGGATGCGCCGGTCCACGTCGTCCAGCACGCCCAGCACGCCGACCACCGGCGTGGGGTGGATGGCGGTGGCCCCGGTCTGGTTGTAGAAGCTGACGTTGCCGCCGGTCACCGGGATGCCCAGCTGCGCGCAGCCGTCCGCCAGGCCGCGTACCGCCTGCTCGAACTGCCACATCACCCCCGGGTCCTCGGGCGAGCCGAAGTTGAGGCAGTCGGTCACCGCGACCGGCGTCGCGCCGGACACCGCCACGTTCCGGTACGCCTCGGCCAGCGCCAGCTGCGCGCCGGTGTAGGGGTCCAGCGCGCAGAACCGCGCGTTGCAGTCGGTCGCCACCGCGATCGCGCGCGAGGTGCCCTCGATCCGGATCATCCCGGCGTCGGCCGGCTGCGCGGACAGCGTGTTGCCCCGCACGTAGCGGTCGTACTGGTCGGTCACCCAGGCCCGGCTGCACAGGTTCGGGCTGGCCACCATGGTCAGCACGGTGTCGCGCAGCTCTTGTTCGGTGGCCGGCCGGCGCAGCGCCTTGGTGCCGTTGGCCACCAGCGCGTCCTGGCTCTCCGGACGGGCGATCGGCCGCTGGTAGACCGGCCCCTGGTGGGCCACCGTGCGCGGCGGCACGTCCACCACCCGCTGGTCGTGCCAGTCGATCACCAGCCGGTCGCCGTCGGTGACCTCGCCGATCACCGTGGCCAGCACGTCCCACTTGGCGCAGACCGCCATGAACCGGTCCACGTTGGCCGGGGTGACCACCGCGCACATGCGCTCCTGCGACTCGCTGGAGAGCACCTCGGCGGCGGTCATGTGCCTGGCCCGGAGGGGGACCGCGTCCAGGTCGATGTGCATGCCGCCGTCGCCGGCGCTGGCCAGCTCGGAGGTGGCGCAGGAAAGCCCCGCCCCACCCAGGTCCTGGATGCCCACCACCAGGTCTTCCCGGAACAGTTCCAGACAACATTCGATCAGCACTTTCTCGGTGAACGGATCGCCCACCTGTACTGACGGAAGCTTCTTGCGTCCGGTTCCGGTCTCGTCCCCGTCAAATGTCTCCGACGCCAGCACCGAGACGCCGCCGATGCCGTCCAGCCCGGTCCGCGCGCCAAAAAGGATGATCTTGTTGCCGGTGCCGGAGGCGTGGGCGAGGTGCAGGTCCTCGGTTCGGAGAACGCCCACGCACAGGGCGTTGACCAGCGGGTTGCCCGCATATACCCGGTCGAAGACCACCTCGCCGCCGATGTTCGGCAGGCCCAGGCAGTTGCCGTAGAAGCTGATCCCGGAGACCACACCGGGGAGCACCCGCTTGGTGTCGTCCGCGTCGGCCGGGCCGAACCGCAGCGGGTCGGCGACGGCGATCGGCCGCGCGCCCATGGCCATGATGTCCCGCACGATGCCGCCGACGCCGGTGGCCGCGCCCTGGTGCGGCTCCACGTAGGACGGGTGGTTGTGGCTCTCCACCTTGAAGGTGACCGCCCAGCCTTCGCCGATGTCCACCACGCCGGCGTTCTCCCCGATACCGGCCAGCATCTTGGCCCGCATCTCCTCGGTGGTGGTCTCGCCGAAGTAGCGCAGGTGGACCTTGGAGGACTTGTAGGAGCAGTGCTCGCTCCACATCACGCTGTACATGGCCAGCTCGGCGTCGGTCGGCCGGCGCCCGAGAATGTCCCGGATCCGTTGGTACTCGTCGTCCCGCAGCCCCAGCTCGCGGTACGGCTGCGCCTGCTCGGGAGTCTGGGCGGCGAGCTGGACGGTATCGACGGAGTCGCTCACCCCCCAACCCTAACCGCCCCCGCGAGTCGGGGATTCGTGCACGGTGAGTCGGGACCTGAGGTACGGCGAGTCGGGACTTGGGGTACGCGTCAGCCCCCGGGCGCGGAACCCGGGGGCCGACAGAAGTCACTGAATCAGGGTGCTCAAGGCACTGAATCAGGGTGCTGGAAGCACTGAATCAGGTGGGGGTGTGGCCTACTGGAAGCGGAGGGCTTCGATGGGTTGGAGGCGGGCGGCCCGGTAGGCCGGGTAGCCGCCGGCGACCAGGCCGATCAGGAGGCTGACCATGAACGCGATCGCGATGGCCGGCCCGGACACCTCCGGCGCGCCGAAGTCCGGGGTCAGCGCCGGGATGATCTGCGCGAGGGCCAGCACCAGGCCCACGCCGAGCAGGATGCCCGCCAGGCCGCCCATTCCGGCCAACACCGTCGACTCGATCAGGAACTGCTTCATGATCGCGCTGCGCCGGGCGCCGATGGCCTTGCGGATGCCGATCTCCCTGGTCCGCTCGGTCACCGACACCAGCATGATGTTGGCCACGCCGATGCCGCCCACCACCAGCGAGATTCCGGCCACCGCGACGATGAACAGCGTCAGGAAGCCGAGGAACTGCTTGATCTCGTCCAGCTGGGACTGCAGCGCCTGCGTCTCGTAGTCGCGTTTGCCCGGGTCGGCGATGTTGTGCCGCTCGTCGAGGATCCGGTTGACCTGGTCCAGCGCCGCCGGCACCTTCTCCACGCTGGTGGCCTTGGCGATCATGCTGGTCAGCGTGTCCGTGCCGCCGAGCAGGTAGGCCCGGGCGGTGGTCAGCGGGGTCAGCGCGATGTTGTCGAAGTGCCCGTCCGACTTGAGGATGCCGATCACCTTGAAGTTGTTCCGGGTGATCCGGATCTCCGAGCCGAGCGCCTTGGCCGCGTCGCCGCCGTAGAGGTTCTCCACCACCTCGGGGCCGATCAGCACCACCCGGGCGCGGTCCTTGACGTCGGCCTCGGTGAACATCTCGCCCATGGTGACCTCACGGTTGTTCACCGAGAGGAAGTCGGTGGTCGAACCGAAGATCAGGCCCGAGAACTGCAGGCCGGGGCCGGAGTAGAGCAGGCCCTTGCCGGAAAGTCCCGGGGTGACGGAGGCGATGTCCGGCGCCTTGCTCTTGTCCAGCAGGGCGCGCATGTCGCCCTCTTTCAGGTCCTTGGGCTGGCCGCCGCCGGGGATCGAGCCCTGCACCTTGTCGACGGTGATCGCGGTGGCCAGGGCGCCGAAGCTCTTGTTGAAGCCGGTCTTCATCCCGTCGCCGAGACCGACCAGCACGATCACGGCGGTGACGCCGATCACGATGCCGACGGTGGTCAGCATCGATCGCAGGCGATTCGCGCGCAGTGCGCGCATCGCGATCGTGAGTGCTTCCTTGAAGTACATCCGCGCCCCATCCCTCAACTAGCTGAGCCCAGCATCAGGGGTTTCGTCGGCGAAGGCACGTCTATTTCGCGAAGGGGGGTGCGTCCTTCACCACATTGGCTGGAGTGGGCCGCAGTGATCGAGATAAAGGACGCTAGTTGGCTACCAGTGCACTCATCACCGAGGTGAAAAGGCCCAGGCCGTCGGCGGAGGGACCGGTCGCCCGGTCGATGGCGTGCTCGGGGTGCGGCATCAGGCCGACCACCCGCCGGTCGGCCGAGGTCACCCCGGCGATGTCGCGCATCGCGCCGTTCGGCGCGGGCTGCGCGTAGCGGAACACCACCCGTCCCTCGCCGTCCAGCGCGTCCAGCGTCTTCGGGTCGGCCACGTACCGGCCCTCGCCCGACTTGAGCGGGATGAGGATCTCCTGTCCGGCGGTGTATCCGCTGGTCCAGGCGGTGTCCGTCTGCTCGACGCGGAGCTCGACGTCACGGCAGATGAAGCGCAGCCGTTCGTTGCGGGTCATCGCGCCGGGCAGCAGGCCGGCCTCGCAGAGGATCTGGAAGCCGTTGCAGATGCCCAGCACCGGCAGGCCGCGCCGGGCCGAGTCGATCACCGGGCGCATCACCGGGGCGAACCGGGCGATCGCGCCGGCGCGCAGGTAGTCGCCGTAGGAGAAACCGCCGGGGACGATCACCGCTTCGACGTGCCGCAGGTCCTCGTCCGCGTGCCACAGGTCGACCGGCTCGGCACCGGCGTAGCGCACCGCGCGCGCGGCGTCCACGTCGTCCAGCGTGCCGGGGAAGGTGATCACCCCGATGCGTGCGGTCATTCGGACACCCGGGTGACGCGCCAGTCCTCGATCACCGGGTTGGCCAGCAGGGTGCCGGCGATCCGGTGCAGGGTTTCGTCGTCGACCGAGTCGTCTATGTCGAGCTCGAAGTGCTTGCCCTGCCGCACCTCGCGCACCCCGGCGAAGCCCATCCGGGGCAGCGCCCCGGCGACGGCCTGCCCCTGGGGGTCGAGGATCTCCGGCTTGGGCATCACGTCCACCACCACACGGGCCATGCTTTACACCTTAAAGCCGGACGGTCTCGCCCGGCTTGGGCAGGTGCAACCGGTCGGCCAGGCCGCGCGCCTCGAACGCCTCGCGCAGCGCGTCGGCGCCCTCGGTGAAGTGCGCCCAGCCCTCGAAGTGCAGCGGCACCACCCGGCCCGCGCGCAGGATCTCGGCGGCCTCGGCGGCGCCCGCGCCGTTCAGCGTGAGGTACTCGCCGTCCGGGATGAGCGGGGTATGCGCGCCGCCGGCGAACAGCACCGCGACGTCCACGTCGCCCACCCGCCCGGCGATCTCCTCGACCACCCGGAGCGACGCGTTGTCCCCGCTCACGTACACCGTGGGCAGGCCGTCGCCGGCCAGCACGAACCCGGTAACCGGGCCGACCAGGTGCTCGGTGCCGTCCGGCCCGTGCTGCGCGGGCACGGCGGTGAGCCGCAGCTTGCCCAGCGTGGTGGACTCCCACGGCCGCAGGCCGCGCACCGGCTCGCCGAGGCGCTCGGCGGCGGCCGGCGTGGAGTATGCGCGTGGCGCCTTGCCGAGGTACTCCCGGCCGGCGCGGTCCAGGTTGTCGACGTGCTGGTCGTGGGAGAGCAGCACCGCGTCCACCCGGCCCAGCTCGGCCGGGTCGACCACCCGGTCGGTGAGCTTGACCAGCTTGCGGTTGCCCACCGGGTACTCGCCCGGCGGGTCGAAGGTCGGATCGGTGAGCAGGCGCAACCCGGCCAGCTCCAGCACGGCGGTCGGGCCGCCCAGGTAGGTGATGCTCATCTCCCGGCGAACCGCTCCGCCGTGCGCGGTATTCCGGCGGTTCTCAGGCGGCCAGCGGGGTGGGCAGCGGCAGCCGGTAGGTGGCCGGGGTGGCGCCGGCGTCCAGTGCGGCGTCGATCGCGTCCAGCAGCACCTGGCGGGTGCTGGCGCGGTGCAGCTCCGTCGCGTCCACGTCGATGCGCACCAGGCCGCCGCGCCGCGCGGTGCGGCTGGCCAGCAGCAACAGGCCGCGGTGCCGCCAGGCCTCGGTGGACTCGGGGGCCGGGCCGTCCACGGCGCGCACCCCGGCGGTCAGCCCACCGGGGGTGAGCACCCGGCCGCGCAGCAGCGACTCCGAACCGTTCAGCCGGCGTATCCCGACGCTGTCCGCGCACACCCGGAAGCCCCGCCGGCGCAGCGCGGTCAGCGTCCCGGAGGAGGCCAGCCAGCGCGGCGGCGCGAACACCTCGGAGGAAAGGCCCAGGTCGTCCAATGTGCGGGTGGCGGCGATCAGGCGCAGGGTGGCCTCGTGGCTGGGCAGCGCGGCGAACTCGGCGCGGCGGTACGGCCAGCTCCGGCCGGCCGGCACCACGGCGTGGTCGAAACCGTGCATGACCAGCGCGTCGCCCACCGGCAGGCGGGACCGCAGCCACCGGATCAGCGGGGCGTCGGCGCGATGCCGGCCTTCGCGGGGGCGCGGCGGAAGGAGCCAGGACACGGGCGCCAGCCGGGCGTCCAGCTCGCCGGTGAACTCGATGCTCGCCGGCAGGGTCGGTTCGGAAACTCCGGATATCGACACGATCAGCGTGGCAGGCACGCTTCCATGAGGCCTTATCAGCGTGTCTCAGGGTTGACCCCATCGTGTCGTGTCTATGACGACGTTGTGAAACTCCGGCCGGTGAGCCGCTGGTAGAGCTCTATGTACCGATTCCGGGCCAGTTCGACCACGTCCTCGGGGATCTCCGGCGCGGGGGGCGTGCGGTCCCAGCCGGTGCCGGAGGCCCAGTCCCGGACGATCTGCTTGTCGAAGGAACGCTGCGGGTGGCCGGGCTGCCACTCGTCGGCCGGCCAGTACCGGGAGGAGTCCGAGGTCAGCGCCTCGTCGCCCAGGGTGAACCGGCCTTGCGCGTCCCAGCCGAACTCGAACTTGGTGTCCGCGACGATCACGCCCCGGCCGGCGGCCAGCTCGGCGCCCCGCCGGTAGACCTCCAGGGTGGTGTCCCGCAGCCGGGCGGCGGTTTCCGCGCCGACCATGTCCTCCACGTCGGCGTAGGTGATGAACTCGTCGTGCTCGCCGATCGGCGCCTTGGTGGTCGGCGTGAAGATCGGCTCGGGCAGCTTCGACCCCTCCACCAGGCCTTTCGGCAGTGCTACGCCGGACACGGTGCCCTGTTTCTGGTACTCCCGCAGGCCCAGGCCGGCCAGGTAGCCCCGCGCGATGCACTCCACCTGGATGATCTCCAGGCGCTTGCAGCGGACGGCGCGGCCGGCGAACTCCGCCGGCACGTCGGTGCTGGAGATGACGTGGTTCGGCACCACGTCGGCCAGCTGCTCGAACCACCACAGCGCGAGCTGGTTGAGCAGCTTCCCCTTGTCCGGGATCGGGTTCGGCAGGATCACGTCGTACACCGAGATCCGGTCCGAGGCGACGAGGACGATGTCCTCGCCATCGGCGTACACGTCACGCACCTTGCCCGAGTGCAGAAGCTTCACTCGCTACAAGCTAGTGGAACAGGGTGCGCTGCCACTGCTGGTGGTCGGCGGCCGCGCGCAGGTCGTCGTGCAGCCGGACCAGGTCCCGGTCCTCCACCTCGCTGCTGCCCCAGAGGTGGCCGTAGAGCCGGCTGTGCAGGTGGGCCTGGCGGGCGTGGTTGCGCTCCAGCGCCCAGTAGACCAGGGCAAACGTCACGATTACGATCACGATGGAAGTCATGGCAGTAACTCTGCTGTAAACAACTTCCTGCCAACAGTGGCATGACTGACCCTGTACAACAATATCCTGCCAAAGTACGCTCGGTGGCATGTTGCGCACCGTGGCCGCCGTGCTGGTGGAGGACGTGGCGCCGTTCGAGCTCGGTGTGATCTGCGAGGTGTTCGGGATCGACCGGACCGAGGACGGCGTGCCACCCTTCGACTACCGCATCTGCGCCGAGCACCCGGGCCGTCCGCTGAGCACCACCATGGGCATGCGGCTGCTCCCCGACCACGGGCTGGACGCGGTCCGGGGCGCCGACCTGGTCGCCGTGCCGGCCTGCCGGATCCGCGACGAGTACCCGGAAGCGGTCTTGTCGGCGTTGCGTTCCGCCGCCGACTCGGGGGCGACGCTGCTCTCGGTGTGCAGCGGGGCGTTCGTGCTGGGTGCGGCCGGGGTGCTGGACGGCCGCCCCTGTACCACGCACTGGTACCACGCGGCCGCGTTCACCGCCCGCTTTCCGGCGGCCAAGATGGACCCGGACGTGCTGTTCGTGGACGACGGCAACGTGATCACCAGCGCCGGCACCGCCGCCGGCATCGACGCCTGCCTGCACCTGGTCCGCCGCGAGCTGGGCTCGGCGCCGGCCACCGCGATCGCCCGCCGGATGGTGGTGCCGCCGCAGCGCGACGGCGGCCAGCGCCAGTTCATCGAGCTGCCCGTGCCGGAGTGCGCCGGGGACAGCCTGGAGCCGGTGCTGCGCCACATGCTGGAGAACCTGGGTTCGGAACACACCGTGGCCTCGCTGGCCCGGCGCGCGGCCATGTCCGAGCGCACCTTCGCCCGCCGGTTCGGCGCGGAAACCGGCACCACGCCGAACCGCTGGTTGTCCACCCAGCGCGTACTGCGCGCCCGTGAACTGCTGGAACGCACCACGATGAGCGTCGACGAGGTGGCCGACGAGGCCGGTTTCGGCACCCCCGCGCTGCTGCGTCACCACTTCCAGCGCCTGGTCGGCGTCACCCCGAGCGACTACCGCCGCACCTTCCGCTGCCCGGAGGAGGCGGGCTAGAGAATCGGCGCGGGGGTGTAGGTGGCGGCTTCGGGGTGGGCCTTGGTGAGGTCGGCGACCTGGGTCAGGACGGCGTCTACCTGGGAGGTTGCCGCGCCGGTGAAGGTGAGTGGGTCGCCCAGCCCTAGCGAACCCGGCGGCAGGCCGAGGCGTTCGTCGCGTTCCAGGCGAGCCAGCAGGTCGTTCTCCGCCTGGCCGCGCTCGCGCATGGCCAGCGCCACCGCGACCGCGTGCTCCTTGATCACCTCGTGCGCGGTCTCCCGCCCGACGCCGGCCCGCACCGCCGCCATCAGCACGCTGGTGGTGGCCAGGAACGGCAGGTAGCGGTCCAGCTCGCGAGCCACCACCGCCGGGTAGGCGCCGAACTCGTCCAGCACGGTCAGGAAGGTCTCGATCAGCCCGTCCAGCGCGAAGAACGCGTCCGGCAGGGCCACCCGGCGCACCACCGAGCAGGACACGTCGCCCTCGTTCCACTGGTTGCCGGCCAGCTCGCCGACCATCGACGCGTAGCCGCGCAGCACGACGGCCAGCCCGTTCACCCGCTCGCAGGACCGGGTGTTCATCTTGTGCGGCATCGCGCTGGAGCCCACCTGACCCGGCTGGAAGCCCTCGGTGACCAGTTCCTGCCCGGCCATCAACCGGATCGTGGTGGCCAGACTGGACGGCCCGGCGGCCAGCTGCACCAGCGTGGTCAGCACGTCGTAGTCCAGCGAGCGCGGATACACCTGCCCGACGCTGGTGAGCACTTTTGCGAAGCCGAGGTGGGCGGCGACCCGCTGCTCCAGCTCGGCCAGCCTGTCGGACGAGCCGCCGAGCAGGTCCAGCATGTCCTGACCGGTGCCCACCGGGCCCTTGATGCCGCGCAGCGGGTAGCGGTCCAACAGCTCGGTCAGCCGCTGGTGGGCCACCAGCAGCTCGTCGGCCGCACTGGCGAACCGCTTGCCCAGCGTGGTGGCCTGAGCGGCCACGTTGTGGCTGCGCCCGGCGATCACCAGCTCCCGGTACTCGCCGGCCCGCCGGGCCAGCCGGGCGAGCATCGCGACGGTGCGGTCGGCCAACAGTGCCAGCGCATCCCGGACCTGCGCCTGCTCCACGTTCTCGGTGAGGTCGCGGCTGGTCAGGCCCTTGTGCACGTGCTGGTGGCCGGCGAGCGCGTTGAACTCCTCGATGCGCGCCTTCACGTCGTGCCGGGTGACCCGCTCGCGCGCCGCGATGGACGCCAGGTCGATCTTGTCGATCACCCGCTCGTAGTCGGTGATCGCCTCCGCCGGCACCGCGACGCCCAGCTCGCGCTGTGCACGCAGCACGGCCAGCCATAGCCGTCGCTCCAGCAGGATCTTGTGCTCGGGGGAGAACAGCCGCGCCATCTCGGCGCTCGCGTAGCGGTTGGCCAGTACGTTCGGGATCACGTCGGGCCAGCTTACAGTTCGTCCGCCATGTCGCTGACGATCTGGCGGAGCAGGTCCTTGAACGGCACCCGGCCGGGCTTGACGGACAGGCTGTTCAGGGTCAGCCAGCCGCCGTCGTCGGTGGGCGTGCCGGTGGTGACCACTCCGCCGCCCGGCGGGACCTGCACGTTGATCTGGTTGGTGGGCCGGGGCGACAGGATTACCTGCAACGAGCCCTGGATGCCGTTGTCGTTGACGTCCACCTCGAAGCCGCGCCCGTTCGGCGGGCACTGCGCGGAGGCCGGCAGCGGGCGGGGGTGCAGCCCGCGCACCTCCGGCAACGCCTCACCGAGCATTCGGAACAGCTCGTCGTCCACGCGCGCGCAGTTGTCCAGGCGCTTCTGTGGCGCGGCGCCGAACGGTGCCGGCTGGGGGATGGCGTCGGAGCGGGCCTCCGGCGCGTCCATGTAGGGGACGATCGAGCGGGCGTTCGGCGCGGGCTCCGCGCCGGCCAGCGTCGAGTCGGAGGAAGGCGTCGAGCCGAGCAGGCTGGCGCCGCCCAGCCCGACCGCGCCCAACCCGGCGGCGGCCAGCACCGCGGCGGCCAGCGCGGTGCCGCCGATCACCCGCTGCCGCTTCCGGATCCGGGCGCGCTCGGAACCGGCCAGCACGTCGGCGTGGTCGAAGGTGGGCGGCGGGGCGCCCTGCGCGGCGGAGTCGGCGGCGTCCCGGAACAGCTCGGCGAGCGCGCGATCATCCATCTTGGCCACCTCCTCCCTTCACCTGGGCTGCCACGTGCACTATCACGCGGTCCGTAGATCATCCAGTGCGGAACCCAGCACCGACCGCAGGGCGGTCAGGCCGTGGGCCGCCTGGCTCTTCACCGTGCCCTGGCGGCAACCCAGGGCCGCGGCGGTCGCCGCGACGTCCAGGCCCTCCAGGTAACGCAACACCAGTACCGCCCGCTGCCTGGGGGGCAGCTTGCGCAGTCCGTCGACCAGGGCCTCCCGGGTGGCGACCCCGTCCGCCGTGCCGTCCTCGCGTGCCGGTGGCTCCGGCAGCTCGGACACCATCCGCTCGCGGCGCCACGGCCGGCGCGACTCGTCGATCGAGGCCCGCACCAGCGTTCGCCGCACGTAGGCATCCAGCGCGGCCGGCTCGCGGATGCTGTCCCACTTGCGGTGCAGCGCCACGAAGGCGGTCTGCGCGAGATCGTCGGCGCGGTGCCAGTCGCCGCAGAGCAAGAAGGCACTCCGGCGCACGGCATCACGCCGCGACCGGAAGTACTCCTCGAACGCCTGCTCGGCGGCTGGGTCCACCCCGAACCTTCCTACGCAAAGACTGGACGTAACTGGCCGGCCGTGTGGTTGCACGGCGGCTGTTTCAATATGTCAGCGTGCGACAAATGAGTAGAACCGGGGTATCTCGAACGATTGACCTGCGCTCCGACACGGTGACCCGTCCGGACGCCAAGATGCGCGGCGCAATGGCCGACGCCGACGTGGGTGACGACGTGCTCGACGGCGACCCCACCCTGCTCGAGCTGGGTGAACGCGTCGCCGAGTTGCTCGGCGTGCCGGCCGCGCTGTGGGTGCCGAGCGGTTCCATGGGCAACCTGATCGCGCTGCTCGCCCACCTCGACCGGGGTGACGCCTTCCTCGCGCCGGCCGGCGCGCACGTGCTGGACGCGGAGCTGGGCACCCCGGCCTGGCTGGCCGGCGGCATGCCGCGTGAGCTGGCGCACGACGCCGGCCCGGGCAAGGTCAGCCCGGCGGCCGTGCTCGCGGCGGCGGGCACCCCCGGGCCGTACTACACGCTGCGCCACACCCTGTTGTGCCTGGAGAACACCCACATGGCGGCGGGCGGCGTGGTCCTGACCGTCGCGGAGGTCGCGGATCTGGTCGCCGCCGCCCGCTCGCGCGGGCTGCGGGTGCACCTGGACGGCGCCCGTCTGTGGCACGCCTCGGTGGCGCTGGGCGTGCCGCCGGCGGAGCTCACCCGGGGCGTGGACACGGTGCAGGTGTGCCTGAGCAAGGCCCTGGGCGCTCCGGTCGGCTCGGTGGTGGCCGGCTCGGCGGAGTTCGTGGAGGAGGCGCGGCGGCTGCGCAAGATGCTTGGCGGCGGCGTCCGGCAGGGCGGCGTGCTCGCGGCGGCCGGCCTGGTGGCGCTGGACAACATCCCGAGGCTGGCCGACGACCACGCCCGCGCCGCCCGGTTGGCGGCCGGCCTGGCCGACCGCGGTTGGCGGGTCAACAAGCCGGACACGAACATCGTCCTGGTCGACCCGCCTTCGCCGGCCGCGCTGCCCGAGGTCCTGGCCAACTGGGCGCAAGCCGGCATAGCGGCCGGCCCGATGGGCGGCCGGATCCGGCTGGTGACCCACGGCGACCTGACCGACGCCGACATCGACGCCGTGCTCGACCGCATCCAGAGTCCCTAGGCGACGAGCCCTCAGGCCAGGAACGACTCCAGGCGGCGCAACGCCTCGCGGATGTCCTCGGTGGCACCGGCGAAGGAGAGCCGGATGAACTCGTTGCCCCGCACCGGGTCGAAGTCGATGCCGGGCGCGACGGCCACCCCGGTGGCGTTGAGCAGCGTCCGGCAGAAGGCCATCGAGTCATGGGTCAGGTGGCTGACGTCGGCATAGGTGTAGAACGCGCCGTCCGCCGGGGCCAGCCTGTCGATGCCCAGCCGGGGCAGCCCGTCCAGCAACAGCGAGCGGTTCACCGCGTACCGCGCCACGTGCGACTGCGCCTCGGCCAGGCTGGCCGGGTCGAACGCGGCCAGCGCGGCGTACTGCGACAGCGCGGGCGGGCAGACGGTGAAGTTGCCGGTCAGCCGGTCCGCCGCGGCGCGCAGCTCGGGCGGCAGCAGCAGCCAACCGAGCCGCCAACCGGTCATGGACAGGTACTTGGAGAACGAGTTGACCACGATCGACTCGCGCGAGGTCTGCCAGGCGCAGCTGGTCGCGGGCGTATCCGGGTAGCCGATGCCGTGGTAGATCTCGTCGCTGACCAGCCGCACGCCTTCCGACTCGCACCAGCGCGCGATCGCGGCGAGCTCTCCTGGGGCGAGCACCGTGCCGGTCGGGTTGGCCGGGCTGGCCACGATCACCCCGCGCAGCGGCTCGGCGCGGTGCTGCTCGGCCAGCATCGCGACGGTCGGCTGGAACCGGGTCTCCGGCCCGCAGTCCAGCTCCACCACCCGGCAGCCCAGCGCGGACAGGATGTTGCGGTAGCAGGGGTAACCGGGCCGCGCCATCGCCACCCGGTCGCCGACGTCGAACGCGGCCAGGAAGGCCAGCAGGAAACCGCCCGAGGACCCGGTGGTGACCACGACGTCCTCGAGGTCCACCGGCACCCCGTAGGCCCGGGAGTAGTGGCCGGCGATGGCCTCGCGCAGCTCGGGCAGCCCGGTGGTGACCGTGTAGCCGAGCACCTCCGACTCGATCGCCTTGACCGCCGCCGCGCGCACCGGTGCCGGCGCCCCGGTGGACGGTTGGCCGGCGGACAGGCTGACCAGGTCGCCGTGTGTGCGCTGTCGCTGGGCGGCCGCCGCCCAGACGTTCATCACGTGGAAGGGCGGCACCGCCGCGCGCTGGGCGACGGTGAGACGGTTGTCGTTCATCAATAGCCACGGTAGTCGCCCCCGGACTCCAAACCGCGCACGCCGGGCACAGCGGAGACCGATCCGTACCGGGCCACCGCGTACCGCACGCCGGCGATGATGTTGTCCACCGGATCCAGGATCTTGTCGTGGCCGGGCAGGTGGAAGCGCTCGAAGGTCGGCTCGATCGTCTGCATCAGTCCCATGGACGGCGTGCCCCGCGCGGCGTTGGCGTCCCAGTTGTTCACCGCCGACGGGTTGCCGCTGGACTCGTGCTTGATGATCGTGGCGATCGCGTCCGGGTCCATCTGCTCCGGGCGGTAGCCGTGTTGCAGCAGGATCTCCCGCGCCTGCGCTATCCACTCCCGCACGTTGCCTCCCCGATGCTGCTCCGGTGACTTCCTCGGCTCGGGTACCCGGGGAGCCGGTTCGGAACGCTCCGCCGGCGAATGACGACGCCGGGGCAGGTGGTGTACGGGTGGCGTGCCCGGCGCCGGATCGGGTGCTGGCCGCCGGGCGGGCGGTTGTTCCCGCGGCCGGGCGGGCGGCCGTTCGACGGGCGGGCGTTTGTTCGGCTCGCCAGGTGGCCGTTTTCCGGGCTGGCCGGGTTGCCGCCGGGCGGGCGGGATGGGTGGCCGCGCGGCGGGCGGCCCCGGTGGTCGTGGCGCCGGACGGGGTCGCGGATGTCCGCGCGGCACCGAGACCGCGTCGATCGCCCGGCACCCGGACTCCACCGCCGCGAGATCGGCCACGATCCGCTCCGCCAGCGCCGGCCCGCCCCGGCGCGCCGACTCGCCGGCCACCCGCAGCGCCTCGGCCATCCGCAGGCAGGCCCGCTCGAAGCCGAGCGCCCACTCCTCGTAGCGCAGCGCGGCCGGCCCCCGCCAGCCGACCTCCAGCCAACCGAGGAACGCCGTCGGCGTGCGACCGGCGGAGTTGAGCAACCAGGACGCCTCGACCCAGTGGCGTTCGTTCATCCCGCGCACCGCCGGATCCGCTCGGCCACGTCGGTATCGGTCGTGCCCAGCTCGGTGGCGCACGCGTCGAGCGCCCTGGCCGCGGCGGTCAGCCGGGTGGCCGCCGAGGACAGCGCACGGCAGCACGCCAGCTCGACGAGCGCGGCGACCGCGGCGGCGGGCGGATCCCCCGGCGGCGGGGTCGGCGGCCGCGCCGCGCGGGCGTCCAGCCACGTGGTGACCTCGGTGGCCCGGCGGTTCAGCTCGGCCCCGACCTGCCTCATGTCCTGCAGCACGTAGCGCATCACGCCAGTACGGACGGCTCCCGCCGGCCGGCGGTTCCATCCGATCGCGAACTGGGCGCGGGCCGGGACCGGGGAGTAGGTAACCTTGCGGGGTGCCGGGCCTCTAGCTCAACCGGCAGAGCAGCGGACTTTTAATCCGCGGGTTCGGGGTTCGATCCCCCGGGGGCCCACTGTTTTACCTGGTCAGAAGGCCGGGCGGCGATACGGGTTGATCAAGCCCCACGTTTACCCCGCGTTTTGCCCGTCCGGCTTCATCGCGCGATCCAGCGCCTCAGCGCCTGCCCTGCTCGGATTCCGCCGGCCCATGTAGACGTCCTGGGTCATGGACGGCCGGGAGTGGCCGAGGACATCCGCGATCTGCCGAGCGGTGAGCCCGGCATCGTCGAGCAGGGTGGCCACGGTCTTCCGGAGCGTGCGGAAGGTCACCCACTCGTAGCCGGCCCGACGCAGGAACGGCCGCCACGCGCGGTTCCGTACGTTGGACGCTTCGCGCGGTGTCCCGACCGAACTCGGGAAGATCAGCCCGTTCGGGTCGACCGCCGAGCCTCGCCGTTCCACGAGCATGGCCACGCACCAGTCCGCCAACGGGATGGGCCGTGTCGAGTTCTCCGTCTTCCCCGAGTTGACGATCTTGCCCCTGCCGCGCGCACGGATGACGTTCCCGGCCATCTGGATCACCTTGGCGTCCTGGTCGAAGTTGGACCAGCCGGCGTTTAGTGCCTCGCCGGTCCGCTCTCCGGTGGCGAGGAAGAACCGCGCCAGGTCGGGCAGATCGTCGGCCATGGCCCGTTCGTCGAGGTCCAGCTTCCCCATCAGGTCCAGCACCTCGGCGGCGGTGAGCGAGCGCGACGCGGACGGCTTGTTCCGCGCTTTCCGGCTCTCCAGCCGTCCGACCTCGCGGACCGGGTTCGTCTCCAGTGCCCCGTGCCGCACGGCGAGCTGGCAGATCCCCGAGAGGATCGCCCGGACGGTCTTCGCTGAGCTTGCGCTGGACCGATCGCGCACCCGCCGGCACAGCGCGTCACAGATCGGCGTGGACACCTCGCGCACCCGCAGCTCACCCATCGCCGGCAGGATGATCGTTTCCAACCGGTGACGGTAGGTGTCGACTGTGCCCCAGGAACGATGTTGCTGGTCCGCGTCGCTCTCCAGCTCCCGCAGCCAGTGCGCCGCCGCTTCCCGAAAACGCGAGTCCCCGGTGATGCCCGTGTCCTTGACCGGTGCCACCCAATCGCGGATCGCTTCCTTGAGCCGCTGTTCCGCCTTGGTCTGGGTCGGTGCGTAGCGTTCGACCGGGTAGACCTTCCCGTCGAAGTCTCGGTAGCGGCAGCGCGCCCGGTAGTTCTTCGGCCCGACCTCGTACACCTTGATCTTCCCGTGCGTGCCGAGGGGGAGTGGTGGGCGCGCCATCACGCACTCTCCTGCGACCGGAACCACGCCTGCACGTCCTCCGGGTCGTAACGCAGGTGCTTGCCCACTCGACGCCCGCGCGGCCCGACGTTCTTTCGCCGCCACTGGTAGAGCGTCTGCACCGGGATACCCAGGTACATGGCGACGTCATCCACCGTCCACAGCGGCGCCACACCAGTCGCTAACCCCGCGCTCATTGATGCCCCTCCCGCCTGGTCTTCTCGCCGGGTAGGTGGCGTGCGCGTTCGCCGATAGCGTGCGCGAGTTCGTACTCAGCGTGGTTGCGGTGGCCGATGCTCACGACGTTCCAGTCGTTGACCACGATCACCTGGTCCGGGTCCAGGTCAGCGCCCAGCTCGGTGAGGGTGTGCCCGATTTGGAACCGGTGCTGCTCGGCGCGGATGGCGCGGAAGGTGGTGCTGTAGCGCTGGGATTTGGTGAGGAAGTGGCCTCGGAAGCCGAGCATGTGCGCCCACTTGCGCAGG